>FR884055.1:199849-213478 GCA_000435495.1 Firmicutes bacterium CAG:552 | reverse complement strand
TTAAATTTTAATGGTGTTAATTTTAACGGCGAGATAAGGGCGATTTTAAAGCAGTGTTTAGATTTTAGCTAATAGATTAAATGGTATAAGGGTATCCAAAGCAACTATTTAAATTTTAATGGTGTTAATTTAAACGGCGAGATAAGGGCGATTTTATAGTGGCGTTTAGATTTTAGTAAATGGACTGAATGGTATAAGGGTATTCAAAGCAACTATTTAAATTTTAATGGTGTTAATTTAAACGGCGAGATAAGGGCGATTTTATAGTGGCGTTTAGATTTTAGTAATAGATTGAACGGCATAATGGTATTAAAAATAACCATTCAAATTTTAACGGATAAATTGAATGAATTTCATACAATAGGAATGACGGCAGAGTGTTATTAAAATTATTTATTCAAATTTTAATAAATAATTTTAATAATAGTAAATAAAAACTCCACTACAATAAATGAAATGCGCCCCGATAAGTTTGTTTACTTTTTGGGCGCATTTCAAGATTGCGTAGGGGACAAATGCTAGGATGATATTAATCAATCATCCAGAGGTTTGGCATGAGATTTGTTCGTCATTGTTATTGTCATTTTGTGCGGCATAAAACTTGTAGAAATATTTTTCAATGAGTTCATGCATGTGTTCCATAGTAATATATCCTTTGCCAATGGCAACCTTGTAATACTTGAACGGGATTAAGTCATAAATATCTTTAGAAACGTAGTCTTTCCAGTCTTCATATGTAAATAGACCATATTTTTCGATGTCGGCTTTCATTTTTTCTTCATCATATTGCATATTTTCCCCGTATTCGAAAATGTTAAGCAACCCATCGAGTTCGGTGCTGACAGATAAAATGTTTTCAGTGAAAATATTAAAATGTTTTTCAGTAACAGGGCTGAATATAGCAGTATATTCGGTTTTTATTGCAACATTATCAAGTGTTACTTCTCTACCGACAAACTCGCTTCCGTTCCAATCGGTCTGGAAGAACTTATGACCGATGTAATTAGAATAGTTATTTTCGTTTATATAAACATATCTATTTAAATCTAAGTCAAAAAATCCGTGTTCTTTTATTATTTTAAGAACAGAGCCATCAGAGAAATATAGATTCATTACAGAGTAATAATCATAAGATTGTCCCTGATGTTCGTTTATTAGTAGTTTTGCATAATCGTATGCTCCCGTTTCGTGATTAAATACTAATAGTACATCGGCATTTGTTAAATCTTCAACTTTCTTTTTGCTGCCGTCCCATAATGTTATAAGTGTGCCCGCAGCAATGCAGCTGTCGGTAGTTGCTTGCAATGCGAGCGTATTCTTTAATTCAACGGTTGCAGAGGCATTTTGTGAACCAACTATTTTAGCATCATTATGAGCAGTATCAACTATACCATATTCACCATTCGATTTTACGTATATTTTAACGCCTCCATCATAGTAGTTACCACTTTTTATGTCTTCCCCTGATGCGCCGCCAAGTTTAACCGTCATGGGAGTGTAACTACCGTTATTTATCGTTATTTGATACTGAATTTGTGTTGTTAGGCTTACAGTAATATCTTTCGAGGAATCGGAAGGTAAATTGATGTTGATATCTATAGTGGTAGTTTCATTATTTATCGTTGTGGTTTGGGTTGAGCCGTTAATCTCTATGCTGTACTCTATAATGCGATATCGTGAGCCGTTATTGTTATCAGAGCTACCGTTAATCGTTAACGAATACATTGTCTCGGATGGATCAACATATATGGTTTCATTTTTTGGGGTTATACCGTCATCGCCGCTTATAATAATATGATAACAACGTTTGTATTGAGCCTTTATAACAACATTTTCAGTCAAAGAAATCGCTTGAGACTTTAGTTCTTCGTTTCCAACGAACCATTTATCGAAATAGTATTCTTTGTGATCTTTACCAGCGTTTATAGATTCAAGAAATCCTAATTCGTTGTGAATACTATCGAGCAGTTCTTTATTTATATTGAAGCCGGGTATAAAGAATTTTGTTATTGAGGAAAGTAATTCAGTGTTGTTAGTATCTTTAAATTCGATTGTTGTTTCTATTTTATCTTCCCATTTAGCATATAGGGTAGTATCGCCGTTTATTTTGTAGGTATAGGGCGAAGTAAAGCTTTCGTCGGTATACCAACCTACGAAATATTTAGCGTAGTTATAGTTTGTAACGGCAGTTCCGTAATCTGAATTTAAGGGTATTCCTTTACTGTCGTTAACTGTAGGAGTAAAGTCTTTGTACTCACCTTCCGTAGCGGTTATTTCGGTTTCGCAGGCAACAGTAAAGTCGCTATTATACAAATCTTTATTACCGACAATTATACTTACGGTATATGTAACGACACGTTTATTAGTCCAATTTCCTAAGATATGGAGTTTGCCGTCATCGCCCAACAAATTAGCAATATTTGATAGCGTAATGTTGCTAATTTGATTACCGTCTTTATCATACCAAGCTACGAATGATAAATCGGTAGCAGTAGTCGTAGGAGCTGCCAACGTAAGCGTTTCACCTGCTTTATACTCATCCAACGGACAAACAATATCGGCAGAACTGAAGTCATATTCGCTGTTTTCAGAATGTGTCCACTCATGCACAATTTGATAGGTATTAGGAGCCCAATGGGCGTAGAGTTTGATTTCGTTGTTAACGGCGGAGGCGGCGTAAACGATACTGCCGGCACTGATTTGGTCGCCGCCGTCTTTAGCCGTAAACCAACCGACAAATGTGTAGTAGTCGAGCGAAGGTGTTTCGAGATACGCCGAGCCGTCTTCGTTGGTTGCCGGTATGGTAAAGCTATCGTTAGTCAATATTATGGTTTTTGAAGAAATAAGAGTGCCGCCGCACGAATCAAAAGTAATTGTTTTGATATTTTTCGCTTTTACCCAAACAATATTACTGCCGACTTCTTGCGACTTATATGTTGTCGTATTCTCCAAATTTTGATTATCTCCGTCCACCGTATTGCCGATAGCATTTGCGGAAAAGTTGCGAGTTGTAACATCTGCATTCAGTGTTTTAGGAGTAACTTTATTTAACACAGTTATCTGGGTATTGTTTTGTGTGATTTTAACGATTGCGTTTGAAGCATTTGCTGTAATTTTGCCTGATACTCTGCCGTTTATAGTTGCGGTTCCGTTTACTATTAACAATGCGTCTGTTTGGTCAGCACACAATCCCGGATAAAATGGTTTAGGATTTCCCTCAAAGTTTTCTGCCGAGTTACATTGGCTAGTTGAGTACATTACAAGTTGTACGCCGCTTGCGGTTTCTAAAGTAGCTCCTTCTTCTACGGTTAGCTTTGCGCCGGGCATAAATTTATATGATGAATTGCTTAAGTTAAGTGTACCATTGCTGCGTACCGTTATATCCATATATGGTATAGGAAGTGGCGTGTCGGTACTGGTTTTCATGTTTACCGTAAAAATTGCTAGCGTAATTTTAATGCTAACTTGCCCATCAGCTACGTTTCCGCAAATGTCTATTACGTCTATTTGTCCGCAAATTTGATTCGAGCCAACTATTGTATCTAATGCTGTGTATTCTTCGTCGGATGATGTCCACGATGCGGCAGGCTTAGCCGATTTTTCGATATAACCGGTACTTAGCTTGAATAAAGCATTAGTGGCGGTACTTGTGCCTATTATATCTACTGTTCCATCAAACCATTTGTTGCCCGCTGTCAAAACCCAGTGAGCTTTGTAGATTGCTCCGCTATATACTCTTGTTTTGCAGCTGATATTATGTAAGGAATAACTGTTAATAGGGAAGTAAGCTTTTGCATTTTCATTAATTCCCCTTGAAATTGAACCGCCTTTAAAGTCAAATATGCGGAACAAATCGGTTGCAGTTGCGCCTGATTCGAGGTTAACCGTTCCGCTGCCCTTAAGGTAGCCGTAAGCAAGTATGTTTGCGCCGTTTTTAACATTTATTGTGCCGTTATTCATCACGACACCTCGTGCAGAAACCTGACAGACGTTAGACGTACCTATGTGCCTAACCTCGGCTGTTATATTCATGGTGGAAGATATATTCAAGGTTATATCGTTAGGAATAATCAGCGCACTATATACTTTATCAGTACCGGCTGAGGTGCTCTCGGTGGAAGATGCGGTTACGCCGTCGGCATACGGCACAATTAGCGTTTTGCCGCTAAGGGTATAGTGGTTTATGGTTTCATTCGTGCTGCTGCAGTCCTTATAGTTTTTAAAATAGTTATCAATATCCTTTTGAGTGTATCCGGCAGTTAATTCTCCATAAGTTAGTTTCGTAAAACTTGTTATTATGTAAGAAGCATTGCCGCTCGAGTCGCCGGCTAAGGTGATATTGCCGCTTGCACTTTCACTAAGCGCATCTTCGATAGTGTAGTAGGTGCTGCCGATTTTTGCGGTCTTGTACTTTACGATAATAGTATTGCTACCTACTACAAAAGCGTAATTGTCGGAATTTAACACAGCGGTTACTTTGTATGTAGAGCCTACTGTAAATGCGCTGTTTAATGTTACCTTGTAATAACCGTGTTCGCCGCTGATAGAAGTAATATTGCCCTGTGCATCTTTGGTTTCGGTATACGCTTTATTGTCATCGTTACTACTATCGTAAGTACGAGCGACTGCAGATGAGAATGAGGGCATTGACAGATTTTCTATGCTTGAGCTGTCGGAGGACTTCACAAGTCCTTTTTTTAGCAAAGTTGCGTTTAATGTTTTATCGGTATCCGTATAATTTATATTTATAATTCCGCTGAATTTTACTTCTAGAGGAGTTACTGTAAAATTATCTTCAATTTTTTTGACATTATAGTTGTTTATATTGCCGCCTGATACATCTACGGATACGTTGTATGTGCCGGCATCGAGTACGCTAGGCAATTCGCAGATTTTGCCGGAACCGCTATCTTTAAGTACTAATGAGATAGTCAATTCGTTGTTGTAGTTTGTACCTTCGATGTTATAACTTATTGTGCTTTCCGGTATTTCGGTTCCGTAAATGAATGTTTCAGAAGTTACGGTCGGCGCTATGGTTATATTTGCCTTGCTTATAGTCCAGTTATAAGTCTTGTCGTCGGTCGTATTGTCATCCCAAACGCAGTTAGTTTTATCTTTAAGCGTAACCGTAACCGAATAGTCCCCGGCATTTGTAGCGGAAGCAGTACCGCTAACGGTGTAATAGTCGTCGTAGTTAGCTTGATTATGCGTAATGCCGTCTTGTTTGCTTGCGTTGTACACAAGCCCCGTATTTGCAACAGGAACGGCTACCTTAGTGACAGTGCCGTCGTATTCTTTTGCGGTTAGCGTAGCGGCGGTAGCGGTAATATCGTAGTTACCCGCTTTATCTCCGCTAAAGACAGCATTAACGGTATACACGCCTTTTTTAAGGGTGGTGGAATCGGTCAATGTCGTTGCGACTGTCGTTTCGTTGTTAACGGCGGTGTAAGTAACGGTGAGAGTGTCGCCGTTTACCAAGCCGCTAAACTCAACGCTCGGATTTGCTACCGTCAGAACATGATCGGTAACATAAATCGAATCGGACAAAAGCGAAATCGTCGCAGTAATCTGCTTTTTTCTTACCGTAAGCTTTCCGCTTTCGAAGGTAATCGCATAGTTGCCGCTCGTAAGACCGCTCGGAGTAATCGAGTAAGTTCTTACATTTTCGTATTTAACGTAATCGCATTCAAGAACAAGCGAACCGCCGAGAACGCTTTCGTTTTCGTTATTTACAAATCCGCTGTATGATACGGAGAAAGTCGGTTTATCGTCGCCGTAGGTAATATTTTCGCTATTTGCTGTAACGGTCAAAGCCGCCTTGTTTATCGTAAAGGTGCCGTTAGTGGGAGTTATATCGTAGTTATCTACGAAGTAGCCGCTCTTTGCTTTGGCAGAAGGAGTAAGCGTATAAGTACCGGCATTTACTCCGGTTTCTTTGGTTACCGAGAATAAAAGTTCGTTACTTACGCAAGGGGGGACAGAAGCTACGCTACCGGTAAGAGTAACGGTCGTATCGGTATTTATGGTAGGTTCTGCGCCGTTGTAGGTAGCCGACTGATTGGCATTAGTTACCTCTACGGTGATTTTTAATTTGCTTATAGTCCAGTTATAAGTTTTATCGGCGGTTGTATTGTCATCCCAAACGTAGTTAGTCGTACCTTTAAGCGAAGCGGTCAGAGTGTATGCGCCGGCGTTTTTCACGTCGTTAGCATTTATGACGGTTCCGTCCTTAGTTATAGAAGTTACTGCGTCTACGTTAGCGCCGCTAACGTCGCTATACGTAGCCGTGGGAGCATGAACCTCTCCGTCATAGGTAATGTTGCTTACGTTAGAAGTAGTCAGGGATACGGGCTTCGGAATAATTTTGTAAATGTGAGAAGTCGAAGTTTCGGTCGTCAAAGTCGGCTTGCCGAAAACGTAATTAAGATAAGTTTCGCCGCTTACGCTCAAGGTAAGAGTATAAGGGCCGACGTTTATAGGCTCTACTACGGCTGCGTCTTGAGTGACTTTTGCGTTTACTCCCATGCCGTCGTTGCCTATTAAGCCTGCGAGCGTAAAGGTAGGCTGTTGCGCTTTGCCGTTATAAACGGGGTCGGAGCCGTAATTTACCATCAGTTTCGCCGCATTTATTGTAAGAGTGTTAGTCGCTTCCGTAGCCAGATATACGTCGGTAGAACGTTTGCCGCCGAGGTAAACGTCTGCCGAGAACAGATAAATTCCGGCATTTTTTGCGACTTTGGCTGTAGACGGTATCGCCGCCGTATAGTTGTCGTTCGAGCGAGCGTATACGCCGAGCGTCAGCGGAGCGGAACCGCCGTTTATAGCGTCTATCAAGGACTTAACGGCAGATTTTACCGATTCGTCATTGCCGTATTTTGCGTAATATCTGTTCGATACCGTCGTTTCGTCGATTAAGGCAGTCAAACCGTGTTCGCTTCCGTCATAAACGACGGTTTTGCCGTTCGTTGCTTCACCGTCGTAATACCACTTTATGTCGTCGGCGTTAAGTTCAACGGGGGCGATTCGGAATCTTAGCGAAGTTGCGTTAGACAGGGCGTAGTTGCCCGCTTCGGCACCGCTGAGACTTGCCGTAACGGTGTACCAAAAGTTTTCGTTGTCGGCTTCGGAGTGGTTAGCCGCAGACTTTACGTTATCGCTAAGGACGATATTAAGTCCGTTTTTTACGCTACCGACGCTGATATCCGAATAGCCGCTTACCGAGTGGCTCGAACCGCCCAAAGTAAGCGAAGTTACCTTTACGCCTTGATTAAGCGGCTTGCCGCTTTCGTCCACGCCGTATATAAACGTGCCGTCGCCGCCTGCTATGCTATCGTCAGCCATAGTCGCCGCACTCTGCGCCGACGAAGCGTTTTCGACGATAAAACTTCCGCCAAGCGGCGCAGCTTCGGTTATGGTCGCCGTGGCGGGTGCAATCGTGTAGATTACTATGTAACTGCCGTATTTACTGCGAGTAGCGGGCGAACCGACTACGGTAACTTCCTCGAGCGAGGTAATGCGAACCGCATACACGCCGGCATCGGACGGAACGCCCGCTATCCAAGTGTAATTACTTTGATTTTTCAAAATTTCTGCCGAAGTTTTGATATTTTCGGGAGAAATTTTTGCGCCTGCGCTAAAGCCGGTGAGCAAAACGTATTCGTATCCGAAATCGTCAAAATACGCCTGAGTCAAATCGCCGCCATAATTGAAATCGGCAAATTGGAGCGGAAGCAGAGCTTTGTCATATCCGTCGAATTTTTTGATTGGAGTTTTGCTTACGATAGGGAAGTGAAATTCGCCGTCGTACGTTGCGCTTGCAGAACCTAAGTCGCCGTTCAAAGCCTTGCCGAATTGGTCGGAGGACTCGTCGGCGAGGTAATACCTCAGTAAGTTTGTAGAGTCGTACGAGCAAATGCCGCTTGTCGGAACGTCCGACCTCGATACTATTATCCAATATCCGGCTGCCGCACCTATCAAAAACGCCGTCGCAAGCAAAAACAAAGCCGCCGTAAGAGCGTACTTGAATATTTTTGCTGTCAGCGAATTTTTTTCGGAGCTGCGGGCAGCTTCGCATCTGCGTGCGAAAGAGCCGTTCGGTGCAGGCGAATCGTATTTGTCGCATATTGCTGCGAAATGGGACGAAAGAATTTTCACTACGCTTCGCCTCCTTCGCTGAGCCTTACGGTAGCGTCCATTACAAAAGCTCCGCCGCCGAGCAGATAATTATATAATTTTGCGTACGTTTCGCCGTCCGAGGCGTAGTCAAGTTTTACGGTTATGGTAAGAAGAATGTTGTCGGTTTGGTTTATGCCGAGATTTGTGAAGTTATCGCGGTCGATTCCTGCCGAAGCAACCGTTTTGACGCTGCTTTCGCCGCTCGCCGAATAAGTAACGCTCGGCGTAACCGTTTTGTCGCCGTAAGAAACGGCAAACGTTATTCTGCCGTCCATAAAAGCAAGGTCGCTTGCGGAAACGTTGTCACCGTGCGGATAAAAAGCGACGTCCAATCTGTATGCGCCTTGCAAAAAGCCTTGGATATAGCCACCATTAAGAGTAATGTTTTTGGCGATTTTGCCGACAGAGCTGATAGTATAGTCGTCAGTGTAAAAACCTACGGCGTTGTACGCAAATCCGCTTGCGCCGTCGCTAAACGTAACATAGTCCGAACTGTCTGTTACCGAATATACGGCAAATTCGCTGCCGTACGCCACCGTGGTTATGCCGGGAGTACGAATTACCCACGTCGAAAACCCCACGCATATTACGGCGGCTATTGCCAAAGCGGCGCATAGGGCGGAGTTGCGTAGCGTGCAGATTTTGTCGAAAAATTTATTTAATTTTTTGCGAAGAGAGATTTTCATGATTTTCGGTCCCGTATAATCTTCCTGTCGTAATTTTGCTTTGCAGACTTATGCCGCAGTAATCGCACTTGACGTTGCGCAGCAGCCCGTTTTATGCGATGGGTAGAAAGTTCGTACAAATCCTACGGCATAAGATAGTGAGGCGCAGCTGTTTTGCCGGCAAAACGGCAAAACGGACGAGCGAGTCTAAGCAACGTTTTTTGCCAAGTCGGGCTTTGCCGGCGCAGGTTACAAATGTGTACAAATTGTGTAGTATGTATATGCGATTCTCGTGCGCGCGGGCGCATGCGATTAGTTTTGTACTATTTTGTATATGTATAATAACATTAAAAAAGTAATGTAGTCAAGGAAAATTAGACTTTTTATGGTTTTTATCGACACTTTATAATTAAAATAGGACTTTTTTGGTCGGGGGGGGGGTAGCCGAAATTAAATAATGTATAATACTGTAAAGTTTTTTCAATAATGTTAAGAAATTTGTTAAAAAATGCTTGCTTTTTTAGTTATGTCGTGTTAAAGTGGTATTGTAAATTGACGGATGGAGAGAATTTTTTTTGCTTTACGTGACGAATTATGACGATTTGCGTTGTGAAAAGTCGAAACGTTTTTGTGTTGCTTGACATTTTGCCGTTGTCAAAACAGTATGTTTTATTAGGAGAATTATATTTATGAAAAAGAAGTTTAGTTTGACGCTAATCAGCATTCTTTCGGTCGTAGTTCTCGTCGGCGTGGGTTTCGCCGCATGGATAATTACTACGCCGAACGTAAAAGAGCAGCAGACCGGCACGATTACCGCATCCGGCGTAACGGACGCAAGATACAAGCTCACGGCGGCGATTACCAACGGAAGTATTGTCTTCGGTAAGCCGAGCGATTACGATGATAACAACAGCAACAACAGCGACTGGTTTAAGCCCGGTAGCGATGTGGGGGACGAAAAGCTTACCGCTACTCTTACACTTACTCTGACTAAGCCCGACGATACTGTGTTGGATGAAGAGGTTTTTAATAATCATCTTCCCAACACGTTTACTTTTACTATGAATGCAACTAAGCCGGGAAGCGGAGAGGAAACCACGGTTGGCGCCAATGATGATTTTAATCATGCAGTTAGTAAAAACCATGTCAAGAATCCGACCATTAGCTATGGTGCCGTTTCCGATACTGTAACTCTGGGCACTGCTATCAATATAGCAAAAGATGCTTTTACCAAAGGCGCTGACAATAAGTATACTCTTACGATAACCATTACGTTTGCTTGGGGTACGGCATTTACCGACGCAACTCATACTAATCCGTACGATTACTTTAACAATCTCCCTTATGATGACGTCAATGCGAAAAAAGCTTTGGAACTTAACGCTATGCAAGGGAAAATTAACGGAATTAGCTACGTAGTAACGATAGCTTCCAAGGCAAACGCACAGCAAACGGTATAAGCGTTTGTGTTATTAAAAAGATGTAACGTTACGCCGAAAACGTGACGAAAGCAATCTTATTTACGTATAATGTTTGTGGTGACGGAAGTACACGACAAGACGTACATACACGATACGAGAAGTATAGAAACATCGTGTCCAAACAATATTAAGATGAGGAGAAAAAAGTTATGAAAAAAGTTACCAGACATGCTTTTTCTAAAAAAGCGATTATGATAACCGCAAGTTTGTTTGTAACGCTCGCCCTTATTACTACCGGTTTTGCCGCTTGGCTCATAAGCAGCGGTGCATCCGGCGAAGGCACGGGTAATATTACCACTGCGACTATAGACGACGCTCGCCTCGGTCTTACGGTAGCAATGGCAGAGGGTAAAGACTTCGTTTGCTTCGGTCCTCAGGCGGACGACAAAGTTCCCCATATAATGTACGATCTTCCGAAAGATGGCGAAAAAGACGATAAGGAAGTCCTTGTCGCAACCGTAACCGGTACGATAAAGAATTATGACAGACTTAAAGAGTTTAAAATAACGATAAAGATCAGCGACAAAGCTCTAACGGCGGCAGGCTATACTTGGACCGAAACAAACGAAGGCAGCTTGAAGAACAGAACGTATACTTATAATGCCGGCAACGCTTGCATATCTTTGCCGGAATACGCCGTAGATAAGGATGGCAGATTTTTACCGCTTCCTTCCGATCCGTTTAATAAGACAACTGCGCCGAAAACTATTTCGGCGGGGGATAGTATGTTTACAGACGGCGCAACCGAAAACGAAAAGAAGTTTACTTTTGACGTTACGTTTGGTTGGGGCGAAAAGTTCAAAGGATGCAACCCCGGTAAATATCTCGACGGAGAAATACCCGATCATTCGCCAGATGAAATCTTTGCCGGAGCTTCTACCCTTGAAGAAATAGTAGATATAAAAAAGGAAATTATGACCGAGTTGCGTAGCCTTTTCGTGGATGAATCGGGAAATGTTGACGCCGCTAACCTTAAGTTCGTGGTAACGGTTGAGGCTGTTTCTAAATGATAGTCTTAACTAAAATTTTTCAATAAATATTCGGTAGGACGGAGAGACCGACAAAAAGTTTCTTCGTCCTTTTGGTATTTAATACAGCAGCTAATACAGCAGCCGTTTACAGCCGTTTTTTCGGCGCATTACGGCTAACGTGCGGCAGAAAGTATTTTTAAAGGGCAAAAACTTCAGCAAACCCTAAGCAAATCGAACGCAGCCGCAAAGCATGACGTTTTTTGCAGGACTTGCAGACATTTTTGTTTTTGTCGCCTAGGTGTAAAGACGTTTCCGTCATAGCAACCAACAAATCTTAAAGTAAACATGCGCATTTTAGCGGTTTTCGGTAAAGCCGATTAGTGCGTAGCGCAGAGGCGCAAAAGGCGAAATTTCGATAGTGTCTCAGAGGCTTGCAAATTGTTCCGAGCGACAATAAATATGCTGTTTTTGTAACTCAGTTCAATCGATATTTAAGTAAGAGAGATTTTTGCTTTTTTTAGATGTAACGTAATATGGACAAACTCGATCTGATAGCGCTTATAATAACGATTTTAGCCGTAACTTGTTTTTCGGTGGTTTTTACGCTACTTTTCGGAGCGTACACCAAGATTACGGTCGAGCAGTATAACGCAGGTAGGTTCGACGTAGACATTATAGACGAATTTGCCAAAGCGGATTCGGAAAAGAAAATTCGTCGCAAGCAGATTATTTCTTCGATAAAGCGGGTTGTCGGTTCGGTAGTTTTTGCGATAATCGCCATCTTTTTGATTATCGGCATAGTTAACCGAATCAGCGGCAACGCTACGGCTATAGGCAACAAAATGCTTATGGTTGTCGCATCGGGTTCGATGGAGAAAAAACACGAGGACAATAAGTACCTTGAAGAGAATAATCTCAACGATCAGTTTCCTACATACAGCGTTATTGTTTTGCAAAAGGTAAAAAATGCCGACGAGCTGAAAAAGTACGACGTTATTGCTTATCGTAACAAAGAGGGCATAATTATTATTCACCGTATCGTAAGCGTCAATCCGGACGGAACTTACACGACTAAGGGCGACGCAAACAACGGCGTGGACGAAATGCGCCCGTCTTTCGATAACGTAGTCGGTAAGTATAGCGGCAAATATCTCCCGACGGTAGGTTTGTTTATATTGTTTTTTCAGTCGTATTCGGGTATCGCTACCGTTCTTGCCGTTATATACTGCATGATAATGTTCGATAACCGCATAGGCGTTATAAGCGAAGTTCGTCAAAAACGTAAGGACATGCTTATAGAGCTGCTTTCCGCCGATGCCGAAGAGATAAGCGACGACGTAGACGTAAGGACGGAATATTTCGAAAAACTCTACCTGGACAAATTCATTTATCATTTCGACGACAACGGTTTTATCTCAAAAGAAGTCGCCGACGAAATTGTCAAATATAATCCGCCGCCGTCCGAACATGCGGATAACGAAACCGAGTAAAACAAGGTTACGTTACGGCGTAAGAACGCTTGATTAGGATAATTAAAAAAGGAACTTTTAAAATTCTTTTGTTTGCTTTTCCTAAGAAAGAGCGAGGCAGAAAACCAAGCACCAAAAACGGAGAACGCTTGATTAGGATAATTAAAAAAGAACCTTTTAAAATTCTTTCTTACTTTTCTTGAAAGAAGAGTAACAGAGTAAAAAAACATCTCAGAGGTGGAAACATGATAAAAACATTATTCACGAGAAAGACGCTGATTACCATTGGTCTTGCCTGCGTATATTCTTTGTTGCTTGTGTTTGTGTGCGCTTGCATAGACGGCGCTCACTCGATTTTTCCGGCAAAGAATATTATCAATATAATAGCGCAGGGTATGAATTTCGAACCGATAAAAGGACATATGTCCGGATTCATCATGGTGATGATGGTTGCCGTGTTTACGCTTATTGCGGTAACCGGAATATGTTTTTTGCGTCGTATCGCCATATTTAAGAAAAAAAGCCCGAAAAGTCTCAAAATGATAGGTTGGTATGTATTGGACTTTGCGGGATTTGAATTAGCGGGCATCGGCATAGGACTTTTGTTCCAAAGTCCCTTTACCGGCGAGAACCTTTCGGCTGTAATGAAGTACCTCGGTCAGTGCGTCCTTCTTACCACCGTCATATACTTAGTAGCCTTTGTAGCGATAGGCGCTCTTTTGATGCTTATCGTCAACTTTGTCTTTGTAGACAAGCCGTTCAGATTCTTCGGTACGGCAGACGAGCCGGTCTTCGAGGACGAAGGCATGGACAATTACGACGTTGCAGGCAGTTTTGACGTAAATGCGTCGAGTAGCGGAGCGGTAGG
>FR884055.1:188774-199807 GCA_000435495.1 Firmicutes bacterium CAG:552 | reverse complement strand
TGCGGTAAGCGGAGGCGAAGGCGGCGGCGACAATCGCACGGTAGTAGACTCCGAGGAACTCAAAGACAGAGAGGTCGTATTCCCCACGCTTTCGGCAATAGATGTTGAGCTGGAAGGCTTCGATCTTCCTCCGACGAAAGGCGACGAAATTTCGCTCGGCGAGCTGTGCGACAGATTCAGAGACTATCTTGCTTACAGCCATAATCTTTATTTTGACATAGATACCATAAGATTCTTCGTAAGCGGATTCGCAGCCAGCCATTTCGAAATTTTGGAAGGCTTGTCGGGTACGGGTAAATCGTCGCTTCCGAGATATTTCGGCAAGTTTACGGGCGCAAACGTGCTTTTTATGCCGGTACAGGCAACTTGGCGAGATAAGTCAAATATTTTGGGCTATTTTAACGAATTTTCCAAGACTTATACCGAGACCGAATTTTTGTCGGCTTTGTATAAGGCAAATTACGAACCCGACGCCATAAACATTTACGTATTGGACGAAATGAATATTTCTCGAGTAGAATACTATTTTGCCGACCTTTTGAGCGTACTCGAGTACCCCACGGAAGATTGGAAGATAAAGCTGATGAATTTCCCGCACGACTTCGTGCCGCCGGTAAAACTCGAAGACGGATATATCCGTATCCCGGAACTCAGTTATTTTGTGGGTACGGCAAACCGAGATGACTCTACCTTTACCATAACCGATAAGGTTTACGACCGAGCCGTAACCATGGAGTTTGTGTCCAAAAACACGCCGTTTATGCCCAAGGCGGAAGTTAAACCGATAAAATTAACGGGTAGCACATTCAAAAACATGTTGGAATCGGCAAAAAACGACAAAAAATTTGCTCTTTCTAACGACGATATGGCAAAGATAGACAAACTTGCCGAATTTGTATACGACAGATTCGACGTAACGATAGGTAACCGTATAATCAATCAGATCGCAGCAGTCGTTCCTGCCTTTGTATGCGCAGGCGGCAAAAAAGAGGACGCAATCGACCTTATGCTTTGCAAAAAATTGTTCGCAAAACTCGAGGGCAGATTTGAAGAATACGTAAAATCCGCCCTTATAGAGATAGTCGAGCTTATCGGCGAACTTTACGGCGCAGGAACTTTGCCCCGTAGCGAAAGAACGTTAAACAAAATTATCAGGACCTTGTAATTACAGATGAGAATAGCGGAATGTCTGCAACTTAATAAATGTTCGGAGTCGTTAAACTCGTTTTTCGGCGACCGAACTCCGCTTGACGTCTTTTCTTCGTTAGACGACGCAGGCGATTTTTCGCTGCAGGAAGAATCGCTGAGAGCGGACGACTTCGTGTTCGAGCACATTTCTTTTGCGCTCGGAGTAATAGCGTCGATAGCCGCAAGACCGCACTTGTCTACAAAGCGAGAAGAAATAGTTACGAGGGTAGAAAAAGCAAAACAGATTTCGCCGGACGATTTCGGCAGAGTTTGCCGGGACAGCAGCCTTTGGAAACGTCGAAAAGCGGTAATGATTCCCGAAAACATCTATTACTTCCAGCATACCGACGAACTTGCCATATACGAAAACAGATTCGTCGTAATGCTAATCGACGAGATAGACAAAGAACTCAGCAGATACGTCGATTTTTATACTAAAATTCTGCCGTCGATAGACGACGGAGCATGTTCGCTCGATGCAATTAAGCTAAGTCAAAAATTTTGTAGTACGGATAGGCTTCGCCGGGAAGTGGATTTTATCAAAGAAACCAATTTTTATAAGACTGTAGGTAAAGAAAAACGCCTTCGAGGTAAGGTAAAGCCCACAAACATACTTATTAAAGATCCTAAGTACAGAGAGTGCTACAAATTTTACGACGATTTCGTAAAATACAAGGTAACCGACTCGCAGAAAGACGAGATTTCGTTTTATAAACTTTTGACGCTTAAAGCGTTAAAAACTCTGGGATTTTCGCTAAAAAACAAGGCAAAAGCATGGGAGTTTGTCGGTTGCGGATTCGACCTTAAGGCAAATTTCGACAATGCCGTAACGATAACGGTTACAGACAAAAAGTCGGGAGTAACTCAAAGTTCGACGTTAGGGATAGGACAAGGCGACGAGTATATAGGCGTGTGGAACATTTACTCGGGCGACGAAACGTTGTTTGCGTCCGGACTAAGCGAGTATCGCCTTATGCTCGAATGGTTTAAGCGAAAACTTCGCATAGTTCCGACAGACGGCGACGCCTACAAAAAGTTTTGCCCTGTTTGTAAGGCTGCTTCGCTCGGCGGCGATACCAAAGTCGTGTGTCGAAGATGCCGATCTCAGTTCGTCTTTACCGAGAGAGAGGGCAGAAAAGTTATTTGGCTGTGTAAGCACGGGAGGGGAAGATGACCGAAAGAGATAACGTTACTACGGCTGAACGCCTTCCTACAATAGTTATCAAAGACTTATACAAGTCTTACGGCGAAAAGAAGGTCCTTAAGGGGCTCAATCTCGAAGTTTTCGAAGGGGAATTGTTCGGCTTTATCGGTAGGAACGGCATAGGTAAGTCCACCACCATAGATTGTATGATAGGCGCAAAACAATTTAACGGAGGTACGATTACGTTGTGCGGATACGACGTCGTCGCACAACCGCTCGAGGCAAAACGTTGCTACGGATACGTTGCGAGCGAGCCTTCGTGCTACGAAGTTATGACCGGCATAGATTATCTTGAGTTTATCGCCGGCGTGTACAAAATTTCCGAAGGCGAATTTCGTCGGAACTACACGTATCTATGCAACCGTCTTAAGCTTGCCGAGACGGAACTGTATAATCCCGTTTCCGATTATTCTCACGGTATGAAGCAAAAGCTTTGCCTCGTTGCCAGCTTGCTGTTTAATCCCAAAATTTGGGTGTTGGACGAGCCTACGGTAGGCTTGGACATAATGGCTGTGGAAGAATTGAAAAAAATGATGCGAGAGTATGCGAACCACGACAAAACCGTATTCGTTACTTCGCATAATATCGAACTCGTAAGCAAAATCTGCGACAGAGTCGCAATAATAAACGACGGCAAAGTTTCCGCTCTTTACGACCTTAACAAAGAGCCTAACCGAAGATTACAACTTAGCAAACTGTTTTTGGAGACTTACGGAGAGTAACTGATGTTTAATTTGTTGCTAAAGGATATCCGAATTATGATCGGCAAAAAGACAACGATAGGTCGCAGACTCGCTTCTGCGTCTTTCGTCGTATTCGTTTTTGCCTGTTTCATAGGTTTGGAGATATATTTGTTTAGCGGCATTTTATCCAAAATTTCCGATATAAAAGGCGCTCCCGACGCATTTTTGTGCGTGTTTTTGTTTATAGTAACGTGCTTTATGACAGTGTCGGATCTGTTTACCGCAAAGAAATTGTTTTTCGACGCAAAGGATATCGAGATGCTGTCCGTACGCCCGGTTACGAACGGACAGATAATATCGTCTAAGCTTATTACGCTTTTTGCGACTCACTATATTACCGCTTTTATGTTTGTTTTTCCGTTGCTCGCAGTGTACGGATCGAGACAAAATTTTTCGGCAATGTACTTTTATAAGGCGTTGTTTTATCCGGCGGCATCGTTTTTGTTCGAGGGCGGAGTGGCGCTCGTGCTTGTGTATCCGCTGTTTATATTGTCTAAGTACCTAAAAAACAAACCTATAGTAAAGCTGTGTATCGCTACGGTAGTAATGGCAGCGTTTACATATTTTTACGCAAAGGCGCTCGGTTTGTTTACCGACCTCGTCGTAAACAACAGCATCGCTTTGATTTTTACGTCCGAGCGAATCGAAAGTCTCATTCGTTTCCGTACTTATGCGCTCCCGGTAAACTTCCTGATGGATATATTCGTGCAGAAAAGCGGTAAGGCGTTTTTGATTTATTTGCTGATAGGCGGAGGAATATTCTGCCTCGGACTCACTATAACGGTTTTTGCTTATAATTACGTCAGAAGTATCAATTTTACGTCAAAGAGCCGAAATCGCCGCAAAATTAAAATCCTTGACGTAACTAAATCGCTTATAAAAAAAGAGCTTACGCTTATTTTCAGAGATTCGGACTATATCTTCTCCTTTACGGGATTGCTTGTAGTACAACCGTTCTTGCTTACGTTGGTTCTTAAAGCGATGAACGCTGTTTTTTCCGGCGGTACGATAAGATATTATACTGCGTTTTTGCCGGCATTCGTTCCGTGCGTGGATATATTCTTTATTATGATTTTTTCTACGACGATCGCTCAGGGAGCAAACTCCTATATATCTATGGAAAAACAAACCGTAAAGAATATGAAAACGGTTCCCGTAGACTACAAAACCCAGCTTATAGTAAAAGTCGCTTTGCCGATGACGCTTTCAGTCACTTCGCTGGTGATTTCTCTTGCGGCGCTTACGGCGGCAGGGGTAATAGGATGGGTAGTGTTGCCGTTCGCACTTATATGTGCGCTCGTTTCTCTGTCTGCGTTCGATATGGCGTCTCTCGTAGAGGAACTCAGCATAAGACACGGCAAAAAACGCAAGAACGGTTTCAGTACGGCATGTTCGTACGGATATCCGGCGGCGGTAGCGATAACGGGTTCGTTGCTTTCTTTCGCAGGTCTTAACGTTTACCTCAGTTTGCTTGTTGCCACGGCGGTAGCGATTGCCGCTTTGGCTCCGATTTGCGTAAACGTAAAGAAAAGAGCCGGCGAATTGTTCTTGGGATTGGAGGCTGAAAACTAATGAAAAAACGTAATTTGGTAATTCTGCTTTTGATACCGTTTCTCATGTGTATTCTGACCACCGTCACGATAAACGCAACTTACATATACGTCGACGTCGATATTTCGGATATTTCGTGGAAATACGACGATGTCGAAACCGTTAAAATAAATACGGAGCAGCGCCTCGAGGCGGACGGAATAAATCTTCGTAATTACAAAGTCGGCAGCGACAACGACCTCGTTTGGAGCGTAAGGAACAAAGAGGGCAGCATGGAGCCGCTTGCCAAGATAGTGCAAAGAAACGGCGAATATTATTTATCTACGCTATCTGAAGGGGCGGTTATAGTAACGTGCTCGACAAAAAAAGGAAACGTCAGCCGAAGTTTTGAGGCTATTGTTTACGATAAGGGCGCAGTAGCGGCAACTTACGAGATAGCCAAGGGCAATAACGTTGACAGCGTAACGTATATCGGCGAGTACGATTTGAAGAATTTTCAAAAGCAAAAGGCGTCTTTCAGAATAAAGGTAACCACTGCGCCGAGTAGTTTGAAAGAAGCGTTGCAAGTAGAGTGTTCGGATAACGTAACGCTTAGCGAGGATTACACTACCGTTACCGTGTCGGAACCCGGCGAGGCTTGCATCGCCTTTAAGGTCGATGATGAAAGCATAAGCGATTATTTACTTAAATTTACCGTTGTCAAAGACGGAATCAACGTCTTTGACTACAATCAGTTGCTATATTGTACCAATGCGTCGCAAAGCGGCGAAACGGTAGTTTTGCGTAAGTCGCTTCAGTCTCGTGCTTACGGCGAATCTGCGTTATCTGCCAACAATTGGGCGTATTTCGGAAACTACGATTCGGCAAAGAAAACGTATAATTTTAAAAACGAAATTTATTCTTTGCAAACGAAGTATAACAACCGTTACATTATGCAGTATAACGACGGAAAGCCGGAAAGCGAAAAAATTTCCGATTTCGTCAACGTCGGAGTTCGAGTTCAAAAAGATTTTTACGGTAACGGTTATACGTTAAACATGCACGCTCTGGCGTATCCGTACGGCGAAATCGCTTCGGTAAGCGGCGAAGAAATTAACGTCTTAACGCCCGAAAACCTTTTTAGAGGTCCGTTACCTTTCTATTCGCTCGGAGATGTATCTCAACCCATAGTCGCTGCATACGGTCAAGACAATATAGGGTTTTACGTTGACGGCGACGGCATTACCGTTAACGACGTAAAGCTTCAAAACTGCGACAATGTAAACAGTTACAAAAAGTTAGAATATACAGGTACCGTTTGCGAAGTGAGCGGGGATAATGTTACGATTAAAAATTGTGAGATATCTAACGGCAAAACTGTGTTCAGAGCGTTTTCGTGTAATGCTCTCAAAGTATATAATTGCTATATGCGCAACAGCCAAAACTTCCTTATGTCGCTGGGTGCAAACGAGTACGTCGCTGTCGGTGACGGCAAAAAACAGCTTGTAGATCTGTACGGTAATCGGATATCGGCTA
Organism: Firmicutes bacterium CAG:552; assembly: GCA_000435495.1. Taxonomy (GTDB): domain Bacteria; phylum Bacillota; class Clostridia; order Christensenellales; family Pumilibacteraceae; genus CAG-552. The sequence goes on along the minus strand of FR884055.1, from coordinate 193,606 downwards.
CGCTGAGCGAATACTTAAGTAAGGATGCTGCCGGAGACAGACTTTTGGAAGAATACCTTATAGGTAGCATTACTTCCGAAAATACCGAAAAGATAAAAGAAGCGTTGATTTCCTTGCAGAACGCTTTGGACGAACTTAGCGAAGTGGATGGTAAGTTTAAAGGTGACGTCACGGTAAACAATTGTCAATTCGAGCGAAGCGGTATTGCTGCTATAGCAATGGAATCGTTGTTTAACGGTCCGTTCCTATACAGTACTCAGGCACCGTCAAAAGTAAGCGGCTTATTCGAGATGTTGGGACTTATGTCCACGTCGTCGGTTTCGGGAATATCTTATCCGGTCAAACTCAAGATTACCGGCAAGACCGCATTTTACGATTACAAACAAGTAAGTAATATGGATATATCCGGACTTATCAACGAAAATATCACAGATATGCTAAAAGAATTAAACAAGGATAGTTTCGGTGAAGTGGATATAGATTACATTTTTCCGCTAAAGACTTTGGTTGGGCGGCAGACGGCTAATCAAGGTTATCAATACGACGGTAAAGCAAATATCGCAATCGCTTTTTACGGCGGAGGCGCAAATGCGTCTGTAGTCGAATACGAGGATTACGAATATGCGAGGGATTTGAGACCGATTCGGGAGGTAGACTTGCTTGAAGAATATCTCAGACGAAGTCTGAACAGTTCGGGCGGGCTCAACCAAAACGCATTTTTGAAAGTGGTAACCATAGTGACGGGAGTGAAACCGTTTAAGTTTGTTTATACTAACGCCAACAAACTCGGAAGCGCTCCGAGCCTTGAAAATATGATTTCTTACGCTAACGGAGATTGAATATGAAAAAATTTTTTACTTGTGTTTTGATTTTTGTGCTATGTTTGTTTGCCGTCGGTTGCGGAATGGGCTTTAGCGGCGATGCCGAAATGGTATCGGCGGCTATAACTTACGACGAAATTTCGCAAAAATATTATTTTGAGATAACGTATGACGACGGCACGATAAAAAAAGTACAGGCGGACGGAGTTACCGAGCTTGGCAAAGAGGGACCGCAAGGCGATGCCGGCAACGGAATCGCAGACATAGTTACGGTTAAAGACGACGATTTGGGCGTAACTACGGTTACGGTAAAATTTACCGATGAGGAAAAAGAGCCGGTATCTTTTCAAATTCCGCACGGCGTGTATATTTCGCACGTTACGTTAAACGAAGCCGACGAAACGCACGCTTCGCCGTACCTTACTTTTGCATTCAGCGATGGCAGAGTTCCCAAGGAAATTATTTTGCCGCAAGCAAAAGACGGCAGGGGAATCAAGAGTATCGAGCTTATCGAGATTAAGGACGAAAAAACCGGCGTTATTACCGGCGCAAAATTAAGAGTGACTTTCGATGACGACAGCGAACCTACGGAATTTGACGTTCCCATGGCTAACGGAGTAAAAAACGTAACCACTAAAGCGGACGAAAAAGACCCGACAAAGTACGTGCTTGTAATATCGTATACCAACGGTCTTACCGAAGAAGTTAAGTTCGATAAGCCGAGCGAACCGAGCAATTGGATTAGCGGGGTAGAGCAACCCGGCGGCAGCATAGGCAAAAACGGCGATTACTACTTTGATACTGCGGCTAAGGTCATATACATAAAAGAAAACGGCAGTTGGAAAGAAGTTATATCCTTTAAGACTGTAGATACAACGCATTCGGTTACTTTTGACGCAAACGGTGGTGCTTTTGACGGTGGTTCGACTATAAAGATATATAGAGGAATTAAACACGGCGATTACCTCAGTTCGGGAGATGACGGAATATCCGCACCGCCCGTACCCGTAAGAGACGGATACAGGTTTGACGGATGGTATACCGTAAAAGATTTGAATTTGTATGTAGGACAAGAACACGTCTATTCTCGATTCGGTGACCTTACGTCGGTAAATAAAGACCTGACTTTGTATGCACGCTGGATAGAGGAAAAGTAAAGCGTAGGCGATTTAGAAGTATGTTAAAAAGAGGACGTTGTTTTTACGCACTAACCGAATGGTTAGGTTTGGAAAGAATTATTCTATAATGAATGTTTAAAGTTGTATCCACACACGCAAGATATATAGGCATCTTAAACTTGTATATTTTACGATATGCCTTTTGAAATTTATAGCGGAGATAGTCGGAGGGAAGAATGTCTACTTATTTTGTGTCCGATATACATGGCGAATACGACCTTTTTATGAGATTGCTCGATGAGATTAAGTTTTCTTCGGACGACGAGATGATAATATGCGGAGATGCGATAGACAAAGGGAAACAGTCAGTCAAGCTTTTGAGTTTTATTGCTTCGGTCGATCGTTTTAAGATGATTATCGGTAATCACGAGTATTACTTTTTAAAATTTTACGACAGCCTTATGCAAAGCGTCGACGACGCAGACGACGTTCCGTATATGGTTGCGAGTTATTTTCCCGATTGCAAAAGGATAGACTGGGATTTGCTCGACTATCTTGAAAGTTTGCCGCTGTATATAGACAGAGAAGATTTTTTGTGCGTTCATGCGGGCGTGGAACTGGATGAAAAAGGGTTGATTAAGAAGATTTCCGAGCAAATGCCTCAAATTCTTCTGACAGATAGAAGATTTAAAGAAAAATCGATAATAAATAGAGACAAGACGGTGCTTTTTGGACATACGCCGTGCTTTTACGACGATCCTTCCGGTCGAATAATCAAAACAATCGGGCCGAATAAAAGAGGCAACCGGTTTTCGGATTTTTCGAAAGTGAGGTTAGATTGCGGCGTTGCGTTTACCGGTTTTTTGGGTGTGTTACGCAAAGAAGATATGCAAGAATTTTATGTAGGCGGCAAAAAATAATTTTTTGCCGCCGCTTGATTTTTTGTATGCGTGTATGTTAAAATTATATTATGGATTCGTAAAATCGAATTTGACATGGAAAAATTCGGTTCGATTTGCGCCCATACCGATAAAATAACGTCAAGGAGAAACCGATGTCGAAGAAAATATGGTTTATATGTCTGATACTTAGTATGGCTATAGCCGCAGCTTCCGTCACACCGATAAGTCATGTTTCGGCGGTCGGCATTTCGGCTTACGATTATTCTGCGACGGGAGTAAGTTCCGATTATCGAAAAAGTATCGACGCAGCATCCGTAGCGGACATGCTCGGCGTTCGGCTTACCGACGAAGAAAGAAATTACACGAAGAATTATTGCGATATAAAGTTTTCGTACGGAATAAACAACGGATTAGGTACGGATAAAGATTTGGGCATATCCGTCAAAAGTACGGGCAGCGGTTACGAAATAACGGCACCGGCAAAAGAATTTAAAGCAAAAAACGGCGCTACGCTCGTGTGCGTGCCGAGTTCGATTTCTTATGGAAACAACGAAGTGAAATTTGTTGCCGACGGCGCTTCGTATATTTGCGATTTAGTCGAAAAAAAAGATAAGTTCGATATAAACTATTCTATATCTACAGTCATTTCCGTTTCTCAAGCCAACGAAATAACGAATTATGCGATAAATGAAGCTAAGTACGCCGCAAACGTCAATTCGGAGTATAGCGTATATAAAAACAAAAAACTTGCTTACGAGCAGTATGCGGAACGACTTGCTTCTTATAACTTACAATTAAAAGCCTTCGAAGCGTATTCCGATTATCTCGAAAAAAAGCAAATCTACGACGAGTATCTTCTGCAAAAAAAGGAGTATGACGAAAGAGTCGCCGCATACGAAGCTGCCTGCGCCGAATATGAAAAACAATTGACAAAGTACGAAGAAGATTTGCTCGGATATAACGCCGCTCTCAGCGCATATAACAAGTATCTCGAACAAAAAAAAGTGTACGATGAAAGAATGGCGGAATATATGATTTACGAGAGTAAAATGGAGCTTATTAAGCATAGAGTCGCAGCTTTGGATTCCATATTCGTAAAGATGACTTCGCTTAACAGAGACGTATATTCTGCAGTTATGGGTTCTTCCGTAACGACCGTGCTAAACGCCTTTTTGGACAATGCGGCGGCAATGGAAGTTGCTTTGGGTAAAGAAGTGGTAGGCGTTGCTGCGCTTGCAAAGGAAACGACCGTAACCGTAAGACGAATATTTGCAGAGTATAAGGAGTGCGAAACTTTACAGCAGAAATATGCGTACTATTGCGCAAACTACGATTTGATAGTTACTCAGATATGTAAATTGACGAGCTACTTGGAATACTTTTGGCAGAATTTTCATATAAGGCAGATGGTTCGGGCGCAAAACACCGATCAAGATCCGGCAAAAGATAAAAAATATATGATTTTGTTGGCTCAACTTATACTTATAAGCAATCTTCTTTCCGACGAACCGGTGCTTTCATATGACAAAACAAGGACGTTTGATTTGCAAAAGACTACCATTCTTTATGAAATACGAAAGTCGGAAAGCGTCAACAAAAATCTTACGATAAGGGAAATATTGGAAAACGAGTTCAATAATTATCCCGTCGGCACTTCGCAGATTCCGACAGTCACGGTCGATGACGACAATTGCGCAAAGCCGAAAGAGGGCGAGGCAGCTTTCCCGGAAGCAGTAAAACTTCCGGATGCTCCCCTAAACGTAGAAAAGCCTGCGTTGCCTACGCTTCCGAAACCGCCTAACGACGACAGAGGAATGGAACCGATAGAAGTAGATCGTCCTGTAGAACAACCGTATGCCGAACATCCCGGCGAGCAGCCGGCAGAAGTCGAAGATCCGACATCCGATAAGGATGCCACGGCTCGATTTTATGCCCTAGATAAAGTGGTGGCGCAACTTGCGGAAGGCAAAATAAACGAGAGGGATTTTTTG
>FR884055.1:171010-188710 GCA_000435495.1 Firmicutes bacterium CAG:552 | reverse complement strand
GCGTCGTGTATTCTGCGGTGAATTTGAATTTGTCCGTAGTGTTCAATTACAAAGACGAGAACGGCGACGTGTCTGTGACCAAGACCGTTACGCCGTACGATCCGCTCGGTAAGTATGTTTTTTATCCGAACGGTTATATGGACGTCGAATACGAGTACACTTTTGAAAAGTGGGTGTTTATTACAGGCGAAGAAGTAAACTTTTTAAATATCACCGACGGCAAGAAAGACAAAGATATCGTTAACGTTTACGCAAAATATAATAAGAAAAAACGTAAATACGCAGTAGTTTATAGATACGGAAACGAAGAGTTTTTGCCTGACAAGCTTAAAAACTCCGTGATTTTGAGAGCAGAAACGGAGTACGGACGTAAGCCGGAGGTCCCGACGCCTTCGGTAGACGACGACGGCGATTATATGTTTGTATTCGGAGGATACGACAGAGAGATAACTGCCGTAAGCGGTGACGCAGAATATATCGCTAAATTTTCACGAATGCCAATTGCCGAAATTATAGGCGGCGAAATCTTTTCGATTACGGATCGTGGCGGAGTCGTCAGAATAAGCGCAGATTACAGCGTGCTAGATAAAGATAAGAAAACGGAAATTCGAATATTCGATGCTGCGGCGAGAGCGGCGCAAAGAGAAATGCCGCTTGCGATTTGTCTTAATGACGTCGAAGCGATTATAGATAGGACGGACGTAAAAGCGATAGCCTCGAGCAATTACGGCGCAATTTTGTCTGTACGCATAATTATGACTTCTGTTGCGGGCGCAAACAAATACACTGTTATTACTTCGGTAAAAAATACAAACGGAGCCGATATTGCTATAGGCGATAGGCGTATAGGCTCAACCGTGACGATTCGTGGGGTGAACATCGATTTTGTCGGAGGCAAGCTTTCGTTTACAGACGGAGACAGCGGGGAGGCGGCCGATAATTTTACTTACAATTTCGAAGAAAAAAAGTTTGTTTACCGTGCAGAGTCCGGCATATATGTTTTGGCTGCCAAGTATGGCGTCTCCGTATTTTCGGAGTGTGCCGACGCCTTAACGATTTCGGCTGAATGCGCCTATGCCGGAGAAGCCGTAACTTATCGAGTAAAAGAAAAAAGCGGGTATACGGCAAACGTATACTATTACGACGGAGACGTAAAAATCACTGTCGATTCCGGCTCGTTTTTTATGCCTCCGTTTGGGGTATTATTGCATTGCGATTACACCAAAATTATGTATAACGTTAGATTTTTGTACGAAAAAGACGGACAAAAAATCATATTGCTCGAAAAACGCTATCCTTTCGGTAGTATTTTGGGCGTAGATATAATTGCGCCTGCGCCGCCGCCAAGGTACAGTGACGACGAATTTACGTATTCGTTTTCGGGATGGAGCCGCAGCATAGGCGGCGAACTAACGTCGGACATAGAATTCGTAGCCGAATATTCTCGTGCGCCGATTGAAAAAGAAAATATAAAGAAGGGCGGATGGTTCAGCGGTAAAACCGCAATAATCAGCATTTCGGCGATTACGGTAGTCGTTCTCGGCGGAGCGGCAGCTGCGTTTGCGATATTGAAAAAGAAAAAAAGGAAAAAGTAGAGAGTTATCAGCCGTGCGTTTTTTGACACATAAGACAAAAAACATAAAATATATAAGTTTTTTTGACATTTTAATATTTTATTCTTGACTAATTTTATATCAGGTGGTATAATTTTCAGTGTGGCACCTTTGGTGTATTGCAAACTTACCAATAAAAAGGAGAGTTGTATGAGAAAATTTGTAAAAAAGATACCGATACTTATAGTGACGATGCTTATTGTCATGTTGTCGTTGGTGTCCGTGTTCTCTGTTTCGGCTATAACTGCCGAAGAAATAAAGAACACTTACGGAATTCCGGATTGGCTTTGGAATCAGGTTCCGCAAGACTATAAGGAAAGACTCGAGGAATTGTTGCCCGAAGATTTTACGCTACCCGGTGATATAGAGATTCCCGAACTTCCGGAAGATTTTCAGCTCCCGGAGGATTTCGTCTTTCCCGAATTGCCCGAAAATAAGGAAGATTTTAACGTAGACGACTACATAAAGAATCTTGCCGACGAAGTTAAGGAGCATTTTAAAACCGAGTACCTCGCAGACAGGCAGTATTATAAAATAGCGTACAAGGCAAACGTTTTGGATCTCGTAGTAAAAGATAACTTTACTCGTCCCGAAAGCGGATTTAAGAGTTTGCTGCTGGACGTTTATACCGATGCGGTTCAGGCTCTCACCGCCGCATCCGTAGATAACAAATTTACATTGTTGGCAGCATTGCAGAACGGAGTGGACACTGCCGCCGTCAAAGAAATTTTAAATTCGATAAAGTCTGTTTCGGTAGACGGCTTGGTTATATACGACGGCTCGGTAAGAACCGATTCTATCAAGGCTCTTGTTAAGAGACTTCCTCTTCCGAGTGAAATTGCTACATATACGGACGAGCAATTCCGCAATTTACTTTCGGTTGATGTTAAAGTAGTTACGGAGTCCAGAGGTAATCTTGATATTACCGTAAACTTCGGATTCGAATTCGCAAATGCAAACAATTACGCAAGACTTCGACGTATTGCTCAAATTGTTGCCGATAATGTAAGCGTTAGCCACAAAGACGGCGTGTATTCGGTAAGCGTAAACGTTCCGCAGGCATTCACGAGAATCCTCAACAAGGCAATCGCTACCGGCAAGCTTTCGGATAGCGCAAAACTTAAGATATTCGCAGCTCTCGACAAAAACGTTAACGAGTTTGCCGAATTCGCTAAGACTATAACTTTTGAACAAGTTTACAACCTTCTCGAAAAGATCGATATCGTAAGTTGCATAGACAATACCCGTCTCGGGAAATATTTCCCCGATGGTATAACCAACGAAAGAATACTTAATGAATTTAAGAAAATCGAACCGTACTTCGAGAAGATAAAGACGGCTCTCATCGAACTCGTAACTTTCGTTCCTCAGAGATTCCAGTCCAAAACTATGATGGATTTTTATAGAGGAAACGGCGAATTCTTTGCGGCTAAGTATAATTACGAATTGTTTGTGGAAACTTGGCTGTACAGGATTCAGAGTAAAGGACTTGCCGTAACCGATTATATTAAGAATACTTATACCGATTCTCGTATCCTCAAGTGGAATTCGAGATTGGAAAAGGCTCTCAACAAACTTCCGATGCTTTCGATGTTCTTCAACAGAGAGAGCTATATGGTATCTGCGGAAGCGTCCGTAACGCTGACCGACGTCTATAAAGTTACATACAAGGATGGCGAAAACGTAATTAAATGCGGACTCCTGCCTAAAGACGCCGATTTGAGTTTCTTTGCAGGCATAACCGAAATCAGCGGCAGCGAGATACTTGACTGGGTTGACGAAAACGGCAATTCGATATCCAAGATGCCGGAAAGAGACGCAGAAGTATATGCAGTGTACGATGCCGGATTTAAGCTCGAGCAATCTGCCGATATCGATACCGTTTATGACGGAGAAGCTAAGCAGTTAAAAGTTAACGTTGTTAACCTCAGCAGCATAGAAAAAACCTATGACTTCGGTTGGTACAAAATTGTAGGCGATAGCAGAGTAGCTATCGATGGCGCATATTCCGATACGTTAGAAGTTCGTAACGTACTTGATAGCGGCAAATATATTTGCGTCGTTGCGTCCGGCGATACAGTTAAAGAGGCTGTATTTAATGTTGCCATCGCAAAGGCCAAAATCGATATGACCGGCGTGAAATGGAGTTATACCGCTCCGTTTACCTATGACGGAGAAATCAAAACCGTTTCGCTTAATAAAGAAATAGAACAACTTCGTTTTGTTGGTAGATTGTCGGCAAGAGACGTCGGAACCTTTAACGTTTCGTTTGAACTTATCGACGCAGACAATTACGAGCTTATAAATCTCGGCGATCTTTCCGCTTCCTTAGAATGGAAGATAGAAAAGATTAAGGTTGATATGACCGGCGTAAAATGGAGTTACACCGCTCCGTTTACCTACGACGGAACGACTAAGACCGTATCGTTGGTAAAGGCTCCGTCCTTGGTAGAGGTAAAAGGAACGCTTAGCGCAACCAAAGCAGGTACTTACACCGCTTCGTTTGCATTAAAAGATACCGAACATTACGAGCTTATAAATCTCGGCGATCTTGCTACTTTTTTAGAGTGGAAGATAGAAAAGGCTAAGGTTGACATGACCGGCGTAAAGTGGAGTTACACCGCTCCGTTTACCTACGACGGAACGACTAAGACCGTATCGTTGGTAAAGGCTCCGTCCTTGGTAGAGGTAAAAGGAACGCTTAGCGCAACCAAAGCAGGTACTTACACCGCTTCGTTTGCATTAAAAGATACCGAAAATTATGAAATGGTTAACGCAGGCGCACTTGCAAGCTCGTTGGAGTGGAAGATAAATAAGGCTTCCGTAGACCTTGCCGGAGCTGCTTGGGACTATACCGCTCCGTTCACTTATGACGGAACTATCAAAACCGTTTCTCTTACAATGCAGTTCGATAAGCTTAAGTTCAGTGGCAACAGCGCAACCGATGCAGGTACGTATACTGCGTCCTTTGAGCTTAAGGATGCCGAAAACTATGAGATTATAAACAAAGGTTCCCTTTCGGATTCTATCGAATGGAAAATTAACAAAGCAGATATCGATATGTCTGCAGTCGCTCGTAGCTTTGTGGATGCCGAGTTCGTTTACGACGGCAAACCGCATACTTTAGCGGTAGACAGCAAACTTCTTCCCAATGGCGTTAAAGTAAAAGGTTATCTCGGAAGCGCAGTTACTCATGTTTCCGAAAGCCCGAAGACTATTACTGTTCAATTCGAACTTTTGGCAGAAAAGGCTGTTAACTATAATGTACCCGCAGATATGAGCGCAACCGTTACTGTCGTAGCTAAAGAAATCGGACTTAAGTGGGAAAATCTTAAGTTCACTTATGACGGTAGCAGCCATGTTCCGACTGCAACTGCAACCGGACTTGTAGGCAACGATACTTGTAAAGTTACCGTTTACGGAGCACAGACCGAAGTAGGCGTTTACACTGCAACCGCAGTTTCTGTAGATAACGCCGATTACAAGTTGCCCGGTAGCGTTACAGTTTCCTTCGAAATAGAAGCTGCTTCTGTTATCGTTCCCGTTACCAAAATCGATCCGATTACCGGAACTACCGTTACGTCTACCGTATTGGGTAACGAGATGACCATGGATGTGTCAGACGTTACCAAAGATAACAAGAATATCGACGTAAGTAAGTTTGCAGAGAAAGACAAAGTAGCTAAGATTTTGTATGTGTACGAAATTTCTTTCAAAATCGGCAACAACGTTTGCAAACTGGAAAACGGCAATTACGAAGTAAGTTTGGTTATTCCCGACGGAGAAGCCGGTAAGACATACAAAGTTGTCGTTATCGATAAGAATGGAAATGTAACTGAAATTAACGGCACAGTTTCTGCAGACGGCAAGAGTGTTAAGTTTAACGTAACAAACTTAGACGGAAAGTTTTCTCTGTTGGAAGTTGAAGATAAAGAAGTCAGCGAGCTTGTCGAGCATGCCGGCGTTATTGTGGGCGTAGGTTCGGCGGTAATCGTTGTATTCTCTGCGGCTGCGTTGTATTTTGTAGTATTCAGAAAGAAAAAGAGAATATAATCTTTTTAAGATGTTTTTGGCGAACGCTGCGTGTTATGTGCAGCGTTCGTTTTTTAATTTGTTTTATTTTAATATTGACTTGCCGATTTTTTTCGGCTACGTTTATGCTGAATAAAGTGGGTTGCTCTTACGACGTATAGGTTGACAAAACGACCTTGTATACATTATAATCAATGGTAAAGAGCAAAAGACTTTTTTTTGCCGGATGATTGCCGGTATTATCTTAACGACGATTATATATAATTTATCCGACGATATGTCGTAGCCGATTACCGAAAACTATAAATAATCGGTTTTGTATAACTCGGAGTCAAAATATAACCAAAGGAGCAATAATGGAGAAATTTAAGGTAGCCGCAGCAAATTGCGAAGATTATGACTCGGCTAAAATTCAAAATGCGGTTGATGTCGTTATCGAGCAGTTAGGCGGCATCGAACAATTTGTAAGTAAAGACGCTAAGGTTTTTATCAAAGTCAACTTAGTAAGAGATATGCCGCCCGAAAAATGCGGAACGACTCATCCCGAAGTAGTTATTGCCGTTATCAATAGACTGAAGGGCATTACCGACAATATTATTGTGGGTGACAGTAGCGGTGGACTTTATACTAAAGGCGCTATGAATTCAGTTTACGCAAAGTGTCGTATGACCGATATAGAGCAACGGACCGTAGCAAAATTAAATCAGGATTTTGATTTTAGAACTGTGGATATTGGCGGTAAAGTAGTAAAAAACTGTGAGATAACAAATAGTTTTTTGGATGCGGACGTTGTTATAAATATAACTAAACTTAAGACCCATTCCTTTACAGGGTATACCGGAGCATTAAAAAATCTCTACGGGTTGATTCCCGGACTGGTAAAAGTGGAAATGCACAGCAGGTATCCGGATTTGGGAGATTTTTGCCAATTGCTTTGCGATTTAAATGAGTTCGCTAAAGATAAAATTACGCTTAACGTTATAGATGCGGTAGTCGGCATGGATGGCGAAGGTCCGACGAACGGTAAACCGAAGTTTATGGGCAAGATTTTGGCGTCGGCAAATCCGTACGCTCTGGACGTAGTAGCTGTTAAATTGTTCGGAGAGCCGTTTGAGATGCCGCTTATAAAAACAGCGGTAGAAAGGGGCCGTATCAAGGACGATCTCAGCGATATAGATTTTGATTTCGAGGAATGGAAGAGTAGCTTTATCAGCGATTTCGATATTTCGCCCATTACCGACACAAATACGTTTTTGCATATGCCGGACTGGGTAAAAAAACTCGCCCGCAAATACCTCACAAAAAAAGTAAGAATGGAGAAGTCTATATGCAAAGGTTGCGGAAAGTGCGCAACGCACTGCCCGGCTAAGGCAATAACGGTAATAAAAGGCAAAGCTAAAGTAAAGCAGAAAAAATGCATAAGGTGCTACTGCTGCCAAGAGCTTTGTCCGTTCGACGCAGTCAAATTCCGCAAGCCGCTTGCTTATAGAGTCGTTCATGCGTTTTCTCGTACTAAAAAACGAAAATAATAGTCGACGGCATTTGTTTTGGCATGCTCGTAAGTTATCGATAACGTGTAAGGAGAAAATATGGAGACTAAAATTATAATATGTTTATGCGTGGCGATAGCAGCGCTTAACATAGCTATTCTTATCGTTTCAAAATCGAAAAAATCGAACGGCACCTCTATATCGGACAGTGATAAAAAAGAGTTAAAAGATTCGTTTTCGTTTAACGTCGGCGTAATTTCGGCAGCTTTGGAACGATCTAACTTAAGTTCCAAAGAAAATTTGGAATTGAGATTGGATGAAATGCGTCGCAAAATAGATGAAAGCGCAATAGCTACCACAAACAGATTGGAAAGCATGGAGCGAAGCCAAAGCGAAAAATTAGAAGCCATTCGTCTTACGTTAGAGCGTAACGTCAGAATCATGCAGGAGGGAAACGAACGAAAACTGTCCGAAATTAAGCAAACTGTCGATCAAAGACTAAACGATACGCTAAATCAGAGATTTAAAGAATCGTTTAAGTATCTTTCGGAAGAGCTTAACAAAGTAAGTAAGACTGTAGGCGAGATGCAAGTCATATCCAAGGACGTCGGAAATCTTACAAAAGTTTTGTCAAACGTAAAAACGACGGGTATTTTCGGCGAGATACAACTGGGGGCTATAATAGATCAAATTCTATCGCCGCAACAGTACGTTAAAAACGTCGTTACCAACAAGCAGGGGAAAGATCCCGTCGAGTTTGCAATAAAAATGCCCGGTGGAAGTAACGGTGAAGTGTTGCTGCCGATAGATTCGAAATTTCCTTACACTCTTTATAACGACATGACGGCGGCATATAACAGCGGCGATTTCGTTCAGTACGAACTTAAGCAAAAAGAGCTTATTCAACGAATAAAACAAATGGCGAAAGATATTAAAGAAAAGTATGTTTGCCCGCCGTATACGACTAATTTTGCCGTAATGTTTTTGCCGATAGAAGGCTTGTATGCCGAAGTCGTCAAGCTCGGCTTAGTAGAACAATTGCAAGGCAGATACAGTGTGACTGTTGCCGGACCGACGACGATGGCTGCGCTGCTAAATAGTTTGCAAATGGGGTTTCAGACTCTTTCATTGCAAAAAAAGACATCCGAAGTATGGGAAGTCCTCGGGTCAGTTAAGACCGAATTTGACAGATTCAACGAGATTCTAACGCAAATTCAAAACAGGCTAAACGCCGCAAACGTGGATCTCGATAAACTGATCGGCGTAAGATCGAGAGCAATAACTCGCAGTCTGAAAGAAGTTACGGATTCACTGCCGTCTTCGCATAACAGAAAATCTTTAGAGAGCGAAATTTCCGAAGAAAATATCTAACTTGTATGTCGCAGCGATAATAAATCGTCTGCGACGTTTTTATCTATTTTTCAAGCTCGTCATGTCTCTTTCGAGCGATAGAAAATTTAGCCAATGTGTCGTGACAATTATGCATTTCATGCCCATTAGGTAGACCTTTTGCATTTAATTTATCGGAATTTAAGCACTTATTGTCTTTGAAAATGATTTTTTTGTCGTAGAGTTGACAACTGTTCGTATAAATGGTATAATTCAGTTGCAGTACAAGCCGATAAGGCGGGCATGTCGATTTTGCCGCAGTGCGTGAGGAGTACCGAAACGTATACTGGGTTGTATTGTGGGTTAGGAAGCCCTCCAAGGAAAAAGTTTCGCAAAGCCTGTATAGGCGTTACCCGGCTAAGGTAATATTACGCAGGTTCGATTCCTGCTCGATTTTTATCGATATCCGTAGTGGTTAACGGACCCATACGAAATGGTGAATTTTTTGACGCTCAAGCGTCGTGCGGATCATGTTCGCGAATCAATTAGGAGAGTTCCTGTTTTTAGTCCGCGCTCGACCCGGTACAAAGTTTCGACGGAGGAAAGGACGGGCAATAGGGCAAAGCCTTGCTCGGAGGGGATACCGTAATTGCAACGCATTAGCCAAGTTTATCTCGCTTTTGTTGCGCAATTTCTTAACCGAAGACCGCTTTGTCACTATAGGACTACCGATTTTTACCGCTTGTCGGGGATATATAAAGGAGAACGCTATGAAAACAGTTATTGACGAACAACACAGAGGTTTTTTATTTAAGAAAGGTAAATTTATAAAAATGCTCGAAGCCGGTACATATCGCACTTGCTGCGGCAAAGAAATACGACTTACGGCTATAGATAACGAGCCGATATCCGTTTTTCCGGCTGTAGATCCGAACGTATTCGAGTCTGACGAGAGCTTTAAAACGCAAACTGTTATGACGGAAGCGAAGAGCGGAGAGCTGACCATACATCTTGTCAACGGGGTGTTCGAGAGCGTGTTGACTCCCGGCAAATACTATTTTTGGAAAACGGATAGGGAACACACTTTTTTGAGGGTGGATTTGTCTCAGTCGGAATTTCCCGAAAATTTCCCGAAGTTTTTGTTTTCGCTTCAAACGTTGTCTCCGTATATATTAAAAGCAGAAATTAGCTCTAAGCAAATCGGTTTGCTTTATGTTGACAACAAATACGTTAGAACTTTGGAGAGCGGAACGTACTATTTTGTCAAAGGTTACGTTAAGACGAACGTGGTACTGTGCGATACATGCTTAAAGTCCATGGATATTGTCGGGCAAGAGATTCTGACTTCTGACAAAGTCACGATACGATTAAATTGTGTTGTAGACTACTCTGTAATCGATTTCATTAAGGCAAGAAGTTCTGTGGAAGATTATGTGACTCGCCTGTATACTTTGGCGCAGCTTGCGATAAGAGATTACGTCGGGGGCAAAACGTTGGACGAAATAATAGTTTCAAAAAACGATATGTCCAAATATTTGCTCGAACGCTTAAGCGAAAAAGCAAAAGAGTTTTTTATAGATATAAAAGAAGCTGCAGTAAAAGACGTAATTTTGCCGGGTGAAGTTCGAGATATTATGAACACCGTTTTGATTGCCGAAAAGCGTGCGCAAGCAAACGTTATTACCAGGCGAGAAGAAGTGGCTTCCACGAGATCGCTTCTTAACACCGCCCGACTTATGGAAGAAAACGCAACGCTTTATAAGCTTAAAGAACTTGAGTATATCGAGCGCATTTGCGAAAAAGTCGGCAATATAAACATTAGCGGCGGAGATATGCTTGCGCAGCTGACTTCGGTGCTTTGCGGAAAAAAAGAACAGTAAGTCTATTATTAACTTGATAGGATTGAATTGCACTATAGGGGATTGAGCATTTATCAATTAAAATAAGTGATTCCGTAGACGAAAATAACGATCTTTTATATTGGGAGTTGTTTTCATTTCTATCGCTTTTTGAATTAAAATATCGAAGTTTTTTCCTTTACTTAATTGACAATAGGCGCATAAGTATCATATTAAAATTGATTGAGAAATTATTAAAATCATAAAATTATTAAACAAAAACACCGTACGAACGAGACGGTGTTTTTGTCAGAAAAATTCGATTTTTCGGCGATTAAACGAGTGACTTTTTAAGCGAAAATAGGTAAAGCTTGGCTTGCTTACCTCCTAAGGCGTTTAACATAGCAGCGTCGTTTACGCTCGTAAAATCGCAAGGGATAAAAAATCTCGATATTAAGTTAAATTTGAAAGTTAAATAGTTAAACAGCTTATTATTTACTTGCGAATAGCTTCGATTAAATCAACGATTTGGCTATCCGACCATTTCGCAACACTGCGCATATATTCGATAAGTCGCTTAAGTGTGTTACCGCTTATAACATCTTCTTCGTCTTCCGCAGCAGTGATAATTTCTTCTGTCATTCTTTTTACCTCCTTTAAAAATTATTGACGAAGGTAACTTTTGTTTACCACTCACATTTATTATTATAGCGCATATCGAAAAATAGGTCAAGCGCAAAAAAGCGCTTTGCATATTTTTCATTTTAGTATAGAATTTTATTTAATAAACAAATATATCAAACTACACGAAACTATTATTGTTGAGTGACATAGAACTACATGAATAAGAACTACATGAATGCAAAGAAAAAGTCACCGATAACAGAATTTAGCCATTTAGTGACACTTTTTTAGTAACAAAATGAAATTGATTATAGCAAATCACATCAAAGAGTTAAGAGGAAACGGGATTAAAGTGCATGATAAAAGAAAAAAACCCTCAAAATAAGAGGGTTTTATTTGTTGGTGCGAAGGATGGGATTTGAACCCACACGAGAATTAACCACTAGCGTCTGAAACTAGCGCGTCTGCCGTTCCGCCACCTTCGCATATAAAAAGAAGAAAACAGATTCAGACTATTGCGAGCAACTTTTGCGCATTCTTATAAAGAAGCTTGTCTTTATATTCGTAATCGAGAGAGAGCGTACGAGAAAGTTCCTCTTTCATGTCTGTCCAGGGACTGTCCGTTCCGAAAAGTAATTTATCCGGATTGTGTTTTTTCAGAACAAAATCGATTTGTTCTTTATCAAGAAACTTAAAGGCAAACGACGTATCCAAGTAGACGTCTTTGCCGACTAGCAAATCGAAAGCGTCTTGCCATAAACCCCATCCGCCTAGATGAGCAAAGACGAGTTTTGCGCCTTTAAAGTCTTCATAGATGCGTAATAGTTTTTGCGGGGTGGAATTATCTCCTTTTATCATAAGGTCGAGTCCGCCGTGAAACAGCATTATTACGTCGTTATTTGCGGCAAGCTCGTACAATTTGTAGGACTCTTTACTCAAAAGCTCGCATTTCTGATAGTACGGGTGAAATTTAAGTCTGTTTATTTTGTAAGACAAAAGACGATTGAGTTCGCCTTTGGGATCGTGGTAATCGGGGTGAATAGAACCAAAGGGAATAAGTCTGCTGTACTTTAGCAGTTTTATTGCGTAATCGTTGACATGAGTTACGGAAAGAGGGGAATTGGCTATGTTCAGGACGACCGCTTTGTCTACGCCGCTCTCGTCCATTTTTGCGAGCAAGCCTTGTTCCGTGCAGTCGTAAAACGGTCCATACGGCGAACCCTGTGGAACAGCCGCCATCGCCTTTTTAGCAATCAAACCCTTGTAAGCATGTGTGTGAAAATCGATTACCATAACGAAATTATACATTATAATCTTCTGGTTTGTCAAACGATTTTATGCAAGGCGAACGGCATTGAGGGTGCGACTTTTCATTTAACTGCAAAACGTCGTATCTTTGTTGATTTTTGACGGATTCGGGCGCAGACGGCTTAGCGGCGGTTTGAATAAAACATTATGGTTAATAATTTGCAAAACCGATAAAAAATCGTTTTCCTTTTTATTTGTTGTTTTACAATCGATACGTACGCTGCTATAAATTTGATTATATGCGTTTTTTTACCTTGACAATTATTCGACAAAATGATATATTATTCGATGGCGAACGCCACAAATACATATTTTTGCGGAGGCTTATATGTCAGTAACGGCTTTAGTCGGTTCACAGTGGGGCGACGAAGGAAAAGGTAAAATTATAGACATACTTGCGTCGGAAGCGGACGTGGTAGTACGAGCTCAGGGCGGCAACAATGCAGGACATACTGTAGTTGCAAACGGGATAACTTACAAACTTCGACTTATACCCAGCGGTATTTTGTACGACAAGGCTTTGTGCGTTATCGGCGGCGGAGTCGTTCTTAATCCAAAGGCGATTTTGGAAGAAATAGCAGAGCTAAAAGCAAACGGTAAGGACGTAGACAGACTTCGTATTGACGAGAGAACTCACGTCGTTATGCCTTATCATATTGTACTTGACGGGCTTAACGAAAAATTGCGAGGAAAAGGGGATATAGGCACGACCAAACGAGGTATAGGTCCGTGTTATACGGATAAAGCAGAGCGCAGCGGTATCAGAATGATAGACTTGATAAAGCCGGAAATTTTTGCCGAAAAGCTTAAAGCAGCACTAACAGTAAAAAATGAAATTATAACCAAGGTGTTCGGCTGTCAATCACTTGATTTTGACGAGATATATAACGAATACCAAGGTTATGCCGCACAGCTCAGAAAGTACGTTACCGATACGTCGGCTCTTATTTATAAGGCAATAAAAGAAGAAAAAACAGTACTGTTCGAAGGTGCGCAAGGTACATTGCTTGACATAGACGTAGGTACCTATCCGTTTGTAACCAGTTCGCATCCTACTGCCGGCGGATTTTGCATCGGAGCAGGAATCGGACCTACGCTCATCGACCATGTCGTAGGTATATCCAAGGCGTATACCACCAGAGTAGGTAAGGGACCTTTCCCGACCGAACTTAACGACGAAGTAGGCAAGGCAATACAGATAAAAGGCGGGGAGTTCGGCACCGTGACGGGCAGACCTCGCAGATGCGGTTGGCTTGACCTTGTAATTCTTCGTTACGCAACCAGAGTCAACGGACTTACTTCGCTTGCGCTAAATAAGCTTGATACTTTGAGCGGACTTAAAGAGCTTAAGGTTTGTGTCGCTTACAAGAGAAACGGCGAAACTGTTTATGATTTCCCTGCGGATATTTCCGAACTGGCAGAATGTGAACCTGTTTACGAAACTTTACCCGGTTGGGAAGAAGACATTACTTCCGTTACCGATTTCTACGACCTTCCTTACAACGCTCAGAAATACGTCGAATTTATCGAGAATCATCTCGGAGTGCATGTGTCGATGGTCGGCATAGGTCCTTCGAGACAACAAAATCTTTATAGATAATTAATAATACCGTATTTTGGGGACAAGTCCGTCAGGACTTGTCCTTTTTGCAATTATGTTCCGTTTGTCGGAAGATACCTAATTTACAGCATGGGAATTTTTAAAGTTGCAAGAAAAAAATATGCTTCTCGTGAGAAATAAAAACAAAAAAAAATTTAAAAATTTCCGTAAAAACGCTTGACAATCATTTTAGTCGGTGATATAATGCGTTTAGCAATCGAAAGATAAGAGTGCTAACAAACAAGCAGAATAATTGCTAACGCTCGTATGTGATGATTGCTACATTAAGAAGGTGAGGGAATTATGGAATTATCCGAGCGAAAATCCAAGATACTAAAGGCGGTCGTAGACAGTTATATAGATAGCTGCGAGCCTATTTCTAGTTCGGAAATTCATGACAAATATCTTCCGCATATAAGCAGCGCAACTATTCGTAACGAACTTGCCGCACTCGAAGATATGGGTTATCTTGCTCAACCGCATGTGTCGGCAGGCAGAATACCTACGGCAGACGCTTATAGGTTGTATGTGGACAAACTGATGCCGAAGAGGAAATTGTCCCGAAGCGAAATAGGTGTAGTAAAAAAATATTTTAAGCGAAAGATAAAAGATATCGACGAGGTAGTCAGAAGTACCGCAAAAGTAATAAGCGAGATAACAAATCTTACTTCGGTAGGCTACGTTGACGACGTAGGCGGTGACATGATTGTCAGCGTAAAGATAGTTAAGATAATGCCTGCGATGGTATTGTTTATTATTGTTACGGATAAGACGATAATAAAGGATACTACCGCTACCATTTCCGAAAACATCGACGAAAAGTTCTTGAGCGAAGCGTCGGAGTTTATAACCGGAGTATTCGGTGGACGCAAAATATGCGACATCACCGACGGTAAAGTGGTAAAGGAAGTTCACAGAGAATACAAAAAGGTCTTTGACGCCGTAATAGCTATTTTAAAGAATTATACCGTGGCGTCGGATATTGCGATAGAAGGCAGCTCGAAACTGCTGGAACAGCCGGAATTCAACGATGTCGAAAAGGCAAAAGCGGTGCTTAGAGTTCTCGATCACAAAGAGACTTTGTATCCCGTACTTAAGTCGGGCAAAACCGAATTGAGCATAAAGATAGGCGATGAAACGGGTGTTCCCGAGTGCGCAATAGTTACTGCGTCTTTCGATGTGGACGGAGTGGGAGTAGGCAGCGCAGGTGTTATAGGCCCGATGCGTATGGATTATTCTAAAGTCGTTTCCGTGCTAGATTGCATAGGAAAAACGATAGGCGATTTAGAAAACGAAGAAGGAGATAGCGATGACTGATAAAGAAAAACAAAACAAGGACGTCAAAGGCGAAGGCACTCGGCCGGAGACTGAAGAAGACACCGTAAGGATGTTTAAAGACGACTTCGATGCCATGCAAGCTGAAGCGGATCAACTTGCTACCGAACTCGGCAAAGCAAAGGAATCTGCGGCAAAGGAGATGCAAAGAGCAGACGAGATGACCGTCCAGTGTCAGAGGCTACAGGCAGAATTCGAAAACTACAGAAAACGCACCAACGAAACGAACAAGCGAGTTCGTCAGGACGGAGCGGTTGACGTATTAGAAAAGATCTTGCCTGTACTGGATGCGATAGAGCAGGCAAAGAAGATAATTACCGACCAAAGCGTACTCAGCGGAGTGGAGATGATAGAACGTCAGCTCGAGGCATTGCTTGATGCCTACGACGTAAAGCGTATTCAAGCTCAGGACGCTCCGTTTGATCCGAAATTTCATAATTGCGTTATGGAAGAAGAGGTGGACGAGGCAAGAAAAGGTCAGGTAGTAAGAATATTTCAACAAGGCTATACAATCGGCGACAGGGTGTTGCGTTACGCAACCGTTATCGTCGGAAAATAAATATCGAAAATAAAGGAGAATATATATTATGAGTAAAATTATAGGTATCGACCTCGGCACGACGAACTCGTGCGTAGCGGTTTTGGAAGGCGGCGATCCGGTAGTAATACCCAACGCCGAAGGCAATCGTACCACCCCGTCCGTAGTAGGTTTTGCAAAGGACGGCGAAAGATTGGTAGGCTCTGTAGCTAAGCGTCAGGCTATAGCTAACGCAGACCGCACCGTTTCTTCTATCAAGAGAGAGATGGGATCCGATTATAAAGTAAATATTGACGGCAAGACCTATTCGCCGCAAGAAATTTCGGCAATGATTCTTAAGAAGCTCAAAGAGGATGCCGAAAGTTATCTCGGAGAAAAAGTGACCGAGGCTGTTATTACCGTACCCGCATACTTTACGGATTCTCAGCGCCAGGCGACAAAAGATGCAGGTAAAATTGCCGGTTTGGACGTAAAACGTATAATTAACGAGCCCACTGCGGCAGCTCTCGCATACGGTCTCGATAAAGTTAAAGACTCTAGCCAAAAAGTGTTTGTATATGACCTCGGCGGCGGAACGTTTGATATTTCCATATTGGAAATAGGCGACAGTTGCGTAGAAGTTTTGGCTACAGCAGGCGATAACCGTCTCGGCGGCGATGATTTTGACCATAAGATTATGGACTATCTTATCGAGCAGTTTAAGAAGGATAACGGTATAGATTTAAGCAAAGACAAACTGGCAATGCAGCGTCTTAAGGACGTAGCCGAAAAGGCTAAGATAGAGTTGTCTTCTT
The DNA here is from genome assembly GCA_000435495.1 of Firmicutes bacterium CAG:552. GTDB lineage: Bacteria > Bacillota > Clostridia > Christensenellales > Pumilibacteraceae > CAG-552. The sequence goes on along the minus strand of FR884055.1, from coordinate 172,209 downwards.
TGCAAAAGACCACTATCAGCCTTCCGTTCATCGCAAATTCGGATAACGGACCCGTACATCTCGAATACGAAATGACGAGAGGCAAGTTCGACTCGCTTACGTCTTCGCTCGTTCAGCGTACTATAGACCTCAGCAAGAGGGCTCTTAAGGACGCCGGACTTACTCCCGACAAGCTCAGCAAGGTAATATTGGTAGGCGGTTCTACTCGTATACCTGCGGTAGTCGAGGCTGTAAGACAGGTTGCGGGCAAAGAACCCTTTAAGGGAATTAATCCCGACGAGTGCGTTGCTATCGGCGCTGCTATACAGGCAGGTGTTCTTGCCGGTGAGGTAAAGGACGTTCTTTTGTTGGACGTAACTCCGCTTAGCCTCGGTATCGAAACTTTGGGCGGCATTTGCACTAAGCTTATAGAAAGAAATACCACCATACCGACCAAGAAGTCGCAGATATTCTCGACGGCTCAGGATAATCAGCCTAGCGTAGATATCCATGTGCTTCAGGGCGAAAGAGACATTGCGTCCGCAAACAAGACTTTGGCTCGTTTTGAATTGACGGGTATTCCGCCTGCTCCGAGAGGAATTCCGCAGATAGAGGTAACCTTCGATATAGACGCCAACGGCATAGTTCATGTATCGGCTAAGGACCTCGGAACCAACAAAGAACAGCATGTAACCATTACTGCGTCCAGCAATCTTACCGAAGACCAGATAAACGACGCTATAAAGGATGCAGAAAAGTTTGCCGAAGAAGATAAAAAGCGTAAAGAAGTCGTTGACGCAAAGAACCATGCAGACATAATGGTAGGTTCGATAGAAAAAGTTTTGTCGGAGAACGGAGACAAAATCAGTGAGGAAGAAAAAGAAGCACTTAATAAGCATATCGAAGAAGTAAAAGAGGCTGCCAAGGGCGATAATATCGACGATATAAAAGCTAAGACGGCAGAGCTCGAAAAGATTTCCGGCGAAGTATTTACCAAGCTCTATCAGCAGACAGCCGGAGCCGGAACTGCGGAAAGCAGTGAAGGCGTAAAAGTCGAAGATATGGGCGATAACAATAACTAAAACTAATGGAAAAAAAATCTTATTATGACATTTTAGGAGTCGGTAAGGACGCATCCAACGACGAAATCAAATCGGCTTTTAAGAAGCTTGCGCTAAAATATCACCCGGACCACAATCCGGGTGACGAAGCGGCGGCGG
>FR884055.1:73430-170999 GCA_000435495.1 Firmicutes bacterium CAG:552 | reverse complement strand
GGGTGACGAAGCGGCGGCGGAAAAATTTAAGGAAATAAACGAAGCATATCAGACGCTTAGCGATCCGCAAAAAAGAGCCGCATATGACAATCCTGCCTCGTCTGCGGGGTTCGGCGGATTTAGCGGCGAGAACTTTACTGGATTTGGCGGATTCGGCAGCGTTTTTGACGACTTGTTTTCCTTTTTCGGCGGCGGAGGCGGCGGAAGCCAAAAGGCGAGAGGCAGAGACGTGAACGTTAAGGTTACATTGACGTTCGAAGAAGCTGCTTTCGGCGCACAAAAGGAGGTGTCTGTATCTCGTATCGAACCTTGTAAAGAGTGCAAGGGAACCGGCGCAAAAAACGGAACCGAATATACTCAGTGTTCTAACTGCGGCGGAACGGGTAGAGTAAGATATGTCCAAAACACTCCGTACGGTCAAATGGCGAGCGAGAGAGTTTGCCCCAAGTGCGGCGGCGCAGGTAAGATAATTAAAGAAACTTGTCCTAAGTGCGGCGGCAGAGCTTTCGTTAGGGTAAATACCAAACTTAAACTTACTTTCCCTCCGCTTATGGAAAACGGACAGCTTGTAACAGTCAGGGGCGAAGGCGACAAAGTTAAAGGCGGAGAAGCGGGAGATTTGCTTATAGCCGTAACGGTATTGCCGCACAAACTGTTTACTCGAAAGGGCTCGGATTTGTATATGACGTATCCGATTACCGTTGTGCAGGCGATGCTGGGCGACAAGGTTAAGATACCTGCGATAAAAGGAGATCCGGTCATGCTGACTATTCCCGAAGGCACGCAAAGCGGTGATACCGTAAAGATTCGCAGTGCCGGGGTCGATACGGGAAGGCGTCTTGTCTCTAAAGGCGATATGTATGTAAAACTCGTCGTAGACATCCCCAAAAACCTTACCAAAGAACAGAAAGAGAAGGTTAAGGCAATGGGTGAGAGTATAAAAGAGACTCAGTACGACAGTGTAAGAGGATTTAACAAAAAATAGTATGAATTATTTACAGGTAACCGTAACTACTACCACGGAAGGCAGTGATATAGTGGCGTCTTTGCTTATGGACGAAGGTAGCGAAGGCGTGAGTATTATAGATCACAAAGACGTCGAAGATCTTATAAAAAGCGACGTGATATGGGACTATATCGACGACAGTTTAAAAATCGACGATAAAAAGGTTTTTGTTTCCGGATTCTACGACGAAGGAAAAAATCTTTCGTCGTTGAATCAGAAGCTCGATTTACTCAAAGCCAATGCCGCCGTGGACGTAGGATCGTTAGAAACGTCCGTATCCGTCAATAGAACCGAAGATTACGAAAACGTGTGGAAACAGTTTTACACGCCCATCGAAATAGGCGAAAAATTGGTAGTGGTGCCGAAATGGTTAAAACATTCAGATAACGGCAGAAATGCGGTGTACATAGATCCGGGAATGGCGTTCGGCACGGGAAAACACGAAACGACGTCAATGTGTTTAAAGTTGCTGGATTCGACCGATTTGCAGGATAAGACGGTTGCCGATATGGGCTGCGGAAGCGGTATATTGGGTATAGCGGCAATGAAGTTAGGCGCAAAAAGCTGTATGATGAACGATATAGATCCTCAGGCGGTTAAGGCGGCTAAAGAAAATGCAGAGTTAAACGGCGTTGATTGTACGATTTTGCTCGGCGACCTCAAAAACGACGGCGAGCAGTTTGACGTGATAATTGCGAACATAACCGCAGACGTGCTGATACGATTGTCGAGCGTTATCGAAAGCATGGCAAAAAAAGGAACGACGGTAATACTTAGCGGTATTATTAACGAGCGTGCGGACGATGTCGTTAAAGCATACGGAAAATTTTTACTTAAGGACAGGATTAAGGACGGAGAGTGGCAAGCGCTTAGATATATTGTATGAGAAAAATTTTTGTAAAAGAAGATTGTTCGAACGAAGTTCATTTGAGCGGTGACGAGCATTTGCATTTGTCGGTAGTCTTGCGAGCAAGGATAGGCGATGAAGTTACACTGTGTAACGGCGACGGCTATGACTATATTTATGTGATAAAGGCGATAGATAAAAAATCTACCGCCCTTACGCTTATAGAACGACGAGTTAATTTATCCGAGCCGAAAGTCAAAGCGGCTTTGATGGTGTCGCTGCTTAAGGGGGACAAACTCGATTATGTTTGTCAAAAACTTACCGAACTCGGTTTCAGTGATATTTACCCTGTTGTTACCGATTATACTCAGGTAAAAAGAGAAAGCGTAAAAGTTGAGCGACTTAATAAAATCTGTAAGGAAGCCGCCCAGCAATGCGGCAGGGGTAAGGTTGCGGTATGCCATAGTCCGATGACATTAGACGAAGCAATAGCGGAAGCGAAAAAGTTCGATAACGTGTTTTTCTTTTATGAAAAAGACGGTAAATCGTTTAAGGAGGCGGCAGCGAACTTGGTCGGTAGCTCTGCGATTTTTGTCGGAGGCGAAGGCGGATGGTCGGAAGAAGAAGCGAATAAGCTCGGATTCGCAGAGAGAATAAATCTCGGCAAACGAATTTTGAGGGCAGAAACGGCATGCGTGACGGCAGCTGCTTTGATTATGTACGAAAGCGGGGAGTTAAAATGAAAGCTGTGGTTTTTTCACTCGGATGTAAAGTGAATACTTACGAAGGACAAGCGATAATATCCTTTCTCGAAGCGAACGGCATACAAGCCACCGACAAGCCATGTTACGCCGACGCTTATATTATAAACACTTGTTCGGTTACGGCGGAGGCGGACAAAAAGTCAAGGCAGGCGGTCGAGCGAATGCGCAAGTATAACAGAAACGCAAGAATTTTGGTTATCGGTTGCAGCTCCCAAAACGACGGTTCCGCATATCGGCAAAAAAACGTCAGTTTAAGCGGAGTCGGCGGCAAAATACAATCTGTAGCCGAATTTTTGCAGCTCGGCGTTGATAAAAACGGCGATTTTACCGTGGATTTGCCGCTTACTTACGAAGAAATGAATATTCCTAAACCTACTCGTACGAGGGGGTACATAAAGATTCAGGACGGCTGCAATAACTTTTGTTCGTATTGCCGAATACCGTACCTAAGGGGCAGATCGAGGTCCAGAAAAATAGAATCGATAGTTGAGGAAGCGAAAACGGCGGCTCTCCATAGTAAAGAGATAGTGCTTACGGGCATAAATATCTCCGATTACAGAGACGGAGAGAACGGTTTGACAGAGCTTGTTTATGCATTGAAAGACGTTTGCGCTCGAAAACGATTCGGTTCGCTCGAGTGCGAAGTTATAGATGACAAATTGCTTTCGGCAATGAAAGAATGCGGTTTTTGCGATCATTTTCATTTGTCTCTCCAGAGTGGTTCGGATGCCGTGCTTAAAAGAATGAACAGGCGATATACCGCTCGATTTTATCAGGAGAAATGCGAGTCGGTGCGCAAGTATTTTCCTGCCGCCGCCATTACGACCGATATAATAACGGGGTTCCCGTTAGAGAGCGAAAGTGAATTCGAAGAGACTTGCGAATTCGTAGAAAAGATTAAGTTTGCGGCGTTGCATGCTTTTCCGTACTCGGAGCGTAAAGGTACGGCAGCGTATTCGATGCCACAAATCGACAAGCGTATACGAAGTGAAAGAGCAGGTAAACTTATAGAAATAGGCAAAAAACTTGCAGACGAGTTTATCCGCAGCCATATAGGCTCGATAGCCGAAGTTTATGCGGAGGAAAGTAAAGACGGAATTTCGGAAGGATATACTTCCAATTATATAAAAGTTTATTCGTCGCTTAAGCCGGGAGAGCTTGCTAAAGTGAAACTCACCGAGGTTATGGCAGACGGAGCAAAAGGAGAAATAGTATGAAAGATTGTGTTTTTTGTAAAATTGAAAGCGGTGAAATACCGTCCGAAAGAATCTACGAAGACGAAGATGTTTTTGTAATAAACGATTTGCATCCTCAGGCAAAAATTCATTACCTGATGATTCCGAAAAAACATTTTGCTACGCTTTCCGAAATGGATTCGAGCGATACGGAATTGGTAGGCAGGGCGCTCAAGAAGATTTCGCAAATTGCCCCGACCATCGGGCTCGAGAACGGTTACAGAATTATAATCAATCAGGGAGAAGATGGCGGACAAACGATATTTCATCTGCATATACACATTTTAGGTGGCGAGAAATTGCCTGTATAACGGAAAAGTTTTTCGTAAAAATTTATATTTCGCAAAAAATCGTTTGACAACCTGCTACCGCTTATTATATAATGGCTAAGCAATTAAGGCTCGTAGAGCAAAGGCGGTGTAATACATGTCGTACATTAAAGTAGGCGATAACGAATCGTTGGAAAGCGCTCTTAAGCGTTTTAAGAGAAAGTGCCAAAAAGATAATGTGCTCGGCGATCTTCGACGTAAAGAATTTTATGAAAAACCGTCCGTAAGAAGAAAGAAGAAATCCGAACAAGCTCGCAAACGTGGAGCAAGAAGCTAAATAACGGCTGATTAAGATAACGTCCTTGTGTAAAACAAGGACGTTTTTTTTTGTAAATCGCAAATTGATTTCTCGGCATGACCGAGTTTCGAATTGTCAGCCAGGCTGCAAAATGTATGCAGTTAAATGGTATGAGTTTGTGTAATTTGGATAAAATTTACTAAATTGTTTATGATAAATCTTGACTGCGTGTGCGGTATTGTGCTAGACTTACTATAGTGTACCGTAATGTGGTACAACTCTGCTTTATTAAGGAGATGCTATGAAGAAAATAATGACGTGCGTCATATCTTTGGTCGTTGCATTCGCCTGTATAATGAGCTTGTCCGCTTGTAATATCAACAAGCTTAAGGCTCCTACGGGCATATCTGTAGACGAAGATACTTGGACGCTAAAATGGGACGCAGTCGAAAATGCGGAAAGCTATGTTATAGACTTCGAAGGTCAGCTTATAGAAGTCAATGACACGCAGTACGATATTTCCAAGCTTGTAAAACAGCTCAGAGATTACGTTATAAGCGTAAAGGCTGTACCCGCAGAGGGCGGCAAACTTAAAGAATCCGATTGGTCGAGACTCAGCCTTACTGTAACGACTTTGCCGGTAATCAAGCCGGAAGTAGTGCCGTCTACGGGACTCGAATATACGCTGAATGCGGACGGTACAGGTTACGCCGTATCTGTAGGCAAATGCAGAGATAAGGAAGTAATCATTGCCGACACTTACCAAGGATTGCCCGTTACGGAGATAGCCGATATGGCTTTTTACTCCGAAGAAGGTAACACTACTATAACTAAGGTTACGATACCCGAATCCGTAAAAGTTATAGGCCTAGGAGCTTTTGCAAATTGTCAAAAACTTCTCAGAGTCGTAATCAAGGGCGATAACCTCGAAGAAATCGGCGAGTCGGCATTCCTCGGTGATATATTGCTTACCAATATCAGCTTTCCTTCGTCGCTTGTTTCTATAGGCGCAGGCGCATTTAAGAGTGCGTTATTGCTTAAAAGCGTAACTTTCCCCGACAGCCTTACTTCGTTGGGAGAACAAGCTTATGCAGGTTGTACAGGACTTGATACGATAACTTTCGGCAAAGGTCTCAAAGATATATCTAACGAAGCATTCTCCGGCTGTACCGCATTGAAAACCATAAATTGGGGACATTACGTGGAAACAATAGGAGCGAAGGCTTTTACAGGAACGCAAATCATTAAAATTGCTTTCCCCGAGTCGATTAAATCTATAGGTGAAAGCGCATTCATTAACAATAATATTCTTAAGACCTTGGTGTTTAACGAAGGTTTGGAGACGATAGGCGCAGGCGCTTTTGCAAATAATATCAATCTGAAAGATATTGAATTTCCCTCAAAGCTTGTTAGTGTAGGCGATTCCGCTTTCTATAACTGTGCTGAAATTCGAGAAGTAAACCTTAAATATATCGAAACCATAGGCCAATCGGTATTTGCTAGCTGCCGACGTCTTAAGACCGTGAGAGTTCTCGACGGTGCCGAAAGCGTTGGTGTGACGATGTTTGCAGCATGCCCGGATCTCAACAATATCGAATTTGCATCTACCGTTAAGGATATCGGAAACGGCGCATTTATGAATTGTACCGCCCTTAAGAGCGTAACCTTCCCCGACAGCTTAGTAAGATTAGGCTTAAAAGCATTCAGCGGCTGCTCTGCGCTCGAGACGATTAACATATCCGATACCGTAAAAGACATAGGCTTTAACTGCTTTGAAAAAACGGCATGGGAAGATGCTGTCGATAACGGATACATTTATTTCGATAATTACCTTTACGGATATAAGGGTACTTTGACTAAGACGGTTATCGACGATATAAAGCCGGGGACTACCGGTATCGGCGCAAGTGCGTTTGCATCAAGTAAAATCGTGTCCATAGTGATTCCCGAAGGAGTAACTTCGATTTCCGAAAACGCATTTAACGGTTGCCAATCGCTTACTTCCGTAACTTTACCTTCTACTCTCGATTATATAGGTAGCGCATCTTTCGCAGGTTGCGTAGCGCTTCCCTCGATTACCGTTCCCGAAGGCGTTGAGACGGTAATGGATAGCGCATTTAGCAATTGTACGGCTCTTGCGGAGGTTAATTTGCCTGCGTCGCTTAAGAAGATCGGGAATTATGTATTTGAAAAGTGTACGGCTCTCCGTAATATTACTCTTCCCAGTGCGCTTACCACAATCGGTATCGGAGCATTTAAGGTTTCCGCAATTACCGAGATAGTAATACCCGAAGGCGTTACGAAACTTGAAGCTGAAGTATTCTCGGGATGCGCTTCGCTTGTTTCCGTAACATTACCTTCCAAACTCGAAAGTATCGGCATAAATGCGTTTTCCGAATGTTCGTCTATTGTGACGTTGCAGATTCCCGAAACTGTTGTTTCGTTCGGTGATGGCGCATTTAGCAAGTGCAGCAAACTTACTACAATCAATTTACCGAAGGCACTTAAAGAAATTCCTGTTCAGATGTTTGCCGGTTGCGTAGCTCTTGGAAGCATAGACATACCCTCATCCGTAAGTAAGATAGGTTCATATGCGTTCCAGGGTTGCAAGGCTCTTAAAACGGTTATGTTGCCCGATGCGGTTACGGTTCTTGCCGAAGGTCTGTTCTATCAATCGGGACTTACTTCCTTTACGATAAAATCTACCGTTACGACGTTGGAAATAGGGGCGTTCAATAGTTCTGCGCTTGAGAGAATAGCAATACCCGCAACGGTAAAACAATTTGGCTTGCTTATGTTTGCTAACTGTCAAAAGCTTACTTCGGTAGAGATTTTAGCTCAGTTAACCGAATTGCCGAAAGGTACGTTCTATAATTGCGCTGCGCTTACAGACGTTGTTCTTCCGAATTCCATTACTGTAATCACGGGCTATGACGATCAGTACGGCGAACAGGGTATGGCGTTCGGAAAATGCGTTTCACTTGTAACAATAAAGCTTCCTTCATCTCTTAAGACGATAGAACGCAACGCATTTGCTAACTGTCTCAAACTTCAGTCTATCGAAATACCTCAGGGCGTTACCGAATTGGGTATGGGTATATTTGTAAATTGTTCCGCTCTTTCCACCATTGTGGTTCCCGAAACGATTGAAAAGGCGGGAATAGGAGTGCTTAACAATTGCAAATGGTATAACGATCAGCCCGACGGTCCTATTTATGCAGGAAATGTTTTGTTCGGCTATAAGGGAACTATGCCTGCCGCATATGTTTTGAAAGATATTCCGTCTAATATTACCGTTATCGCAGATCAAGCCATTGCTCAAACTAACGTTACAGGTATAGTTATACCGGGCAATATTAAGTATATCGGACGATTTGCATTCGGTGCATGTTCGAGCCTTAAGTATGCATATATCGATAAGAACGTAGACACTATACCCGAAGCCGTTTTCTATATGAGTACCGGTGTTACTATTTACACCGATGCACCCAAACACGACGCTAAGAATTTGCACAATAATTGGGATCTCCGTGCGTTTAACCATATAGAAGTTGATAAAGAATCTCAATCGGAGTATTATGTAAACCTTAACGTTTTCTATGATTGTGTCTTTGCCGAAAACTATGAATACGTTGCATCTATAACCAGAGCGGGCGCAAAATTGAATCAGGATTTTGATCTCAATCCTCCTGTACGTACCGGTTATTCGTTCGGCGGATGGTCGTTAACCGAAGGCGCCGAAACTCCCGATTTCCTGTACAATCAGGTTAACAAGATTCCCAACGGAAAGAGAGCTTATTCGGTTTGGGCTAAATAATTTCAATATTTCGATTCAGAGCGTTTGCTCGAACGATAATAATGACGCTCGGCGTTTTGCAAAAGCATAGCACCGGGCGTTTTTTTATTGGCGTCCATTCATAGTCGGCGTAAGAAATCCGGCGTGACAAGACTGCTGTAAAATAAATGTACTCGGCGATTATTTTTTACGTAAAAAGCGTTGACAAAGGCGTATTAAAGTTTTATAATATGAATATCATAGTAAAAAGGTAGGAAATATGAGATTTTCAACCAGAGCGACATACGGATTAAGATTATGCTTTTTGATAGCAATAGCGCCCGACAAGGTTTCGCTGCAGACGCTTAGTAAGCAGACAGGGCACAGCGAAAAATATCTCGAGCAACTTATAGGTATGTTGAGGCGAGGGGGTATCGTAACGAGCAAACGAGGCGCCGGCGGCGGGTACTCTTTAAGTCGCCCTGCGAGTGAAATAACCCTTAGGGACATGCTCGTTGCGCTCGAGGACAATATCGACATAACGGATTGCGCCAGTGGCAGCTGTTCGGATAATTATTGTCCTAACAAGAAGATTTTTTCTTATCTGCACAGAGAAATCGATAAATTGCTGACTTCGTTTACTTTGGAAGATATGGTAAACGAGTACAAGTGTTACTAAAAATATCCCGTTTTTAATTAAGCAAATCAATTACAGAGGTACTATAATGAGAAAAGTGTATTTGGATTACTCGGCTACCACGCCTGTCGCTAAAGCGGTTCTCGACGAGATGATGCCGTATTTCAGTGAAAAATTCGGCAACGCAAACAGCATGCACGCCTTTGGTCAAGAGGGCGCATATGCTGTAGACGAGGCGAGAAGAAAAATTGCCGACTTACTTAAAGTTAAGCCGACGGAAATATATTTTACTTCCGGCGGTACTGAAGCGGACAACTGGGCGCTGAAAGGCATTGCTCACGCAAAAAAAGAGCAAGGTAAGCACATAATTACATCCAAGATAGAGCATGCGGCAATACTTTCGTCGTGCGCTCAGCTCGAGCAAGACGGCTTTAGGGTAACGTATTTGCCTGTAGACAAAAACGGTATCGTAAATCCCGAGGATCTTGAGGCTGCTATTGACGATGATACAACTCTCGTGTCGATAATGACGGCAAACAACGAGATAGGCAGTATTCAGCCGATAAAGGAATTGTGTGCGATTGCACACAGACACGGTGCGCTGTTTCATACCGACGCAGTACAAGCTATGGGATCTATACCGGTAGACGTTCATGATCTCGGAGTGGACATGATGTCTTTTTCGGGGCATAAATTCTACGGTCCCAAAGGCATAGGCGTTTTGTATATAAAGAGCGGCATAAAACCCGACAAGTTAATAGCAGGAGGACATCAGGAGCGAACCCGCCGAGGCGGTACAACCAATGTCCCGGCGGTGGTCGGAATAGCCAAGGCTTTGGAAATAGCAATTATCGATCTTGATAAAAACTATAAGCATGTAAAGGAAATTCGTGATTATTTCGTCAGCGAGATAGAGAAACGAATTCCGTATGTAATTTATAACGGAGACAGGGAGCGACGTTTGCCGCAGAACGCCAACTTTGCGTTTGAATTTATCGAAGGAGAGTCGTTACTTCTGACGCTCGATTTGCACGGCATAGCTTGCTCGTCGGGATCGGCATGCTCGTCCGGTTCGTTGGAACCTTCGCACGTCTTGCTTGCTACCGGACTTCCCGTAGAGAGGGCTCACGGTTCGATAAGATTTTCGTTCGGTAAAAATACGTCGAAAGAGGACGTCGATTATGTAATAGAGAATGTAGTAAGTGCGGTGGAAAAACTCAGAAACATGTCACCGCTTTATGCAGAATTCATGGGAGGAAAAAAATAATGTATAACGAGAGAGTAATTAAAGAATTTTCTAATCCGCAAAACGTGGGCGAAATGAAAGACGCCAACGCAGTGGGCACTGTCGGCAACGCAACTTGCGGCGATATAATGAAAATATTTATGAAAATAAACGATGACGGAGTTATCGAAGACGTAAGTTTTCAGACTTTCGGTTGCGGCGCTGCTATTGCGACTTCTTCTGTTGCCACGAGTATGATAAAAGGCAAAACCGTGGACGAGGCGTTAAAGATTACCAATCAGCAAGTTGTAGACGAGCTCGGGGGCCTTCCTGCGCAAAAACTTCACTGTTCCGTACTTGCCGAGGAGGCTATTAAGGCTGCAATCAACGACTACCTTACAAACTACAAAAAACAAAAATAACATTATTTAGAAAAGTCGCATTTGCCGTATATACACCTTCTTATTGCGTAGACTAAGACGGAAGGAGGTGCGAAAATATGTTAAAAGATGCGCTCATCGGCGTAGGTATAGGTATGCTCGGCGGTATGATTTTAGTAAAGTGCTGCCCGAAGGCAGACAAACTTGCGGACGAAGTTAAGAGTAAAATCGCAAACGTCTCTGACCAAAAGGAAAGCGGCGGTTGCGGCTGCGACTTCGAAAGCGGCTCCGATTGCAGTTGCGGCGACAACTGCGATTGCTCGAAGGACGGATGCAACTCGAATTATGACGAGTGGGGTAGATAAAACGTACTTCTATCAAAAAAAAGTCCGATTATTTCGGACTTTTTTTGTGGCGTTACGTCGCAGTCGCAAAGTCACTCGGTTTCTCATGTTTATAATTCAGATGTAAGATTTTGCATAAAGACTTGAGATAACGAATAACGTCGATTTACTTATGTGCAGATTTGTCGGATACGTTTTTTTACAAAAATTTTAATTAGTCACTCAAATCTTTTGATTTAACCGTGATATTTATGCTAAAATGTCCGTAGGAAGGGGGAGCTTATGCGAATATTGGCAATTGATTACGGGGCAAGTCGTATCGGACTTGCGGTAAGCGACCCGCTCGGCATAATCGCTTCGCCTGTCGGTACGATAAAGTCGGTCGGTATGAAGGGTGACGTTGATGCTTTGGCACAAAAAGCGAAGGAACTCGGGGCGGATAAAATAATTCTGGGACTTCCTATCAATATGGACGGAAGCGAAGGAGTAAGAGCGGAAATTTCGCGCAAACTCGCCGCCGTTTTGCAGAAAGTAAGCGGCATAAGCGTTGAACTTGTTGACGAACGGCTTTCCACAGTCAGCGCCGAACGGGCTTTGGACGAAGCAAACGTACGCTGGAATAAAAGGAAACAGGTGGTTGACACCATTTCAGCGCAAATTATTCTCGGCACATATCTCGAAAAACAAAAACATTTATAAGGAGTTATTATGAACAACGAAAACGAAAATTGTGAAATTTTTGACGAAGGCGAAGCGATAACGCTTTACGACGATAAGGGTAATCCGCTTAATTTTTACGAAGAGGCTTGTGTGGAATTGGACGGAAAGTTTTATGTTTTGCTTTCGCCGGCAGAAGAAATCGAAGGCATCGCCGAAGACGAGGTGGTAATATGTTCTCTCGAAATGCAGGATGACGATACTCAACTTATCGTGCCGGTAGAAGACGAAGAGCTTATGCAAAGGGTATTTGATGAGTATCTTAACACCGCCGACGAATGCGATTGCGGTTGCTGCGACGGAGATTGCGATTGTGACGACGAATGCGAACACGGCGACTGCGGTTGTGGCGACGATTGCCATTGCGGACATTAAAAATTAAAAAAGCATTATTTTTTACCGATTGTGTACGTAAAACGTTTGCACAATCGGTATTTTTGTGTTATAATATTTTGGTTGATTACGCACCTGTACGGATTCGTTTCCTGTTCCGCAGAGAAAATTCACAGCTGCTTTGCGGTAGAAACGGAGTTGAAGTCGGGGAGGAATAAACAGGAGGAATATAAATATGGCAAACATCGTTTCTATGAAACAGTTGCTCGAGGCAGGCGTTCACTTCGGACACCCCACTCGCAAATGGAACCCCAAAATGAAGAAGTACATCTACACCGCAAGAAACGACATTTATATCGTTAACCTTGAGATGACTGTCGTACTTATTGAGCAGGCTTACAGCTTTATCAAGAGCGTAGCGGAAGAAGGCAAGTCCATTCTTTTCGTAGGTACAAAAAAACAGGCTCAGGAAGCTATTATGCAGGAAGCTCAGAAGTGCGGAATGTACTATGTCAACAACAGATGGCTCGGCGGCATGCTTACCAACTTCGTAACCATGCGTTCGAGAGTAGACCGTCTTAACAAACTTAACCAAATGGAAAAAATGAACGAGTTTAACGTTCTTCCCAAGAAGGAAGTCGCTAAGCTTGTTGCAGAGAGAGATAAGCTTGAAGCAAATCTCGGCGGCGTAAGAGATATGAGAACTCTTCCCGGCGCATTGTTTGTAGTCGATCCAAAGAAGGAACACCTTGCTATAGCCGAAGCTCGTGCGCTTAACATACCTATCGTAGGTATTGTAGATACTAACTGCGATCCGGATGAAGTGGATTACGTTATCCCCGGCAACGACGACGCTATTCGTGCGATTAAGCTTATCGCCGGAGCAATGGCAGATGCCGTTATCGAAGCAAGAGAAGGCGAAGAAGGACTCGCCGCTATAAGAGAAAAGGAAGCTAAAGAGGCAGAAGCGGTTAAGGTAGCCGAAGAAGCAGCCAATGCCGCAGAAGAAGCCTCTGTTGCCGAAGTAAAGGAGGACTAATAATATGGCATTTACCGCTAAGGACGTTGCGGCGCTCAGAGAAATCACCGGCGCAGGCATGATGGATTGCAAAAAGGCTCTTACTCATACCGAAGGAGATATGGATAAAGCTGCAGAGTATTTGAGAGAGCAGGGTATAAGCGTTGCCGCAAAAAAAGCATCGAGAATTGCTTCCGAAGGCGTAGTAATGGCTTATACTTCCGAAGACGGACGTCAGGGTTCCTTGGTAGAACTTAACTGCGAATCCGACTTCGTTGCAAGAGGCGAAGGATTTGTTTCGCTTGCAGAGGATATAGCAAAGCAGGTTGTAGCCATTAAGCCGGCAAATAACGAAGAATTGCTCGACAGCAAAATCGGCGATCGCACCGTAAGCGAGTTTATTACCGCTACTACCGCAAAAACGGGTGAGAAAGTTTCTTTCCGTCGTTTTGCTTATCAGCATGCAGCAAAAGAAGAAGCGTACATCCACATGGGCGGCAAGATCGGCGTTTTGCTCGAAGTAGACACAGACAAGGACGTAAATTCTAACGAAGAATTTAACACCATGTGTCACGATATCGCTATGCATATTGCAGCAATGTCGCCGTCGTATCTTTATAACGAGGAAGTTCCCGCTGCCGATGTAGAACACGAAAAAGAAATTCTTCGTATTCAGCAGGCTAACGATCCCAAAAACGCTAAGAAGCCTCCCGAAGTACTTGAAAAGATGATTGTGGGTCGTCTCGGAAAGTTCTATAAGGAAGTTTGTCTCATTGATCAAGAGTTCGTTAAGGATTCTTCTCTTACCATTCGTCAACTTGTAGAAAAAGTAGGCAAGAGCGTAGGAGCAAAGATAACCCTTAAGAAGTTCACCAGATTTGTTATGGGCGAAGGACTTGAAAAGAGAAACGAAAATTTTGCCGAAGAAATCGCTAAGATGTCTGCAAAATAATATTGACTTTATAAGGGGACGCCGTTTTTGCGGCGTTCCTTTTTGTATAACGGAGAATATATATGTATAAAAGAATACTTTTAAAGCTCAGCGGCGAAGCTTTGGCCGGGGCGAGCGGCAACGGGATAGACGAAGAAACGGTGGAAAAAGTCGTAGATCAGATAGTCGAGCTTAACCACAGAGGCGTGGAAATCGCAATTGTAGTCGGAGGCGGAAACTTTTGGCGGGGCAGACAAGGCAAAAATATGGACAAATCGACCGCCGATTATATGGGCATGCTTGCAACAACGCTTAACGCATTGGCTTTGTGTGACGCAATAGAGTCAAAAGGCGTATCTGCGAGAGTACAAACCGCAATCAATATTAACGTAGTGGCGGAGCCCTTTATCTTACGTAAAGCGCTCAAACATCTCGAAAAAGGAAGAGTTGTTATATTTGCTTGCGGTACCGGTAACCCATATTTTACTACCGATACCGGCGCAGCTCTTAGAGCCGCTCAGATAAAAGCAGACGCACTGCTTATGGCAAAGAATATAGACGGCGTATATGACAGCGATCCTCGCAAAAATCCGGACGCAACAAAACTCGAACATATCGCATATATGGACGTAATGAATCAAAAACTTTCTGTGATGGATTTTACCTCTATAACCATGTGTATGGAAAATAATCTTCCGATAGTCGCTTTCGGTCTGGACGAAGAAAATTCTATCGTAAGAGCCGCCATGGGCGAAAAAATCGGCACGGTAATAGATTGATTTTGCTTGTCATAATTCGGTTTATATGATACAATAGATGCAGAATAAACAACAACACATTATCAGGAGGGCAATATGACCATTTCTAATCCTCAAGTAAAAGAAGAATTTGACAAGTACGAAGAGAAGCTAAATAAAGCAATAGAGTACCTTAGGGGCGAATTTCTTACAATAAGAGCCGGAAGAGCAAATCCCCAGATTTTGAACAAAATCACTGTAGATTACTACGGTCAGCCGACGACTATACCAAATATGGCTAATATTACCGTTCCCGAAGCAAGAATGCTTGTCATTTCGTTGTGGGACGTATCTATGGTAAAGAAAGTCGTCAGTGCGATTCAGGCGTCCGATATCGGCATCACGCCGAGCGATGACGGCAAAGTGATACGTTTGGTATTCCCCCAACTTACCGAAGAACGCAGAAAAGAACTTACGAAGCAAACAAAAAAGCTCAGCGAAGATTGTAAAGTTACGCTTCGTAACGAACGCCGAGATATAATGGACGTATTAAAGAAGTTTAAAAAGGACAGCATTGTTACCGAAGATGAAGAAAAAACGTACGGCGCCGAAGTTCAGAAAACTTTGGATAAATATATTGCCGACGTCGATTCTATGTTAAAGAGTAAGGATGCGGAAATTCTTGAAATCTGACAAAATAAGTCACATTGCTTTTATAATGGACGGTAACGGCAGGTGGGCAACCGCTCGGCTGTTGCCACGTAGCGCAGGGCACAGGGCGGGAATCAACGTAATGGTAGACATTGCGGACGCTTGTTTTAAGCGGGATATTCACCTGGTGTCCTTTTATGCGTTTTCGACGGAAAATAAATTTCGCCCCGTGGACGAAGTCAATGGGCTTAAAACGCTGATAAAAACAAAACTGCCTTCGTTAAGTAAACGACTAAAAAAGAATAACGTGAGATTAAACGTTATAGGCGATAGGTCGTATTTCGAACCGGACGTAAGAACGGCAATCGACGAAAGCGAATCGCTTACTGCCGATTCCGACGGAGGTATATTGAACCTTGCTCTCAATTACGGAGGCAGACAGGAAATTTTGCAAGCCGCCGGCAGCGAAGACTTCGAAGGTTCGCTTTATACTGCAGGACAGCCGGATCCGGACATTTTGGTGCGTACCGGTGGAGAAAAAAGACTTAGTAATTTTATGCTTTATCAACTTGCATACACAGAGCTGTTCTTTTTGGATACACTTTGGCCGGATTTTACGGAAACACAGCTCGATGAAGTAATACGAGAGTACTATAATAGGGACAGACGATTCGGAAAATGAAAGATAATACAAAGAAAAGATTTATAACAGGAGCAATACTGTTTGTTGTTTTTGCTTCGGTAATAATGTTGACGCTAAAGGTTCATTGGGTGTTTTTCGACATTTTAATTTTTTTGTTGGCGCTTATGGCGGCTTATGAAATATGTAACGCAATAAGGCAGAAATACCCCGCTCCGATGCGAGTGTTTGTATACTCGGCGATTGTTTTGGGTTATGTCGCATACATAATAGCGCAAAGAGTGTTTGATATAGGCGGCATAACCATGTATTTTGCAGTACTGTTAGTGCTTTCTATGACAATGATTATTTTTTCGCTTTGTTCCAAAAAGGCAACGACTAACAATGTTATAGCCACTATGTTCGTATTTTTGTATCCGGTGTCGGCTCTTTTGTATACGCTTGGAATAAATCACTTCGAGCCGCATATAAGAGCTGTAGGCATTTTGTTACTGTTTACCGTCAGTACTTTTACGGATATGTTTGCCTATTTTGTCGGCAGTACCGTAAAAGGTAAAAAACTTTGCCCCAAGATAAGTCCGAACAAAACAGTTTCCGGTGCGATAGGCGGACTGCTTGGCGGAATTGCGGCAGGTGCGATATGGTACTTTGTGTCGCTTACCGAATTGGGAGCTTTTTTAGGAATGGCTCCGCTTTTAGGCGGCTCGAGTCTCGAATGGTTGGCTTACTTATCGGTCGGATTGTTTGGCTCGTTAGCGACGCAGTTCGGCGATCTTTTTGCTTCGTACGTAAAGCGGCTTGTGGGGATAAAAGATTATTCGCATCTGTTGCCGGGACATGGCGGAATAATGGATCGTATCGACGGACTTATGTTTAATGGTGTGATTTTGTATTTTGCATTAGCGGTGATTTCCATATTATGAAAAAAATAGCAATTTTCGGCAGTACCGGATCCATAGGCACGCAAACGTTGGACTTTATTAGAAAACATGAAGGCTTTAAAGCCGACATTATAGTTGCCAATTCCAATGCGGAGCTTTTAATAGAACAGATAAAAGAATTTTCTCCGTCCGTAGCCGGCATTATAAACAGTAAAGCATACGAAAAACTCAAGAGCGAAGGCTTGGACGTCAAACTCGTGACGGGCGATGAGGCAGTTAACGTATGCGCTCAAAGCGATTGCGACAGAGTGGTTATTTCGGCGGTAGGTTTTTCGGCTATGCCTGCATTACTTGCATGTATAAAGAACGGCAAGGAGATAGCTTTAGCCAACAAAGAGTGTATAGTTGCGGCGGGCGAACTTATATCCAAACTTTCCGCCATGTATAACGCATCTATCATTCCCGTAGACAGCGAACACTCTGCAGTGTGGCAGTGTCTTGCGTCCGGGGAGCACGATTCTGTAGCTGAAATAATCCTTACGGCTAGCGGCGGAAGATATTACGGATACGAAAGGGAGCAGTTAGACGAAATAACTCCGTCCGAGGCGGTAAAGCATCCGAATTGGCATATGGGCAAAAAAATCTCCGTTGATAGCGCCACTATGATGAATAAGGCTTTGGAGATAGTCGAAGCAAGATGGCTCTTCGATACCGAGAATATTGGGTATATTATTCATCCGCAGAGCATAATACATTCTATGGTGCGCTATAAAGACGGTTCCGTTATTGCGCAAATGGCTGTGCCGGATATGCGATTACCTATTTCAGTTGCGCTCTCGTACCCGCACAGAGCGGAAAACGCAGTTGAGCCATTGTCTTTTGACAAACCGCTGACTTTTTTGCCTAAGAGAGAAGACGTGTTTTTTGCGCCGACTTTGGCGTATAAATGCATAAAGGAAGGCGGAAGTATGGCGGCGATAATGGATGCCGCTAACGAGTCGGCTGTTAAAATGTTTCTCGACGGAAAAATTAAGTTCGGAAAAATTGCGGAAACCGTAAGAAATGCGATGGAAAGTAACGTTGCGGTGCAGATAAATTCGTTTTCCGATGTAATAGAAGTTCGTAAGGAGATTATTCGTAAAACGGAAGATATGGAGTATACCAGATGAAAATATTATTTATTTTGTTAGCTATTCTTATATTGTTGCTGATGATTACCGTTCACGAATTCGGTCATTATCTTGCCGGCAAATTGTTGGGGTTCGGTATAGACGAATTTTCTATAGGATTCGGACCTAAGCTTTTTTCCAGAAAAAAGAAAAACGGAGAAGTATTTTCCATAAGACTTTTGCCGCTTGGCGGATATTGCGCATTTACGGGCGAAACCGAAGAGGAAAAGATTTTAGCTACAGAAAAAATAAAGAAAGAAGACGTTTTTAACTTCGAAGAAGAAAAGAAAGAAGCTAATCAAGGTGATTCGGCAGTTAAAAAACTCACTTTTAACGAACAGAAACCTTGGAAGCGCATTATCGTGCTGATAGCCGGCGGAGCGTTTAATCTTATTTCGGCGGTATTATTTTCGATAATATTCATTGCAGTGGCAGGCGCAAGCAAGCCTACGGTTTCGAACGTTTATCAAAGCGTTGATTCGGCAGTGATTACCAGCCTCGAAACCGGAGATGAAATCATAGAAATAGACGGATACAAAATAGACTTTTATCATACGCTTGGAAAGGCTTTGGACGGCAAAAAGGACGGAGACGTACTTGACGTCGTTGTTAGTCGTAACGGAGAAAAAGTCACTTTACGTGTTCCGTTGAGAAAATATTTTTACGATGCAAAAGAAACGGTGGACGGAACCGAAACGGATGTGCGTAAAACTGCTACCGGACTCGGTGTCGCTTTGCAGTACTCGAAAGCGTCCGTAAAAGAAGCGTTTAAGTATTGTATTCCTTACACCGGCGAGCTGTCCTGGTCGATGATCGGCGCATTCGGCGATATGATTACCGGTAAAGTTCACGTAACGGAAATAAGCGGACCTATAGGCACGATAAATCAGATGGCAAACTTCGGTATGCAAAACTGGAGATATTTGTTGTTGTTTTTGCCGCTTATAGCAGCCAACTTGGGTATTTTTAATCTGTTGCCGATCCCCGCACTCGACGGTGCAAAAGTCGTATTTACAGTTATAGAGTGGATACGCAAAAAGCCTGTTAAGCGGGAAGTCGAGTCGATGATTCATTTTATCGGACTTGTAGCGCTGTTGTTATTGGTAGTTACGGTTGATTTGATAGGACTTTTTTCATGATAAAAAAAGTAAAAGTAGGCAAATTTATTCTCGGGGACGGTTATGTTACCGTCCAATCTATGTTAAACGCCAAGACTAAGGACATGGACTCAGTTTATCGTCAGTTGGACAGATTAAAGGAAGCCGGCTGCGATATTGCTCGTATTGCCGTAACCGATGTCGAAGAAGCCGATTTGTGCAAGGACTATATAAAATATACGGATATGCCTCTTGTCGCTGATATTCAATACGACTATCGATTGGCGATAAAGTGCAGTGACGTAGGATTTGCAAAAGTCAGATTCAATCCCGGCAATATAGGTTCCGACCAAAACGTAGCCGCTTTGGTTTCGGCATGTAAAGCTAACGGAACTACGATACGAATAGGCGTTAACGGCGGGTCTTTGCAAAAGGACTTGTTATCTGTTCGAGACAGAGCAGAGGCGTTGAAAATAAGTGCGCTTAAACAAGTCGAATTGTTGCAGAAACATGATTTTAACGACATCGTGATTTCCGCTAAATCCAGCGACGTCGCTACTACGGTAAGAGCAAACAGATTGCTTAGAGCCGAGTGTGATTTTCCGTTACATATAGGGATTACCGAAAGCGGTGACGTTGTCGACGGTACGATCAATTCGGCTGTAGGTATCGGCGCACTTTTGTTGGACGGTATCGGTGAAACGATACGTGTTTCGCTCAGCGGGGATCCCGTAGAAGAAGTAGCTGCCGCAAAAAAGATTTTGCGTGCGGTCGGATTACGAGACGATTATGTAAAAATAGTGAGTTGCCCTACGTGTTCGAGATGCGAGTACGATTTATTCGGCACGGTAAAAGAGATAAAAGAATTTACCAAAGACATAAAAAAGCCTATTAAAGTGGCAATTATGGGATGTCTGGTCAATGGCCCCGGCGAAGCTGCGGACGCAGATTTCGGGGTAGCGGGAGGCAAGGATAAAGCCGCATTGTTCATAAAGGGTACGGTAGTAAAGACGATAACTCACGACGAAATCATACCGTTGCTTAAGCGTCTTATCGGAGAATATAATGAATGAATTTTTGGGGCAACTTCAAGAGGAAACGGGTCTGGACTTGTCGGAAGTTAAATTAAAAGAGCTTAACGTAGATTTTCGCTCGTCCGGAGCGGAGCTTGTTTTAATTTGCCCTCAAGAGATAGAAAAAGAACTTAGAGAAAACATACCGCTGCTTACCGAAAAAGCTACCGCATTGCTTAAAACGCCGCTTACATTAAAGGTAAAGATAGTTCGCAGTTATTTTGACGAGACTTCTTTTTGCGCAGCGCTTATGACTTTTTTCAGTAAGTATGCAATAATAAAAAATAACGTAAAAGCTGACGACGTTTCGTTCAATTACTACGATGGCATTACGGCAACCGTAAAACTTCCTGCGCCGGTATATTCGTATATACAGGATATGAAAATAGATAAGGAAGTAAACGACTTTGTATTTAACGGTTACTGCGAAAAAATTACCGTTAAATATCAAACATACGAGCTGGCGCAAGAGATTACGACGGACGAAGAAGTTAAAAAATACGAGTTCGATTACGACGGCGGAAGGGTTATAAAGGTCGATAACGTAAGGGAATATATCGGCGATAAAATTTCCGAAACTCCCATTTACATTTCCGACATAGCGGAAAACAGAAACGTGGTTATATGCGGCACGATAATTTCGATGTTCGAACGCAGCTATACGCCAAAAAAATATAACGACAGCGGTGAGCAACGCCCGATGTTCAAGTTTGTACTAAAGGATTATACCGGCAGCGTCGAATGTCTGTATTTTCCTCGAAAATCTACCGGCAAAGGGGAAAGTCCTGCAGAGAAGATGCGAAATTTGGGTGAAAACAGTACGATACTTGTCAGCGGCGTTTCGAGCAGTAATACTTATAACGGCAAAACTACGGTCACGGTAAAAGCAAATGCTATAAGTCTATGTGATTTACCGCAAGATTTTGTCCTCAACAGAGAAAAAATGCTTGTGCCGGATCATTATTCTTTTGTTAAACCGAAGCCGTACAGTGGTTTTTCGCAAAGCGATATATTCCATGCCGATGAAACGCCCGAGTTTTTGCTCGGAAAAAAGTTTGTAGTGTTCGATTTGGAAACTACCGGGTTGACTCCTACTGCAGATATGATAATAGAGATAGGTGCGGTAAAGATAGAAAACGGAAGAATGACCGAAACATTTTCTACGCTTGTAAATCCGCAGCGACCTATACCGCAAAAGAACGTCGAACTTACGGGAATATCCGATTCGGATGTAAAAGATAGTCCGCTAATAAAGGACGTGTTGCCGGATTTCTATAAATTTTGCGACGGTTGTACTCTTGTCGGACAAAACAGCGATGCATTTGACGTGCCGTTTTTGAAGGTTGCGGCGGAGCGACTTAATATATACTTCGAAAACGACCAGCTCGACGTAATGATACTTGCTCAAAAATATTTTCCGCATTTAAAACGATTTAATCTTGCGGTTTTGTCAAAGTATTTCGACGTAGTTAACGAGGCAGCGCACAGAGCTGTTTCGGATGCGGAAACTACGGCAAAGATTTTTATCAAAATAGCCGAAAAGATGTAATTTTTTTAGAAAAATCGAGATTTTTTCGGGCAGAAAGACAAAATCGAGTAAAAACGCTTGCATTATATCTGCGGTTGTGTTAGAATGTTCGTGTTAATAGATGATGCAGTTTTAAGAGTGAGCCTTGCGGTTCGCTCTTAACTTATGTCGGAGGGTTATGAGTAACGTAGTTTCGTTAGTAAAAGAGACGATAGTCGACGCACTAGACAAGCTCGGATACGAACTTGTAGACATCGAATACGAAAAACAATACGGTCAGATGACGCTGACGGTCTATATTTACAAGGACGGCGGTGTGACGCTCGATGATTGCGAGACGGTGAGCCGCACGCTCGATCCGTTGCTCGATGAAGCAGATCCGACCTTTGGCGCACCGTACGTTTTTAATGTTTCTTCGCCGGGACTCGATAGACCGTTTAAAACGCAGAGAGATTACGAACGTAATTACGGAACCGAAGTGGAAGTAAAACTTTATGCGCCTCTTAAGGGAAAGAAGTTTTACGAAGGCGTACTCAAAGAAAAAACTCAGAATACTTTTACGATAACGGTAAACGGCTCGGATATTACTATAGAATGTTCCAAAGCGGCTTTTGTAAGACCGCTCGTCAAATTTGAATAATCAGGAGGACTTATGAAAAATCAGGATTTCTTTCTCGCTCTCGACGAACTTGAAAAGGAAAAGCGTATCAAAAAAGAGATTTTTATAGACACTTTACAGACTGCTCTCGCAATCGCTTACAAAAAGCATACCGGTGAGGCTAAGGCGGTAGAAGTGGATTTGGATCCCGAAAGAGGTACCATAGACATAGTAGCGTACCAGACAGTAGTTCCCGAAGTCGAAGACAAAGATACCCAGATAAGTCTGGAAGACGCTCGTCTCATAAACAAAAAGTATAAAATCGGCGACAGAGTTTGCGAGAAAGTTTCCGCTAAGGAGTTCGGACGTATAGCTGCGCAAACGGCTAAGCAAGTTATCATGCAAAAACTCAGAGAAGTTGAAAGCGAACTTGCGTATAGCGAACTTTCGCAAAAAGAAGGCGAACTTATTACTTGCGTTGTCAGAAGAATAGACGGTCGCAACGTTTATGTGGAAATCAATAAGCTCGAAGCTTTGCTTTTGCCGCAAGATCAGATGCCGACGGATAGATTTAACGTAGGCGATCGAATCAAAGTTTACGTTAAAAAGATAAAGTCGGGTACGAGAGGCCCTCAGATTACCGTAAGTCGTACGGCATCGGGATTCGTAAAGCGCTTGTTCGAAATCGAAGTTCCCGAAATAGCTGCAGGTCTGGTTACCATAAAGGCTATCGTAAGAGAAGCCGGTTATCGTACTAAGATGGCAGTATATTGCGAGGACGGCAACATCGATCCGGTAGGCGCATGCGTAGGTAACAGAGGTATGAGAGTAAACGCCATCGTCAGCGAGCTCGGCGGCGAAAAAATAGACATTATTCCGTGGTGTCAGGATACGTTGGAATTTATAGCTAGAGCGCTCAGCCCGGCGAAAGTTTCTATGGTTGAGGCGACGGAGGATGAAAAAGTCGCAAAAGTAGTAGTAGACGACAATATGCTTAGTTTGGCTATAGGTAAAGACGGTCAAAATGCTCGTCTCGCCGCACGACTTACCGGATGGAAAATAGACGTAAAGTCTTATTCTGCTTACATGAAGAGCAAGATGGAGGAAGAAACTCAGTTAACTTCGGAAGTAACGGAATCGGATAAGCCTGAGGAGTCTGACGGTGAGGAGGAGCTGGGCGAACTTGACTAAGCCTTGTAACAGAATGTGCGTCGTTTGTCGTAAAATGAAGAATAAAAGCGAGCTTATTCGTTTTGTTGTGAGCGGCGACGACGTCATACCAGACAAAAGTTTTAAGTCTCAATGCCGAGGCGCATACGTTTGTCGAGACAGACAATGTTTAAGTAAAGTTATCAAGACTAAGGCGCTTAGTCGGGCATTGGGACATAATGTAAGCGAAGACGTAATAAAGTCGATTTCCGAAAGTTTATGAATGACAAAATTTGTACGCTCGTCGGATTTGCCGTTCGGGCAAGAAAAGTAATATTCGGAGCGGACGACATCCTTTTGAGTAAAAAGCGAAAATATCTTGTTATATCGGACGAGACGCTTAGCAATAGAGGAAGTAAAAACGTCAGAGAAATCGCTCGAAAATGCGGCTCGCCGCTTATAATATCGCTTGTCCGTAGCGTGGAAGATATGGTTTACAAAACCAATTGCAAAGTAATAGCAATTACGGATAAACAAATGGCGGAGGCTTTAACGTCGTTTGTAACAGAAGATTATTTATTTATCAATTCGGAGGAATTATAATTTGGCTACTCAAAATCAAAACTTGCAAAGCGAAAAAGAGGGCGTTAAATACGAGAACATTAAGTTTTTGAAAAACTTGCTTGCTTCCGGCGACGACCTCAAGTCTCTTATGCCCGAGATTAAGAGCATGAAACGCAGGATAGACGAAGCGATTGCAAGAGGTGAATCTCTCTCTTCTTCGAGAGCGGAAAAGGAGCCTAAGGAACAGCAAGAGACGGTTAAGCAGGTTGAACAACCTAAATCGGTAAAAACGGAAGAAACGACACCGGTTCAGCCTACCGTTCGTGCGGAAAAAAAGCCGCAGCAGCCTAAACAGTCGATCTCTGCGCAAACGGTGAAAGAGCAAAAAGAGCAAAGAGTCGAAATGCTGAAGCAGGAGCCTAAGCAGCCTCAAGCTCAACCGAGCAAGAGTTCGCCCGTGGTCGAAAAGCCGACTGTCGGTTCTAAGCAAACTTATGTGCCGAGTTACATTAAAGGCGTAGTGGTTCCTCCTCCGAAGCCGACTATACCTTCTCGTCCCAAAAAGCCCATGAATAACGGAAACAGACCGGAGAGACCTAATGTGGCTCGTCCGCAGGGAACGGGATTCCAAAATTCGATTCCTCGTCCCTCGTCCAGACCGTCGCTTAAACTCGATTTGCCCGTTATTTCCAAGGACAGAAGTAAGTCTTTTGAAAATAAGCGCAAAGATTCGGGTAAGGTCGAGGACAAAAAGACGATGAATAAGCGTACTCTTATACGTAAAGGCTACATTCAGGACGATGTGGGCGAAGAACGTATGGGTACTCGCAAACTTAAAAACAAGAAGCAAAAGCAAGAGACTAAGTACGTTCAGCCCGAAATCAAGAAGGCTGTAATTACTACCGAAAATCTTACGGTAAAAATTCTTAGCGAAAAAATCGGAAAAACTGCGCAGGAAATTATATTTCAGCTTATGCAGCTCGGAATTATATGCAACATTAACAGCGTAGTTGACTTTCAGACTATGGAGCTTGTTGCAAACGTTTTGGGCGTAGAATTAGAGCTTAAGCTTGACAAAACGGCTGAAATGCAATTGGAAGAAGCACACGACGAGGCAGACAAAGAGGAAGATCTCGTTAAGCGTCCTCCGGTAATTACCGTAATGGGACACGTCGACCACGGTAAAACGTCGCTTTTGGACGCAATTCGTAAGACAAGCGTCGCTTTGGGCGAAGCCGGCGGAATAACGCAGCATATAGGCGCATACTCGGTAACATGCAAGGGAGAAAAGATAACTTTCCTCGATACGCCGGGACACGAAGCGTTTACCGAAATGAGAGCGAGAGGCGCAAAGATTACCGATATTGCCGTGCTTATAGTAGCTGCGGACGACGGCGTAATGCCTCAGACCGTAGAAGCGATAAGTCATGCTAAAGCTGCCGAAGTTCCCATTATCGTCGCTATAAATAAGATAGACAAACCGGGTGCCGATGTGGAACGTATAAAGCAGCAGCTTACCGAGTACGGACTCGTTACCGAGGAATGGGGCGGTGATACCATAATGGTTCCCATTTCGGCAAAGAAGGGTACGGGAATAGACAAATTGTTGGAAATGATTTTGTTCGTTGCCGAGTACAACAACTACAGAGCTAATCCCAAGCGTAAGGCAAAAGGAGCAGTGGTAGAGGCGAAACTTGATAAGGGCAAAGGTCCCGTAGCGAATATCATCGTTCAGAACGGAACTCTCCGTATAGGCGATTTCGTGGTATCGGGACTTACCTTCGGCAGAGTAAGGGCTATGACGGATGACAAGGGCAGAGCAATAAAAGAAGCTGCTCCGTCTACTCCCGCATCTATTTTGGGCTTTACGGACGTTCCGGCAGCAGGAGATCAGTTCTACGTAGTTTCGGATGAGAAAACTGCAAGACAGATTATAGAAGAAAGAGCTGCAAAGAAGAAGAACGAACAGCTCCTTCAGGGCCCCAAGGCTTCCATAGACGATCTTATGAATAGGATAAACGAAGAAAAACTTAAGGAGTTTAATCTTATTATAAAGGCGGATGTGCAAGGCTCTGTAGAGGCGCTTAAGACTTCGTTGCTTAAGCTTAATACCGAAGAAGTAAGGGTAAAAGTCGTGCATGCCGGCGTTGGCGCAATCAATCTTTCGGATGTTACCTTAGCCGAAATTTCCAAAGCAGTAGTAATAGGATTTAACGTTCGACCGGATGCGGAATCCCGTAATTACGCAGAGAAGAATCACGTCGACGTAAGACTGTATAAGGTTATTTACGAAGCGATAGACGATGTAGAACGTCTCGTTAAGGGACTTGAAGAGCCTAAGTTCAGAGAAGTCGTAATAGGCAGAGCTCAGGTCAGAAGCGTATTTAAAATTACTGGCGTAGGTACGGTAGCAGGAAGCTATGTGCTTAGCGGTAAGATGCAGCGTAACGCAAAAGTAAGAGTATATAGGGGCAAAGATCTCATATTGGAAGGTAATCTCGATACGCTCAAACGTTTCAAAGACGACGTTAAAGAGATCGGCATAGGCTATGAATGCGGCATTTCGATAGGCGGTTACAATGACGCTATGGAAAACGACGAGATAGAAGCTTATGTATTAGAGGAAATAAAAGATTAAATGAATTTCAGAATTGACAGAATAAACAGCGAAATGCAAAAAAGCATTTCCGCCATAATTCGCAGACTTAAAGATCCGAGAATAACTTCCATGGTTAGCGTTATAGAGGTAAATACCGCAAAAGATCTAAAAACCGCAAAGGTTTATGTAAGTTGCTACGGAGGAGATACCGAGCAGACTTTCGATGCTATAAAAAGATGCTCAGGTCATATTCGCAAAGAACTCAGCGATGAATTTAAGGAACTTAGATGCGTTCCTCAGCTAAATTTTATTTTGGATACTTCTATGGATTACAGCGAAAAGATAAATGCCATTTTGACGGAAATTAAAAAGGATGAATCTGACAAAAAAAATTAAACAAGCAAAAAAAATATTGATAGTCGGTCATGTGCGTCCGGACGGGGATTGTCTCGGAGCCGGACTCGCATTGTACCGACTTGCGCAAAAATCGGGAACGCAAGCCGAATTGGTTTACGATTCCGATTTGCCGTTTCATTACTCTTTTATGCAGTACTATGACTGTATAAACAAAGCGTCGCTTTCCGATTACGATTTGCTTATAATCGTGGATTGCGGTGACAGATTCCGCATGGGTAAATATGCTGAATTTCTCGGTAAAGTACACAGCATTCAATTCGACCACCACATCTCTAACGACGGATTTGCAGATGAAAATTACGTTTATCCGTATCGGTCGAGTACGTGCGAAATTTTGTCGGAAATTCTGTTGGACGAGGATGCGGTAGATAGCGAAATGGCTACATTGCTTTACGTCGGTTTGTCTACGGATACAGGTCATTTTATGCACAATAACGTCACTTCTGCCGTGTTCTCGTTAGCCGCAAAGCTAATGGAAAAAGGAGCAGATGCATATAACGTTAATTGTGCGCTTTACAGATCCCGAACGTGGGAAAAGACTAAGCTAATCGGCAAAGCGATACAGTCAATGAAATTTTTCGGAGACGGGAGCATTTGCGTAATAAGCGTTATGCAGTCGGATTTGACAGACTGTGGTTGTTCGCTTTCCGATACCGAAGGGCTTATCGACGTTGCAATGGACATAGGCTCTGTTAAAGTGGCGGTTTGCATGGCGCAACAGCCTAATAACAAGTACAAAGTCAGCATGCGGAGCAAAGGTTTTGACGTTGCGTGCGCTGCGGCAGTGTTCGGCGGCGGCGGACATGTTCAGGCTGCCGGGTGCGTCGTTTGCGGATACTACGAGGACGTTCTTCGGAAGGTTGTCAAATCGATTACGGACGGGATGTAATGCTTGGAATATTAAATATATACAAAGTCGGAGGCATGACGAGTTCGGACGTAGTCGTTAAGATAAAAAAAATTCTTAAGACGAGAGCCGTAGGGCATATGGGAACTTTGGATCCGCAGGGAGAAGGAGTATTGATTCTCGGCGTAGGTAAAGCGACCAGACTGTTTAACTACTACCTCGGCAAAGATAAAGTATACGAAGCGGAATTTACTTTTGGAGAAGAACGAGATACCTTAGACGGCGAAGGTTCGGTTATAGCAAGCGGCGGAAGAATGCCGTCAAAAGAAGAAATTTTGCAGAAATTGCCGCTATTTACCGGTGAGATTTTACAAACTCCTCCTTTGTATAGCGCAAAAAAAGTTAACGGCAGAAAAGCATACGAGATAGCTCGCAGCGGCGAAACGGTAGAGTTGCCGCCGTGTAAAGTCAACGTTTACGATTTTTCATTGACAGATATCGAAGAAAATCGTATAAGAGTAACCATTCATTGTTCTGCGGGAACTTACATACGCAGTTTGTGCAGAGATCTTGCCCATTCGTTGGGTACGTATGCAATTATGACGGCTATAAAGCGCATAAGGTGTGGCAACTTTTGCATAAACGACAGTGTGCGGACGGAAGACCTTTCCGAAAATGATATAATGTCGCTAAAACAAGCGTTGCCGGAGTTAAAAGTCGCAGCAGTCGATGAAAAATATTATTCGTATTTGCTTAACGGAAGAAAAGTTCCTTATGGCGAAAACGGTGAATTTTTGGTGGAATGTAAAGGCGAAGTCTTCGGCATAGGCGAGGGTAAAGCCGGCGAATTAAAGGTGAAGGTGTATATGAAGGAATGAAAGGGTTTTGTGTCGCATTGGGACTTTTTGATTGCGTTCATAAAGGTCACCGAAAAGTTTTGGAGGAAGCGGTAAGTGT
The DNA here is from genome assembly GCA_000435495.1 of Firmicutes bacterium CAG:552. Taxonomy (GTDB): domain Bacteria; phylum Bacillota; class Clostridia; order Christensenellales; family Pumilibacteraceae; genus CAG-552. The sequence continues at coordinate 142,313 of FR884055.1, read as the reverse complement.
TGCCGAGGGCAATGACTTAACAGCTGCAGCAGTGACGTTTGATGACGAAAGTCTCGGCTTACTCCATAAAACGCAAATTTACAATCTTTCGACAAGAAAGCTTTTGATGCAGTCTGTAGGGATAAAAGAAATTTTTGCCTACCGTTTCGACGAAAAACTCAAAAAAGTCGCAGCTATAGATTTTTTAAAAGAACTTGCACGCAAGGGCGCAAAGCATTTTGTGTTCGGCTGCGATTATTCATGCGGTAGCGACAGAAAAACAGGAAAACAAGTTGCCAAAATATGCAATGAGATAGGCGTGAAGTCAACGATTGTGCCGGTTCTTATGATTGACGGCGAAAAAATATCTTCTTCCAGGATAAGTAAATTGCTTATTGATGGGAATATCAATGCCGCAAACGCAATGCTTGGTCAACCGTTTTTTATTTCGGGAACGGTCATTCACGGCAGAGAAGTCGGACGCAAAATGGGGTTCCCGACGGCTAATGTGAGTTATGACGGTTTTACGCCGAAATTCGGGGTTTACAAGACGATTACTAGCTTTGACGGGAAAATATACGCAGGACTTACCAACATCGGAAGCAAACCGACTTTTGGCATAGAAGCGCCGTCGATAGAAAACACGTTAATAGGATTTGACGGCGATTTATACGGTAAAGTTTTGTCGATAGAGTTTATCGGTTTTTTGCGTCCGTTGATTAAGTTTGACAGTATGGACAAGCTAAAACTTCAGATACAAAAAGATATGGAGGATGCAAAATGCTGAGGATCGGACCTTCGGGCAATTCGCAGTCGTTCTACGACGAAGGACATGCTCATACTTATGAGGAAGCGAAATGGCTTAGAGAAAAAGGACTTAATGCTTTCGAATATTCGTTTGGTAGAGGTGTAAATATAGGGCAAGCCGCATGCGAAAAAATAAGAGACGAATTCGTAAAATACGATGTGGAAATAAGCGCTCACGCACCGTATTACACCAACTTCGCCAATCCGGACTGCGAAATGATAGAAAAGTCGATAGCTTACGTAGCTCGTTCGATTGAGGCTGTCAAAGCGATGGGCGGCAAGCGAGTTGTGTTTCATCCTGCTGCTTGTGGAAAATCGAGCAGAGCGGAAGCTGTCGCTCGAACAAAAGACAACATAGCAAAAATGATGAGCGTCCTCGACGGAGATTTTTTGCTTGCCCCCGAGACTATGGGTAAGCTTAATCAAATAGGTACAGTGGAAGAAATCGTTGATTTTTGTACTCTGGACGAAAGACTCGTGCCGTGTTTCGATTTCGGGCATATCAACAGCTATTTAAGAGGCGGAATAAAGGTAAAAGACGATTATAAAAGAATTATTGATTATACTTTAGATAAGCTCGGCGAAAGGAAAGGCAAAAATTTTCATATACATTTTTCAAAAATACAATATGGCGAAAAGGGCGAAATAAGGCACCTGACTTTTGCCGATAAAATATACGGACCTGAGTATGAACCTCTCGCCGCCGTTATCGACGAGTACGCTTTAACTCCGTATATAGTGTGCGAATCCAACGGAACAATGGCAGAAGACGCATTATTTATGAAAAACTGCCATAAAAAAGTTTACTAATTTAAAATTTTATGGTACAATATAAAGGTATTTCGCATAGGAGTTTTTATGTTCGAAAACAATATTGATACTTTACTTATACTTTCGCCCGAAAATAGGTTTTATTTTTCCGGTTTGAATACGTCGCTCGGCTGCGTAATACTTAAAGACGAGCGAAAAGTATTTATTACCGATTTTCGTTACGAAGGTTACGCTCGCAAGAAGCTTTCTTCGCCGTGGGAGGTAGTAATAACAAAATCCGTCGATTTTTACGATGCGATTTCTTCGACGCTCTCGACAGTAGGCGCTAACGTGGTCGGATATGAGGATGAATCCGTTACGGTGGCTGATTTCCGTCGGCTTAGGACCAATTGCGGTTCCGTTGCGTTCGAACCGTGTTCCGCACAGATTGCCGAGCAAAGAGCGGTAAAAACAGAAGAAGAGATAAGTAAGATTGCGGCAGCTCAGCTCGTTGCGCAAAAAGCATTACAACGGGTATCGTCATCGATAAAAATAGGTGTTACCGAAAGAGAGGTAGCGGCAGAGTTACTTTATGAAATGCAGATGCTCGGAGCCGAAGGCGCATCCTTCGATACGATAGTTGCTTTCGGAGAAAACAGCGCTGTTCCCCATCACAAGCCTACGTCACGTAAACTTGACAGAAACGACGTGATTTTGGTAGATATGGGCGCAAAACTTGACGGATACTGTTCTGACATGACGAGAACTTTTTGTTTGGGTACGCCTTGCGATGAGCTCGTAGCGATACACAAAGTTGTGCTCGAGGCTCAGGAATACGCATTAGCTAATATAAAAGCCGGTATGACGGGGCTTGAAGCTGATTCGTTTGCAAGAGAATTTATCATAGCTCACGGATACGGTAAGGAATTCGGACACAACTTAGGACATGGCGTAGGCGTGCAAATTCACGAGAAACCGTGCCTGGGACCTAACAGTAACGACATTCTCAAGCCCAATATGATAATTACCGTAGAACCGGGCATTTATATAGAAGGCATAGGCGGAGTTCGTATCGAAGATTTCGCAGTTGTAAAAGAAGACGGACTAATCAATTTAACAAACTTTAATAAAAATCTTATTCTCTAGGAGGAATATATGATAGAAGCAGGAGATTTCAGAAAAGGCGTTACCGTGGAAATAGATGGAAAAGTTTATATTATTGTAGACTTTCAGCACGTTAAGCCGGGCAAGGGCGCAGCGTTCGTCAGAGCAAAGATTAAGAACGTAGTAACCGGACAAGTATTGGAGCAGACGTTTAACCCGTCCGATAAGTATCCTTTGGCTCATATCGAGCGCAAAGATATGCAGTATTCGTATAATGACGGCGATCTTTACTACTTCCTGGATATGGAGTCATACGAAATGATTCCGCTCAATTACGACGTTTGCGCAGAAGCGCTTAAGTACATCAAGGAAGAAATGATGGCTTCGGTACAGTTCTATAAGGGTGCGGCTTTCAGTGTAGAAGCTCCTAACTTCGTAGAACTTGTCGTAGCGGAAACCGAACCGGGTGTTCAGGGCGATACGTCTAAAGCCGGAAATAAGCCGGCTAAGCTCGAGACCGGTACGGCAATTCAGGTTCCTTTATTTGTAAACCAGGGCGAGAAAATCAGAGTTGATACTCGTACCGGAACATATATGGAAAGAGTAAAATAAGTTTTTTGGAGTAATTTTTGCCGAAATCAGATTAAATTTAATATGTCAAAAATGAGTTCGATACAGTCACCGAACTCATTTTTTTGTTTCTTAATTATTTTCAATAAATATTTATAGGAAAAATATCCGAATTATTATCGAAACATGCATTTTTGTAGCTTTGAATAGATTGCACGCAAAAGTAAATAAGCAAAAGTCATAAAAACAATGCTTATGGGCGGCGGCATATTAGACTAGACGTAGAAAGCATTTTTTTACGTTTAACGGTGAGCTTGAAACGTACAAATGCAAATTATTTTCTATTTATTTTGTAAAAATTGTTGACAAATATACTGTTCAAAGATATAATGTTATCGAAAATACCCGTACGGGGTATATGGAGGAATAATATGGATTGTTGCGAGAAAAAAAAGACAGTAAGAGACTGTAAACGGAAAAAAGCGCTAATTAATCGGCTAAAGCGTATAGAAGGTCAGCTGCGTGGTTTGCAGACAATGGTGGAAAACGATGCATATTGTAACGATATCTTAATACAATCCGCTGCGGCAAAAGCAGCTTTGGATTCATTTAATAAAGAAATTCTTTTTGCGCATATAAAAGGTTGCGTCTGTGACAAAATAAAAATTGGTGATGAAGAAATAATAGGTGAGTTGACTGAAACGTTTAGCAGGCTTATGAGATGACGGAGGAGTCGGGATGAAAAAGAATTATAAAGTTACCGGTATGAGTTGCGCCGCATGTTCGGCGAGAGTTCAAAAGGCCGTTTCGAATGTAAACGGAGTAGCCGAATGCAACGTAAATTTACTAACCGGCGATATGACGGTAGACGGACAGTTTGACGGTAGCTCAGTAATAGCGGCTGTAAAAAAAGCCGGTTACGGTGTACATTTGCAGGGGAACGTAGCTACAGACGAAACGGACGTGTTTGACGTAGAAGTAAAAAAATTAAAAACGAGGTTTATATCGTCGTTAGTCTTCCTCATAATGCTTATGTACGTTTCGATGGGTATGATGTTGGGATTTCCGTTGCCGAGTCTGCTAAGCAAAAATCATGCGGTCAATGGGCTTACTCAGTTGCTGCTGAGCGGAATAATATTAGTAATAAATCAAAGATTTTTTATAAGCGGATTCAAAGCGTTAATAAAGCGTTCGCCTAATATGGATACGCTTGTTGCGCTCGGTTCTACAGCGTCCTTTGCATGGAGCGTTTATGCGCTGTTTAAAACGATTATAGCCATAAGCGGAGGCGACCACGGTATGGCAGCCGCATACATGGACGAGTTTTATTTTGAGTCTGCGGCAATGATAGTTACGCTTATTACCATAGGAAAGATGCTCGAAGCGAAATCGAAAGGTCGCACGTCGGATGCGCTTAAGTCGCTTGTAAAGTTGAAACCGCAAAATGCAACGGTTGTGATTGACGGCAAAGAAGTAATTGTTCCCATAGGAGAAGTAAAGGTAGGGGACGTTTTTGTAGTAAGACCGGGCGAAAGTGTTCCTGTAGACGGAATAGTAGAAGACGGAGAAACGGCAATAGACGAGTCTGCGCTGACCGGCGAAAGCATCCCCGTAGATAAGGCAAAAGGAGACAGAGTTTCGGCAGCGACAATCAATAGTTCGGGATTTATAAAATGCAGGGCGACAAAAGTCGGAGAGGATACGGCTTTGTCGCAAATAATTAAGATGGTCAGCGACGCATCGTCCTCTAAAGCGCCTATAGCAAAAATTGCGGACAAAGTATCAGGATTTTTCGTGCCTGTAGTTATGGGGATAGCGCTCGTAACTTTTGTCGTGTGGATGCTTATCGGAAAAGGCGTCGGATATTCCTTGGCGAGAGGTATATCGGTGCTTGTAATCAGCTGCCCGTGTGCGCTCGGGTTAGCCACTCCGGTAGCAATAATGGTAGGTAACGGAGTCGGCGCTAAAAACGGGATACTGTTTAAGACGGCAGAAACTTTGGAAAATGCAGGCAAAACGAATATCGTGGCGCTGGACAAAACCGGTACGATAACTAGCGGAACGCCTGTCGTAACGGATATAATTGCAGCAGACGGTGTCGATAGCGGCGAACTTATGTCGATAGCGGTTTCTCTCGAAAGCAAAAGCGAGCATCCGTTAGCAAAAGCTATAATGCAAAAAGCAAAAGAAATAGGCTTAGATGCGGCGCAAACAAGCAATTTTAAAGCGGTTGCCGGTAACGGACTGACCGCGATTAAGGACGGACAGGTAGTATCCGGCGGAAATATGAAATTTATCGGCGAGAGCGTGGAAATTCCGCAACGTTTCGTAAAATTGAGCGAACAACTTTCTTTTGAGGGCAAGACACCGTTGTTTTTCGCTTGCGACGGAAAAATAAAGGGCATTATAGCTGTTGCCGACACAATTAAAGAAGACAGCAGGGCTGCTATACGAGAACTTAAAAACATGGGGATGGAAGTCGTAATGATTACCGGCGATAATCAAAGGACAGCCGAGGCGATAGGCCGCAGCGTTGGAGTCGATAACGTAATTGCTTCCGTTCTTCCTAACGGAAAACGTAACGAAATTTTAAAATTGAAAAAACGAGGGAAGGTAGCAATGGTAGGGGACGGAATAAACGATGCGCCGTCACTTACCGAAGCGGACGTAGGTATAGCTATAGGCGCCGGCGCCGACGTAGCCGTTGACGCAGCCGATATAGTGCTGATGAAAAGTTCTCTTTCGGACGTTCCCGCAGCAGTAAAGTTAAGTAAATATACAATCAGAAACATAAAAGAAAATTTATTCTGGGCGTTTATATACAATACTATAGGTATACCTATAGCGGCAGGCTGCTTCGTTGCGTTAGGCCTTACGCTTAATCCGATGTTCGGCGCAGCGGCAATGAGTTTGTCCAGCTTTTGCGTAGTAGTCAATGCCTTGAGGCTGAATTTATGTAAAATTTATAAGCCGCGCAAATTAGTGCCGAGGAGAAAGAAATCTGATTTTGGTAGTGCGGTTAACTTCTCGGATGAAGTCGGTCAAACGGTAATTGCCACGGTTAATGGAATGACCTGCGAACACTGCGTAGCTAGAGTCGCCGATGCGGTAAGGACGCTCTCGTCGGTAAAAAGCGTAAACGTAGACTTAAAATCAGGACAAGTCACAATTATATTCGATTCTAAACCTGTCAAAAAAGACATTAAGGCTTGTATTAAAGAAGCCGGCTATAAAGTTGTGTCTGTAAAAGTTTTGTAGACCGAAGGCGAAAAAAACGCATGAGTTTTTGAAGAAATATATTTCCGATGTCATGTTTTTTATAATTGTATCAGAGAGCTACGGAGCGTCCTGCAGAGTAAATGTTTTGTAACCGTGCGGGCGTAACAGCATCAATACAGATAAACTCATTAAACCGCAAAAAAAGAAACCGATAAGCAGTTCGGTTTCTTTTTTTGCATATAAACACTAAAAATGGCAAATCGAAATTTCGTCTTTTTTCGCTGCATAACTGGTTTCGAAAAAAAATAAAATTGAGTATGCAAGAATTGTTTGATATTTTGCCGACGTCTCTGGTTAAGTCGATAAGTAGCCTAAGTATGGATAAACTAATGGAAGTCCGACTGCGGAGAAGCGGAGTAAGTATAAATTATTGCGGGAAATTCAGACGACTCAACGTTTCCGTATCGGCAAAAGAGATTGAAGACGTTATTGTTAAGGCTGCGAAAAATTCAGTGTATGCTTATAACGACATGATAAAGAACGGCTATATTTCGCTTGAACACGGAATAAGGATCGGAGTTTGCGGAGAAGTAGTCCCAGGGAAAACAATTAAGAATTTTACATCTTTAAATATTCGTATTCCGCACGAGGTAAAAAATTGCGCATCGGCGGTGTTTGAAGAAATAGTAAATAACGGGAGGGTTAAAAGCACGCTCATAATTTCGCCGCCCGGATTCGGAAAAACAACGTTTTTGAGAGATTTGGTGCGACTGGTTTCGGATTGCGGATTTAATGTCCTCGTTTGTGATCAAAGATATGAGCTTAGCGGTGACTTGGGGAAGAATACGGATTCGATGAGAGGAGCAGATAAAGAGTTCGCATTTTCGAGGGCTGTCAGGTATATGAGACCTGACGTGATTGCCTGCGACGAATTGACCGAAGAGGAAGACTTTGTTTCTGTCGAAAAAGCCATAGACGGCGGCGTAAAAGTTTTATGCACTATGCACGGAGAACGCATGACTAAAAAGATACGAGGAATGGAGAAAATAGTACAACTGAGTTCGACTTCGGTAGGCAAGGTGGAAAGAATATATGACGCTTAGCGGAAAACTTATCGTTTTTGTTTTGTGCGCATTTGTAGGCTGTATGGCCGGGCTGCTTTGCGCTCGCAGAATATGCGAAAAAGAAAATTATTATAAAGAACTTTCCAACTTTTGCAGTCATTTCAAAAGCTGCGTTGCTTTTCGAAACGATGAGATTGCCAACGTAATAAACGGTTTCCCGTGTCGCAGCACGCTGCTTAAATCGCAACTTTACGCAAAAGCAAATGCAACGAACGAGTGCGATCAGGGCTTTTTGAATACGGAAGAATACTCTGTCGTTTCCGATTTTCTATATAATCTCGGACGGTTTGACGAGCAAACGCAGATAGAAGACGTTATGCGTAATAAAGAAATATTTGAAGATAATTACAAGTCATTAAAAGAAAAAAATGCAGTAAAGCGACCTATGTATATTAAGTTAGGGCTGCTTTTCGGAGCTTTAGTAGGTGTTTTGACGATGTGAGGTGAATTTGGACGTAAGTATTATTTTCCGTATAACGGCTATAGGGTTGATAACCGCAATCGCAAGTCAGTTGTTAAAAAAAGCGGACAAAGACGAAATCGCTACGTTTGTAACGTTAGCAGGACTTATTATCGTACTTATTACCGTAGTAAATATGGTGAGCGATTTGTTTACTTCGCTTAAGACGCTGTTTGGATTGTACTGATGGACTTTTTTAAGATTATAGCAACCGGCATGATAACTGCATTTTGCGCTATGACGCTTAAAGAGACAAAAAGCGGACTGTCGGTAATCGTAACGATTGTCGGATGCTGCATGATGTTGTTAATGCTTATAGAATACATAGGATATGCGTTTGGATTTATAAACGATTTGTGCGGCAAAATCAACGTCGGTGGTACTGCCGTAAAGACGGTAATAAAAATAGTGGGGATCGGGTATATAACTGAGTTTGCCGCATCGATAGTCGAGGAAAGCGGCAGCAAAGCAATGGCGGATAAAATCGTTATGGCAGGAAAAATAATTATTTTGATAGTTTCATTGCCTATACTTTCCGCACTGTTTGATTTGATTACGGAGTTGTTGCGATGAAAAAGATATTGACGATTATCATAGCGTTTTTTATCGTCTGCAATGTAGGCGTGGAGATTTGCTTTGCCGATGAAGAAAACAGTGACCCTTTGGACAAGCTGATAGAGGAGCTGGATACCTCCGATATAGACGAATTTCTCCATTCCCTGACAGACGAACAACGTGAAATTTTTGAAGCGACTAACATTAAAACGTTGATAAGACGTATTATAGACGGCGGCGAAGCCATAAACACTCAAAGTTTTGTTAAATACATATTAAATTCGTTTTTCGGTAACGTCACTTCTCTTGCGCCGTTTATAGCCTCGGTGCTTGCGATATGCGTAATATTCGGGTTGATAAATGCGATAAAGGGAAACTTTGCAAGTAAATCGACAGAATCTGTAGTCAGGTTGGCATGCATAGGCGTTGTAATGATTATTACATTCACACAGATCGTAGGAACAGTAAAAGAATGTAAATCGTTAATAGAAAACTTAAAAATTCAAATGGACGCAGTATTTCCGGTTTTGCTTACTTTGATGGCTGCTGTCGGAAGATCCGCAGCGTTGCCTGCGTATCAACCTGCCGTAGCCATACTTTCGACATATGCGGTTGACGTAGTAACAATGTTTGCATTGCCGTGTTTTTTGATAAGCGTCGTATTTCATGTCGTCGGCAACATAGGAGATGGAATTAAAATAAGCGGGATAGCTGATTTTTTCTCAGGAGCTATGAAATGGGTTCTTGGCACGGCGTTTTTCTTGTTCTTAGCGTTTTTGTCGGTGAAAGGAGTAACCGCAATGGTTTATGACAGCGTTTATGTCCGATCGGCAAAAATGGCGCTGACTAAGTATGTGCCGGTAATAGGCGGGTATTTATCCGAAGGCTATAATCTTGTGCTTAGCGGCAGTGTGCTTATTAAAAACGGAGTAGGGTTGTCTGCGATGATCGTGCTGATCGTTTCGGTTATTCCCGTAGTGGTGCATGCCGTTGCGTTGATAATGTCTGTAAAGTTTGTATCGGCGATTTCAGAGCCGTTAGGCGGTAAAGAAGTGTGCGGAATATACAACGGTCTCGGAAAAAGTCTTACTGCGCTTGTAGCGATTGTTTTGGGTGTTACGTTCTTGTATTTCGTGTTTTTGTTGTTGGTTGTATGTACTTGTAACGGAGCGGTGTAGCATGGATATTTCAGGTTGGGTAATAAGCATACTTTCATTGGCGGTACTTAGCGTAATAGCGGATTTGTTTTTGAGCGGAAGAACCGGAAAATTTATTAAAGCAATTTTCGCTTCCTTAACGATTTTGGTTATAATTGCTCCGCTTCCGTCTATCGTCAGGGGTGTAAAAACCGATTTCGGCGACATAGCAATAGATAACGCATTTGTCGAAATCGCTTTGTCGGAACGTACTGACGCCTTGTGCGACGGTTTGGTAAAATATTTGGAAAGTAACGGCGTTAGCGGCGCAGAAATAAGCGTCACGTTAAAGGAAGGTAGTGTTTTCGACATAAAAAACGTCATCGTGAATTTGCAAAAAGCGGTTATAGACAAAAAATACGAGCATATAGATAAGTGTGAGCTGGTTTCGGAATTAATCTGCTCGGGGCTTAAGATAAGCAAGGGAGATGTGATTTTGTATGAATAAGGTTTTGGAAAAACTGAAATCGATAAAGCATATCGAAATCATCCTTGCGGCTGTAGCGGTTGCGGTAATGATTTTTATTTATTTTTATTCTCCGTCTAAGCAGAAGTCGGAAAACGAAAACAAATACGATTATTGCCAAAGCGTTACGGTTAAGCTTCAGGAGGCGGTTCGGATGCTTACCGGAGACGAGTGCAAAGTTGTCATCAATTGGGAGTCCGGCGTAGAACTTATAACGGCGCAAAATACTACGCAAAACGGAAGCTCTTTAGTGTCGCAGGTCGTTGTCGATTCCGGCGGAGCGGTTGTGGTTAAAGAAGTTTATCCTAAAGCGATAGGTGTTGTAGTAGTATGCAAAAAACTCAATTCGAAAACAAAAGCCGAAGTCACGATTGCGGTATCTAAGCTTATGGATATTCAATCTGATCGAGTAGTAGTTTTAGGCTCAAACAAATAGTTTTTTGGGAGGAACATATATGTTAAGCAAAAAGAAGAAAATTATCATTTTGTGCGGAATGCTTGTTTTACTCGTCGTAACCGGCGTGCTAAACATTGTGCTTAATCAAAGCAGCATTGCGACGGGATCGGGCGACGCCATGCAGTCGGCAAGCTTTTTCCAGACTTATCGAAGCGATAGAGTTGCGACCAGAGAGCAAACCATATTGTATCTCGATGCAATAATAGCTAATTCGGCTTCCGATGCGGATGCGGTAAAAAAGGCTCAGGACGACAAATTGGAACTTACTAAAAACATGGAACTCGAGTTGGTCTTGGAGGGACTTATCAAGGCGTTGGGATACGACGATGCAGTCGTAACCAATTCGACGGAAAATGTCAACGTCATTATCAAGGCGACATCGATTACGGCGGAACAAGCAGCTCAGATTTTGGAAGTAATCGTTACAGAAACGGATAAAAAGGCAAATAACGTCAGAATAATTCCTGTTGAATGATAAAAACAATTGAATTTTTCCGATAGTTGTGTTATACTGATAGCGGGTGTTTTACATAGGTAAATTTGCGATTTCAACGCAAAATTTACCTATGCAGCGTCCGGTTGCCGCAAATACGAGCCGATAAGCCGATTTCAGGCGATTCAGTTAGGAGCATTTCATGAAAAAACTATTGGGAAATAATACAAAAGGCGTAATTGCCTATGGCGACAACGTGTTGTTTTCGATAATACAACTTGCTACGTTGGAAATAAGCGGTGTCGATTCGCTCGTAGGTAAAGGCGTCAAAATGAATATCGCCGCAGGAATCGTTAACGTTTCCGTCACGATAAAGGTAAGAGCCGACGTCAGTTGCGCCGACGTTGCCTTTAGGGTGCAAAACAACATAAAGCGTACTTTGGAGACGACTACGGATTTTAAGGCGGGTACCATTGACGTTAATATTCTCGGCGTTGAATTTAAGGAATATAAGGACATAAATACCCTGTAGGAATTACCTACGGGGTTTTAGGGTGAAAAAAGATGAGCAGAAGAGATACGAGAGAAGCCGTATTTAAGTTGATATACGAAACCGAGCTTTGCGGTGAAATAAACGAGCTGTCGGTGGAACAGATTAAGTCCGGTATAGAGGAATCCGATTACGGTTACTTCGAAGGCGTTTTTTACGGAATTCAGGAGCATCATAAAGCATTGTCGGATATTATCGATCAATACGCCGGATCTTTTGCATATGAAAGATTATATAAAGTCGATCTTTCTATTTTGTTGCTTGCGACGTACGAGATACTTTATACCGATATTCCGTTTAAAGTATCCGTAAATGAAGCCGTTGAACTGGCAAAAACCTATTCGACGGAGAAAAGTGCGGCATATATAAACGGTATTTTGGCATCTATAATAAAAAATAGGAACAAGGAGGCGTAGTCCTTGAGCGCACAAATTATAGACGGAGTAAAAATCGCCGCCGAGATTAAAGCTGATATCAAACGTCAGGCAATGGCTTACGAGCAACGCACCGGAAGAAAACCCGGACTTGCAGTGATTTTGGTAGGTAACGACTTTGCGAGCGAGATTTATGTTACTCGCAAAATGGAAGCGTGCGAGCAAAATAACATCAAATCGTTTGAGTATAGATTGCCGTATTCTACCACTGAAACGGAGTTGGTTGAGCTTATAACGAGACTTAACGACGATGCCGACGTAGACGGCATATTGGTTCAATTGCCGCTTCCCGAACATATCAGGGAAAATGTCGTATTGTCGCATATCTCGGTAAACAAAGACGCCGACGGATTCTTGGCGGAAAACGCAGGTAATCTTATGCTGGGCAATCCGGCGCTAAACGCATGCACGCCGTGCGGAATTATCGAACTTATAAAATCGACCGGGCGTAAAATCGACGGAGCAAACGCAGTAGTAATAGGAAGAAGCAATATCGTAGGTAAACCGACCGCACTCTTACTGCTCGAAAATCACGCCACCGTAACGATGTGCCATTCACACACGACCAATTTTAAGGATTTTACGTTAAATGCGGACATAATAGTTGTAGCCGTAGGCAAAAAGGGCTTTTTGCGAGGCGATATGGTAAAAAAAGGTTGCATAGTTATAGACGTGGGTATGAATCGAGAAGGAAAGAACGTTTGCGGTGACGCCGATTTCGAGAGCGTGAGCAAAGTGGCGGATTTTATAACGCCCGTTCCCGGCGGAGTCGGTCCGATGACGATAGCTATGTTGCTCAGCAATGTTATGAAGGCGGCTTTGCAGCTTGAATAAAATACTTTCGGTATCGCAATTAAATAATTATATAAAAACAGTTTTCGAAGACGAGCTGCTGCTACATGATATTACGGTGCAGGGGGAAGTTTTTGAAATTAAATTTTCCGGAGCAAACACGTTTGTTACGATAAAAGATGGCGAATGTGTTTTGTCGTGCGTTAAATTCGGATCAAAATTGGAGTTTTCCGTAGGCGACATGATTGCCTTGACAGGAACTGTTAAGTTTTACGCAAAAACCGGAAAAATTTCGTTTGCGGTTGCTTTCGCTTTCAAATGCGGGAAAGGAAACATCGCAAGTGATTTGGAAAAGTTAAAGTTATCGCTTAAAGCGGACGGAGTATTCGATAAGACGCTACATTTGCCTGTTTTTATTCAAAAAGTTGCATTGATTACAAGCTCGGACGGAGCCGTTTTGCATGATTTTATGTCCGTACTTTCTCGCTCCCGGTGCCGTTATATCGACGTGGATGTATACGACGTAAGGGTACAGGGCGATAACGCCAATAAAATGATAAGTAATGCCGTACTTAAGGCTTCTGCAAAAGACTATGACGTGATTGTCGTGGCTAGAGGCGGCGGCTCGGAGGATAATTTAAAGGCATTTAATACCGAAGACGTTGCAAGAGCGGTAGGCGCATGTAATATTCCGCTGATATCGGCTGTAGGTCACGAAGTAAATTATACGCTTTGCGACTTTGCCGCATCGATTAGGGCGGGTACCCCCAGCATAGCGGCAGAACTTATATCGGATAATAATGCTGCGGCTGTTACGAAAATAGAAAATACACTTAAGAGATTGTTCGAAATCTATCGAAGCGGTTATGATAAGTCTTGCTCCGACATTGTAATTTCTTCACAACGATTGGCTTCGGCGCAGGCAGCGGCAATAACTACGGTAAAAGTAAAATTAAACAGATTTCTGTGGAATATTTCCGATATGGAAAGTGAACTGATAAATAAAAAGCGAAACGAGATTTCGAAATTCTGCGTGGCGCAAAACGTTGCTGTGTCTAACAATATAAACGCTGCATTTGTTAAATTGAGCGAGGCGTCGGCACGATTGGATAAGTCGAGTCCGCTCAAAATTTTGTCAGGTGGCTATGCAAAAGTACTTGTTGACGGCAAAAGCGTAGCCTGTATCGGGGACGTAAAAGAGGGCGACTTGCTAAAGGTGCTGCTTAGCGATGGCTGCGCAATGGCAAAGGTTACCTCGAAGGAGAAATATGAATATAGAAGAGAGCCTTAAAAGGTTGGAAGAACTTACAAAAGAAATGGAAAGCGGCGTTTCGATAGAAGAAGGTATGAGGCTGTTTGAAGAGGGACTTAGTATCACGAAAGAATGTATGAACCTTCTTAAAGAATATAAGGGGAAATTGAATCAGATAAAAAGCGAAATGGACAGTCTTTTTTCGGAATAACGTTATGAAAACAAAAGAAGATATAGATATTCTTATAAACAGAGAGATAAGTAGGGCGGGATTTGACGTAAAACTTTTGGAAATTATAAACTACGTTTTTTCTACCGGGGGCAAGAGACTTAGGCCTTTGATGTTTTTGGAAACATATTCGTTAAGCGGAAACGATGCAAACGAAGCTGTGGAAAAATTTGCAGTTGCGATAGAGTGCCTCCATCAGTATACTTTGGTTCATGACGATTTGCCGTGCATGGATAATGACTCAATCAGGCGAGGTATGCCTTCGTGTCATGCTAAGTACGGAGAAACGTTTGCTCTGCTTGCAGGAGACGCATTACTGAACTACGCCTATACACTGATTTTGGATGCGATAAAAATTTCCGGTTATGATAAAAATTTTGTAAATGCCGCATACGCATTTTCGGTGCTTAGCGGAGGCTCCGGTGTGATAGGCGGACAGTTCTTGGAATTTGCGTCGACGTCGCCTCTGTCGGACGTGTTTGACGTGTATAGACGTAAGACTTGTTACCTTATGTGGGGGGCGGTATATGCCGGCGCAGTTATCGCAAAGCTGCCGCAAAATACGATAAACCGATTAAACGAATATGTTTACAATTACGGTTTTTGTTTTCAAATTTGCGATGATTTTGCCGATATAAAAGAAAAGGGCGAAGTATCGTCGCAGTCTATTGTTTCGCTCTATGGACCTGAAAAATCGAAAAAAATGGCTATCGAAGCTGCAGATAATGCCAAAAAATCACTTGTTATGTCTGGCATAAACAGTGATTTTTTCACAGGCTTGATAGATAAATTGGTAGGTATATTGGTTGACTGATTTTTTTTCCGACAATATGGACGTAAAAAAATTAAGCTATAACGAGCTTAACGAGCTTGCGAATTCTTTGCGAAAACGCATCATTTCCGTCACGCAAAAAAACGGCGGACATCTTGCTTCTAACCTCGGCGCAGTTGAGCTTACTATAGCATTGCACAAAGTTTTAGATTTGGACAAGGACTATATAGTGTGGGACGTAGGACATCAATGTTATGCGCATAAACTTCTTACCGGGAGAGGCGAGTTGATGGAAAATCTTCGTCATGACGGAGGGGCGTCAGGGTTTCCGTCTCCAGTCGAAAGTCCGTCAGATCCGTTTATTACGGGACACAGCGGCAATTCGCTGTCTTTAGCGCTCGGACTTGCTCGTGCGAATGAGCTGCTGAGCGGCGACAGACACGTCGTTGCGGTAGTAGGCGACGGAGCTTTTACTAGCGGTGAAATTTATGAAGCGTTAAACGACTTGGGCGAAAGGAAGGCAAAGCTTACGATCATTCTTAACGATAACGGCATGTCTATTAGTCCTAATGTCGGCGCAATTAGTCGCTACTTTAATAAGCTACGTATAAATAAGGATTTCGTTAAGTATAAAACTCGGCTAAAAAGCGGAGTTTTAGGCTTGCCGTTTGTCGGAAAAACGATTTTTAGCGGTATGCGAGCTATAAAAAACGCTATAAAAAAACGTTATTACGGGAATAGTTTTTTCGATAAATTCGGTATCAGATATTACGGGCCGTATGACGGTCATGATATAAAGACGATTTCGGGTGCTCTAAGCGTTGCTAAGGCAGAGTCGCCTGCGATTATCCATCTGCTTACGCAAAAAGGAAAGGGCGTACTTGCTGCGCAGCTTAGGCCGGATATTTTTCACGGAGTTTCGTCGGACTGCAATGAAGAAAAGTCGTTTTCATTGGTCGCAGGCGAAACGTTGTGTTCTCTTGCTGCGGAATACGATAATTTGGTTGCGGTTACGGCGGCAATGACGGACGGAACGGGGTTGGGAGCATTTGCGAAAGAATATCCCGATAGATTTTTTGACGTAGCGATAGCCGAGCAGCATGCCGTATCTCTTTGCGCCGGCTTTGCAAAAGGCGGAGTTAAACCGTTTTTTTGCGTGTATTCCACTTTTTTGCAGCGAGCGTTTGACCAAGTGTTACACGACGTATGTATAAACGATTTGCCTGTTGTTTTTCTTATAGACAGAGCGGGAATGGTTGGAGCGGACGGCGTTACTCATCAAGGAGTATTTGACTTTTCTTATCTTTCGCTTATGCCTAACATGACTATAGGGACGCCGTGCGACGGTAGCGAACTCACCGAAATGATTAAGTTTGCGTATTCATACGATAAACCTATAGCAATCAGATATCCGAAATCGTACGTAAGAGAGCTGCAAAAATGTGACAAGATAGATTCTACGGAATGGAAAGTTCTTAAAGACGAAAAAAGTCCGATTACAATTCTTGCAACAGGAAAAACCGTGGAAATTGCATTGGGTGTAGAGGGCGCAAACGTTGTAAACGCTCGGTTTATAAAGCCGCTTGATGTTAAATTTTTAAATAAAATCAAAGGTACGATAGTGACGGTTGAAGATAACGTTCTGCTCGGCGGATTCGGTTATAGTGTTTCGGCGTATTTCGGAGGAAGTAAAAGAGTCCTTGCAATCGGGCATAAAGACGAATTCAGCGACGAGCGAAATTGTTCTTTTGCACTGGAAAAATCGGGAATAACCAAAAAAAATATTCAAAATATCGTAAATGCAGAGCTTAAAAGGTTGGAAAAACAATTCGAGATATAGTATACTTTATGCGACGGGGCATGCAAAACGATTATGCAAGATGATTGTCTCGAGGCTTTGTGCCGATAAGGAAACTATGATAGGCGTTTACTCCAATACATTTAAAGACAAAGATTATAAGATTACGGACACCGTCGTGAAGACGTTGCGATGCGGCGGCGTTAAATTTGCCGTAAACAACGAGGTTAAAGATAGGTACAGTGATGTCCCTTGTTTTAACGAGGATGATTTCAGTGGTCTTGATATGCTGATTACCGTCGGCGGTGACGGCACGATAATTATGCTGGCGTCAAGATGCATGGCGGCAGACATTCCTGTTTTGGGTATCAATGTAGGCACAGTGGGATTTCTTGCCGATTTTGAAACAAATCAGATAAAAGATCTTACAAATATAATTTTGAAAAAAGATTATTTTATCGAAAGGCGAAGCGTACTTAGGGTGGATTATAAAGACAAAAGTTTTTTTGCGCTAAATGATGCGATAGTAAACAGAGGAGATACCAAAATGCTGACTTTAGACGTTAAAGTCAACGGCATGCCTGTCAACAGATATCATAGCGACGGGCTGATAGTCTGCTCTGCTACGGGGTCTACGGCATATTCTTTGGCTGCGGGCGGACCGATAGTCGCTCCGTCTGCCGACGTGATGTGTATTACTCCGCTTAATGCTCACAGTCTTAGCTCCAGACCCATCGTAATTGACGGGAAGGACGAAGTGGAAATATCTGTAGAGAAGTCCTATACCGATGCTCTTTTGATCGTGGACGGAGTGGAAGAGGCATATGTGCCGCTAAACGTGGGCGTCCGAATTGTTCGTTCGCCTCGTTTTTTGTCGTTCATTAAGCCTAATGGCTGCAATTATTATCAGAAAATTTTATCCAAACTCGTCGGAGGTAACTAACGTATGGAAAGAAACGAAAGACAGATGCGTATTTTGGAGCTTATAGCCGCCAAAAATATCGAAACGCAGGAACAGCTCGCCGATGAATTGAGAGCGCTTAATTATAATGTTACGCAAGCCACGGTGTCGAGAGACATAAAAGAACTAGGCTTGGTAAAGTCTCGCTATGTTGCGCCGGAGAAGGATGCCGTAAGCGATCGTATTGCGCAGATATTTAAGTCGGCAGTGCTTTCGGTGGATCTTGCGAGCAATATTATTGTTATAAAGACTCTTGCCGGTTGCGCAAACGCAGTCGGGGTGGTGGTGGACAAAATGAGTTCGGTTATCGGTTGCGTTGCGGGAGAAAATGCCGTTTTGGCGATATGTGCGACTAGTTCGGACGCAGAGAAAGCGGCAGAAGAGTTCAGAAAAATATTTAGCTGATATGTTAAGAAGTCTTACGATAAAAAATCTGGTACTTATAGGGGACGCTCGGTTGGAATTTTCGCAAGGGCTAAACGTTCTCAGCGGAGAAACCGGCGCAGGCAAGTCTATAATCGTGGATGCGATTATGCTGCTTATAGGCGAAAAATACGATAAGTCTTTGCTGCGTTACGGTGAAGACAGCGGCTATGTAGAGGGCGTATTCGATCTTACCGAAAAGGCTTGTAACGCAATTGAGGACATAGGATTGGAAGCCGAAGATCCGATAATCGTGACAAGGCGTTTTTCCTCTGCCGGAAAAAATGAAGTTAGGGTGAACGGACGTAACGTTTCGCTTTCCATGCTGAGACCGATAGCTGCAGCGCTGATTGACGTGTATGGTCAGCATGATTATCTTTCTATAGCAAAAATCAGTGAGCAACAGCGAATTTTTGATTATTATGCCAGACATAATATACAAAAATTGTTGCAAGAATTGTCTGAATCTGTAAAAAAATTTAAGATTGTCGTAAAAGAACTCGATGACATAGGCGATGCCGGAAGCCGAGAAAGAGAGATTGATATACTTGCTTATCAAATCGAAGAAATAGAAAAAGCGGATGTAAAGGACGGCGAGGAACAAGAACTCGGCGAAAAAAGAAAGATGGCGGCTGCTGCCGAAAAAATCAGCTCGGCGCTATCAGAATCTATAAATTCGCTGGAGGAAGGGGAAGAAAACGCTGCGACATTTTTATCGGAAGCGTGCGATAATTTAGACTCTATCGGCTTATATAACAAGGAGTACAGAGATCTTGCCGCAAGAATCGACGCTTTAAACGACGAGTTGTCGGACATATGTGACGGCATCAGAGATTGTATCGACGAGTGTCAGGAGCCTATAGACACTGACGCTATAGAATACAGATTGGATGTAATCAAGAATTTACGTAAAAAATACGGCGATTATGCCTCTATGCGAAAGTTTTTAGAAGAAGCAAGCGATCGACTTTTTAAGTTAAAAAACGCAGATAAAAATTATACCGAGTTACTTATTCGTAAAGAACGTTTGTTGGACGAAATATACTTGTTGTCTGTTAAACTCAGTCGGGGAAGGCGAGTCGAAGCAGAAAAGTTCCGAAACGAAGTTTTAGCGTCGCTCGGAGAGCTCGGAATGGCGTCTGCCGATTTTTCCGTTCACTTTGCAGCTTTGCCTGAAAGAGACGCATGCGAAAAATTTGTATCCGAAAAGGGCATGGATTCTTTTGAATTTTATTTTTCAGCCAATGCCGGACAGCCGTTGCAGCCCATGATAAAAGTAATTTCCGGTGGTGAAATGTCTCGTTTTATGCTTGCGTTAAAGGCAATAAACGGCGAACAAGGGGATATTCCCACTATGATTTTCGATGAAATAGATACGGGAATCAGTGGCAGCGTGGGCAGGGCCGTGGCAAAAAAACTAGCTCAGATTTCGCTCTCGCATCAAGTTATGTGCGTTACGCATCTTCCGCAGATAGCCGCTATGGCGAGTTCGCAGTTTTTTATAGAAAAGAAGGTAATCGACGGCAGCACTGTGACGCTTATAGATAATTTACAGAGAGAAGGAATGGTTAAGGAGATTGCTCGGCTCAGCGGAAGTTTGGGTGTAAGCGAAAATGCGCTGGCTGCCGCAGATGAGCTGAAGCGTTGGTGTGAGGATTACGTTAAAGAAATCTCTCATTAATTATTTGCATATTTTAACGAATTGTTTTTTATACGGAACGTGTGTTTTTAAAAAATTCATTATAGGTAATAAACGTAATAATCGCCAAAGCGGCGTGGTCAAGTCGCTTTGGCGGTTATTTTTTGCTACAAGAGTCAGTTTTTACTTTGCGGCGTAATTTTATCGCATAAAAACAGCAAGACTACCTAAACTAATCGTATGACAACGAGGGCGACAAAACGTTTAACGGCTGTAATTGTTTCCGTTCTCATATTCGTATTTTGCTTTACGGTAAGAACCGCCTACGCCGCTAACGACTATCTTTTTAACGTAAGATTGGGAGGTTATCCTATAGCCTTTTCGTTGGATGTGGACGGAGTAATCGTAGACGAGGTGGGTTTTGTGCAAACCGAAGCAGGAAATGCAACCTTTGCAAATAAACTGAGAAGAGGAGATTTGATTGTATCCGTAGACGATGAAAAGATTGAAGACAGCGGGCAAATAAGAGATTATCTAAAAAACACCGACGGAGAACCCGTTGAACTCGGCATTGTCAGAAACGGAGAAAAGTTAAACGTGGAGTTAATTCCGTTTATAGATTTAAACGGAACCTTTGAACTCGGAATATCCATGAGAGACAAAATTTCCGGTGCGGGAATGACTACTTTTACAAGAGATAACGGCTTTTTTGCTGCTCTGGGACACAAAGTTATAGATTCGGTGGCAGGTAACGTGCCGATTTCAGGCGGCGAAGTATTTCGGTGCGAAATCGGCGGTATTTCAAAAAGTAAAAGAGGAAAACCGGGGGAGCTTTTGGCTTACGTAAAAGGCGGAAAAATAGGCGAAGTTCTGGCCAATACCGATTACGGGTTATTCGGCATAATGGTTGCAGATAGCGGAGCGGAAATACAAA
This sequence comes from Firmicutes bacterium CAG:552, assembly GCA_000435495.1. Taxonomy (GTDB): domain Bacteria; phylum Bacillota; class Clostridia; order Christensenellales; family Pumilibacteraceae; genus CAG-552. The sequence goes on along the minus strand of FR884055.1, from coordinate 121,409 downwards.
CCGCTTCGGTTGCGAATGTAAAGCCGGGCAAGGCATACGTATATACTACGGTTTCGGAAACGCCTAAAATGTACGAAATAGAGATTATAAAAGCTTCGCAGCAAGATAAAATCAGCGAAAAAGGAATGGTTATACGGATTACGGACAAAGAGTTGCTGGAACTGACCGGCGGGATAACGCAGGGAATGAGCGGCAGCCCGATATTGCAAGACGGTAAATTGGTGGGAGCAATAACTCATGTTTTTACTGCCGACCCGACCAAAGGATATGGAATTTACGCACAATGGATGCGAAAAAATTAAGGAGAAATATATGAAAAAACTTATAGTAATCTTATTGATCGGAGCGCTTGCGCTTACATGTTTTGTTGCGGCTGCGCCTGCTCCCGACGTAAACGCAAGAGCGTATGTACTTCTTTCTGCGGACAGCGGAGACGTACTTGGCTCTGAAAACGCTCAAAAGCATACTCAAATCGCAAGCATGGTAAAGATAATGACGCTTAACATAATATTCGAACGCATAGAAAACGGCTCTCTTAGCGTTGACGACATGATAAGCGTAAGCGATTACGCTGCGTCTATGGGCGGTTCGCAAGCATTTTTGGAGGCAGGTGGCGTTTATAAAGTAGACGAACTTATAAAAAGCATTGTAGTTGCTTCGGCGAACGACTCGTGCGTGGCTTTGGCAGAACATATAAGCGGCAGCGTAGAAGGCTTTGTATGTTTGATGAACGAAAAGGCGAGCGAATATGAAATGGAAAACACTAAGTTTGTTAATTGTACGGGACTTCCCGACCAAGATCAATATTCGTGCGCAGAAGACGTAGGTAAAATGTTTATGAAGCTTATCGAAAAACCGGAATTTTTCGAATATTCGGGAATATGGATGTTTGATTTCGTTCATCCGGGTGGCAGAGTAACATCTTTAAGCAACACAAACAAGTTGGTAAGATTCTATCAAGGTTGTGACGGAGGCAAAACCGGATATACTTCGGAAGCCGGTTCGTGTCTTGCCGCTACTGCTAAAAGAGGCGATACGAGATTTGTTGCGATTGTTGTAGGTGCCGAAAATTCGAAAACACGCAACGCCGAGGTAAGTAAAATGTTTAATTACGCCTTTGCAAATTATAAAAATGTCAAGGTTCTGGACAAGGAAGAAGAAATAGGAAAGTTCGCCGTCAGTGGCAGCAAAGAAAAGGAAGTAGGATACCGTGCTGCTTCGGATAGAGGTATCTTGGAAGATATAGCAGCAAAGCCGGATATAACTTACGACTACGTTTCGTTTAATCCTGTGGCACCGATAAAAGCGGGCGACGAGATAGGAAGAGTCGTGGTTTTAAAGAACGGAGAAAAAATCATGGAAGAAAAATTGTTGGCTATGTCTGACATAAATAGAAGAACATTTAAAGATTTGTTGGATGAAATCACCGAAAATTGGTAATATGGTTTAAATTCTAAGCCAGCAAGACGAGCTGACGAGAGTCAGGTTAAAGAGAGAGTAAAATTTTACTGTTACTCTCTCTTTCCTTGTTCCGACAAAGACGGTTTAGTTTTGTCGTTGCATCAAAAATCGTTATTTTTACGTTTTTCGTTGTATTGTTTTCGTGTGGCTAAATTGTTTATTAGGGGCGGATAAACGTACGAAGATTTTTAACTAAGGTCATGCTTTTGTCTTATTGCATTTAATCCGGGGGCACGTGCAGAATAAGCGGGAACAGTTAAATAGGCTAAAATAAAAGTATTCGTTTTATTATCGAATCGGTGCGATTATTTAAGCAGCGCAGAAGTTCGATCGCATCTGCGTATCGAATAGACTTAAAAAAGCGTTTGCAATAAAAACATTTGACTATTTTAACGCTAAATGTTATTATTTATTATATGTTGAGTATTTTATTCGATTCTTCAAGCGGTTTGACTCCGATTCAAAGGTGGATTGTTTTTTTACTTGTCGCAACTGCACTTTTAATATCCATAATCATGCATGAAATTTCGCATGGATATGTTGCGTATTGGTGCGGCGACGATACCGCAAAGGTGAACGGTAGATTGTCGCTTAATCCTGCCAAGCATTTTGACGTAGTCGGCTGTCTTATGATACTTTTTGTGGGGTTCGGATACGCAAAGCCCGTTCCCGTTAATCCCTATAACTTCCGATCTTATCGAAAAGGCTGCATTATGGTGTCGCTTGCCGGCGTTACTATGAACTTGCTGCTCTCGTTGATAGGCGCTGCGCTTTATGTTTTGTCAGTAAAGTTTATGTGGAGCGTAGTGCTTGTATATTTCTTCTTGTATTTCGGAATGTTTAACGTTTCTTTATGCTTTTTTAACTTGCTACCGTTTTTCCCTCTTGACGGATTTAACTTTTGGGATGCTGTATGCAGACGCAAAAACGGTTTTTTGAGAGCTATGAGGGCATACGGTCAATATATACTGTTAGCGCTCGTGTTAGTGTCTATAATGGTAGATCGTATCGGAGCTCCGATATGGTTCAGTCCGCTTGATATATATTTCGAATACACTGCAAAATTTGTTTATAACTGGTTTATAAAGCTTTTTGCTTGGGTTTTTGGCGTATAAGGGGGCGCATGATGGCAGATTACGAAAAATTGTTTGCCGAAGAAGGCGTTGTTTTCGACGAGGACGCATATAAATTTCACCTCGATGATTTCGACGGTCCGTTGGACATGCTGCTTTTCTTGATAAAAAAATCCAAGATGAGTATTGAAGATGTCAAAATATCGGAAATTACCGAACAATATCTCGAGTATATGAGCCAGATAGACGAGCTTGACCTCGATAAGGCGTCTGAATTTATTTCGATGGCAGCACTGCTGTTGGAAATAAAATCCAAGTCGTTGTTGCCTAAACCTCCTGAACCGGAGCCGGAAGAGATAGACGAAGAGAAACAGCTTCGTCAGCAGTTGGCGTTGTACAAACTGTATAAAGAAGCGGCGCAAAAAATGAAAGAAACGGAAACGGTGGACATCTTTTATCGTAATCCCGATCCTTCCGTCGGTACGCCGAGGCTGCAACTTAAAGACATGAACAAAGACGGCTTGATGGAAGCTTTGAGACGAATGTTTGCAAAACTCGAAGAGAAAGCGGCGATATTTAAAGAAAGACATATCGTAATGGACAGATTTACCGTAGCCGAGATGGTAGAAATCATCAAAAATAAAGTCGAGGACGGCAGATCGATATATTTTTATGATTTGTTTGACGACGATTATTCGAAAAGCGAGATCATAACCACGTTTCAGGCGATATTGGAGCTAATAAAAAATCAGGTTATTTACGTAAGACAAACGCACGTTTTCGGCGATATCATTATTCATAAGGTCGAAGAGCAAACGGCGGAAGATAAAAACGCAGAAGAGCAAAAGGTAGAAGAGTAGCAAATATGGAATTGGAAAATTTGGAAGAAGTGCTGGAATCGTTGTTTTTTGTTTCCGGCAACGGCTTAAAAGTCTCGGAAGTTGCCGATCTTTTAGAAGTCCAAAAGCCGGAGATAAACAAAGCGATTAAAAAATTAAAGGAAAAATATTCGGGTAAGAACGGCATACATCTTATCGAATACAATGGTAAGGTGCAGTTTTCGTCTAATCCCGCTTACGCAGATGCCGTGGCTAAAGTTCTTAATCCGATTAAAGAGAAAGAACTGTCTTCCGCAACACTGGAAACAGTGGCTATAATAGCGTACAAGCAACCGGTTACTAGGCTGGAACTTGAAGAAATTCGCGGTGTTAATTGCGATTATGTTATTCAAGTGCTGCTCAAACATAACCTTATCGAAGTAGTCGGAAGAAAAGATGCGGTAGGTAAACCGCTGCTTTTCGGCACTACAGACGAGTTCTTGAAACGCTTTCAAATTTCTTCGATACAGGATTTGCCCGATTACGAGCAACTTCTCGACAGCATTAAGGTAATATCGGGAGACGGCGATTCTAAGGGATTGTATAACGAATTTGAAATTCCCGACGAGGAAGTTCCCGAATTTTTGCAGGGAGAGCAATTGCAGAAGATAGAAGCGCCGTTGCCCCTCGAAGAAGTCGCAGCAGCAGCGCAGAGCGACGAAGAAAACAATGCAAAAGAGGATACTTCTGAAGAATAAAAGTATTAAATACGTTTATTGCTTCTCGACATCGGGTTGTAGACTGCCGAGACACTTTGTGGAGTCCTTTAATTGCAAACAAAAATCGATTGATACAGATAAAGAACCGAGCGATGAGGCTGTACTTCATCGCTCGGTTCTTTGGTTAAAATCGATAAAATTTTCGGATAATCGATTGGTTCTTATGCGTCTGTAAAAGCTATTCGTTAAGTAACAGATTTTGTAACTGTTTTACGGTGTCTACCGTTTTAACTGCGCCTGCATGGAGTAAATCTTCTTTCAAGCCGAAGCCGTAAGTTACGCCTATACAATCTATGTTTTTTGCTTTGGCTCCGTTGCAATCAAACACGGTATCGCCGATAAGTACGGGGTTAGAGCAGTTGACAGAGTTTAATACTTTAGACAAAACCCAATCTTTAGCGGCGGTTTTTCCGTCAAAAGTAGCACCGCTGACGCAAGTAAAATATTTAGCGATACGCTTTTTTTGAAGTATTTTTTGAGCGAAGTATTCCGGTTTGGATGTCGCAAGAGCAATTGTCTTTCCGCTGTCGAAAAGAGCTTTCATTAAAGGCTTGATTCCCTTGTATAATACGCACTCGTATACTCCGCCTCGGTTATATTCTTCACGATAATCGGCAGTTAATTTATCTGTAAGTGCAGAGTCTGCGCCGACATAAAGAGGCAGCGAATAAGTAAACGGCGGTCCTATGAATTTTTTGTATGAGCCGTTGTAACTAATTCCGTTTTTTTTAAAGGCATACTTCAAACAATCGGAAATTCCTTTTTCAGAATTGATAATCGTGCCGTCCAAATCAAATACTATTAAGTCGTACATGCCTACATTATAATTTGTCGAAAGCAAAAAATCAAACGCTTAAATATGCTTGTGAAAGATTTTTATATATAATTTATTGCAATTTTATTTTAATATATGTTATACTGTCTCGGTAGTAAGTGTAAGTCGGCATCGTGGCGACGGCAAATTTTTTATGACGAGACATAACCGAGATTATGTAAAGGGGCGCATATATGCTTGCTAAAATAAACAGTTTTGGATTAAACGGAATAAGCGGTTATGCCGTAACCGTGGAAATCGATATTTCTAACGGATTACCTAATACCGAAGTCGTGGGGTTGCCCGACGCCGCAGTAAAAGAATCGCGCGAACGAGTAAGAAGTGCGATTGCAAATAGCGGTTATAGATATTCGCCTAAGAAAATTATAATAAATTTGTCTCCCGCCGATACAAAAAAAACCGGTGCTATGTATGACTTGCCTATAGCGATAGGCATATTGAAAGCAACCGAGCAGTTTACTACGCAGCTTACCGACGTAGCAATATTGGGAGAGCTGTCGCTCGACGGACATGTGAGACCGGTCAAGGGCATTTTGCCGATAATTATTTCTGCGCTCGATCTCGGATGCAAAAAGATAATTATACCGAGAGCAAACGTTATCGAGGCAAGTTATATAGAGGGTATAGACGTTTACGGATTCGATACGCTCCGAGACGTCGTTGCTTTTTTGTCGTCTCCCGAGTTCTACACACCTTCGCCTAAGCTCGATATAAACAAGATTAAGGAAGAAAGGACGTACAGCGAAGATTTTTGTCAAGTAAAAGGGCAATTCGCTGCAAAAAGGGCTATGGAGATTGCTGCGGCTGGTTCGCACAATATTTTGATGATAGGTCCGCCGGGCGGCGGTAAAACAATGCTTGCGAGATGCTTGCCCACCATACTGCCCGATTTGACGGTCGCCGAAGCATTAGAAACTACCAAGATTCACAGCGTAGCGGGCGTGCTTGACGAGGACATGGGAATAATTGTAAACAGGCCCTTCAGAGCGCCTCATCATACGGGCAGCAAAATAGCTTTGACCGGCGGCGGCATTTCTGCAAAACCCGGCGAAATCAGTCTTGCGCATAACGGCGTACTGTTTATGGACGAGCTTTTGGAGTATCCGAGAGATACGTTGGAAATATTGAGGCAACCGCTCGAAGATAACGTAATTACCATTTCGAGAGCGCAGCGTACGGTTCGTTACCCGGCAAATTTTATGTTGGTTGCAAGTATGAATCCGTGTCCTTGCGGAAATTACGGCTCCAAAACGCACGAATGCACCTGCACTCCTGCGCAAATAGCAAAATATCGCAGCAAGCTTTCGGGTCCGCTCATGGACAGAATAGATCTTCATATAGAAGTGGATAACGTTACCTACGGCGACCTTTCGTCAAAAGAGGCAGGAGAAAGCAGCTCGGAAATCAAAAAGAGAGTGGATAATGCTCGAAATATTCAATTAAAACGTTTCGAAGGTACGGGAGTTTATAGTAATTCCCGAATGAATAACGCAATGGTGAGCGAGTTTTGCAAGTTGACGCCGGAATGTGCGCAAATATTAAAATTGGCGTTTGAGCGATTAGGTATGTCGGCACGAGCATATAACCGAATACTTAAAGTAGCTCGTACCATTGCCGATTTGGAAGGCGAAGAAAATATTCTGCCGTCGCATATAACCGAAGCTGTCGGATATCGAAGTTTGGATAGGAGAATAAAGTGAGTCTGAGTTACTTGTATTATTGGCTTTCGCTCGGAGGAGTTACCGACAAGCGTTTGAATGCGTTGCTTGACGTTATGACGCCTGCGGACGTATGGGACGATGTAGGTAAAAGCGGAAAACTTAGAAAGTTTTTGGGCGATCGAGCTTCGGACATTCTGATTAGGTACAGAGACCGTGCATTTTTGGAAAAATCAATAGAGAAATTGACTCTCTGCGGTATAAAAATAGTGACTTTGGAAGATGCGGATTATCCAAAGCTGTTAAAGCAGCCGGAGGTTTGTCCTCCACCTGTATTGTATTATAAGGGTGATTTAAGCGTAGCGACAAAACCTTGCGTAGCTATAGTCGGAACAAGAGCTTGTTCGAGATATGGCAGAGAAGTAGCCGAGAGCATTGCAAGAGAGCTTGCCGAAGCCGGCATAACGGTGGTAAGCGGTCTTGCTACCGGCATTGACGGTTACGCTCACGCCGAATGTCTCAGAGCAAAAGGAAAAACCGTGGCGGTTCTCGGTAGCGGGCTTAACTATATTTATCCGGCTGCGCACACGTCGCTTGCTCAGGATATTGAGTACAACGGCGCACTGATTACTCAGTACAGTCCGGATTTTGCGCCGACACGATATTCGTTTCCAGAACGAAATCGACTTATATCTGGACTATGCAAAGCGATAATCGTAGTGGAAGCCTCGCAAAAAAGCGGTTCGCTGATAACCGCCGAATACGCTGTCGAGCAAAACAGAGAAGTGTTTGCGGTTCCCGGCAATATAACTTCGTCAAAGTCTGTCGGCGCAAACAAACTCATCAAAGACGGCGCTTCGATTTTTACTGGCGTAGACGACGTATTGCAGGAATTGGGGCTAAAAGCGACAAAAAACCAAGATTCCCACGTTCTTATGCTGGACTTTTACGAACAAAAGATATATAATCTACTGCAAGAAGGTGAAAAAACCTTTGACGAGATAGTGGAAATTTCACAGTTAAAACCTTCGCAAGTCAATTCGACGCTCACCGGAATGGAAATAAAGGGATGGGTAATAAGACGCAACGACGGTTACGGAATTAAATAGGAGAACTATGAAGCTTGTCATTATAGAAGGTATAGGTAAAGTTGATACCGTAAAAAAATATTTGGGTAGCGGATACAAAGTTTTTGCTACCAGAGGACATGTAAGAGATTTGCCGGAAAGAACGCTTGCGGTAAACATAAAAGATAATTTTCAGCCGACGTACGAAATTATATCTTCGCAAAAAGACACTGTCAAAAAGATGAAAGAAGAAGCGGCAAAAGCAGAATGCGTGCTGCTTGCCACCGACCCGGATAGAGAAGGCGAGGCCATTTCGTGGCATGTGGCTGAGTTGCTCGGGATGAACAAAGAAGATAACATTCGTATCGAATTTAACGAAATTAGCGAAAAGGCAATAAAAAAGGCGCTTACTTGCCCTCGCCCCATCAACGAAAATCTCGTTGACGCACAACAGGCAAGGCGAGTGCTTGACCGATTGGTGGGTTACAAGGTTTCGCCCATTCTTTGCAAAAAAATTCAAAGTAAATTGTCGGCCGGCAGAGTTCAGTCGGTTACTTTGCGTTTAGTTGTGGAAAGAGAAAGGGAGATACGAAACTTTAAGCCAGAAGAATATTGGCCTTTTGCCGCAATTCTTAACAAAGACGATAAGAATTTTAAGGCGAATCTCGAAAAGAAAAACGGTAAAAAATTGAAATTGACAACTAAAGAACAAGTCGAGGTTGCAGTGAACGACCTCGACGGTGCGATTTACGAAGTTGTCGACGTTAAAAAGACGATAGCAAAAACTCATGCGCCTGCGCCGTTTACCACATCTTCGATGCAGCAAGATGCGCTTAATAAGCTCGGTATGTCGCTTAAGCAAACCACGCAGACTGCGCAGGAATTATATGAAGGCGTGACTATCGAGGGCGAGGGAAAGGTTGCTTTGGTAACCTACATTCGTACCGACAGCGTGCGTGTCTCGGCAGATGCACAGAAAAACGCAAGAGAGTATATTTTTGCTAAGTACGGAGAAAAATACGTACCCGCTAAACCTAACGTTTATGCAAGCAAAAAGGGAGCGCAGGATGCGCATGAAGCGATACGACCGATAACACTCGAACGAACGCCGGAAAGCATAAAGGATGTGGTTTCGGCATCGTGTTATAAACTGTATAAGCTTATCTATGAGAGATTTCTCGCCAGTCAAATGAGCGAAGCGACTTTCGATTCGGTAGTAGTCAACGTAAAAGCAAAGGATTATGAGTTTAAAGTCAGCGGTAAAACTCCGAAATTCAGAGGTTTTACAGCTATTTACAAGAATTACCAAGAAAATAAAGAGGAAGAAGACGATGCGGCAATGTTGCCGGAGCTTAGCGTAGGCGACCGTCCGTCGTTCAAAGAATTTAAATTCGAACAAAAATTCACCAAGCCGCCTGCGCATTATACCGAAGCAAGTTTGGTAAAAGCCATGGAAGAAAAAGGTATCGGCAGACCTGCGACATATACTCCTACCGTTACGTTGCTGTTTTCGAGAGGATATATGGAAAAGGAAGGCAAGAATATTCTTGTAACCGAACTTGGCGAAAAAGTTGCCGATATGCTCATAAAGTATTTCCCGGACATTATGGACGTTAAGTTTACGGCGAGAATGGAGTCCGATCTTGACGAAGTGGAAGAAGGAAATTGTATTTGGCAAAATATCGTCAGGACCTTCTATAAGGGACTCGAAGAAGAAATAATTGCCGCAAACGGAGACAGCTTTAGCTTAAAGGCTCCGTCAGAAGAGTCAGACGTGGTTTGCGAAAAATGCGGCGCAAAGATGATAATCAAACAGGGTAAATTCGGTAAATTCCTGGCATGTCCGAACTATCCGAAATGTAAAAATACAAAGAAAATCAACGATGACGGCGAAATAGTGGAGCAAGAACAACCGATAGAGGGTGAAAAATGCGAAAAATGCGGCAAGCCCATGGTGCTTAAACACGGCAGGTTCGGTGATTTCTGGGCATGTTCGGGTTATCCTAAGTGCAAAAACATAGTAAACATTCAAAATCAAGCCGAAGACGCCGGAACTTGTCCTTTGTGCGGTAAGCCGCTTAAAATTGTTCACGGAAAATCTACATTTTACGGGTGTACCGGCTACCCGGAGTGCAAGTTTATGTCATCTTATAAGGTGTCTGACAAAAAGTGCCCCGCTTGCGGTTCGTATATGGTGGAGCGAATTCACGAAGGAAAAAAGTACCTTGTATGCGCAGATAAAAACTGCGGAAAGAAATATTTTGCCGAGTAGGACAATGTATAGTGAAGTTTTGATAATAGGCGGCGGCTTGGCAGGGTGCGAGGCTGCTCTGGTTTTGGCTGAAAACGGCATTAAAGTGCGGTTAATTGACTGTAAACCTTTGGCAAAATCTCCTGCGCATTGTTCGGACGACTACGCCGAAGTCGTATGCAGCAATTCTTTTAAAAGCAACGATCCGTATACGGCAAGCGGACTTATCAAAGAGGAACTTCGGACTTTGGGAAGTCCTCTTATTGAGATAGCCGATATGAACAGAGTTCCCGCAGGCGGAGCATTGGCAGTGGATAGGTTTGCTTTTTCACACGCAGTGTCGGAGAAGATAAAAAATTCCGCCAATATCGTTACGGAGTGCAGGCTTGTCGACAAAGTGGATTTTTCATTACCCACGATAATTGCCGTAGGCCCTCTGGGACTTTCGCCGATAGGAAATTTCTTGCAAAGCGAATTCGGAGACAATTTGGGCTTTTACGACGCCGAGGCGCCGATAATCGATGCGGCTTCCGTCGATTACGACAAAACGTTTTCGGCAAGTCGGTACGATAAGGGGGACGACGATTACGTAAATTGTCCGCTTACTCGAGACGAGTATTACCGATTTGTGAGCGAACTTGTATCTGCCAAACGGGCGTTAGTAAAGGAGTTTGACCGACGAGACGTTTTTGAAGGTTGTATGCCCATAGAAATAATGGCGCAAAGAGGTACGGACACGCTACGATTCGGACCGCTTAAGCCTGTAGGTATGCTCGATAAAGACGGAAAAAGACCATTTGCCGTAGTTCAGTTGCGCAAAGAAAACGTCAGCGCTTCTATGTTTAACATCGTGGGATTTCAAACGAATCTGACGTTTCCCGAACAGAGGCGAGTTTTCGGAATAATACCGGCTCTTAAAAATGCCGAGTACCTAAGATACGGCGTGATGCACAGAAACATGTATATAAATGCTCCTAAAGTTATTGACGAGACGTTTGCAACGCAAAAATATCCGTTATGCTTTATAGCAGGGCAACTTTCAGGTGTAGAGGGGTATGTCGAAAGTATAGCGTCCGGACACGTTGCGGCGCTCAATATGATAAATAAACTGAGCGGAAAGCCTCCGGTTATTTTCGGTACGGAGACTATGATAGGGGCATTGTGCGGATATCTGAGAGTTAACAGCGATAATTTCCAACCGATGAACGCAAATTTCGGACTGTTGAAACCGCTTGAGGAAACAATCAGAGATAAGACGTTGAAGAAAAAAACGTTGGCTTTACGGGCGTTAGAGAATATAAAACGACTCAAAAACGATTGATTTATTCGGATAATTATTGTATACTTACCCCGGTAGGAGGAGAACGTTTATGCTTACGCTTATAGTAGAATACCGAACGTACGCAAATATGAGAGATAAATTTATAAGCGAACTCGAATCCTTACAAATCGCTCAAAAATCGCAAAGAGATTACGGATGTATGGGTTACGATTATTTTTTAAGCATTTCCGACGAAAACGTTGTTTTACTTATAGAAAAGTGGAGCAGCGAAGAAACGTGGAAAGAACATACTTTAATGCCCCATTTGGAGGCGTTAGCTAAAATAAAATCAGATTTTGTCCAGAGGACTACCGTAACAAAGTTTTGTTCGGATGTCTGAGCAGAGCAAGGAGTAATATGGAATTAAGAGGAACTACAATAGTAGGAGTAAAAAAGAACGGTAAAACCGTTATAGCCGGCGACGGTCAGGTAACGATGGGACAGTCCGTAATAATGAAGGGAAATGCGAAAAAGGTTCGCAGAATTTACGGGGGCAAAGTAGTAATTGGCTTTGCCGGAAGCGTTGCGGATGCGTTTTCGTTAAGCGAGTTGTTTGAGCAGATGCTTAACAAATACAGCGGAAATCTTATGCGAAGCGCAGTTGAACTAGCACAATTATGGCGAGGAGACAAGACTTTACGTCAGCTCGAAGCAATGCTTATAGTCGCAGATGAAACCGCTATGTTTATCGTATCCGGCACCGGTGACGTAATCGAACCCGAAAACGGAATTTGTGCGATAGGCAGCGGCGGTAACTATGCTCTTGCGGCGGCGAGAGCATTGGCAAAAAATACGGATATGAGCGCAAGAGATATAGCGGTAGAGGCTATGACGATTGCAAGCGAAATTTGTGTGTTTACAAACGGCAATCTTGTCGTAGAGGAGGTTTAATATGGAAATGTCTCCCAAGGCCATTGTTGCCGAACTTGACAGATATATCATAGGACAAAGCGAGGCAAAAAAAGCCGTCGCAATCGCACTCAGAAACAGATATCGTAGAAGCCGTTTGCCCGAAGAAATTCGAAACGAAATAACTCCTAAGAACATAATCATGAAGGGTCCTACCGGTGTAGGTAAGACAGAGATAGCCAGAAGGCTTGCAAAACTCGTAAAAGCCCCGTTTATTAAGGTGGAAGCTACTAAATTTACCGAAGTAGGTTATGTCGGCAGAGACGTGGAATCCATGGTAAGGGATCTTGCCGAAACGGCAATTCGCCTTGTTAAAGAGGAAAAGATTCAGGAAGTTGAAGTTAAGGCAAGGGAACGAGCGGAAAAAAGTATAGCCGACGCTATAATAAAAGCTAAAAAAGCTAAGAATTCCGATATCGCCGAAGACGTGCTTAAAAGCAGTGTATACGAAGATCTTAGGTCAGGAAAACTCGATAACGTAATTGTCGAACTCGAGCTTGACGACGAACCTAAGAGCATGGAATTAATGCCCGGAAGTGGTGTAGAACTTAACATCGGACAGATAATGGGAGGATTTCTTCCCAAAAAGAAAAAGCATAGAAAGGTAACCGTAAAAGAAGGCTTAAAAATTCTCACCGCCGGCGAAAGCGAAAAAATGATAGATATGGATAACATAACTACCGAAGGCATACGCAGAGCGGAGCAAGAGGGCATTATATTTATAGACGAAATAGATAAGATAGCGGGAAAGGGAGCTTCGAGCGGTCCGGACGTATCCAGAGAGGGCGTTCAGCGTGACATTTTGCCTATAGTCGAAGGCAGCACGGTAATGACTAAGTACGGCGCCGTAAAAACCGATTACATTTTGTTTATAGCGTCCGGCGCATTTCATGTATCGAGCATCGGAGATCTGATACCCGAACTTCAGGGCAGATTCCCTATAAGAGTCGAGCTGAACAGCTTGTCTTACGAGGACTTCGTAAACATTCTCACCATTCCCGAAAATGCGATTACTAAGCAGTATGCTCAGCTTCTCGGTGTGGATAATATAAATTTGATATTCAAAGATGACGCTATAAAGGCTATGTCGAGAGTCGCTTATGAGGAAAATTGCACCATGGAAGATATCGGTGCAAGAAGACTATATACCATAATGGAAAAGCTTCTCGAAGACGTAAGTTTTAACGCAAGCGGCGATCACCCGGTTATAGACGTGGTAATCGACGAGAAGTACGTTGTCGAGCATCTCGGTTCGCAAGCAATGGATCATGACCTTAAACGTTATATACTGTAGGAGCGGTTATGGTAAATATACCTAAAGGCACAAAAGACGTGCTGCCTTCGCAAAGCGAAAAGTGGCACTATATAGAAAAAAACATAAGGGAAGTAGCGGATTTATTTGATATGAGCGAAATAAGGACGCCTACTTTCGAGCATACCGAGTTGTTTTTGCGTTCAATCGGAGACGAAACCGATGTCGTTTCCAAGGAGATGTATACCTTTGAGGATAAGGGCGGAAGGTCGATTACGCTTAAACCCGAAGGCACTGCTGCCGTAGCAAGAAGTTATATCGAAAACGCTTTGGATGCAATGTCGCTGCCGCTTAAGCTGTATTATGTAACTCCTGTCTTTAGATACGAAGCGCCTCAGGCCGGCAGGCTCAGAGAACATCATCAGTTCGGAGCAGAATTTTACGGCTCGGAATCCCCGTATATGGATGCGGAGGCAATTAACGTTGCCTTTACGTTGTTAAGTAAAGTCGGCGTAAAGGATTTGGAGCTTAACATAAACAGCATAGGTTGTCCGGAGTGTCGCAAAAAGTATAACGCTGCGCTTAAAGAGTATTTAGGCGGTTGCGTAGATAAAATGTGCGATAATTGCAAAAGAAGATTTTTGACTAATCCTTTGCGTATACTTGACTGTAAGGAAGAGGGCTGCAAAGCAATAGTTAAAGATGCGCCGGTTATATTGGATTATGTTTGTGACGATTGCCGGGCTCACTTTGATGAGTTGCAACGAATTCTTACGGACGAAGGTGTTCCGTTCAAAGTAAATAAGTCTATAGTAAGAGGCTTGGACTATTATACCAAGACGGTATTCGAGTTTGTAACGACGTCACTCGGAGCTCAAGGCACGGTTTGCGGCGGCGGAAGGTATGACAACCTCGTGGAGTCTATAGGGGGAAAACACACGCCGTGCGTCGGCTTCGGTATGGGAATAGAGCGTTTGATAATGCTTTTAGATGCATACGAAAAAGAATTTCCCAAAAGAAGACTTAATTTTTACATTGCTAATCAGTCGCCGTCAAACAGAGATTTATGCGGAAAAATAGTTTCTTCTCTAAGACGCAACGGATATTCGGCAGAAGCCGATTTTATGGGCCGCAGCGTAAAGGCTCAGCTTAAGTTTGCAAACAAACGCAATGCCGAGTATGTTGCGGTAATAGGAGAAAGTGAGGCGGAAAGCGGAGCCGTTACGCTAAAACGCATGGCTGACGGTGCAACGGCAAACGTTTCTTTGGCTGATCTTATGAACGGTGCGCAAAATGCAGCGTTCGTTTCAAAAGAAATATAATTGAGACAACAATTCAAAGGAGTTTTGTTATGATAGATTTGAAACTTATTAACGAAATTGATCCCGAAGTGGGAGCAAGTATGGGACGCGAACTTAGTCGTCAGCGTAACAATATCGAGCTTATTGCAAGCGAAAACTTCGTAAGCCCGGCAGTTATGGCTGCAGTAGGATCGCATCTTACCAACAAGTACGCCGAAGGTTATCCCGGAAAGCGTTATTACGGCGGCTGCATGTATGTTGACGAAGTAGAGACGATTGCAATCGAAAGAGCGAAAAAGCTTTTCAATTGCAATTATGCCAATGTTCAGCCTCACAGCGGCGCATCTGCAAACCTTGCCGTATTCGTAGCTTTGCTTAACATAGGCGACACGGTATTGAGTATGAGCCTTGCTCACGGCGGACATCTTTCGCACGGTAGCCCCGTAAACTTCTCCGGAAAGAACTACAACATAGTATCTTACGGACTCGATCCGGTTACCGAAACCATTAATTACGACGAAGTAGAAAGACTTGCTCTCGAGCATCATCCCAAGCTTATTCTTGCCGGCGCAAGCGCATATTCTCGTACTATTGACTTCAAGCGTTTTAGAGAAATCGCAGATAAAGTAGGCGCTTACCTCATGACCGATATAGCGCATATCGCAGGTCTTGTAATCGCCGGGGAGCATCCCAGTCCGTTCCCGTATGCAGACGTTGTAACGACTACCACCCACAAAACCCTCAGAGGGCCCAGAGGCGGTCTTATTATGTGCAACGACGAAGAGATTTCCAAAAAAATCAACAAGGCAGTTTTCCCCGGAATTCAGGGCGGTCCGCTCGAGCATGTTATCGCAGGCAAGGCAGTTGCTTTCGGCGAAGCGCTTAAGCCCGAATTTAAGGCATATCAGCATCAGATTGTCCTTAATGCAGCGGCGTTGGCAAAGACATTGCAAGATAACGGCGTATTACTCGTTTCCGGAGGTACCGACAATCACCTTATGCTTGTAAATCTTACCAATTTCGATATTACCGGCAAGGAGCTCGAAACGTTGCTTGACGAGTGCAACATTACCGTAAATAAGAACTCCATTCCCAACGATCCTCAAAAACCGTCCGTTACGAGCGGTATTCGAGTAGGAACTCCCAGTGTAACCACCAGAGGCATGAAGGAAGAAGATATGGTAGTCATCGGTAACTGTATCGCTAAGGTTATCAAGGAGAAAGAGGGCGCTCTTGATTATGTCAGAGCGGAAGTTAAAAAACTTACCGAAAAATATCCTCTCTATCGTGACGACGTAAATATGTAATCAGACGTAAATGATGTAATATAACGTAGGTACATTTGAAAAGACAGGCTTGCTGTAAACGGCGAGCCTGTCCTTTTTGCTATATTTACATATTTTCAGTTAAAAAGAGCGACAAATGCAGAAAAAATTGTATTTTGCTATAAATATAACAATTTAAGTCGACATAGCTGCTTTTGTCGGCAAATAGTGATAAAATCATTATAACGTCTTCGGACAATTTCTTTTATGTGGAGGAAAAAGTCATGGCTAAAAAAGAGATAAGCGAATTGAAACGCAGAGCGATGCTGGCAAAGCAGCGTATGAAAATGGGATATTGGGAGAAAATGCAACAAGAAAAAGAGCGTATGATAAATACAAAGGGCGGAACTTACGAAGCTCAAAAACTTGCAAGCGATATGCAACGAGAAAAGTATATGAGAGACGTGTCGGTGACGGTAAATTCCAGCGAAGTAAAGGAGGAAGAATTGTACAAAAAAGTCAAAGATATTCTCGATAGCGAAGAATTTATTATAAATCCGATAGCAAGACTTATGGATAAGTCAAAATATGATTGCCTTAGCGGAGAAGAAAAACAATTGTACGTGCTTGAATTGTCTAAAAAATTCGTCGAACTCAAAGAAAGATATAATAGGGAGCGAATTAGTAAATTAAGTTAGCCTAATTACTTAACGAAAAATCTATTGTTGTCGAAAAATAAAAAGTTTTACTTGACACTAATCTATTTAATGTGTTAAAATAGTAACGGTAAAATGATACAAAGTATTGTTTTAACGATTAAAACACATTATTCGAGGATATCATGAGCGAAGAACAAAAGATTGTTGCGGCAAAAAAGGTGTATGACACTTTATGCGCAACATTGGACAGTATGGGGTGGACTTATACTAAAGGCAATGATGATTTTAGTATAAAATCCGTTACGAGAGGCGACGATTTGCCGATAGATTTCTACATTGCGGCAGATGCGGAGCGATACACTCTTATGTTTATATCTAATTTGCCGTTTGTCGTTCCCGAAGATAAGCGCATGGAGATAGCGTTGGCTATTTGCATGATGAACGATTCGATTATCAACGGCGTATTTGATTTTAATGTCAAGACCGGTAGACTTTATTTCCGAATGTCCACTAATTTTAAGGGAATAAGCGTTTCGGATGAGGTTGTTAAATATTTGCTGTTTGTGTCGTGCAGCACGGTAGACAAGTACAACGACGTTTTGCTTATGTTAGCAAAGGGAGCAATTGATTTAAATCAGCTTGCCGATATGATAAATAAAAACTAAAGAGAAGAGATATGAGTATGAACGAAGAAGAAAAGAAGAATAAAGCAGCATTATTGTACAGACAATTATGTAAAAATCTCGATGACAGAAACTGGACATACGAGAAAAACGAAGAAGATATGGGTGTAATATTTACCGTAACGGGTGAAGATTTACCGATGCATTATATGATAAACGTGGATGCAGAGCGTCAGCTTATTCGAGTTATATCTCCAATGCCGTTTGCTTTTTCCGAGGATAAGCGTATGGACGGAGCCCTAGCAATTTGCATTGCAAACTACGGAATGGCTGACGGCGGTTTCGACTATGACGTAAAAGAGGGCTTAGTGACTTTCCGTCTGGCTGTTTGTTTTGCCGGCGATACCGTTGTGGGAGACGAATTGTTTAATTATATCGTAAATTGTCCGTGCGCCATGGTTGACTTTTTCAATGATAAATTTATGGCACTTAACAAAGGCTTGATTGATATAAACAAATTTGACGAGCTTAGAAATTTGGGCTAAAATAAATTGTCGATAGCGGCGACGTGGGAGCATGTCGCCGTTATTTTTCTTGTAAGTCGGCTATTATAACAAAACTAAAGAAAGGCAGATGTATGATGACAAACGTAAAAAATAGCGAACTGCTTAATGAAATTATCGAATTTTCAAAAAATATAGGTAAGGCTCAAACTGTTACTGCGGAAAAATTTTTGGTAGCATTGCTATGCGGGGTAAGTAAAGAAAAGACTTTTTCGGGCAGTGAGTTCGTAGCGACGGTTACGGAAAAACTAAAATCGCTTAATATCACAGCCGAACAGCTTAAGAGTAAATTGCTTGAATATATAGAAGGCGGCAACGGTTCTTTCTACGACGGACTTTATATGCAAAAAATGATTTTCGAAGCAAAAGACGCCGTAGAGAAAGAAGGCGGCGAGTCGCTTATGCCGTCTGTATTGTTTAACAAGATTATAGACAATCCAAGCGATGCAATAAAAGCTGCGATAGGCGAAAATAAAGAAAACGTCGATGCCCAAACCGTACAGAACATAGTAGATGAAATATTGCCTTCGGACGAAACGAAAGACGACGAAGAAATGTTGGCTGAGATAAGGGAGTCCGCAAGCAAGATAAAAGCAATGCTTGACTTAGGAAAAGAGTTGCATGTGCAAGAAGAAAAACCTTCGGTAAAAGAGGAAATATCAAAACTTGTAGATAAAGTCAAGACGTTACAGTCGGAATTGTTAGATACCGTATACGGTCAGGATAATGCCGTTAACGTATTTACAACCGGTTATTTTCAAGCGGAATTGCTGTCTATGACAGACATAGATAGGAAAAAACCTCGAGCTACATATCTTTTTGCCGGGCCTCCGGGCGTAGGTAAGACATTTTTGGCAGAAGTCGCCGCCGAAAAATTGTCGCTGCCGTTTATGCGATTCGATATGAGCGAATATGCTGATAAAGAAGCTAATTTAGAATTTTGCGGTTCGGATAAAGTGTATAAAAATGCGAAGAGTGGTAACGTGACCGGATTTGTCAGTGAACATCCTAAATGCATATTGTTGTTCGACGAAGTGGAAAAAGCGCATTTGTGTGTGATTCATTTGTTTTTGCAGATGCTCGATGCCGGACGATTGCGAGATAATTACACGGACGAGGAAGTTTCGTTTAAAGATGCAATTATTATATTTACCACGAATGCAGGAAAACAACTGTACGAGAGTGAAAGCGACGGAGATTTTTCGAGCTTGTCTCGTAAGGTCGTGCTTAAAGCCTTAAGAAACGACATTAACCCTCTGAGCGGTTCTTCGTATTTTCCGGCTGCATTGTGTTCTCGATTCGCATCCGGAAACGTAATAATGTTCAATCATATTATGGCGCACGATTTGCGACACATAGCGAAAAAAGAAATTTTGCGAAGTGCAAGCAATTTTTCCAAGAATGCGGGAGTTTCCGTGGATATAGACGAGAAGGTTTATACTGCGCTGCTGTTTTCGGAAGGGGGAAACGCCGACGCTCGAATGATAAAGAGCAGGGCGGAAAGTTTCTTTAACGGCGAGATTTACGAACTGCTGCGTTTGGTAGCGTCAGATAAGGTTCAAACAAGTATTTCCGATTTGACAAAAATTGAATTTGTCACCGAAATCGACGAATCGAGCGAAGCGTACAATTTATTTTTCGGAGAAGAAAAGTTAACCGCTCTCGTGTTTGGCAGCGACAAAACTGTCAGAAATTGCAAAAAAGTTTGCAAGGATGTGGAAATAATATCGGCTAAAACCGTAGATGAGGCAAAAAATATTATTTCTCATAAAGATATATGTGTTATTTTGATTGATCTAAGCTACGGTAAGAGGGGTAGCGTCAAGTATCTTAACATAGAAGATCAGGAGTCGGTTTCGGCAGATATGTTCGATTATTTGACAAAACTCGGACAGTCTTTGCCTGTGTATGTGTTGGAAACTTCTGCATATTCGTTGACCGAAGAAGAAAAGATGTCTCTTTTTAAGGAAGGAGCAAGAGACGTTGTCAGGCTCGACGACAAAATAGGAAATGCGCTTAAGCAAATTTGCGTAAATGTTTATCAACAACAAAATATGAACTTGCTGGCTAAGACAAACAAAGTTGTTTCGTTCACGACTGCACAAACCGTGAGCAAAAACGGCAAGAAAGCAACGATAAAACTTATTGATTTCGATATGGCGGCAGCGGTTGACGCAGAGGATTCGTGCGGATTCGTTACTAAAAATAATAAGCCTGACGTTGATTTTGACGATATTATAGGTGCGCAGGACGCAAAATCCGAATTAAAGTATTTTGCCGAATACCTAAGAAGCCCCAAAAAGTTTGCTGCTGCCGGGGTGAAAATGCCCAAAGGCGCACTTCTTTATGGCCCTCCCGGCACAGGTAAAACGATGTTGGCTAAAGCGCTTGCCGCACAATCCGGAGTAACTTTTATCTATACCGAAGGTAATAAATTTTTAAAAAAATATGTTGGAGAGGGACCGGAGAAGGTGCACGATTTGTTCCGTTCGGCTCGAAAGTACGCTCCGACTATAGTCTTTATAGACGAAATCGATGCAATCGCAAAAGAACGGCACGGAGACGAGCGTGTGGCTGCAGGCGAAGAGACGCTTACTGCGTTGCTTGCGGAAATGGACGGATTTAACGTGGATTCCACAAAGCCGGTTTTTGTTTTGGCTGCTACTAATTTCGATGTTGCTCCGGGGTCACCTCGTAGTTTGGATCAGGCTTTGGTTAGGCGATTTGATAGACGCATATATGTGGATTTACCTACGGACGAAGAGCGAAAGCAATTTATGTTAAGAAAATGCGCAAAAAACGCAATGTTCGATATAAGCGAGCAAGATATAGACAACTTAGCCGTTCGGACAGTCGGAATGAGTTTGTCCGATCTCGATTCCATATTTGAATTTGCGCTGCGACAGGCTTTGCGTGCCGAATTAAACAAGGTGAAAGCCGACATTTTGGATGAAGCTTTCGAAACGTATGTAAACGGAGAAAAGAAGAATTGGAGCGAAGCTGAGGTCGAACGAGTGGCAAGACACGAGGCGGGGCATGCTTTTTTGTGTTGGCAATCCGGAGAAACTCCGTCTTATTTGACAATCGTAGCCAGATCCGACCACGGCGGATATATGCAGCACGATTCGACCGAAAAGAAGACCATATATACTAAAGACGAGTTGCTTAGTCGAATAAGAGTGGCGTTAGGCGGTCGAGCTGCCGAGATAGTATGTTACGGCGAGTGCGGAGGCGTATCGACCGGAGCGAGCGGAGATCTTGTTTCGGCAACGGCTATAGCCGAACGTATTGTGTGTTCGTACGGAATGGTGGACGAATGCGGGCTAGCCGTTTCCGATCCCCGTACGCTTCGTAGCGGCGATGTCGCTAAGGAAGTCCGTAAGGCGGTAAACAAACTGTTGTCTGAGCAAATGGCGCAAGCCATAGAGAAAATAAGAGCAAATAAAGATATGTTGGATGTTCTGTCAAACGAATTGATGCAAAAAAGTCATCTTTCCGCTAACGAAATATCAGAGTTGTTTCTTCCGTATAAAGACAGAATTAATAAATAATTTAATAAACGAGCCGTGTCGGGGTATGACGGAGAAAAATTTTTAATACCGTTACCGATACGGCTTGTTTTTTGATTGTCACTAATGCCAATTCGTTGACGGCGAGGACTTTTGTAAGGTATAATGTAACTTATGGAATATGATCTTAGTAAGTTAAATAAAGAGCAGTTACTGCCTGTACTCGATACCGAAGGCGCAATTTTGGTTACTGCCGGCGCAGGAAGCGGCAAAACTCGATTGTTGACGCATAGGATAGCGTACCTTATCAATCAAAAAGGCGTGCCTCCGTATAATATTTTGGCTATAACGTTTACTAATAAGGCGGCAAACGAAATGGCTGAGCGAGTTTGCCAAATGACGCCGGAGGGTAAAGACGTATGGATTTCCACATTTCATTCCATGTGCGCAAAAATGCTGCGCAGATTTGCGAATGAAATAGGATATTCTTCGTCGTTTAGCATTTACACCGAGTCGGAAAAAGATAAGCTAATAGCAGACATTCTTAAGGAAAAAGATAGCGATGCTGATTTTAAAAAGGCGGTTTCGTATCACATTTCCAATGCAAAGAACTTGGGACTAGATGCAGACGAATATCTGACAGAGTATGCTTACGTTACGTCAATTGAAGATATATGCGACTGTTATAGGCAATACATATTCAGCTTAAAAGAGAATAATGCAATGGATTTCGATGACTTATTGCTTAACGCAAAAAAAGTTTTGTGTGAATCTTCTAAGGCGAGGGAGTATTATCAGGAGAAATTCAAGTATATTCACGTAGACGAGTTTCAAGATACCAATGCCATCCAGTATGAGCTTATAAAAATTCTTGCGGCTAAGTATCGTAACGTTTGTGCGGTCGGAGACGAAGATCAATGTATTTACGGTTGGCGCGGAGCGGATATATCCAATATTCGGAAGTATATAAGCGATTTTAATTGCCGAGTATATAAGTTGGAGCAAAATTATCGTTCCACGAAAAATATAATTTCGCTTGCCAACAAGCTTATAGCTAACAACACGTCGAGAATAGAAAAAAAACTTTGGACAGATAACGATGAAGGAATAAAGCCCGAATATTATGCTGCGAAAAGCGACGGAGAAGAAGCCGATTATGTTGCGCAAACTATTTTCGGACTACGACGAAAGGGATATAAATTGTCGGATTTCGCAGTGCTTATGAGGGTAAATGCAACTTCTCGACCGTTTGAGCAAAGATTTTTGCAGTACGGGATTCCTCATCGAATATACGGCGGATTTAAATTCTTTGATCGAAAGGAAGTAAAAGATCTTTTGGCGTATTTCAGAATAATCGCCAATCCGCTCGATAACGAGGCTATAACGAGGGTAATAAACTTTCCTAAAAGAGGAATAGGCGCAAGCACGATAAACAAACTTTCCATGCGTGCGATAGATACTTCTCGCAGTTTGTATGATGTCATCGTAAATGTGGAAAACGAGGGATTGGGGGCTGCGGTTCAAAGCAAAGTAGCACCGTTTGCTGCGGTTATCAGAAATTTAAACAAGTATAAAGGCGAACTCGAGCTGTACGAACTGATGAGCTATCTTGTAAGAATGCTCGATTTGAAAACTCTGTATTCGGAACCAAATGAAGAAAATGACGCACGAAAAGCGAATATAAGCGAATTGGTGGCTTCTATAAAGGAATATTCTTCTAATAACCCCGGGGCTTCCGTGCAGGATTATATGCAGTCTGTTTCTCTTTGGAGCGATTTGGATCAGGAGGACGGCGGTGATTGTGTAAATATAGCAACAGCTCACAGTGCAAAAGGTTTGGAATTTAAGGTTGTTTTCGTTGTGGGAATGGAAGAGGGACTTTTCCCGATTTCGAGAGCGAAAATGAAACCGGAAATAGAGGAAGAAAGAAGATTATTTTATGTTGCGATAACCAGAGCTATGGAAAGGCTGTATATTACGCAAGCTCGTTCTCGTTTTATGTACGGTCAGACCTCGCCGACTGCTCCGAGCCGCTTTTTAGCGGAAATAGGGTTAGACATAAAGCCGACTCCACGAAGAACGCTCAGAAGCGAAGAGTCGTATGATTACGACAGCGATAGTTCTTTGGACGAGATGCGCTCTCGCACGGAAAAGGTGAATAAATTTGTTTCTTCCGCAAACAAACCGAGTCGACGAGCTACGACCGAACAACTTGATTTTAAAGAGGGTGACAAAATTAGACATCGTAAATTCGGAGTCGGCAGAATCGTTTCCGTAAAAGGAACAGGAATATCACAATCGGCTATTATAGAGTTTGACGGATACGGAAAGATGAATATTGCGCTTGCGTATGCGCCTATAAGTAAGGAGTAATCGATGAATTCGCAAAGAATGAAAGAGCTTGTGGAGCTGCTGAATAAATATGCTTACGACTATTACGTTTTAGATAATCCGATAGTTTCGGACAAAGAATATGATTTGCTTTACGACGAGCTTGTTGCGTTAGAAAAAAGCGAAGGCGTCGTTTTGCCCGATTCGCCAACCATAAGGGTGGGCGGCGAACCGATAAAGGAGTTTACTCCTCATACGCATATTAAGAGACTGTACAGCCTCGATAAATGCAAAACGTTTGAGGCGCTGATTGAGTGGGATGAAAAACTCAAAGAGATAAACGGTGGTAAAGAAATAGAATATACGCTCGAGTACAAGTTGGACGGGTTGACTCTGTGTCTTACTTATGAAAACGGATTATTTGTCGGTGCGGCTACGAGAGGTAACGGAGCTGTCGGCGAAGACGTAACGGAACAAGTTAAAACTATAAAATCTATTCCGCTTTCTATAAAGTATAAAGGAATTATGGAAGCGCAAGGCGAGGGCATAATGCGTTTGAGCGCACTTAAAGCATATAATCTTACCGCAAAAGAACCGCTCAAAAATGCGCGAAACGGAGTGGCAGGCGCAGTGCGAAATCTAGATCCCAAAGTCACAGCATCCCGCAATCTGGATATTGTTTTTTATAATGTTAACTATAGCGAAGAAGAAATAAAATCGCAGGCTCAAATGATAGAAATACTTAAAGATAATCACTTTAAGACAGAAAAATTGCTTGTTACGTCTGACATAAATAGAATAATAGAGGCTATACAAGGAGTAAAGAGGGATGAGCTTGACTTTGATATAGACGGAATGGTTATCAAGGTTAACGACGTAAAACTGAGAGAAAAGCTTGGGTTTACCGATAAATTTCCGAGATGGGCTATAGCTTATAAGTTTGAGGCGGAAGAAACCACAACCATGCTAAAAGATGTAAAGTGGCAGGTAGGAAGAACCGGTAAACTTACGCCGCTCGCTGTATTGGAGCCTGTCGAGCTTTGCGGCGCAACAGTCAAAAAAGCTACGCTTAACAATTACGGCGATATAGAACGTAAAAAAATTAAAATCGGCGGAACCGTGTTTATTCGCAGGAGTAACGACGTTATTCCCGAAGTTCTGGGGGTGGCGCAGGAGCTTGACGGAATCAACGTTCCAAAGCCGCAGTATTGTCCGTCATGCGGCTCGAAGCTGGAGGAAGAAGGAGCAAATTTGTTTTGCCCTAACGAGTATGGTTGCACTCCGCAAATTGTGGGAAGAATTACCCACTACGCATCGAAAGATTGTATGGATATTGACGGAATCAGCGAAAAGACGATAGAGCTTTTGCATAAGAAAACAGGTTTGAACTCTGTAGAGGATTTATATAAGTTAAAATTAGAAGATTTTGCCGATTTGGAAGGATTTAAGGATAAGAAACCGGAAAAGATACTCAAAAGCATAGCTAAGAGCAAGGATGTCGAACTCAGTAAATTTATAGCGGCGTTAGGTATTCCGAACGTCGGCAAAAAAATGGCTGCCGATTTAGCGGATAAATATCAATCGTTCGAAGCTTTGCAAAACGCAACAAAAGAGGATCTTGCGCTTTTGCCGGACGTCGGCGAGCTTACCGCTTCCTATATCGTCGAATATTTTATCAAGCATAAGGAAAAATTGTCGCATCTGAAAAATCTCGGAGTGAATCCCGTTTATTTCTCTCGCAGCGGCGGCGTTTTTCAGGGCCAAAAGGTGGTTTTAACAGGCACTTTGACTTCACTTAAGAGAAGCCAGGCAGCCGAACTTATTCGCAGAAACGGCGGCGAGGCGCAAAGCTCGGTAACGCAAACTACCGATATTGTAGTTGCAGGTGAAAATGCAGGTTCTAAACTCGACAAAGCCCGCAGTCTCGGCATAAAAATATTGGACGAGAATGAGTTTTTGCAGCTTCTAAACAGTTGAATTTATTTTTATCTTATGATATAATATAAATGTGAATATTTTGGCTGTGCTTTGAGCGTAAGCGGCTTAAACGACTATAGTTTTTTAGGCAGCCGAAGATTTATAGGCTTGCTACATTACAGAGGTGTTTTTTATGAAAAGCATGACGGGATACGGAAAAGGCGTGTCGAATTACGGCACAAAGGCGCTTACAGTGGAGCTTAAATCTGTAAATAACAGATTTTTGGAAATAAACAGCAGATTGCCCAAGTATCTCATGGCAGGTGACGAAATTATACGAAAACGCATTTCAGCCGTACTTAAACGTGGCAGTATAGACGTATATTTCGACCTTAAAGATACTTCTTGCGGCGCATCGGTTTGCGTAGATCACGAGTTGGCATCCCTTTATACCGAAGCAGCCGGCGAGCTTTCTGCCAGATTCGGTATACCGGACGAGTTTTCAAACTCCGATCTCATGCGCTGCCCAGACGTTATAACGCTTGTTAAGGACGATGAGTCCGATGTTTTATGCGACATGCTCGACGAAGCGGTGTCCGACGCCGTTATTTCTCTTAACGAGATGCGTGAGACGGAAGGACTTACGGTTAAAGCCGACTTTGAGAGACTTATAGACAACATAAGAGTTCATCTTGATATGATTAAGCAGAGAGCTCCTTTCGTGATAGACGAATACAGAGTAAAGCTTACTAAGCGTATCGAAGAATATTTATGTTCGGTTGAAGTCGATCAAGCCAAACTTATCAACGAAGTTGCGTTCTTTGCCGACAAAGCGGACATTAACGAAGAAATAAGCAGATTGGATTCGCATATAAGCCAATTTACCGACGTGATAGAATCTGATGGTGAGGCCGGACGAAAGCTGGATTTTTTGGCTCAGGAAATGAATAGAGAAATAAATACGATGGGCAGTAAGTCTGCAGACATCGAGCTGCTTAATCACGTCGTAGAAATGAAGAACGAGTTGGAAAAGATAAGAGAGCAGATAAGGAACGTGGAATAAATTATGGATAAAGGTTTGTTGATAGTTATCAGCGGTCCTTCGGGAGCCGGTAAAGGCACGATATATAATTCTATACTGGAAAGGATGCCTTCTATTCATACTTCGGTGTCCGTTACGACTCGTCAACCCCGCAAAAAGGAACGAGAAGGCGTCGAGTATTATTTTCGTACCATAGAGCAGTACGAACAGATGCTTAAAAACGATGAACTGTTGGAAACCGCCGAGGTTTTCGGAAATTTTTACGGTACTCCCAAAAAACACGTTATGGACGTGGTAGACAAAGGCGAGGACATCATGCTCGAGATTGACGTTTGCGGAGCGAGACAGATAAAAGATAAATTTCCGGAATGCGTCACGATATTCATTATGCCGCCGTCTTTCGAACTTTTGGAAAGCCGCCTTAGGGGCAGAGCATCCGACTCCGAAGAGAGCATTGTGCGAAGACTATTCGAGGCGAGAAGAGAGCTCGCCGAATGTGAAAATTTCGATTATATTATTTTTAACGGTGTTTTGGACGAATCTATTCAGAAAGCCGTGGGTATAATTCTTTCCGAACGCTCTAAGGTGTTCAGGAATAAACAAAAATTAAACAAACTGCTTTTCGGCAGTTGCAAGGAGTAATATTTATGTTGATTGATCCGCCTATTGATAAATTGGTGCAAAAAGTAGGATGCAAGTACGAACTCGCTATATTGGTTGCGGAAAGAGCAAGATTTTTGGAAGATAAAAAGTCCGACTTACTTGAGGCGAGCGGCGAAAACTCCATAACATACGCATCTAAGGAAGTGTATGAAGGCAAAGTTAGGTTAGCTTACGAGGATTAGCGATTTGATTCTTTCGGGCAAGACAATAGCTGTTTGCGTCACGGGAGGTATCGCCGCCTACAAAGCTTGCGAAATAGTGAGCTCATTAAAAAAATTAGGTGCGGACGTACATGTTATAATGACGCAAAATGCCATAAATTTTGTTGCTCCGCTTACGTTTGAAACGTTATCGGGTAATAAAGTGGTTACAAAAAATTTCGACCCTGACAGAGAGTGGGAAGTCGAGCACGTTTCGCTTGCCAAAAAATGCGATATCTTTGTGATTGCACCCTGTACGGCAAACGTCATCGGCAAACTCGCAACCGGCATTGCCGACGATTTTTTGTCTACCACGGTTATGGCATTTACTAAGCCCGTGCTTATTGCGCCGGCTATGAACGTTAACATGTACAATTCTGCTTCATATAAGCAAAACGAAGATACTCTTATAAGACGTGGCTTTTTGTTTGTTGAACCCGAAAGCGGAGTGCTTGCTTGCGGCGACGAAGGGAAAGGCAGACTTGCATCGCCGCACTCGATAGTAGACCGTATAGTCGACATTCTTAAGCCGAGGCGTGATTATGTCGGTAAGACGGTTTTGGTTACGTTGGGATCGACGAGAGAATACATAGATCCCGTTCGTTTTATTACAAACGCAAGCAGCGGAAAAATGGGACTGTCGATTATAAACGCAGCTATGGAGCGTGGCGCAGATGTCATTGCGATTTGCGGCTACGTTTCGGTGCAGCTACCCAAAGAATGTACGATTGTCAGAGTGACAACTACCGAAGAGATGCTGGATAAAACGGCGGAGTATGCTGTAAATGCGGACGTCATTATAATGGCTGCCGCTCCTTCGGATTATAAGCCCGTTTATTTTAGCGATAACAAAATAAAAAGCGGCGAGTTGCATGTGGATTTTGTAAAAAATCCCGATATAGCGGCTACGATCGGAAAGGTTAAAGGCAAACGCAAGCTCGTGGTTTTTGCTGCCGAAACGCAAAATCTGGTGGAAAACGCAAAAAGGAAACTTATTGCGAAAAACGCTGATATGGCGGTCGCTAACGACGTAACCGAAAGCGGAGCGGGTTTTGACGTGGATACAAACGTAGCTACCATAGTTACCCGTAGCGGAGAGGAGAGCTTACCTATGATGACGAAAGCTCGATTAGCCGATGTGATTTTGGATAAGATAAGCGATGTTTGCTAAGGTAATAGTCGACATAAGCAATAACGAATTGGACAGAGTATTCGACTATGACGTCGGAGATCTTTGTGTGGAGCCGGGGTGTAGAGTCTCGGTTCCTTTTGGCAATAGGGTTATCGAAGGTTACGTAATAGAACTCACCGAGAGTTCGGAACTTTCGTTAGATAAAGTAAAAAATATCATTGGAGTTATGGACGCATACCCGGTAATAACGCCGGAGATGATGAAACTTATGGAGTATATGCGCAAACGCTACAATCTTAGAATAATAGATGTTTTGCGTTTGTTTATTCCTTCGCAAATGCGAGGCGGTAAAGTAAAAGAGCTTGTGCAAAAAATCGTTTGCATAGACGATAAAACCCCCGTCGTAATCAAAGAAAACGCTGTTATGCAGAAGCAGGCTTACGAATATGTCAAAGAGAGAGGAACCGTGCCTTATAGCGAGCTGAGCTCTCGCTGTTCGGCTGCCGCAGTGCGAAATCTGGTTCAGAGAGGTATATTCAAAGTAACGGAAGTCGGCGTAAACCGAGTTCCGTACAAGGACGTAAAGAGAGAAAACAAGTTTGTTACGCTTACGCCGGCGCAGCAATCGGCTGTTGATGAGATAAGCTCAGGTAGCAAACAAACTTTTTTACTGCACGGAGTGACTGGCAGCGGTAAAACCGAAGTATATATGCGTTGTATATCCGATCAACTGGATAGAGGCAAAACAGCCATAATGCTTGTACCCGAAATATCGCTTACACCGCAAGTGTTTGCTTTGTTCAGAGCGAGATTCGGTGAAAAAGTAGCTATATTGCACAGCGGACTCAGTGTGGGAGAGCGATTTGACGAGTGGCGGCGATTGATTTCGGGCGAGGCGGTGGTCGCAGTCGGCGCAAGATCTGCGGTGTTTGCTCCGCTGTCCGATTTGGGAATAATAATTATCGACGAGGAACACGATTCCAGTTACACTTCCGAAAGCAATCCTCGCTATTTTACTTCCGAAGTCGCTCGCTTCAGACGAGATTACAACGGATGCAATATAGTTATGGGCAGCGCAACTCCTTCTATAGAAAGCTATTATAAGGCAAAAATCGGCGAATACAAGTTAATCGAGTTGCCGGAAAGAGTCAATCATAAACCTATGCCGCATATTTCGATTGTCGATATGCGCAAAGAAGTTCTGGCAGGAAATAACGACGTTTTTTCGAGAGAACTGACGGATAAACTTGCAAGCTGCATCTCAGAGGGAAATCAAGCGATTATTTTTATAAATCGAAGAGGATACTCGTCCTATCTTATGTGCAGAAGTTGCGGATATGTTGCCAAATGCGATAGATGCGATGTTTCCCTGGTTTATCACAAAGAGGATGACGTGTTAAAGTGCCACTATTGCGGAAGTATGTACAAGCCTTTTAGCATATGTCCGAAATGCGGCTCGGCGCATGTAAAAAGAGGCTTTGTAGGTACCGAACAAGTGGTGGAACGAATTAAACAATTGTTTAATGTAAACGTTGTGCGAATGGACAATGACACTACTCAGGGAAAAGACGCACATTTGAAAATACTTGAAGAATTTGCGTCGGGTTCGGCGCAGGTGCTTGTCGGTACGCAGATGATAGCCAAAGGGCATGATTTTCCTAACGTTACCCTTGTAGGTATAGTGGACGCAGATATGAGTTTGCATTTTTCGGATTACAGAGCGAGCGAAAGAACATATCAACTTATTACTCAAGTAGCAGGCAGAGCCGGAAGAGATAAAAAAACGGGTTCGGTAATTTTGCAGACGTACAGCCCGTCACATTATGTGTATAAATTTGCGATTTCCAACGATTACAAAGGATTTTACGAAAAAGAATGTAATTTGCGCGAGCTTACGTTGTTTCCTCCGTTTACTTACATAGTCAGGGTTCTTGTGTCCGGAGAGGACGAATCACTCGTAGGAAACGCACTGAAGTCGATGTATGACGAAATAAAAAATCTGGCGCAAGATAACTTGAAAGATTTTGCATTTCTTAACTACATGTGGTCGCCCGTGAGACGAATTAAAGGTATGGTCAGAGCTCAGATTTTGCTCAGGCTGAAAAAAAATTACGATAATTATATAACGGAAATTTATCGAATAGCAGATAATAACAAAAGTAATAAAATTAACGTTTTTGTGGAGACTAATCCCAACAATTTAAGCTGAGGAGATTAACGATGGCATTAAGAAGTATAGTCAAATACGGCGATCCGATATTGAGAGAAAAGTGCAGCGAAGTAAAAATGTTTAACGAGCGTCTCGGTATCGTTATCGATGATATGAAAGAAACAATGATAAAAGCCGACGGGGTAGGATTGGCTGCTCCGCAAATAGGAATGTTACGTCGTATTTGCGTCGTGAGTCTTGACGGCGAAGAATTTTATGAATTGGTTAACCCTGTGATAGTAAAATCATCGGGCACTCAATGCAAGGTTGAGGGTTGTCTTTCTATACCCGGAGAACAAGCGAATATCATTAGGCCCAATTGTGTAGTGGTAGATGCGGCAGATAGAACCGGACAAGTGTACAGATACAAAGCTCACGGCGATTTGGCAAGAGTGTTTTGCCATGAAATAGACCACCTTGACGGTATATTGTTTATTGACAGAGAACACGGAGAAGGCGGTGACAACGAGTGAAAATATTATTCTTGGGTACGCCGGAGTTTTCGGCGGAAATATTGAAAAGAATACCGCCTAAGCATACGATAACCGCCGTAGTGTCGCAACCGGATCGGGCTAAAGATAGAAAAGGAAATTTGCTGCCGACCCCGCTGAAGAAGTACGCCGTCGAAAACGGAATAAAAGTATATCAGTTCGAAAGGATTAAAAAAAACGTAGACGAACTTAAGGCAATAGACGCCGATATTTTTATTACCGCAGCTTACGGGCAGATTCTTTCGCAAGAAATAATCGATCTGCCTCGGTACGGCATAGTTAACGTTCATACGTCGCTTTTGCCACGTTATAGAGGCAGTTCGCCGATACAGTCCGCAATTTTAAACGGAGATAAAGTTACCGGCGTTACCATAATGCAAACCGACGTAGGTATGGATACAGGCGATATTATACTTAGCCAAAGCGTGACGATAGGCGATAAAACGGCAGGAGAATTGACCGAGGAACTGATCGAAGTCGGAGCGTCCTTGCTTGCCGAAGCTCTTGACGAAATAGAAGCCGGGACGGCAGTAAAAGTAAAACAAGACGAGTCAGGCGCAACAAAGTGTAAAATGATAAAGGACGAAGACGCTTTAATAAACTGGCTCGATTCTGCGGAAAATATTTATAACAAAATAAGAGCTTTTAACCCTTCGCCGATTGCCTATTCGACGTTAAACGGCGAGCGGATAAAAATTTATAGAGCTACGTTGTCCGATGAAAACGGCGAAGCGGGACAGGTGCTTAAAGCGGATAAAAAAGGTATAGTTGTCGGATGCGGTAAAGGAGCTATAAACATAACTTCGTTACAGCCGTCCGGTAAAAAAGTTATGGATGTCGCCGCATTTCTTAACGGCAAACGACTGAATAGAGGAGAGCATTTTGACAACTGATATTTCCAGAGAATTGATTTGCTTTCGGCTTCTGCGAAACGTGCTCGTCGAAAAGGGGTACGGTGCCATTAGTTTAAGTAAGCAACTTAACGAAATTGACAGCGAAAGCGGCAAGGCATACGTGTCGAATTTGTTTTACGGAACGTTGGAGAAAAACGTACAGTTTGACTATGTCTTGTCTAAGCTCACGCAAAAAAAGCCAAAGCCGAGTGTGGGGATTGCCATAAAAATGGGTTTATATATGCTTTGGTACGGAAATACTCCCGCTTATGCCGCTACGGACAAAACGGTAAGACTCGTAAAAGCGTTAGGCAAAGAAGGCGTAAGCGGTTTTGTCAACGCAGTTTTGCGTAATGCGTCATCCGTAACGCTTCCAAAGGTCGGTGAAGTCAGTAATGCCGATTACTTGTCCATAACGTACAGTGTGCCGTTATGGATAGTGAAAGAACTTATATCCGATTACGGATACGAAACAGCAGAAGAAATTATGAAAGGCGAGGCGGAAAAACGAGTACATATCCGCAATAACGGTAGGGTGATTACCAAAGAGGGGCTGAAAAAGAAACTGAATGGAGAGTACGAAAGCACTAGATACGGCTTTTTCGTGAATTATGCGACTACGAAAAATCTTGTGCCAAGCGAGTATACCGTTCAATCATATGCATCGACAGTTGCAGTAAACGCTTACGTAGACGGAATAAGTCCTAATACGATTTTGGATCTATGCGGTGCGCCGGGCGGGAAGTCGATTTATTTGGAAGAACTTACGAATGCAAGTATAATTTGCTGCGATATACACCCGCATAGAGTCGAGCTAATCGAAAAGTATGTTAAGAGAATGAAATCGGGCGTCAACGCATGTCTGTGCGACGCAAGGCGAATCATGCCGGAATGGTTAGATAGGTTCGATTTGGTCGTATGCGACGTTCCGTGTAGCGGAAGCGGCGATTTTAAGAGCAAACCCGACGTCATGTTTAATAGGACGCAAACAGATATAGCAAAAATCGTAGAGTCGCAAAATGCAATTTTAAACACGGCTAAAATGTATGTAAAAAGAGGCGGATATCTGTGCTATTCGACTTGCAGCATATTTAAAAAAGAAAATGATAACGTTATAAGCGAATTTTTGCGTAATAACGATGATTTTACTAAAGATGCCGTAGGGAATAGTTGCGACGGATTCGTAAGGTTGCTTCCGGCTATAAACAAGGGAGCGGACGGCTTTTTTGTAGCGAGGCTGAAAAGAAAATGAGAAAGAATTTACTTGATTATTCCCTCGAAGAACTTTACGACATAGATATTTTAACTCCTTCGTTTCGAGCCAGACAATTGTATGATTTGGTATCCGTCGGAGCAAGATGGGAGGATGTTACCGTTTTACCCAAACAAATGTTGGAGCAGTTGAAGAGCCGCTTCGCCTTAGGGGTAACGATAAAAGAAACTTTTGTATCCAAAGACGGTTCGGCTAAATTTTTGTTTGCTCTCGACGACGGCAATATAGTGGAAGGCGTGTTTATGCCGCATGATTACGGAAACACTGTTTGTGTGTCAACGCAAGTGGGGTGTCGAATGGGTTGCGCTTTTTGCGCAAGCGGCATAGGCGGCTTGGTGCGCAATTTGACGGCTGGAGAAATACTCGGGCAAGTGCTTGCATTTAACGGATTTTTTGCCGAGAAAAAAGGAAAAAGAGCTGTAACCAATATAGTCCTTATGGGTAGCGGCGAACCTTTGGACAACTATGATGAAGTGACTAAGTTTTTGCGACTGGTAAGCGGAGAGCGAGGAATCAATATAAGCCAGCGTAATATTTCGCTTTCGACTTGCGGTATCGTTCCTAAGATAAGGCAGCTTGCAGACGACGGCTTTTCGGTGACGCTTTCGGTATCGCTGCACGCCACTACCGACGATGCCCGCAGACAGCTTATGCCTATAGCCAATAAATACTCGATAACCGAGATAATCGGGGCGGTAAAATATTATTTTCAAAAAACAGGCAGAAGGATTATATTTGAATATTCGATGGTTAAAGGCTCAAATATTGACTTTTTTGACGCTAAACGGCTTAGCGAGTTAACTAAAGGGTATCCTTCGCACGTGAATCTTATTATGCTTAATCCGGTTAAAGAAAAAAACGTTAAAGGCTGCACTAAGGCAGAAGCCGATCGATTTTTGGAAAGGCTCAAAAATTTTGGGGTATCGGCAACAATCAGAAGATCGTTTGGCGCAGATATAGGCGGTGCATGCGGTCAGTTAAGGAGAAGTTACGTTGACGTATCGAGTGATAAAAAATAAAAACTTTCAATTTACGGTGTCTGACGGACAGAACACGTTTGAGTGCATGTCACGTAACAAGAACAAAAAAGACGCAGTTTTATGCGGAGATTTTGCAGAACTCGCTCTGACTGAACACGGCTATGTTATTTCGTCGATAAAAGGGCGCAAAAACTCATTGATTCGACCGGCTATAGCCAATGTGGACAAAGTTATCATAGTTATAAGTCATTCACCTTCGCCGGATTACGCATTGATAGATAAGTTGATAATCAATTGTTTTAAACAAGGAATGGAAGTTGTTTTATGTGTAAACAAATGTGACGAGGCTTTGCCCGATATAAGTTGCTATAAAGATGCGGTAGACGATGTGGTTTTTGTATCGGCAAAATATGGCGACGTTAAGGAGCTTGTCGATACGATCGAAGGTTTATGTTGCTTTGCCGGGCAGTCGGCTGTGGGTAAAACTTCGCTTATAAACGCTATCACTGGACGTAACGAAAAGGTAGGAGATTTGAGTCGTATCGAACGAGGTAAAAATACTACGACTACTTCGGAAATATTCAGAGTCGGAAATGGTTACGTTGCCGATACTCCGGGATTCAGTCTTTTGGACGTATTTGACATAAAAGCGGAAGAGCTAAAAAATTACTATCGGGATTTTAAATTAAGAGAGTGCTATTTCGGGAACTGTACTCACGTTGGCGAACCTGACTGCGGAGTTAAAGACGCCGTAGAAAGAGGCGAAATAGACAAAGGACGATACCTTAGGTATATAGACATTTACACTAAACTAAAAAATCAACAAAACAAAAACTTTCGGGGGAAATGATTATGAATAAGACTATTATTGCGCCGTCTATACTCAGCGCCGACTTCTCTAAGATGGGAGAAGAAGTAAAAAGAATGAAAGACAGCGGCGCCGATTGGATCCATTGTGACGTTATGGACGGTATTTTTGTGCCGAATATTACGTTTGGGCCGAAAATGGTAAAAGATATTAGAAAAGTTACCGATTTGACTCTTGACGTACATCTTATGATTACCGAGCCTATAAGATATATTCCGCAGTTTGCCGCAGCCGGCGCCGATTATATTACTGTCCATGTTGAGGCAACGGAAAAAGTAATCGAAACCTTGTCACTGATTAAAGAATACGGCTGTAAATGCGGCGTGGTTATAAGCCCCGAAACGCCTGCAGATGCCGTAAGACCATATATAAAAGAGTGCGATTTGGTATTGGTTATGAGCGTGCATCCCGGGTTCGGCGGTCAAAAATTTATTCCATCTGCGCTTGATAAACTCAGACAAATTAAAGAAATGAGAGACGAGCTAAATCCGAAATGTATTATAGAGATAGATGGCGGAATCACGAGTCAAAACGTAAACGAGGCTAAAATGGCGGGAGCTGAAGCTATAGTGGCAGGCAGCGCTATTTTTGGCAGCGCAAAACCGGAAGCCACGATAGAGGAAATGAGAAAATGAAGGAAGGTTTGATATTTCTTAACGGCGACGCCCCTTCGGAAAAAACGTTAAAATCTATTTCTTTCGCAGGAAAAACCGTTATATGTGCAGACGGAGCTTTGAGATATCTGCAAAAATATATCGAGCCTGACGTAATCATGGGCGATTTCGATTCGCTCGGATATATTCCCACCGGCAAAAACGTTAAAAAATTCCCTATAGATAAGGATTATACCGACGGACATCTCGTAGTCAAAGAAGCTGCCGAGCTTGGCATTGGTTCGGTGGAGATATACGGAGGATTCGGCGGTAGAATAGATCACGAATACGCAAATATCGCTTTGCTTGCTTTGGCGGATTGGTACGAAATTAAAGCTGTTTTAAAGGGCGAAAAAGCAGACGTATATTACACAAAAGGCGATATTTCGATAGTATGCGGTAAAAATAAAATCGTTTCTATAGTGCCATATTCCGATACGGCGCATATAATACAAACGAGAGGGTTAAAGTTTGATGCCGGCGGGCTTATACTGAATAAGTTACATCTGATAGGAATGTCCAATCAATCGGTTTGCGACGAAATATCGATATCCGTAGGTAAGGGTGAAGGTAGCGTTTTGATTTTTGTTGAAAGATAAATATGCACATTCACCGGAAATTTGCCCGAAAAGGGAGGTAGAACAGCGTATGAAAATAATTTGTATAAAGGCGCCTAAAATATTAAGCTTGATTTTAAGAATATTCGTAAGATAAATATATAGAAAAAAGCGTTCGAAATTTCGAACGCTTTTAAGATAACAGAATAAAATGTACAGCCGAATATAAAAATTAATCGGCTTTTTTGCTAGTTCTCATGCAACGGGTGCAAACATATTCGGTGGATTTTACACCGTTTATTTCGACCTGAACTTTATGAACGTTAGCGTTGAAAGTACGTTTGGTTCTTCTGTTAGAATGGCTTACATTGTTGCCGCTCACTCTGCCCTTACCGCATATAACGCAAACTCTACTCATAATTACACCTCCAAAAATCAACTGCCTAAAGAATATACCATAAACCGCCATAAATATGCAACTAAAAAGCGGGGTAAAAATAAAAAAATAATATTTTTTGTTTAGCACGTTCAAATCCTTGATTTTGGATCGTAAATAAGTTAAACTATATAGGTATGGCAGTTTAAACTGCTTAGACTATTACTTCGGATTTTTCTATGAGCGTTAAAACATATAATACTTATGGCAGAATATCTATAACCGAAAGCGCAATAGCACAGGTCGCTGGTCGCGCTGCTTTGGGTTGCTACGGAGTAGTAGGCCTTTCATCCGGCAAGATAATTGATACTTTTAATAAAATATTTAAGAATTTAAACAGAGTAAACGGTGTTGCGGTCACCGCTAAGGGCAACAGGATATATATCGAATTGTCGGTATTATTTAAATACGGCGTAAATATAAGCGCAGTTGCTTCCAGCTTAAAAAAAACCGTTCAGTATGAAGTGGAGAAATTTTCGGGAATGATAGTGGAATGTATTAATGTAACCGTTCTCGATATAAAAATCTGACTTCATTATTTTTTATAACGGAGAATTAACATTTATGATGAAAAATATATCGGGTAAAGTGTTCCGTAAAATGATTCTTAACGGAGCAAAGCTTATTGATGTAAACAAAGAGCATGTCGATGCGTTAAACGTTTTTCCTGTTCCTGACGGAGATACCGGTACTAATATGTCACTTACAATGCTTTCGGCGGCAAAAGAAGTGGCAGCTTGCCAAAGTAATAACTTAAACGATCTATGCGATTGTGTGGGTAAAGGTGCGTTGCGAGGCGCAAGAGGCAATAGCGGCGTTATTCTAAGTCAGATACTTAAAGGTTTCGTTTCTGCGATTTCCGGAAGCGAATCCATTACTAGCAGAAATTTTGCAAAAGGTTTAGTCAAGGGTACCGAGGTGGCGTACATAGCGGTAACCAAGCCCAAAGAAGGTACTATCCTTACGGTTGTGAAGGCTATGAGCGATTTTGCGACCAAAAACTACAAAAAATGTCCGAGCGTCGATGAACTTATAAAAGAAACCATAGAAGCGGGCGAAGAAGCGCTTAAGATGACGCCGGAATTGTTGCCGATTCTTAAAAAGGCCGGAGTAGTAGATGCGGGTGGAAGAGGACTTTTGATAATATTCCAAGGTTTTTATAACGTCTTAGTGGGTGTAGAGGAAGCCGACTTGGAATTTTCGGATACGGTAGAGTCGGACAAGTCATCTAAATACAGCGAAGAAGCACATTTTGATATAGAAGATCTTTCGGATATCGAGTTTGCGTATTGCACCGAATTTTTTATTATAAATCTTAATAAGTGGACTACCGAAGCGGATATAGACAGATTCCGCGAAAAGCTTATGACTATAGGCGATTGCGTATTGGTAATCGGAGATTTGTCGATGGTTAAAGTTCACGTCCATTCTAATCAACCGGGCGTTGTTCTTACCGCAGCTCTCGAACTGGGAGAACTTGACAGACTTAAGATAGAAAATATGCTCGAGCAGAACAGAGCCATTATGCAAAAGCGTCAGGAGGAACTTAAACCTTTCGGACTGGTAACCGTTTGCGCCGGGGACGGACTTTCTAACATATTTAAAGATTTGCTTGTAGATACGGTTATCGAGGGCGGTCAGACAATGAATCCGAGCGCAGAGGATATAGCAAGAGCGTGCGAGCACATTTGCGCCGAAAACGTTTTTGTATTTCCTAATAACAAAAATATTATTTTGGCAGCTGAGCAAGCCAAAAATTTGTCAAAGCGCAACATTATAATCATTCCGACGGTAAACGTTCCGCAAGGATTGTCAGCAGTGCTTGCTTTCAATCCGGAGGATACGCTTGATAACAATGTCGAAAACATGACGGATGCGATTAAGAGCGTTAAAGCAGGGATGGTTACTTATGCCGTTCGATCAACTTGCATAAACGATATGCAACTTAACGAAGGCGATATAATAGGCGTTGATGCAAAAACTATAGTTGCAAAGGGTAATGAAGTTTCCGGTGTAACTACCGAATTGGTAGATAAGATGATGAATAGCGACGTGTCCAATATAACCTTGTACTTCGGTAACGACGTAAAAGAAGAGGACGCAACAAAAGTCGCCGATGAGCTTTCGCAGAAATATAAGAAGTGTGACGTCGATATTCATTACGGCGGACAGCCTTTGTATTATTATATAGTGTCTCTTGAGTAAATAATTATTTGTAAGGCGTCTTTTGGACCTTAAGCGGTTCGAGAGACGCCGATTTTTATTCTTATGCAATTTAGTGACATAAAAGGTTTAGGAAAAACGAGGATAGCCAAACTTAATGAGGCGGGGATATACACTCCCGCCGATTTGCTTACGCTTTTTCCTTATAAATATGTTTTTGACGATTGCTTAGTAAGCGATTTTGAGGACGGAAAGGAAGCGAGAGTTGTTGCAAAACTTGTCGGATTGCCAAAAGTTGTGAGACTTCCGGCAAAAAGGTGCATTGTTTCCGCAAAAATGCTTTGCGGAGGAAGTGAACTTGAAGCTATATGGTTTAACAGACCTTTTGTGGCGTCGCAGTTAAAAGATGGCGAGTATTACGCCGTAATCGGACGATTAAAAAGAGGAAAAACTCCCAAATTGTACGTATCTGTCCATGCGGACTATGAAGGAGAATTTGCAACGACTATATACAGACCTGTTTCCGATGTGCCGAGCAAGCTTATAAAAGAAGCTGTGCGAAAGGCATTGCCGATGACGAAAGTAGAAGGCAATGTTCCCGACGAATACTGCCGGGAATGCGGAATACCGACTATGAGTGAATGTATTACGGCTATGCACATTCCGCAAAATAGGGACCAACTTTCTTTAGCTGCTCGTAGCGTGGCTTTGCAATTGCTTGCCGCTTCGATGCGGCTGTATGCAGGACAAAAGTCGCAAGGTTCGAAAAACAAGAAAAACAAGTACGATGCTGCGCCTGACGTTATAACAGAAGCAATAGGCATACTGCCGTTTGATTTGACCGACGGACAAAAATCTGCCGTAAACGACATTATCTTTGATTTGAAATCAGACAAAAGAATGAACAGGCTGTTGCAAGGCGATGTCGGTTGCGGAAAAACAGTAGTTGCATTCTTGGCAATGTATTATGCGGCTGTCTGCGGATTTCAAAGCGCTTTTATGGCGCCTACCGAAATTCTTGCGGAGCAACACTACAAAAAGGCGGTAGATTTCTTTGGAAAGAAAGGGATAAAATGCGTTAACCTTTGCGGAAGCCAAACAAAAAAAGAAAGAGAATTTGCTCTTGCCATGCTCATAAGCGGCGAAGCAAAAATTGCAATCGGGACGCATGCCCTTATTTCGGACGAAGTTCGTTTTAAATCGCTTTCGCTTGTTGTGACGGACGAACAGCAAAGATTCGGAGTCAAACAGCGAGGAGCGCTGGAAAGCAAAGACGACGTCGACGTTTTAGTTATGACTGCAACACCCATTCCTCGTACGCTTGCGCTTACGCTTTATGGCGCATTGGACATATCTACGATAAAACAGTGCGCAAAACATGCCGAGACATTGACACGAGTAGTTTCTCTAAAAAAAGAGAGCGATATGTTTGACTATTTATACGCAAACGGGCTTAAGGGCGAAAAATCGTATTTGGTGTGTTCGAGAATTGATGAAGACGAAGATTTAGTTTCGGCAAATTCCTTATATTTCCGTTTAAAGAGAAAGTACGGAAATTGCGTCGGGATCGTTCACGGACAAATGAAAGAGCAAAAAAAATCGCAAGAGATGGCTCGATTTGTTGGCGGAAGCTGTACTATGCTTGTTTGCACTACCGTAATCGAAGTGGGAATAGACGTTCCGTCAGCGACGTCCGTGGCTATTTACAATCCAGAAAGATATGGACTGAGTCAGCTTCACCAATTGCGAGGAAGAGTCGGCAGAGGCAGCTTAGACAGTTATTGTTTTGTGGTAAGCGACGAAATAAATGAAAGGTTGTCTCGTTTTGTTTCGTGCGATAACGGATTCGAGCTTGCCGAATATGACTTTTCTCAACGAGGAGCTGGCGACTTCTTGGGAACAAGACAGCACGGCTCCGAAGAGCTTTTCGGAGGTGTAAAGATAGATGCGGAGTTGCTTAAAGACGCAAAAGGAATGGCGGATATATTGATTCGAGATAATGTGGAAATCGAAGGCGGAAAGTATATTAAAAACCTTACTTTAAACTAATGAAAACGATTGTTAACTTTAGAAGTTTTGTTATTATAGCTCTTATAACTGCGGCGGCTGTATTTACCGGTCGTCTTGTCTTTAGTTATACGGCAATCGGCGTAATTATTTTGACTTCTATTGTATCCGGCTGTTTGATTACAGGAATCATTTTGCGAAAAAAGAACATTGCCGCATATAAGCAAGTTACGTTTTTTACTGCCGCCGTTACGTCGGTAATTGCTGTGGCTGGTTTTTTGATAGTTGCAACAAATTGGATTCCGAAGGGACTTGAGGACGGGAATCACGATATTAAGGCAAGTATAGAAAAGAATTATGTCGTTGACGGCAAAAACTACGTTGTAATAAAAAACTTGAATATTGACGGCTCGAATGTGTGCGGAAAAATGCTTGTCCGTGTAAATAACGATAAAGTTGATTTTTATAATACGCCTATAGGGTACAAGGTGAGTTTTAGCGGTTATGTAAAGGTTAAAAATGTTTTGGGCGAAAATTCCGAGTATAACTTTTCATCGTTTTCGTCAAACATAAGATATATCACGACGGTTGAGGCAGGGGATATCGCCGTAAAATACGGAAACGCAGATTTGATGGATATAATATATCGATTTGTATGCGGGCAATTGGTGGATAACTTGGGTGCGGAAAACGGTTACGTGGCGTACGGAATGCTTAGCGGAGACAGGTATGCTATAAGCGAATCGATTGCGGATACGTTTTCTATTGCAGGCGTAGCTCATATTTTGGCTGTGTCAGGATTACATATAGGTTTTTTGACCTCGCTGTTGTTCTTTTTGCTAAAAACATTAAAGGTAAGAAAGATTCCGTCTTTTGCGATAACGGCGTTGGTTTTGTTTTTGTATGCGATTTTTGCCGGATTTTCACCGTCAGTCCTTAGAGCATGTTTTATGTGTCTTGTTGCAAGCGCTGCGATTTTGGTCGGTGAAGAAAAGGATTTACTTAACTCTTTGGGCTTTGCCGTGACGGCGATATTAATAGTTGCACCGCAAATGCTGTTTACAGCCGGTATGATTATGAGTACATGTGCAGTATTCGGACTTGCAGTTTTTGCCAAACCGATAAGCTTATTTTTGCATGAAAAACTTAAATTACCTAAATTTATTTCGGAGTCGCTGTCGGCTTCCTTCGGGGCGCAGTTGGGTGTGATGCCTGTCACGATTTATTATTTCGGAACGATTCAAACGTATTCGGTTGTGACAAACGTGCTGTTGATGCCTATAATTTCTACGGCTTTTATTGCCGTTTTTATTTCTGTAATTTTATCTATACTT
Organism: Firmicutes bacterium CAG:552; assembly: GCA_000435495.1. Taxonomy (GTDB): domain Bacteria; phylum Bacillota; class Clostridia; order Christensenellales; family Pumilibacteraceae; genus CAG-552. The sequence goes on along the minus strand of FR884055.1, from coordinate 78,916 downwards.
CCGTTTATGGGATTTACAATAAAAGTATCCGGCTTTTTCGTAAATATTTTGGTAAAAGTTTCGGCAGCTATGGCATCGCTGAAATATGCCTCGATAACCGCTAAAGCAGGAGAATATATATTTTTAGTTTATCCGATATATTTTGTGTGCGGTGGTTACGTTAACGTAAAATATAAAAGGCTTGTTTATTTCATTTCATGGATTTGTATGGCTATATTGATGATTTTGTGCGTAATTATTTAAGCTTTAGCGGGATAATGCACGGAGCAAAGCAAATACTATGGTCATGCTGATTGCTCTCAACATAATTATAATTTTTTTTGTTGCGGCCCATGCGCCGCTATTTTTTTGCGTTGATATATGCGCAAGTAAAAACGAAGGAATTTTAAAAATTCGAATACTCGGGCTTTTTGAAGTTGATGTAGACTTGTATGCTAAAATAGCTAAACTTATAAATAAACTAAAGGATAAGTCTTCCGTAAGCGCATTTCCGTCAAAAAAAAGAAAAAATAATTTTATATCGGCAATAAAAAAGAAAGCGATAAACAGAATAATTGATTCTTTTACTCGCAGAACTCGATGTCGTTGCGGACAATTGAAGGTGTGCATAATTCCAAACGCTCAGAGCGTAATCATTTCTGCCGTTGTTCTTTGCTTATATAGATGTGTTACAAAAATCATTCCTATTGTCATGAGTTCGCAAACGTCGTCGAAAATACTGACGCAAAGTAAAGAAAATTGGCGCTTTTGTTATACCGGCATATTTTCGGTTTCGGCTGCAGATATTATATGTGGACTTTTTAATTGACCGGAGGTTAAATGATGTACAACGAAAATATTCATCCGATAGAACGAATAATGGATAACGCTATAACTAAAATGAAAGCTATAGCCGATGCGGATCTGATTATAGGGCAAACGATTATGACAACTGACGGTGGCTCGATAATACCTGTAAGTAAGGTTTCTGTCGGGTTGGTTACAGGTGGCGGCGAATACGGAGAGGGGGAAGAGTTTCCGTTTGCGAGCGGTTGCGGAGCGGGGGCTACGCTTACTCCTATAGGCTTCTTGGTGAGCGACGGAAAAAGCGTAAAATTCACTCCGGCAACGGATAAAAATACTTTGGACAGAGCGTTGGATGTATTGCCGGACGTCATAGAGTCCGCCATAAAAGGGCTTAAAAAATGAAAAATTTTGTAAAATGTTTTGTAATAATAACTATCATAATGGTTATGACATTTTTTCCTGTAGGTAAAGTTCATGCGATCGATTTAAAACAAGCTGCGCTTAATGGCGATTCGGTGGCAAAAGCATTTGCTGTTGTAGAAAAAAATTCCGGACGATTAATTATGGCGAAAAACGAAAACGAAAGACTGCCCATGGCGAGTACTACAAAAATCGTGACCGCCATTGCTGTTATCGAAAATAACGATTTAACAAAAACGGTAACCGTCCCTAAAGCCGCTGTAGGCGTTGAAGGCTCGTCAATGTACCTAAAAGAAGGGGAAAAATACACGGTAAAAGACCTTCTTTGCGGATTGATGCTTAGATCCGGCAATGACTGTGCCGTGGCGTTGGCTTTAGACACAAGCGGTGGAATAGAAGAATTTGCAAAACTTATGAACGGTATTGCATCAAAGCTCAAATTGACAAATTCGCATTTTGTAAATCCACACGGATTGCCGGAAAATAATCATTATACAAGTGCCTACGATTTGGCAATCATTACCGCATATGCGCTTAAAAATAAAGAATTTTCCGAAATAGTTAAAAGTAAGAATTATATGCTTAGCAATGGTAATACTATAATCAACAAAAATAAATTGTTGTCGTCGTTAGAGGGGTGTGACGGCGTAAAAACAGGTTTTACCAAAGAGGCCGGGAGATGTCTTGTGTCTTCTGCGACCAGGGGAGACGCTACGTATATATGCGTGGTTTTAAGTTGCGGTCCCATGTTTGAGGAGTGCGCCGAAAAGCTAAATACAGCCTTTAATTCGCTCATTATGACAGAAATAATAAGCACAAATACACCATTATGTGAGATAGAAGTAGTAGGCGGAGAGCAAAAACACGTTTCTTTAGGACTTGCATGTGTAACTCATTTCCCGTTTACGCCCGACGAAGCGATGTCGCTGAGATTTGAATTCGAGCTGCCTCCATGCGTACTTGCGCCGCTTCAAAAAGGTGAAAAAATAGGAAAACTTCATATTTATTACAATAATCGGTTGCTTTTTTCCGAAGATTTGTTTACTATGGAAAGCATAGATTTGGATTACGACGATTGATTTCGTAATGCGATTTTGCGAATATTTTTGCGGAGTGAAACATGACGGTTAGAATAAATAAATTTTTGGCAGATTGCGGTGTGGCGAGCAGACGTAAAAGCGAGGAACTGGTGCTTGACGGCAGAGTAAAGGTGAACGGAAAACTTCTCGATAAGTTGGCTACCGAAATTTTTGACGGAGACATAGTGACTGTGGACGGCGAGAGAGTTACTCCGCTTAAAAAACATGTTTATATTATGCTTAATAAGCCGAAGGGATACGTATGTACTACAAGCGACGAAAAGGGTAGGAAAACGGTTATGGACCTTATCAAAGGACATAGCGAACGTATTTATCCCGTAGGCAGACTGGATTACGACAGCGAGGGATTGCTTATTCTTACTACGGACGGTGATCTTGCCAACAGGATAACTCATCCCCGCAACGAAATAACCAAGACTTACATAGCAAAAATAGAGGGTGAAATATCAGAATCCGATCTCGACAAACTAAGAGCAGGCGTTGTTTTGGACGGCGTAAAAACAAACAAATGCCGCATAAAAGTCGTTGATTATTCTAACAACGAAACAAAAATGGAAGTCGTTATTTCGGAAGGGAAAAATCGCCAGATTAGAAGAATGTTCGAGACTTTAAACAGGGAAGTTGTTTTTCTCAAGCGTGTTTGCATAGGAGATTTGCGTTTGAGAGGACTTAACAGGGGTGAAAGCAGGCCGCTTACTGAAGCCGAAATAAATTATCTCAAGATGGTTTAAGACAGAGGCATGTAGCGTGCTGCGGGCAATTTTTGAAGATTTTGAATATATCACGTGTCGGTTCACTGTTTCGATAATAGTTTATTCGTCGCATGAGCATCGTTTCTCTGCGACTCGATAAAGGCGCAGTGCCGACCGAAGATAGTGTATTTGTGGCGAGCGGAATAAAAGCTTATGACAGAGTGGGGCGATTCGGCAGATGTCGGCACGTTCGGCGTATAGCAGTATATAATTTGACGGAGTAAAAGCTTATATGTATAAAGGCAATTTGCATATGGTTTTATCGATGTTTTGTGTGCAAATAACAATTTAAAACGTTTTATAACGTTTTTTCGATAATCTATTCGGCATTGTCGGGCGGGAGGCGTAGCTTAAATTTTAGCTACGTCTGTTTTTATGTTTTTCTACGTTAGTTCAGCAGAACTATTTGTTGTCGTGCGCTTCAACCGATTTGCATAATACAAATATTTATAATTTTATTTTTCCGTTGTTTTTTGCTTGCTTTTTTAGCCTCCGAAGTATTATAGTAGTACTATGAGGAATTCGGGTTTTGCCCGACATCCCAATTACCATGGAGGCTTATTTTATATGGAAAACTCAGCTTCGATACTTGCCGCTTACAAGTTGATAAGGGCGATAACCGACGATAGTTCTTTCATCGAAACGCTTACATTGGTGCAAGGTAAATCCTTGCTCGGTGAAGCTGCCGGCGAAGGCGTTATCAGCGGATTTGCTACTATCGACGACATTCAGGTAGGTATCTTTGCAAACAACTCCGAAGTTTTGTCGGGAAGTATCGGCAAAAAGAGCGCAAAGAAGATTTCCAAGACCATCGAGGACGCAGTAAAAATGAACGTTCCCGTAATAGGTATTTTGGATACTTCCGGCGCACGTTTTGCGGAAGGAATCAAGGCGATGGAAGGATACGGCGGTATTATAAAGGCGCTTAATCTTGCTTACGGCAACGTGCCTACCATCATGATTTTGAAGGGCAATTGCTTCGGTATGGCAAGCTACCTTGCGGCGTCCTGCGACTTTTGCATTGCGTTCGATAAGGCTAGACTCGCTACGTCCAGCCCGCTTATTCTTGCCGCACAGACTAAAGTCGATACCGATAAGGTGGGAACGGCAAAAGTTCATTACGAAGAAACGGGCATCGTTTCTCGTATAGTGTCCGATGAGGCGGAACTCAGAGATTGTCTTCGTAATATGCTCGATTATCTTATGGTATCCGAAAAAGACAGCGTCGATAATCCTAACAGGGTGTGCAATTCTCTTTGCGCTACGAGCAGCATGAGAGATATAATCACCGAAAGTATGGACAAAAACTCTTTCTTTGAGATAAAATCGGAATTTGCAAAAGAAGTTGTGGTTGGTTTTGCCCGTCTTAATGGTATGAGTGTGGGCATCATAGCTACCGATTCGTCGCAAAACGAAAGACTTACCGATAAAGGCGCAAGAAAAATTACAGATTTCGTTTCTGGTTGCATACTTCATTGCATGCCTATAGTCAATTTCGTGGATTGCAAGGGTGTGGAAAACAATCTTCAGTCCGAAAACGGAACGCTCATAAAGGACGTTGCGGATATGCTGTATAGTTACAATGTTTCCGACAACGCTAAAATTTCGGTTATTACCGGTAACGCTATCGGTTTGGGATACGTAGCCTTTGCGTCTAAGCGCAGCGTTGATTATTCCATAGCCTGGGATTCGGCATATATCGGTATGCTTGACAGCGTCGCTACCGCAAATCTTATTTACGGAGATCAGATCGCCGCAGCTAAGGATAAGGCAAGTGCCGAGGCGGAGCTTGCAAAGTCTTATGCAGAAGAGAATTGCAGCGCAAGCGCAGTTGCCGAAAGCGGATATATAGACAACGTAATTTTGCCGCCGCTTACGAGGCAGTACCTTATCGCAGCGGTAATGATGTTTTCTGCTAAGAGGTAAAATAATATGAATCTTTTTGCTATAAAAGATCTTGACGTAACTTTCGGAGATTCTCTCGTAGTTCTTTTGTTGGGCATGTTAATCGTAATGGTGGTTTTGGCGCTCATTATCGGTATGGTTAAGCTCATCAAATTGATTTTGGACGCTCTCGAAGGCGGGGAAAAAGCGAGCGAAGTTCCGCAGGCTGCTCCTGCCGTAGCCGAAAGAAGCGAGACTATTCAGGAAGACGAAGAAACCGTCGCAGCTATAACCGCTGCCGTAGCAATTATGCTCGAAGACGAAAGCAAGGATGGTGCGCACGAGATTACTGCACCGTTCGTAATAAAAAAAATAAAGCGTATTCGTTAAGAATCGGAGGAAAATTTTATGCGTAAATTTAATGTAAACGTGAACGGAAAAAGTTATTATGTAGAAGTAGAGGAAGCAGGTTCGACCGCTTCCGCTCAGCCCGCAGCAGTTACTGCTCCGGCTCCCGTAGCGGCGGCTCCCGCTTCGGCAGTTG
>FR884055.1:70512-73348 GCA_000435495.1 Firmicutes bacterium CAG:552 | reverse complement strand
TAGCCGTAGTTTCGCCCATGCCCGGACAGGTGCTTAGATTCATCGTAAGCGAAGGCGCTTCGGTTAAGAAGGGTGAAAAAATTATAGTAATAGAAGCGATGAAAATGGAAAACGAAATCGTAGCTTCGGCAGACGGCGTAGTTTCTTTTGCCGTTAAGAAGGGCGACAACATTGATACCGGCGTCACCTTGGCGTATATAGGATAGTACGGGAGAATAATCATGACGTTATTTTCCGAAGCAATCAATTGGGGCGATGCCTTAAAGGGATTGTGGGAAAGCACGGGTATAGCTATTTCCATAGCGGAAATGGGTTGGAGAAATTATATAATGATTCTCGTAGCCTTTGTGCTTTTCTATCTTGCCATCGCTCGTCAATTCGAGCCGCTTTTGCTTGTGCCTATCGCTTTCGGTATGTTGCTAATCAATATACCGGGCGCAAAAGCCGAGCTATATAATCCTGCGGCAGATCCGAAAGGATTGTTATATTATCTTTCGATAGGCGTAAAAGACGTAATATATCCGCCTATCATTTTCCTCGGAATAGGAGCGATGACCGACTTCGGTCCTCTTATCGCAAATCCTAAGAGTTTGCTTATAGGCGCAGCTGCTCAGCTCGGCGTATTCGCTACGTTCGTTGGTGCTGTTGCCATGGGCTTCCCCGCAAACGAAGCCGCATCTATAGGCATTATCGGCGGAGCCGATGGTCCGACGGCAATTTATCTTTCGACGAAGATGAATTCGGAATATCTTTCCACGATTGCCGTAGCGGCTTATTCGTATATGGCGCTTATACCTATAATTCAGCCGCCTATAATGAAGCTTCTTACCACGAAAAAAGAACGTCAGATACGCATGACGCAGCTCAGAAAGGTAAGCAAAAAGGAAAAAATCATATTCCCGATAGCTGTTACTACGCTTGTCGGATTGATTCTTCCTTCCGCATTGCCTCTTCTCGGAATGCTCATGCTCGGCAACCTACTTAAAGAATGCTGCGTAGCGGACAGACTTAAGGAGACTGCTTCTAACGCTCTTATGAATATCATCACTATTTTTCTGGGAGTTTGCGTAGGCGCTAAGGCTGACGGAGCGACGTTCCTTACATGGGACTCTTTGAAAATAGTAAGTTTGGGTCTTGCCGCATTCTGTTTAGGTACTTGTGGCGGTGTTTTGATGGTAAAGGTCATGAACTTGTTCTCCAAGAACAAGATGAATCCGCTTATCGGTTCGGCAGGCGTTTCTGCGGTACCTATGGCAGCACGAGTATCTCAAAAAGTCGGACAAGAAGAAGTTCCCGACAACTATTTGCTTATGCATGCGATGGGACCGAACGTTGCCGGCGTTATAGGATCGGCAGTTGCGGCAGGCGTGCTTTTGTCGCTATTCTTATAGGAGGTAAACTTTAATGGCTAAAGTTAAAATAATGGAAACCATTCTTCGTGACGCTCATCAATCGCAAGCCGCTACGAGAATGAAATTGGAAGAAATGCTTCCTGCGTGTCCCATGCTCGATAAAGCGGGATTCTATGCATTGGAAGTTTGGGGCGGAGCTACCTTTGATTCCTGCCTCAGATATCTTAACGAAGATCCGTGGGAAAGACTCAGAGCTTTGCGTAAGGCTTTGCCTAACAGTAAACTTCAGATGCTTTTCCGTGGACAGAACATACTCGGATATAAGCATTATGCCGATGATGTGGTAGACGAATTCTGCCGTCTATCTATCAAAAACGGTATCGATATTATTCGTATATTCGATGCGCTTAACGATCCGAGAAATATCGAACAGGCGATTAAGAGCACCAAAAAGTACGGCGGAACGGTTGAGGCTGCATTCAGCTACACTACAAGCAAAGTTCATACCATAGATTACTTTGTAAAACTTGCTCAGCAGTACAAGGACATGGGTGCGGATATCATCTGTATAAAAGATATGGCTAACCTTTTGCTTCCTTTCGATGCTTACGAACTTGTAAGCAGACTTAAGGAAAAGATCGATTTGCCCATACATCTTCATACGCATAATACCGCAGGAACCGGCGACATGACTAATCTCATGGCAATTAAGGCGGGATGCGATATAGTGGACACCGCTCTTTCGTCGCTTGGAAACGGCACTTCGCAGCCATGTACCGAATCGCTCGTTGCAACGCTTAAAGGTACCGAGTACGATACCGGAATCAGACTGGAGGATCTTAGCGAACTTGCTAAGCATTTCGATAAGGTAGCAAAACGTCTCACGGACGACGGATTCCTTAGTCCGAAAGTTCTTAAAGTAAACGTAAACGCTCTTACTTATCAGGTGCCCGGTGGAATGCTTTCCAACCTTATCAGCCAGCTCAAGCAGCAGAAAGCAGAAGATAAACTTCAGGCTGTTTTGGAGGAAGTTCCCAGAGTCAGAGCGGATCTCGGTTATCCGCCGCTCGTTACTCCGTCCAGCCAGATTGTAGGCACTCAAGCTGTTCTTAACGTTTTGATGGGCGAGAGATATAAAATGGCGACTAAAGAGACAAAGGGCATGCTTATAGGCGAATACGGCAAACTTCCGGTAGAACCTAATCCCGAAATAGTTAAAAAGGTAATCGGAGACGCAGAGCGCATTACTTGCCGTCCGGCTGACAGACTTAAGCCCGAACTCGATTCCTATCGCAAGGAGATCGATAAGTATTTCGAGCAAGAGGAAGACGTGCTTACTTACGCATTGTTCCCGCAGCTCGCAATACCCTTCTTCCAGAGAAGACTTGCAAAGAGCAAGGGCGTAGACACTACCATATATAATAAGGAAACACAAGTTCATCCTTTCTGATATGAATGTTGCTATTATCGGCGGCGGCGCAAGC
>FR884055.1:35545-70490 GCA_000435495.1 Firmicutes bacterium CAG:552 | reverse complement strand
AAGCGGTTTGTTTGCAGCCGCCGTTATAAGTAAATATTGTAACGTCGTAGTTTTTGAAAAGAACGAAAAGGTCGGCAAGAAAATTTACATTACCGGCAAAGGCAGATGTAACTTTACGAACAATTGCTCCGTAGACGAATTTTTGGAAAACGTTATCGACGGTAAGAAATTTCTGCAAAGCGCATTGCGTAGTTTCCCTCCGCAAAAGACTTTGAATTTCTTTGAAGACAACAGTATGCAATATGTGGTGGAAAGGGGAAACAGAGCTTTTCCGCGCTCGATGAAAGCCAGCGACGTAACAAAAACACTTGTAAAGGTTATATCCGATAACAACGGTGAAATCAGATGCAATTGTAAAGTCTACGATGTAACGAAATCGCAACGTTTTTGCGTTAGTTCCTGTAGCGGCAAAGAAGAGTTTGATTTTGTCATTATCGCTACCGGCGGAATTTCTTATCCGTCTACGGGAAGCACCGGCGACGGATACGTTTTTGCGAAAAAGTTCGGACATTCAATCGTTTCGCCGGTTGCCGCACTAACTTCTATAGAGTTGAAAGACGATGTTTCATCGTTACAGGGGTTGTCGCTCAAAAACGTAAAGGTATCAGTTTCCGACGGCTCGAAAACATGGTCGTGTACCGGTGAAATGTTGTTTACGGCTACCGGCGTAAGCGGTCCGTGCATTTTGACTCTTTCGTCGTTAATAAACAGAATCAAAGGAAATATCGAGCTAAATATAGATTTGAAGCCTGCGCTCGACAGGGAAACGCTCGACAGGCGTATTTTGAGAGATTTTGAACAGAATATAAACAAGAATTTTATAAATTCGCTTGATATGTTGTTGCCGAAATCGCTGATCCCTTTTGTAGTAGAGCGAAGTGGAATAGCGCCGTTTAAAAAGGTTAATCTTATTACAAAAGAGCAGCGTGGAAGTTTGGTTTCTTTAATTAAAAATTTGAAATTTGCGGTAAAATCCGTCGGAAGTATCGATTCGGCAGTAGTAACGGCGGGCGGAATCGAGCTTAAGGAAATAAACCCGAAAACTATGGAAAGTAAATTTTGCGAAGGTTTGTACATAGTAGGCGAAACTTTGGATGTAGATGCGCTAACGGGCGGATTTAACTTGCAAATAGCATGGAGTACGGCATTTGCGGCTGCTACCGCTATAGCAAATAAATCGAATAACAAAGCGGAATTAGATTAATCGGAGATAGAAGTGAAGGCGATAAGAGGAGCGGTTAACTTTTTAAAAGACGAGCCGCAGGAAGTATATAAAAAAACCGAAGAGCTTATAGGCGAGCTTATAAAGAGGAACGGGTTAAGCGAGGCCGATATTGTTTGCGTCGTTTTTTCAACGACTAAAGACATAAAATGTATGTATCCGGCAAAAGTTTTCCGGGAAAAATTTTATTCTACAGTACCTCTGTTTAGTACGACAGAACCGGACATAGACGGCGGGATGCCGCTTACTTTGCGTATTTTAGCGCTTGCCGATGTTAAAAGCCCGGTGCCTGTTTATTTATATGAAACTAAAAAATTAAGGAGCGATTTGTTTAATGAATATTGCGATTGACGGCCCGAGCGGAGCCGGAAAAAGTACTCTTGCAAAGTTACTTGCAAAGACGCTGAATATAACTTATCTGGATACAGGCGCCATGTACAGAGCGCTGGCGGTAAAGGTTAGTTCTCTCGGTATCGATCCTAAAGACTGCGCTGCGGTCGAACCGTTGCTTAAAGATACGAAAATCGACGTTTTTCCGTCCGAAACCGGAACAGTTGTATATGTCGACGGCAGTAACGTTACTGACGAGATTCGCAAACACTACGTTTCTAAGGCGGCGAGCGACGTTTCGGCATGTCCCGCAGTACGTGTGTTTATGGTAGAGATGCAACGTAAAATTGCAAAGAGCAAAGATACCGTGCTTGACGGAAGGGATATAGGAACTTACGTTTTGCCGAATGCCGAATACAAATTTTATCTTACGGCGACTTCCGAGGTGAGGGCAAAACGTCGCATGGCGGAGCTCAAACAGCGCGGAGAAAATTGTGATTTCGAAACAATAAAAGTAGATATAGAAAAGCGAGATTACAACGATTCGCATAGAGAGTTTGCGCCTTTAAAAAAGGCAGAGGACGCAGCGGAAATAGATTGTACCGAAATGACGATAGAACAAGTTCTGCAGGCTATGCTTAAAATAATACGGGAGAAGTAAAATGAAATGGTTTTATAATACCGTCAGATTTTTGTTCGGATGGATAGTAAGGGCCGTGTACCCGGTAAAAATCGTCGGCGATAAAAAATCTATACCTAAAAACGGTAAAGTAATAGTGCTAAGCAATCACATTACTTTCCGAGAAGTTCCGGCGATAGTAGCGTATATTCCCGGCTACAGGCATTTTCTCGCAAAAAAAGAGCTGTCCGAAAAAAGAATACCCAACTGGTTTTTCGTCAATATGGGCGCTTTTTACGTCGATCGAGGCAAGGTAGATCTTAAAACCATTAAGACGGGGTTGAATTACCTGAAAAAAGGCGAGGGGCTTGCTATCTTTCCGGAAGGAACGAGAAATCGTAACGGCGAAGATTTACAAGAAGTCAAGGGCGGCGCCGCATTGTTTGCGATAAAGGGGCAGGCACCGGTTATACCGTTGATTTGGCATAGCAGAATAAGACCGTTTCGTCGTAATTATTTGTATGTAGGCGAGCCTATTGACCTAAGCGAGTTTTACAAAGGAAGAGCCGATTCGGTTACAGTTGCCGCCGCAGCAAGCCTTATCGAAAGCAGAATGAAAGAGGACAAGGATTTTATCGACGATTACGTGATAAACAAAAGGTGGAAAAATAAGAAATAGCAATTAGAAGGTAAAAAAGATTGAAGATAATATTTGCCCAAAATTACGGCTTTTGCAGCGGGATAAAAAGAGCCGTTATGCTTGCGATAAAAAATGCGCCGATTTGTTCGATAGGCACTCTTTTGCATAACGAAGGAGTTATAGAGAAGCTGAAAGAAAAAGGCGTGTATTGTGTTGGCGGCATAGACGAAGTATTTACGGATAAAGTTCTTATTCGTTCGCACGGAATGGGTAAAGCGGATATAGAGATTATAAAGCAAAGCGGCAAAACTATTATAGACGCTACGTGTCCGTCGGTGAAGCGTATTCACGAAATAGTTGCAAAGGCATATTCGGACGGATTTCACGTAGTAATTGTCGGAGACGCTGCGCATCCGGAAGTGCTCGGTATCAACGGATGGTGCGAAAATTCCGCAACGATTGTGGACGAAAACTCCGATCTCGATGGGCTATGCGACTACGAAAAGTTGTGTTTTGTGTCGCAAACAACGTTCAGAGCAAAAAAATATGCCGAGATTATAAAAAAAATACAAAAAGACCGTCTTAAAACAGTTGAAATTTTCGACACAATTTGCTATACTACAACGGTAAGACAATCAGAGGCAGAATCGATTGCAAACAAAAGCGACGAGATGATAGTTATCGGCAGCCGTTCAAGTAAGAATACTCGTATGTTATGCGATATATGTTCCGGTCGGTGCGGTTCGGTTACTTTGGTCGAAAGTCTTGCTCAATTAAAAAATATTAAATTAAGTCCTGTGTCTACGGTAGGCGTGGTTGCAGGCGCGTCAGCTCCCGAAGAGCTGATTATGGAGGTTAAAGTTTACATGAGTCAGAACATTGGCGAAGTTTCGGTTTCGGACGAACTTAAGGCAGGCGTAGAAGAATCTTTCGTTAGTTATCGCGAAGGAAAGAGAGTTAAGGGTAAAGTTATTTCGGCAGATGAAAAGGGTATAAAACTCAGCATCGGTGGAAAGTACGACGGCATCATTTATAAGAACGAAGTTAATATCGACGGTTCTTACGATCCCGAACAATTTACCGAGGGTATGGAGATAGAGGCGATTATCATCGGCAAGAAAGATCCCGAAACGGATTGCATACCTCTTTCTAAAAAGAAGGTCGATTTGATTCTCGAAGGCGACAAAGTTGTTGACTCTATAAGAGATGGTTCGGTTTTTGAAGTTACCGTTAGTAGCGATTCTAAAGGCGGCTTGCTTGCAAGACTCGGAACTTATACCGTTTTCGTTCCCTCGTCTCACATTTTGGAGAGAGGATTCCCAAAAGACCTCAAGTCTTTCGTTAAGAAGAAGTTGCGCCTTACGGTTTTGGAAATAGACGACGATAAGCATAAGATTATCGCATCGCAAAAGAATGTTCTTGTTGCAGAGCGAAAAGAGAGAGAAGAAATTTTCTGGGAAAACGTTAAACCCAATGTTGTCGTTGCCGGTACAGTAAAGCGTATCACTTCTTTCGGCGCATTTGTCAGCGTAGATGGATTCGATTGCCTTGCGCATATCGTTGACCTTAGTTGGAATCATATTAAAACCGTTGACGAAGTTCTTAAGATCGGTGAAACTTACGATTTCTTGGTTCTTAGCGTAGACAGAGAAAAAGGCAGAGTTTCGCTCGGATATAAGCAGCTTCAGCCCCATCCGTTTGTAGTTGCAATGCAAAAATATCCTGTAGGTTCGGAAGTCGAAGGTAAGGTAGTAAGCATCGTTCCCTTTGGAGCGTTCGTGCAAATCGAGCCGGGCGTTGAAGGTCTTGTTCATGTTTCCGAAGCTTCTCACGGATTTACAAAAAATATTAACGAGGTAGTTAAGGTAGGCGATATCGTTAAAGTTAAGATTTTGGCAATCGACGAAGAGTCCAGAAGAATTACTTTAAGCATCAAGGCTTGCTTGCCCGAAGACGCTATCCCCGAAGCTAAACCCGAAAACGAAGAAGATAAAGTTAGAAAGCCGAGAGCAAAGAAGACCGAGCGTAAGCCCAAAGACGATGACGATTCTCAGAAAGAATGGAAAGAAGATTCCTCTAACAATCAGTTCGCCGACCTTCTTAAGAATCTCGATATAAAAGACTAATACGAGTACGATTAAAAGTAAGTCCCTTGCGTAAAGCAAGGGACTTTTCTTAGCAATTATGTATCATAATTATATTTTGTAAGCGTATTAAGTATTATGAGAATTTTTGATTTGCATAACGATGCGCTTACCGGCGGAGGAAAAACAGATAACGACAACGTAATTTATGCGATATGGACTACGCTGCTTGACTGTGTCGATGTAATAAAAAAAGCCGATTGCGGGAAAAGAATTGCTTTGGAAGATTTGGGCGGAATGGATATTGATACGGCAATATCGCTTTCGCCTTTATATTGTGGTTTGACGTGGAACGGTTTTAACGGATTGGCAGGCGGCGCTCTTACCGATGACGAGCTAACGGAAAAAGGAAGATATTATATAGAAAAATTAAACCAAGCTGAGATTGTCATAGATGCCGCTCATTTAAACAGACGCAGCTTTTATCAGGTTGCGGAAATAGCGGAAAAATTTATATGCAGTCATACTGCGATGAACAGTTTAAATGAGCATAGACGAAATTTGACAAACGATCAAATTTCTGTTATAATAAATAAAGGCGGTTTAGTCGGGCTGTGTTTTGTCGGTAAGTTTTTAGGCGAAGCCACAATCGAACGATTTATTGCCCATGTAGACGCATTTATTGACAAATTCGGCGATGAAAATTTGTGCATCGGTTCGGATTTTTATGGAACGGACGATATAATCGAGGGCATAAACGATTACAAAAGCTTCGATAAACTCGTACTCGGACTTATAAAATGCGGCTATAACGATAGGTCGATTAAACGCATTTTGTGCGATAATGCGTTAAAATATTTCGGAGAGATTAAAATATGAGAGATTTATACGAAAATCCGTTAAATACACGTTATGCGTCATCTGAAATGTCGCATATTTTTTCGGATGACAACAAATTTTGTCTTTGGAGAAAATTATGGATTGCCCTTGCCGAGAGCGAAATGGAAATGGGGTTGCCGATAAAACAATCTCAAATAGACGAGATGAAGAAATATGTTTCGGATATAAATTACGACGTTGCCAATCAGCGAGAAAAAGAGGTAAAGCATGACGTAATGGCCCATGTTTATGCCTTTGGTCAGCAAGCCGTAAGCGCAAAGCCTATAATTCATTTAGGCGCAACGAGTTGTTTCGTTACCGACAATGCTGACGTAATAGAAATTGCAGATGCGTTGAAATTGGTTAAGAGCAAATTGGTTTCGGTAATCAAAAAATTGTCGAATTTTGCGTACGAATATAAGGATGTAGCCACACTCGGATATACGCATCTTCAGCCGGCGCAACTTACTACAGTAGGAAAACGAGCGTGTTTGTGGATACAGGATTTGTGCCTCGATTATGAATCGTTGTGCGAAGTAATAGCTAAAGTCAGGTTGCGTGGAGTAAAGGGAACAACCGGCACGCAAGCGAGTTTTTTGGATCTTCTCGGCAGTGAGGAAAAGGTTAGACAGTTAGAAAATAAAGTCGTAAAAAAAATGGGGTATGATAAAGCTTACGCCGTTACAGGGCAGACCTATCCGAGAAAGTTCGATTATAATGTTTTGTCGGTTCTTTCGCAGATAGCGCAGAGCGCATATAAGTTCGGTAACGACTTAAGACTACTTCAAAGTATGAAAGAAATGGAAGAACCGTTTGAGAAAAATCAAATCGGCTCTTCCGCTATGGCATATAAGCGTAATCCCATGCGTAGCGAACGCATGTGCGCTTTGGCGAGATACGTTATTTCTTTGCCGACGAACGAGGCAGTCACGGCAGCTACGCAGTGGATGGAACGTACCTTGGACGATAGTGCAAATAGGCGAATAACAATAGCGCAGGCATTTTTGGCGGTAGATGGAATACTGAATATTTATAACAATATTGTTTCAGGTATAGTTGTATATCGCAAAATGATACAAAAACGAGTAAAAGACGAATTGCCCTTTATGGCAACTGAAAATATAATCATGGAATGCGTCAAGCATGGCGGCGATAGGCAGGAGCTTCACGAGCGTATAAGAATCCATTCGATGGAAAGCGGTAAAAGAGTAAAAGAAGGCGAAAGCAACGATTTGATAGAACGGATAAAAGCTGACGAAGCGTTTGCGGCAATTAAAAGCAGTATTGACGATATGCTTAGTCCTGAGCAATTTATCGGCTTGGCTGCAAAACAAACTGAAAGATTTATCGACGAGGTTGTATCTACGATTATTCGAGATAATGGGGCTGCGTCGTGCGATTTTGAATTAAAAGTGTAGCGTTGTATGATAGTCATTTTGCCGTTGATTCATGTAAATAAAATTTTTTTTGCTTTGATTAAGTGGAATTTGTGAATAACATTGCAATTTAATTGACATATTTTGACGAATGTAATACAATACCCTTTGCGGATGTGCATATCACCATGATTGTAATAATGTTACTTTTTAGGTGTAAGTCGATTTGTCGATACTAATCTATGTTGTGCATCGATAGGCGTGGAAATTGCAAATTGAGAGGAGAAAATCATGTTTTGTAAAAATTGCGGTATTGCCGTTACCTATGATGAAGTTTACTGCCATAATTGCGGCGCAGCGCTCAAACCGACATATGAAGAGCGAGCGGCAAACGCTAAAAATGAGGATCGTAGCACTTTGGGTACAATAGCTTTGGTGTTTGCTATCATTTCTTGCGTCATTATGGGATTTGCGTTGTTTCCGCTTGCTTGGGCCGTCCCGATGACTGTTTCGATGTCTCGTAAGTTAAAAAACGGACAGCCTATAAGTGTGGGATTTAAAGTTTGCACGCTTTTGTTCTTGAATACTGTTTCCGGCATTTTGCTTTTGTGTATACCGGAGAATGAATAGTGTATCAATAGTTACCGGTTTATTTTTGTAACGGAGGCTTACGAATATGTATTGTAAGAAATGCGGAAACTTTCTTTTGTCTGATGAGACTACTTGTAATAAATGCGGTTGCATTGTCAGTGAATTCGATCGTCAGCAAGCTCGTGTAGAAGAAGAGAAAAATTCTGTGTCCGAAATAATAGCCGTGGATGAACATGCGTATGGCATCGAAGATGATGGTAGCGAGTATGCTAAACCGGTGCTTAGAGGCAGAAAGAAGGCTGTTGCGATATTTTTAGGTTTGTCCATCGCTGAAATTATATTGTTTGCGGTTTATGCATTTTTCGTAGTGTTTGCACGAGAAACATTTATGGTGTCAATTATCACGGCTTTGATTTATGCTGTTCCGTTAGCTTGGATGATTCCGCTTACCAGTGCTGTAAATGATAAGCTACGAAGAAACATACCTATAGGCATAGGTCTTAAAATTTGTGCTTTATTGTTTGTAAATATTATCGGTGGAATAATTTTGTTAACTATTAAAAATTAACGAAATTTAGTTGGATAATATATGCCAAATTGCGATATAGCGTTATTTAAATTTACTTTTTGGAGGAAATATGTATTGTAAGAAATGCGGAAGCTTCGTTAGCTCCGGAGATAATGTTTGCAGAATGTGCGGTCAGCGTATTGACGAGAGTGTGGAGCAGGATTCTCAGTCGGTAGGATATGATTATTCGGAGACTCCGAATCGGGCTGCAACGTATAGCGATTCGAGAGTAAAAGTAGCTAAAGCGTTTATGATAGTTACTATAGCTTTTTATTCATTAAGCGCTTTGGTTAGATTGCTTTTAGGAATTGCTGCAGGCTTAGATATGCTTACTATCGCCATTAACGTTCTATTTGCATTAGTACCTTTTATTTGGATTATTCCTATGTATTGTCACTTTAATAAAAAGATTGCGAACTTTGAACCTATAAGCGTTGCTTTTAAAGTTTGTACGCTATTATTCGTGAATATGGTTTCCGGAATTTTGCTTTTAACGATTAATGATAAAGAGTAGCTTTTTAGGATTAGTGATTTAGTGGTTCACAGTATTTTTTGAAAGAAAGTATAAGAATGAGAGTGTTGCCGCAGATCATATTAAACCAATAAATTTGCACTATATCTATTCGGAACCGGTAAGATGCCGAAAATTTTTTATTAAAACGTTTAGAATTATATGAAAAAGCCTATCGAATTTTGGGGGTGCACCCAAAAATGAAGTGAACCTCCTAAAGTTGTCTAACTATTGGAGTTCACTTCATTTTTTCGATAGGCTTTTTAGTTTAAATAAAAAATAGGGTGGATTCGGTTAATCGGTATGTTAAAAACATTAAAAACTCGATTATGATAACACCGTAAGACTTAGCAAATAAAAATGCTTTTAAAACACGAGCATGAACAACGAAATATCGACAAGATAAAGAAAACGACAACAAAAAAACGGCTTGCGCCGCATTGCTAACGTTACTATGGTGCCCAAGGCCGGACTCGAACCGGCACGGAGTTTCCTCCGAAGGATTTTAAGTCCTTTGCGTCTGCCATTCCGCCACTTGGGCATGGACTTTGACATAAAAATGGAGGCACCACCCAGATTCGAACTGGGGGTAAAGGCTTTGCAGGCCTCTGCCTTACCACTTGGCTATGGTGCCTCACCGTTATGTTGCAGACCTTGCGGCCTGTTATGGTGGAAGCTATAGGGATCGAACCTATGACCCTCTGCTTGTAAGGCAGATGCTCTCCCAGCTGAGCTAAGCTTCCTCTCGAACGCTTAAATACTATACCAAATCATGAGGAAAAAATCAAGAGAATTGACGTATATTTTCTAAAAAAATTTAAAAAATATGTCGCCGCATTTTTAAGATAGAAAAATCTTTATATTTGAAACGAAATAAAACGAATATTCTGCATACAATAAATCGGGGGAATAAATGTTTCGATATTTGCTCGGTGTAGATGAAACGCACAAGGATTGGGGCGTACAAATAAAGAACAGTCTGAGTTGCGTGCTTTGCGATTGTATGGTGGCGGGAGGAAACAAGGGCAAAAGGTATCAGATAGCTATTGCCGGCGAACCTACAGACAAAGCCGACACGATAAAAAAGATAAACGACTGTGTCGTAGACAGACTTTGCTATCATGCCAAACTCTGTTATATTTGCAGAAAGCTGAGAGTTCCACTCGACGAATACCGCAGAAACATACTTGCGCATGCTCTTACCGGGTTTGACTGTGAAAGCGATAAAGAAATTTTGGCAAAAAGCCATGTGTTCAGAAGCGGTACCGCATTGGACGGAGTGTACAGATTTAAGATGCAAAAATTAAAACGCCGATGGGATGAGATATTGGCGCTGACTGCTGAAAACGCAGCGTATATCGCCGATGAAAATACTTTCTTCGAGCTTATCAGGTTTTTGTTTTCTAATATCGACGCAAGGGTAAAGGACGTTTCGCTTAAAGGAGGCGACATATATAAAATACTGGCAGACGGAAAATTGATTTTTTCCAGTTGCGACGAAAAAGAAATAGTCTACGCTTTAATCGATTATGCGCCGATAACTGTGTCGATTAACAAAAGTTTTAACAACGACAAAACCGTTAAACTTATC
The DNA here is from genome assembly GCA_000435495.1 of Firmicutes bacterium CAG:552. Lineage (GTDB taxonomy): Bacteria > Bacillota > Clostridia > Christensenellales > Pumilibacteraceae > CAG-552. The sequence continues at coordinate 60,079 of FR884055.1, read as the reverse complement.
ACTCAGATTTTTGGAGGGTAAAACGTTTGACGAAAAATAAGCCAAAATAAAAGAAATTTTGTTAAACATTCACCTCATATACTGCAATTCGCTTGTTATATGCAGAAAAATATGTTAAAATCTTTGTAACGTGTTAAGTGGAGGTTTATGTGCATGTTTAATATTTTGGCCGAAGAAACTGCCAATAGCAACGGTTGGCTTATGTGGGTGCTTATAGGTGTATTGCTTATAGTTATGCTTGTAATGCCGATGTTTACTAATAAGAAGAAGCAAAAAGAGATAAACGATATGTTCGATTCGCTTAAAGTCGGCGACGAAATTATGACTATAGGCGGAGTTATGGGAACGGTTGTCGAGTTGAAAACTCACGAGTCCGGCGAAAAGCTTATGGTTATAGCGACAGGCGAAGGCGAGCAAAAGACTCTTATGACTTATACCGTACAGGCATTGCGTATCAATTATACCAAGAATAAGCTTAAGGCGGCTATGGCAGAGAGAGAAAAACAAGAAAAAGAAGCTGCTAAGTTAGCTAAGACCGACAAGGCTCAAGAGTCCGAAAAGGTGGAGCCGGAAACCGAGCAGCCAGAAGTTAACGAAGAAAACAAATAACTTAAAAAGCGATTGACAACTCCAAGAGTCAATCGCTTTTTTCTGTTTTGTTTTTTGTAAAAACGAAACTTAACCTTTAAACATTCTAATTCCCTTATTATAGGCATACAATATCTTGTAGTTTATTCGGAGGGATGAATATATGAAAACAAGGAGCAAAGGAAGTTACGTAGCGGAAATTCTCAAGGCGCTTATATTTGCAGTGATTATATCGCTTGTGCTTGTCGTATTGGCGGCATTCTTGGTAAAGTGGTTTAATATTGCGGACAATTACATAAAAATTATCAACCAGGTAATTAAAGGACTCAGTATATTTATTGCTGCAGTGATTTGTCTTAAACTTCCGTATAACGGTTGGTTGCGAGGATTTATTCTCGGAGTATTGTTTGTCTTAATTGCGTTTGTTGTGTTTTCGCTTCTCGGCGACGGATTCGATTTCGACATTAAGTTGCTAAACGATGTTGCGTTAGGCGGAGTGACTGGACTTATAAGCGGCATACTGTCTGTTAACGTTTTTAGAAAAGGCGAGTAGCTTACGCATAGATAGCCTGTCGTTCTCTACAAATAATAATGTCTAATAATGTCAAAAAGTTTTATGCGAGTAATAAAAATGCTTGATTTATTTTTTGCATTTTTGTATAATAGTAGCATAATTTGTGGAGGCGTATATTATGAAACATATTAAAGTCGTAGCAGAAACTACTATTTGCAGAGATAAGGGTACCGGTTGCGGTGAATGTCAGGCTTCGTGCCAATCGGCATGCAAAACAAGCTGCACTGTAGGTAATCAGTCTTGCGAGCAAAAAAAGATAAATAAGATTTTTAAAGAGAGCAAGTAGTTTTACGATGGTACATACGTTCAAATGCCTGGACCGCTTTTTCGCTATAGACGTAGAAAGCGGTTCGGTTTTCGAAATCGATGAATTAACAAAGGAACTTATAGATTGCGACAATTCTCCTTTGGATATTTCCAAAGGAGTTTTTTCTGTGTATTCGCAAGATGAGATAAAAGAGGCTCGAGAAGAGGTTAAATCGCTTATCGAGCGCAACGTTTTGTTTTCTCCCGAGCCCGAGCATAAACCGCCGGTATATAGCGGAGTAGTAAAGGCGTTATGTCTCAATATTTCGCACAATTGTTCGCTTAGGTGTGAATACTGTTTTGCCGATGGTGGCAGCTACAGCGGCGAAAGAATGAATATGAGCAAAGAAGTCGCACTAAAAGCTATTGATTTTCTTGTTGCTCGCAGCGGTAGCAGACGGAATCTCGAGGTGGACTTTTTCGGAGGCGAACCGCTTCTAAACATGGACGTTGTAAAAGAAACGGTAAAATATGCGAGATCCATAGAAGGTCGACACGGTAAAAACTTTAGATTTACCATTACGACGAACGCTTATGCGCTTAGCGATGAAGATATAGAATTTTTTAATAAAGAAATGTATAATGTCGTGCTGAGTATAGACGGGCGCAAAGATGTACATAATCGTGTTCGTAAGACAGCCGGAGGTCAGGATTCTTTTGATAAAATCGTAGAAAACGCACTTAGATTTCGCAAAAGCAGAGGGGATAAACAATACTATATCAGAGGAACGTTTACGTCCTTTAACAAGGATTTTGCTACCGACGCTTTGTATCTAAACGATCTCGGATTCGACCAAATTTCGCTTGAACCTGTAGTTTTGCCGCAATCGCACAGACTGGCAATTTCCGAGCAAGACGTTCCGCAGCTTGTGGAGCAGTACGAAATATTGGCAAAAGAATATATCGAACGCAGAAAGACTGAAAAGTGGTTTAACTTTTTCCATTTCATGATCGATGTTTCGGGCGGTCCTTGCGAGAGTAAGCGTTTGGTAGGTTGTGGAGCCGGAAACGAGTATCTTGCGATATCTCCGGACGGTAAGATTTATCCGTGCCATCAGTTTGACGGCAAACCCGATTACGTTATAGGCAACGTTTTGACCGGCGAATTTGACGATAGATTGCCGAAAATTTTTGCGTCGGCAAATTTGACGACTAAACCTGAGTGCATGAAATGCTGGGCAAAATATTATTGCAGCGGCGGTTGCAGCGCAAATTCCGTTAATTTCTGCGGTGATATACATAAGCCGTATACCATTACGTGTTCGCTTATGAAAAAACGAGTGGAGTGCGCAATTGCAATCAAGGCGATAGAGGCGGCTCAACAAGAAAAATAAGTGTGTATTTAAGTTTTTTTACGCAGATTTATTTGACTAAACAGGCTTATATATTGTATAATAAATTGATTATTTCAACTAGGTGTGCGCCCGAAACTCTTATTTGAGGCGTACTGTTTTGGCAGGAGGCACATAGCAAGATGAAGAAGAAGTCCGCTATCGTAAAACTAATCGTGACAGGTATAGTGCTTGCGCTCGGTTTGGTTTTATGTTTCTGCTCCTTTAAGATCGGGAATAAAAATATTCCGTCGTGGGCTAGTAACATTAAGCTCGGGTTGGATCTTAAGGGCGGTATTTATGCAGAATACGTCGCATTAGACGACGATACAGGCAATCTCGAAGAAAGAATGAACGGTACCGTTACCAGCATTCAGTCTTTGCTCGTAAATAAAGGTTATCCCGAAGCGACGGTAGTTCGTCAAGGTTCGGCAGGCATAAGAGTAGAAGTACCCGATGTAGAAAATCCCTCGGCAATCCTCGAGATTCTCGGTGAACCGGCAAAGCTTGCGTTTAGAGTAGATGATGGCGATGCTACCGGTGACGTGTTCATGACCGGCGACAACGTCGTAAAGGCAGAACCCGGCTATTACAACGGTCAGTATGTAGTAAGCCTTAAGCTCGATTCGGTTGGCGCTACAAAGTTTGCCGAAGTAACCGGCAAGTGCGCTACTGACAAAACCAAGATATCTATCTATGTTTCTTACGGCGAGGAAGAGAAGTGTATTTCTTCTGCAACTTGCGACGAGCAGATTACCGGCGGACAAGCTACCATTTCCGGTAACTTTACTTTGGAATCTGCGCAGGAGCTTGCCGACCAAATTATGAGCGGTACTTTCGGTGTTACGCTTAAACTCCAAAAATGCGATCCTATTTCTCCGACTCTCGGCGAAGGCGCACTTAAGTACGGTCTTATTGCCGGTATCATCGGTCTTGCGTTGGTTATGATTTTTATGATATGCAGATATCGTGTCTTTGGTGTCGTAGCATCCATAGCTTTGGCGCTTTACACGGTAATGATGTTATTCTTCCTCGACGTTATTCCTTTGGTACAGCTTACCCTTCCGGGCATTGCCGGTATACTTTTGAGTATAGGTATGGCGATAGACGGTAACGTAATTATTTACGAGCGTATTAAGGACGAATATGCGGCAGGTAAATCGATCTTGTCGGCAGTGCATTACGGATATCGCAAATCCGTTAGTGCGATATTGGACGGCAATATTACTACGATAATTGCTGCTGTTATACTTTATATTTGCGGTAGCGGTTCGGTACAAGGCTTTTCGGTAACTCTTCTTATCGGTATAGTTTTGGCGGTATTCTCGTCTCTTGTCGTTACAAAGGGACTCATGGATTGCTTTGTTACTTTTAATCATTCAAACGAGAAGCTTTATAATCTTAAGCGTAGCGAAAAGTATGCGTCGGTTGCTGCCGATGAAAACGACGCTGCCGTGCAAATGGATATTGACAGCGAACAGAAATCTATAAATGCGAAAAAATCGGCAGTAGCTGTCGGGGAGGAAGACTAATGAGTAAGTTGTCCAACCTTGTAGGTAAAATGCAAATAGTGGAAAAGAAGAAAATTATTTTTCTTGTTCCTATATTGATAGTAATTTTGGCAATCGTATTAGGTGTCGTTTATCACTTTACATCCGGTTCGGCTCTCAACCTGGGAATGGATTTTTCCGGTGGCTACACTATAAACGTAAACGTCGGTGCTAACCTTACCGAAGAAAATACTGATGAATATAAAGCGACGGTTTCCAAAATAGTAGAAAATTATAAGGATGCAGAGGGCAATCCGTACAACATTAAAATTTCGCAGATACTTGTTGCCGGTACCGGAGACGATACTTCTTTGCAGATAAAATTTAAGTCGATAGTTGACGACGAAGACGAGATGGATAAGATTACGGACGGCTTAGTAAAAGAAATAAGCGATGTCGTTACAAAATCGTTGCCTGTAGTAGAGAAGACCGGAGGCAAAGTTACTCTTACGTATAGCTTACCTGTTTCCGAAGCGCTTAAGCGTGACGTAGAATCTAAGATTACGGCAATAGGCGGTAGCGCAATCACTTACGAAACGGTAAACGAAGTTGACGGAATAGCGCCGTCGCCCAAAAAGGTTACGTTTGATTATTCCGGAAGTCTTAGCGAAGACGAAATTTCCGAAGCTACTGCAATTAACGACGCATTTGCGGCTACGGTATATTCAAACGGTAAAGTTGGCGCAACGGTAAGCCAAGACCTTTTGTATAATGCGCTTACAGCTGTTTTGGTAGCTTTGGTGCTAATGCTTGGCTATATTGCAATAAGATTCGAATTTAATTCCGGTATCGCCGCAATTGTTGCTCTATTGCACGATATGCTTATAATGTGCTCGTTCATGGTGATATTCCGTGTAGAGCTGAATAATACGTTTATCGCCGCACTGATAACCATTCTCGGTTATTCTATAAATAACACTATTATTCTTTTTGACCGCATTAGAAGTAATATTAAACTTAATCCTTTGTGGGAAACAAAAGATCTTACGAATACGTCAATTAAACAGAGTTTCTTCCGTTGCTTGAGTACTTCGATAACTACGTTGATTATGATAGGTTCGGTTTGTGTAGTTTGTTGGATTGCTTCGATATCCAACCCGGATCTCTATCAGATGGTAACGTTCTCGTTGCCCATAATAGTCGGATTGATTTCCGGTTTCTATTCTGCATTGTTCGTAGCTCCGTCTGTTTGGGTATCTTTGGGTGGACATACAAAAAAGTTGAAGAGCGAAGTTAAGGCATCGAAAACCAAAGCCTAATAAGCAACTAAGAAAAGGAATGAGCCTTCTTCATAGAAGGCTCATTTAGTTTATTTATGAATTTAAAGCTGATAAAGAAGAATAACGAGCCTATAAATCACGAAGCTGTAGACAAAATAGCGTCTGCTTTGGGTGTGCATCCTAAGTTTGCTGAACTTATGTATTTAAGGGGAATCAAGGATGAAAAAACAATTAAAAGTTTTTTATATCCTGATTTGTCGTATTTTCACGATCCGTTTTTAATGAAGGGCATGAAAGAGGCGGTTGAACGTATAAACACGGCAATAGAGCGAAAGGAAACTATTGTCGTTTATGGCGATTATGACGCCGACGGCGTGTGCGCTTCAGCTATTTTATCGCTTTTTCTTAGTTCGAAAGGGTTGGACGTCTATACTCATATACCTAGCCGAGTAGAGGACGGTTACGGGTTGAATACGGAATCCATTGAGCGAATAATTGAAAATTGTTCTCCGGATTTAATATTGACCTGCGATTGCGGCATTTCGGCGCATAAGGAAGTCGAAGATGCGCAAGACTTAGGCGTCGAGGTTATTGTTACCGATCATCACGAGGTGTCGGAGATAATTCCTAATTGTATTGTCATCAATCCGCATCAAAACGATTGTAGCTATCCTTTTGAAAATTTGTGCGGTGCCGGCGTAGCTCTTAAGTTGGTACAAGCACTTAGCGACATCGAAGAGGCAAAAAATTATCTCGATTTGGCTGCTTTGGCTACAGTCGCCGATTTGGTGCCGCTTGTCGATGAAAATCGTCTTATAGTCCAACTCGGGTTGTCTAACGTAAACAATATAAAGAATAAAGGACTGAAGGCACTACTAAAAAAACAGTCTATTGCAGGAGCTATAACAAGCAGCGACGTAGCCTTTAAGATTGCGCCTCGAATAAACGCTGCCGGAAGAATGGGCGATGCGTATAGAGCGTTTAGACTTCTTACTACCGATAACGCATCTGAGATATCAGAAATAATATCTGAAATCGAGTCCGATAATGAAAGACGTAAAAAATTATGTTCTATACTGTATGACGAGGCTATTCTCGATATGCAAAAGGGCGGATATGTCGGCGAACGATGCATAGTGCTTGCGCATCCAGATTGGGAAAAAGGAATTACCGGTATCGTTGCGGCGAGGTTAGCCGGTGAATTTCATCGACCGACTTTTATACTGGTACAGGGAAACGGTTGTTATAAGGGTACGGCGAGGAGTGTAGACGGCGTTAATCTTTATAGTTTACTTACCGCAGTTTCCGATTTGCTTATCGAATACGGAGGACATTCGCAAGCCGCAGGATTTTCAATATTGCCGCAAAACGTTGAACTGTTTGCAAAGCGTGTTGCAGAGTATCTTACAGACTTTTCTAAAGAGTATTTTCTGCCGCAGATGAAGTATGACGTCGAGATAGACAGCAGTGACATAAATATAAAACTAATAAATAGCCTCGATATGCTGGAGCCTACGGGTAACGGAAATGCGAAACCATTGTTTAAACTTACAAAAAATAAATTAAAAGCGCAACCGTGTAAAAATCCTTTGCATACGCAAATTAATATAGACGGGCTTGTTTTATATGCATTTAACAGTAAAAACATAAGTCAGCTTTTTACTGCAGATGGTGAAAAGTCGCTTGTAGTCGAACTGCTAAAGGGTGAGTACGGAAACAAGGTTGAGGCTAAGGGTATTGTGCGAGGCATTTCGTTAGATAATCTTTGTTTCGGTGACGATATAGCTAGGTCAGCTTTTTTGTATGAAAGCAGGTATAATTGCAACAATTCTCCTAATTATGTCAGATATAGCATTGAAGATTTGCCTGAAGTCGTTGGTGACGATTTATATGGTACGCTGGTTGTGTGTGGATGTAAGGAGACTTTCGAAAAAGTCCGTTCGTTGTGTCCCGATATAACGATTCATGAATTTCTACGTGTTTCATCGACGAATAACGTCTCCAGTATAATTGTTTCGCCGTCGCTAAAAGAAATTGCGCTTTCTCATTACGATAAAATCGTTTTTGTAGATGCGCCGATTACCTTAAAAACTATTTCTTACATAAACGGAAAGACGAATGCAAAGGTTTACGTTTCATCAAAACAAACAGATTTTTGTAAAGGATTAAGTTCGGACAGAGCCGTTTTCGGAAGATACTACGAACTGTTTCGCAAATATGGCGCAAGCGAATATAATTCAGTGTGGACGTTCTACAGAGCTGTTGCATCGAGAGAAAAAATCGAGCTGAAACAATTTGTAGCGTGCCTTGCCGTGTTTGCAGAGTTAGGGCTTGTCGTTGTAGACGAAAAGATTTTTGCGTTAAAATTTAACGACGCTCTAAGAGTAAAGCTTACCGATTCCTCACTTTATTGCGTTATTTTAGAATATGACAATAATAACTGATTTTTATTTTTACACTTTTTGATTATGGATAAATTTTGCGAAGATTTCAAAACAAAATATCATAAGGTTTACGATGCGGACAAAGCAGAGCTTTTGGATCATATTTTGACTTTTGCCGATTGTAAGCATAAGGGGCAGACGAGAGCAAGCGGAGAACCTTACATCGATCATCCCGTTGCCGTAGCCGATATTTTGCTGGACTTGGGACTCGACTCTGACGCAGTTGGCGCTGCCATATTGCACGACACTATAGAAGACACATCGGCAACCGAGAGTGAATTGTATTCTCTTTTCGGCGAAGAAATTACTACGCTTGTAATGGGTGTAACGAAACTGGCGAAATATACGTTTAGTTCCAAAGAAGACGAAGCTGCGGAAAATTTTCGTCGCATGTACTTTGCGATGGCGAAAGATATACGAGTTATATTGATAAAGCTAGCCGACAGACTGCACAATATGCGTACTATTTTTTCTAAACCCATCGAAAGGCGAAAGGCCATAGCTACCGAAACTTTGGAAATCTATACGCCGCTTGCATCGAGATTGGGTTTGAGTTACATTAAGTGCGAGATGGAGGACCTTTGTTTGGAAGTCCTCAAACCTGATGTTTATGCAATGCTGAGAGAGCAGATACCTCTTAAGCGAGCGGAAAGGCAGGAGTTGGTTAATAAAATCTGTAAAAAACTCGAAGAAATGCTTGATGAGCTGCATGTTAAAGGCGAAGTAAGCGGACGACCTAAACATTTTTACAGCATATATAAGAAGATGGAAAGACAAAACAAGACTTTCGATCAGATTTACGATTTGACGGCCGTACGAGTAATAGTTTCAACCGTAAAGGATTGTTATGAAGTTCTTGGCATGATTCATACTGTTTGGAAGCCCATTCCCGGTAGATTTAAGGATTACATTTCTGTGCCTAAGCCGAATAACTACCAGTCACTTCATACTACGGTCATGACTTCGTACGGAATGCCGTTCGAAATTCAGATCCGAACATACGAAATGCACCGCATCGCCGAATACGGAATTGCGGCTCATTGGCTATATAAGGAAAACCGACGTCAAGACGAACTTGACAAAAAAATAGAGTGGTTAAGGGGTGTAGTGGACGTGCAAAACGACAGCGTAACGCCACAGGAATTTTACGAGTCGCTTAAGTTTGATTTATACAGTTCTATGGTGTACGTATTTACGCCTAAAGGAGATGTTATAGCTCTTCCGATGGGTTCGACGCCTATAGACTTTGCCTATAACGTGCATACTCAAATAGGAAACAACTGTATTGGTGCAAAAATCAACGGAAAAGAAGCTCCGCTCGAAACCAAACTTACTACCGGCGATTATGTGGAAATCATTGTGTCCGAAACTGCAAAAGGACCTAGTCGAGACTGGCTGCGAATCGTAAAGTCCACACAAGCGAAAACTAAGATAAAAGCGTATTTTAAGAGAGAAACCGTAGCCGAAAACGTAGAAAGAGGCAGAGTTATGCTGGAAAACGAGGCGAAGTCGCACGGATATAAGCTTGACGACCTTATGCAACAAAAATGGCTGGATATAATAATGAAAAGGTATTCGCTTTCTTCGCTTGACGATTTATATGCTTCGCTCGGATACGGCGGCTATACCGTTAATCAGATTTTGCTTAAGTTAATAGACTTTTATAAAAGAGAAAACGCTGCAAAAAACGATAATAAAAATTCTAACATACAAAACGGTTCCGGCGTAATCGTGATGGGACATAACGATGTAGTTGTTCACATGGCAAAGTGCTGTAATCCTGTGCCGGGCGATGAAATAATCGGTTATATGTCTAGAAACAGCGGCATAGCGATACACTGCAAAGATTGTGCAAATATTGCCAATGCCGAAAGCGATAAACTTGTTGCCGCATCCTGGGAGGAATCTACCTCACAGTTTACGATCGCATTGGAGATAGAAACAAAAAATACGGCCGGATTGCTTGCAGAAGTTACAAAAGTTATTTACGAACTTAATTTATTTATAGTAAAATTGGTTGCTAGAGCTGATAAGCATAATAACGGAATAATAGATCTTTCCATCAGAGCGGACAGCATGACAGATATAGATAAACTTAAAGACAGAATTTCCACAATTAAAGACGTGGAAAAAATTTATAGGCTTGGAGCTAAAAATGAAAATAACTAAAATTACGTCCGATAAGCTCGGGTCAAACACTTATATAGTGGAAACGGACGAAGGCATTATTGTGATTGATCCGTCGGTCAGTATAGAATTGATAACTGACGTTGCAAAAAAAGCTAAGAAAAAGATACAATATGCGCTTATAACGCACGGTCATTTCGATCATTGTTGCACTGCTGCGGCGTTGCAAAAGCAAGGCGTAAAAATTCTTATGAGTGCGGAAGATTACTCAATGTTCGAGAAAGGTTACGATCTCTCCAGATTTTTTGGCGGAAATTTTCAAAAATTTGTGCCGGACATGTTTATTTCGGAGGGGAAATATAATTTGATCGGATTGGAGGTCGAAGTAATCGAGACGCCTGGACACACGAAAGGCGGTTTGTGTTTCGTTATCGGAAACGAACTTTTTTCGGGCGATACTATTTTCGAAATGGCAGTCGGACGCTCCGACCTGCCTACAGGTAACTCGGACCAACTCGGCAATTCGATAAAAAAACTCTTTGACTTGCGCAAAAATTACAGAATTTTGCCCGGACATGGCGAAAACACCACCATTGACAAGGAAAGAAAAGGAAACCCTTATGTCTCTGAGCTCTGATAAGGATTTTAACGAAGTATTTAACGTTTATCGTTCGTTCGGCGTTGATATCGATGTTAAATGTCGTTTCGGTGAAGGTATTATAGAAGTGGGCGATAACAGGTATAAAGTCGATTATTCTCCCAAAATGAATGAGGCAAGAGGTCGCAAACATGCCCTTTATGCCGTTATGTCCGATTATACCGGCATTACGTTGCCATGGGGAAGCCTTACTGGGATACGACCGACAAAACTTGCATACGAACTGCTTGTTCAGGGCAAAACCGTAGACGATCTTGCGGATTACGGCGTAAGCAAGGAAAAAATCGAGGCCGTAAAAGCGATATTAGAAAACCAGGAACCATTTACTACTTCGTACAAAAAGGTGAATTTTTACGTTCATATTCCTTTTTGTTCTTCGAGATGTAATTACTGCTCGTTCGTGTCTATGCCCGTGAACAAAAAAACTTTACCTCTTATGCAAAGGTATACCGAATTATTAAAGGGTGAAATAGAAAGCGGACTGAAATTACTTAGCGAAAACGGATATGAGATAGATTCGATTTATGTCGGCGGCGGCACGCCCACCGCACTTTCGACCAAGCAATTAAGCGAAGTGCTACAGCCGCTTTCGGGGCTAAATGTAGAATTTACCGTAGAAGCAGGTCGACCCGATACTATCGACACAGAAAAACTAAATGCAATGAAGAATGCGAATGTTACGAGAATAAGCGTAAATCCGCAAACTTTTTCGGATGAAACGCTTAAACGCATAGGGCGGAATCATACGAGCGAGGATATATACAATGTTTATTCTGCGGCAAAAGGCATGTTTGATATAAATATGGATTTGATAGCAGGGCTTACCGGCGAAAACATGGCAGACTTTGAATTATCGATTGATAAGGTTATCGAGCTTAAACCGGAGAACGTAACCGTGCATACGCTTTCTAAAAAGAACGGTTCATTATTGAAAAATAACAATGATGCAGTGGGCAGCGATGTGTCGGAGATGACCGAATATGCGTACAAACGCCTTTCCGATGCAGGATATTCGCCGTATTATTTGTATAGACAAAAAAATATGTTGGATAATCTCGAAAACATAGGATATGCACTTGACGGCAAAGTTTGTGCCAACAACGTAACGACAATGGAAGAGTTTTATTCGGTATTCGCATGCGGAGCAGGCGCAATAAGTAAAAAAGTCACAGAGGACGGCATTTTTAGACTGGCAAACGTCAGAGACGTGATTTTGTATATCGACCAATACGATCAAAGGCTAAGAAAAAAAGAAAATTTTTTCTTTAATTAACCTATAAATCGTTTACTTTGTCTTGTGAATGTGTTATACTTATAAGGTAGTACCTTTTTCTACAAGTTAATGCGATTTGTCTGACGCATCTACTTAAGTTTAAGGCGAATATTTTTTGGAGGAAACAATAATGGACAAGAACGTAAAAGCGGAAATCATCGCTAAGTATGCAACACACGAAGGAGATACGGGCAGCCCGGAAGTACAAATCGCACTTTTGACTTATCGTATCAATCATCTTACGGAGCATCTTAAGATACACCACAAAGATCATCATTCCAGACGCGGTTTGTTGCAGATGGTTGGCGCTCGTAGGAGCCTGTTAAATTATCTTAAAGAACTTGACATCGAGAGATATCGTAACATTTTGGCTCAGTTGGAAATCAGAAAGTAAAAGTTGGGGCTGGATAATTTCCGGCCCTATCTTTTTATCAAGGCTGTAATCAGCCGCGTGAATTTATAAGTGAGAAAACAGGAGAATTGTCAGAATGAATCAATTGAAGACTTTTAAAACGGAAATAGGCGGAAGAGAAGTTACCGTCGAAGTTGGCAAGTATGCGCAACTTTCTAACGGATCTTGCATAATTAAATGCGGAGATACCGTAGTTATGACTAACGTTACTATGGCTGCAGAACCCAGACCGGGCATGGATTTCTTTCCTCTCGGCGTAGATTTCGAAGAAAAGATGTACGCAGTGGGCAAGATTCCCGGAGGATTTAAAAAGAGAGAGGGACGAGCAAGCGACAAGGCGATACTTACCTCTCGTCTTATAGACAGACCTATTCGTCCGTTGTTCCCTAAGGGACTTTTTAACGACGTAGCTGTAGTAGCTACCGCACTTTCGGTGGATACCAACATTCCGCCCGAGGTATGGGGAATGCTCGGCTCATCTATAGCTTTGTCTATTTCGGATATTCCTTTTTACGGGCCTACCGGCTCGGTAGTAGTGGGTTATGTTGACGGCAAGTACGTTATCAATCCCGACAGCGTTCAGCGAGCTATGAGCAAGATGCACGTTTATGTAAGCGGTACCGCAGACGCAATAATGATGGTTGAAGCGGGCGCCGACGAAGTCAGCGAAGAAGTTATGCTCGGCGGTATCTTGTATGCGCACGAAGAAATTAAAAAACAGGTTGCGTTTATTAACGAAATAGTAAAGGAAGTGGGCAAACCTAAGAAGAATATGGATTTGTACCATGTCCCTGCGGAAATAGAGCAGGCGGTAAGAGAATACGCTTCGCCGCTTATCGACGAGGCTCTTACCGAAACGGGCAGACAGGCAAGACAAGTAAAGCAAGATGACGTCGACGTAAAAGTTTTGGAACATTTTGCCGAGATTTATCCTGACAGAGAGAGAGAAATAAAGGATACTCTTTATATTATTACAAAAGAAAAAGTCAGAAGCAAGATTATCAACGAAGGTTTTCGCCCGGACGGTAGAAAGCTTACCGAAATAAGAGATATTTGGTGCGAAACAGGCATTTTGCCGAGAGTTCACGGTAGCGCAGTATTTACGAGAGGTCAGTCACAGGCTCTCACCACTTGCACTCTCGGAACCATTGCCGAAGTACAAAAGCTCGATAATCTCGATGACGAAACGTTTAAGAGATATATGCACCACTACAATTTCCCGCCATACAGTGCAGGCGAAGCTAAGCCGCTCAGAGCGCCGGGCAGACGAGAAATCGGACACGGCGCACTTGCGGAAAGAGCTTTGGAACCGGTTATTCCTTCCGAGGACGAATTCCCGTACGCTATTCGTACCGTAAGTGAAATTCTCAGTTCTAACGGATCCACTTCGCAGGCAAGCGTTTGCGGTTCGACTTTGGCTCTTATGGACGCCGGTGTTCCTATCAAAGCTCCAGTTGCGGGAATAGCAATGGGACTTATAAAAGACGAAGCGCATGGTAAAGTTGCCGTTCTTTCTGATATTCAGGGTATGGAAGACTTCCTCGGCGACATGGACTTTAAGGTAGCCGGTACTACAAAAGGTATCACCGCTATTCAAATGGATATAAAAATAAAGGGCATCGACGAAAATATTCTTCGTACGGCACTTGAACAAGCTCGTCAAGGCAGACTTTATATTTTGGACAAGATGCTTGCCGTTTTGCCGGCTCCTCGTCCGCAGCTTAGCAGGTGGGCTCCTAAAATTATATCTTTTGATATTAATCCCGATAAGATCGGCGAAGTTATAGGTAAGGGCGGTAAGACAATCAACAAGATCGTAGAAGAAACCGGGGTTAAACTCGATATCGAAGAAGACGGCAGAGTATTTATAGCTACTCCCGACGAAGAGATGGCGCAAAAGGCTAAGAAAATAGTAATGTCCATAGTCGAAGACGCAGAGGTCGGTATGATTTACGAAGGTCCCGTAGTAAAAATACTCGCTAATGCGGAAGGTAAAGATTTTGGCGCAAGAGTGCAGCTTTCACCGAATAAAGACGGCATGATTCACATTTCCAAGTTGAGTAAGGACAGAGTGGAAAAAGTTACAGATGTCGTTAACGTCGGAGATAACGTTGTTGTACAAGTTATTAAGATAAGCATGAAAGGTATTGACCTCAAACTTATCGAAAAGAAATAAAAATTATAAAACCCTATTGCTCGTAACAATAGGGTTTTAACAAATTAAGTGCTTATTCTCATATCATTCGAATAATATAATATATGAAGTTTTGATTGTAGCGTTTATGGCGTATTTAAAATCAAAACGATGACTTTTTAGCAAGGAACGTAAAACGAACGCTTTTCAAAGTCGATCCCGACTTCAACAAGATGCTTGCAACAAAAGTCTTACTTTTCGTAGTTTGTATTTTGAGGTGAGAATATGTCAAAAAAAGTTTTCGGCGGAGTTATTTGTAATCTTGTAATTTGTGCGGTGATAACTATAGTTTTTATTTCGTCGCTCGGCGGTGCGCAAGTCGCATCGGGTGGGGAAGTAATATACCGAGGAAATGCAAAAGATAAAGTGTCGATTATGATCAACGTCTATTGGGGTACCGAATATTTGCCGCAAATGTTGGACGTATTGGATGAGTGCGGCGTAAAAACGACGTTTTTTGTTGGCGGCTCTTGGGCATCCGCAAACCCGACTATGCTGAAAGAAATTTATGATCGAGGCCACGAGATAGGTAATCATGGCTATTATCACAAAGATCATAAAAAACTTGCCTATAATCGTAACAGAGAAGAGATTTTAATTACGCACAAAGTCGTTAAAGAGACTTTGGGCGTGGAAATGAATTTGTTTGCGCCTCCGTCGGGTTCGTATTGCAACGCTACGTTAAAAGCAGCCGAAGATTTATCTTACAAAACGGTTATGTGGACTCTCGATACCATCGATTGGCGAGATAAGGACGAAAATCTCATAATAAAAAGGGCAACCGAAAAAGCAGAAGGCGGTTCGCTTATTCTTGCGCATCCTACGTTTAGCACTGCGGCGGCTTTAAAAACTATTATAGAAAAGTTAAAGAGCAAAGGATTGTCAGTAGCTACGGTAAGCGAAGTTATCGAAAGCAAGATTGATGTCGCCTAAACGATTGAAAAAAGTACATACTAAGCCAAGGAGAAATTTATGACAAAGAAAATAGCATACTCTAACGGAATGAGAGTAGTAGTAGAAAACATACCTTTTTTGCGCTCGGTTTGCGTCGGAATATGGGTAAGAACAGGCAGCGCAATGGAAAACGACGAAAACAACGGAATCTCTCACTTTGTGGAACACGTGATGTTTAAAGGCACAACTGAGATGTCTGCGTTGGAAATCGCAAATGCGTTTGAAAGCAAAGGCGCAATAATAAATGCGTTTACGTCCAAGGAAAACACTTGCTATTTTTATAAGTGTGTGGATAACGATAACGAATTTTGTTTTTCTAAATTAAGCGAAATACTTAAAGATTCCGTCTTTGACGCTAAAGAACTCGATAGCGAGCGTAAAGTAATAGAGGAAGAAATCAATATGGTTGACGATGCGCCCGAAGACATTTGTTATGACGTTCTCGCATCGGCTTTATACGGGAATCATCCTTATGCGAAAACCATACTCGGACCTAAAGAAAACGTAAGAAAGTTTGTAAAATGCGATGTGGTTGAATACATGAAGCAGCAGTATACTGCCGATTCCATAGTTGTCGCATTTGCGGGAAACGTTACGATGGAGCAAGCAGACGTGCTTGTTAGGCGTTATCTGTGCGGGTTTGAAGATAGGCATCAGAAGTCGTTAATAGGCGAAGTCGAATACAAACCGACGATAAAGACGTTTATTAAAGATTTTAAACAAGCAAATCTTATGCTTGCATATCCGTCTATAAGTATAAGCGACGAAGGAAACGAAATTCAGTCACTTCTCAGCGTTATAACCGGTGGCTGCATGGGAAGCAGACTTTTTCAGCAAATAAGAGAAAAGAAAGGGTTGGCGTACAGCGTATACAGCTCTCCGGCGAGACGAGTAAACTGCGGTTCGTTTAACGTTGCGCTTAATATAAACTCTGTTAACACGGTGGGAGCACTTACCGCTACGCTTGATGAAATAGAAAAAATTGCCGAAAGCGGTATCGCCGATGACGAATTGATGGCTGCTAAAGCTCAACTCAGAGCAAGTATAGTATTCGGACAGGAAAACGTACAAAGCATAATGCTTTCGCTCGGTAAAAATCTTTCGCTTGCCGATAGCGTTTTCGATATAGATCAAACTGTGGAGAAAATTAACTCGGTCACCAAAGCCCAGATTAACGATTTTGCAAGAAAATTATTTGCAAAGAAGCCTGCTTTGGCATATGTAGGAAGCGAATGTGGGGCAAATTTCGATAAAATACTAAGGAGATAATGATATGGATAAGTTGGAAGAAATTTTTACAATGCAAAAGTCGTTAAATGATTATATCATCGAAAAACGAAATTTGAATTTTTCTAAAGAAGAATGGATTCAAAAAGGAAGTTTGGCGCTTATAGACGAAATCACCGAGCTACTTAACGAAGTTAATTACAAATGGTGGAAAAATCCTAAAGAAGTGGACGATAATGCGGTAAAAGAAGAGATAGTGGACATGCTGCACTTCTTTGTTTCTATATGCCTGTACGCAGGCGTTTCCGCTAAAGATTTGTACGACGCATACATAGAAAAAAATAAAGAAAATTTTGACAGACAAAACGGTTTGTCAAAAAAGAAAGGATACGAATTAAAATAGCATAATTATTCAAGTGTTTATTTTGCTCAATGTACCGAATTTTAATTGAATTCTTGCTCACGTTATGTTATAATTAAAGCAAGAGGAGAATGCTTTTGGAACAGACGAACAAACAGAAAAACATTCGAAAATCGCACGACGTATCGGGGATAATTCTTATAATCATATCGGCGTTCTTTTTGATATGCCTCCTTACTCCGTTACTTAGCGATATCGGCGCATTTGTAAAAACTTTGACGCTCGGCGTCATCGGCTACGTAAGTTATCCGTTTTTTGCGGTTATGCTTTTGCTCGGTATAATTATGCTTACGGGCAAAAAATCGGCTCTTACAAAAAAACAGCTTGCATTTGTTTTTGTGCTTGCTTTTTTTGCTGTGCTCATTCTGCAGACGGCAACAACGAATATATCTTTACCTTTCGATGAATATATCAGTGCGCAAATCGCATCAGATAGAGATAAGTCTTCCGTAGGCGGCGTGCTTTTCGGCATAGCTGCGTACGGCATTGCCGCAGTTCTTACTCCGCTCGGAGCATATATTTTATATGGAGCAATGTTTGCGTTGTTTGCAGCATTATTCATTCGAGATTTTGCGGTTACGTCAAAAAATGAGCCCAAAAAGTCAAAAAAGACAGAGGAAAAGAAAGTCCGACCTTTTGTAAAGGGGGGAGAAGCCGCCCCAATACAAGAGGTAACAGACACTTCGCTTTTTATAGGCAATATTATTCCCGGCACGCAAATCAAATCGCAGTCGGGACAATTCGGATCACTATACGATCCGCTTTCGGGGCCTGAAAGCAGTCGTTACGGTAAGGCAGTTTCCGATTGCGAATACAAAGAGGAGAGTTCGAGAGATAAAGCTCGTAAGATATTATTCGGAGATAAAGAAGATGCTTTGCGCACTTACAAAGAGAATGTTAGCGGCGCTATGAAAATTTCCGAAGTTCACAGGAGCGGCGGAAGATATAACGGCGCTATAGACGATAACGTCGGAATTCCTGCGTCGGTTTCTTACGGAAACTCTCAGAGCTTTTCTTACGAGCCGACTTTGCCCGAAGTTCCGGTTCCTCCGCAAAAAGATATTTCGAGCAGAATTATTAAAAGAGAAATATATAACGCCGAGGAAATTTCTAAAGAATTGGAAGACTCTGAATCCGGCGCAGACAAAAACGAGCAAGCTCAGACCGTTACTCAAAGAGAAAAGGAGCAAATTTACGAAAAGAATAAAACGATTTACGCTTATGAGCCGGACGGCGAAAAAAGCGAAAATATAGACAATACCATCGGCAGACCGACTACCGTTACGTCCGCTCCTTGTATTAAGGACGCCGAAGCCGTCAACGAAACAGTCGATCATTCCGACGATTTGCGGAAAGAAGATGAATTTCCGAAACCGATTGAGAGGAAATGTACTATAGTCGACGCCGAAAACGAAGTTAACCAAGAGGTCGTTGCAATAGATATAGACAGAGAACCGACAAAATCCGAGAGCAAATTTTCGGATGATTACGAAATTATCGAAAGACGTCCCGACATAGATCATATCGAACAGACATCGGTTGAGCCGGAAAACGACAGTTCTTATGATAATACCGATTTTGCGGTTATAGAACGTAGTCAAACGGCAATAGACAGTCACAGTGAGGACATAGGGCAAAAAGACGAGTTAACACCGAAAGCCGACAATAAAATGTCAAACGATAAGGTGGAGGATTCTGATGATGAAAATTCTTCTTTTGTCGATTCGCTACCGAGTCATTCCGAGCAAAATGTAGATACCTCTACTGACAACGTAGAAAATGAAAAAGCAGGCTATGAGGAAGTCGAGAATGTTTCGACTGCAGATGAGGACGCTTTTTCAGTGACCGGTAAACGCATCGTATGCGGCGATGAGGATGAAGTCGACGATGTTGTTTCTGTTGACGAAAAAGACTCGGAAGCCGAGTCGGATAACATAGAGGGAAAAGACAACTCTGATCCTATTTCCGATGACAATTCCGAGGAGATAGGTTCCGAATGCGTTAAAGAGGAAAACGAAGACGCCTACATTGCATCTAAAATTCCGGCGTCTCTCAAGCTGGCTGCCGATATCGACATGACGGAAAACCGTGGTGAAGTGAACGACGATAATACCGGATATTATACCACTGAAGATACTTTCGATCGCAACGTATCTAAACTTGCGTTAGCAATTGATAGCTCTTCGGGTAGACCCGATACGCAAATCAAAATGGAAGATTATTCGCTTAAAGGCGGTGCCGAAAGTCAGCCGAAACCCAAAAAGAAAAAGAAGTTGCGTTACAATGTTCCGCCTACCGACATTTTGAATTTACCTATCGTAGACGAAAGCGAAAAAAATATAGATTACACGCAGCAAACCGAGAGTTTGGAACAAATACTTAGCGATCTTAAAGTTCCGGCTAAAGTTACGAATATAGTAAGAGGACCGGCTGTCACAAGGTTCGAGTTGGAAATGCCTTCCGGATTGTCCGTAAAAAGAATTACAACATGTCAGGAAGATATAGCATACGCATTGGCTGCCAGAGGTAACATACGTATAGAGGCGCCTATACGAGGAAAAAGAGCAGTAGGTGTTGAAGTGCCAAACGAGAGTGTTTCTATCGTAACTATGCGAGAGATATTAGAGAGTAACGAGTTTAAGTCGGCTTCGTCGCCCTTAACTATTGCGCTTGGTAAAGATATTGCAGGCGACATAGTGTTGTGCAATCTTGAGAAGATGCCTCATTTGCTTATAGCCGGCTCTACAGGTACCGGTAAAAGCGTATGCTTAAACTCAATAATCGTAAGTTTGATTTATAAGTCTTCACCTGACGATGTGCGAATAATCCTTATAGATCCCAAGAGAGTAGAGTTTGTCATGTATAAGGAAATGCCGCATTTGTTGATGAAAAATATTGTCAACGACATTGATCAGGCGATAAACACGCTTAAATGGGCGGTAAGCGAGATGGAACGCAGGTACACCGTATTCGCAAAATATGCCGTCAGAAACATTAACGAGTATAATGAGTGTGACGCCGTTAAAAACGGTATTGAAGTCAAGTTGCCTAAGATAGTAATTATAGTGGATGAGTTCGGAGACCTTATGCTTAACAGAGCAAAGCGTAACGACCTTGAACATGACATTATGAGCATCGCTCAGAAAGCGAGAGCTGCGGGAATGCACTTGATTTTAGCAACGCAAAGACCTTCGGTAGACGTAATAACGGGAACGATTAAGGCAAATTTGTCAAGCCGAATAGCTTTCGCAGTAAATTCCTTCCAGGATTCGAGAACAATTCTCGACCAGGGCGGTGCAGATGCTCTTCTCGGAAAGGGCGACATGTTGTATTCGCCGCTTGACTCCAATACGCCAAGACGTGTCCAAGGCGCATTTATATCCAACGAAGAAATACTTTCGGTAATCGATTACGTCAAGAGTAATAACGAAACCGATTATGACGAAGCTGTAGAAAAAGAGATTATGGTTAAAAACGAACCGGTAGAAAGCGCTGCCGATGAGGAAAACGGAGGCGTCGCTGCCGATGAAGAAGATCCTATTCTTAAAGACGTTATTCGTAAGGGTATAGAAATGAAGACGATTTCGACATCGTATGTGCAGAGAAGGTTTAAGGTGGGATATGTTCGTGCGGCGCGAATAATGGACCAGCTCGAAGATAACAAGTACATCGGTCCTGTTGACGGCTCCAAATCTCGAGAAGTGTATATCACAGCCGAACAGTTTAAAGAAAAATACGGAGAAGACGTATGATAACCATTGCAGTCGTGTCGCTCGGTTGTGACAAAAACCGAGTCGATACCGAAAAAATGCTATATAAGCTAAAGGATAACGTTGTTGTTACCGATGATTTCGCTTCGGCAGACGCAATAATCGTAAACACCTGCGCATTTATAGAATCGGCGAGAGAAGAGTCTATAAACACCATTTTGGAAATGGCAGAGTACAAAAGCGTCGGAAAATGCAAAAAGCTTATAGTGACCGGATGCCTGCCTCAAAGATATTTGGCAGAAATAAAAGACGAATTGCCTGAAGTGGACGTATTTTTAGGAACTAACGACTACGAGAAGATTTTAGACGCATTGGAACAAACAAAAAGAGAATATGTTTCTTATTGTGAGAGCGGCGCATTAAAGGGCAGAATTCTTACGACTCCTCCGCACTATGCTTATTTAAAAATTGCAGACGGATGCGATAATCATTGTACATACTGTATGATTCCTTCAATAAGAGGAAAGTATAGGTCTACACCTATAGAACAACTAATCGAAGAGGCACAAGAGCTTGTAAAAAGCGGAGTTAAAGAACTGATTTTGGTTGCTCAAGACGTAACGAGGTATGGTTTTGATTTGTATGGAAAGTATACTCTTATCGAGCTTATTCGTAGATTGTCAAAACTCGATCTAACGTGGATCAGGCTTATGTATTGCTATCCGGAATTGGTTTCGGACGAACTGATAGAGGAAATATCTTCTAACGAAAAAGTTGTGAAATACATAGATATTCCGCTTCAGCACGTAGACGACGGCGTTTTAAGACGTATGAACAGAAAATCCAGCTATGCGTCAATAAACGAACTTATGGACAAACTTTCGTCAAAAGGTATTGCCGTAAGGACTACCTTAATGGTCGGGTTCCCCGGGGAAACGCAACAAGCTTTTGATAAGCTTTTGGACTTTGTAAAAAAGCAAAAGTTAAGACACGTCGGAGCTTTTGCTTACAGCGACGAGGATGTTCCGTCTGCAAAATTAGACGGCAAAGTGGATGAAAAGACTAAGCAAAAGAGGGCAGCGCAAATAGCCAAAGCACACAAGAAAAATGTAGAAGAGTTTAATAAAACTATGATAGGGAAAACTTTGTGCGTACTTTATGAAGATATAGATTTCGACAAAAACTTGTTTAAAGGAAGAACCGAAGACTGTGCCCCCGAAATAGATACATGCGTATATTTTAAGGCTGATTTTGCAGATGTCGGAAGTTTTTACAACGTTTTAATTAAATCAAGTAAAGGATATGACCTTATAGGAGAATTAAAATAATGAATTTACCTACTAAACTTACTGTTTTGCGTATCGTTTTGATACCTGTGTTCGTGGCATTGTATTTTGTTAAATTTCCGTTTAACGGAATAGCTGCTGTAGCTGTGTTTATGATAGCTTGTTTTACCGATTTTCTGGACGGACATCTTGCCAGAAAGTGGAATCAGGTTACTACGCTCGGAAAATTTTTGGATCCTATTGCGGACAAACTCTTGGTTATGTGCGCCATGGTTTGCGTTGTTATGAACGGAACCGTAGGCGAAACCTTTACTCTTATTTTGGCAATTTATCTTATGGTTATAGAAAGCCGCGAGCTTGCTATAAGTTGTTTCCGCACGATTGCGGCTGCAAAAGGTACGATTATGCAAGCGGATAAATGGGGCAAATCAAAGACATTTACTCAAATGATTGCTTTAATTATTTTGGTTCCGCATAAGTGTCTTGTCGAATATTTCGGTTCAGCAACGTCTTTTACCGATATATGGTTTTATGTAGGATTCGGACTGCTTTCCGTCGCTGTCGTTTTAGCGATAATTTCCGCATGTAACTACATGACGAAAAACAAGGCGGTATTTAAGGATGATAACAATTGAACGGTTAGAAAGCTTTATGCGTTCAAAAAAACTCAGCTTGTGCATTGCGGAGTCTTTTACAGGTGGAGGAATTTCTGCCCGCCTGACAGCCGTGCCGGGTTCGAGCGACGTAGTTTCATGCAGCCTCGTTACTTACTCTAATGCAGCAAAGGAACAAATTCTCGGTGTAAAAAAACAGACAATCGAGGATTTCGGGGCAGTAAGCGAAAATACCGTTTCGGAAATGCTTGAGGGCTTAGAGAAACTTAATTTGGGTAACATATTTTTGGCGACGTCCGGAAATGCCGGACCTACAAGCGAAAAACCCGGCGAATGCGGTTTGATTTTTGTAGGTTGTAAATTTGCAGGCAAAAAGGTTATTGAAAAATTCGTAATAAGCGGTGACAGAGCGCATGTTACAGAAGAAGGCATAAACAAGGCGATAGAGTTGTTGGCAGCTCAGATAAATATGTAAAAAATACAGGAGTATTAATTATATGGAAAAAAAAGAAAAGAAAGAATTGTCGGACAAGGAAAAGGCACTCGAAGCTGCAATTTCGCAGATAGAAAAATCTTTCGGTAAGGGGGCGATAATGCGTTTGGGCGAGACTGCATTAGAGCCTGTAGAAGTTATTTCGACGGGATGTCTTCCGTTGGATATAGCCTTGGGCATAGGCGGTTTGCCGAGAGGCAGAATTGTAGAAATATACGGTCCTGAAAGTAGCGGTAAAACTACGATTTCGCTTCACGTAATAGCTCAAGCGCAAAAAAGCGGTGGAACCGTAGCTTTTATTGATGCCGAGCACGCTTTGGATCCGATATATGCTAAGAGATTGGGTATAGATATTTCTCGTCTATACATTTCTCAGCCGGATAACGGAGAACAAGCTTTGGAAATAACCGAAGAGCTAGTTCGTAGCGGAGCTATGGACGTAATTGTTATCGACTCTGTAGCGGCCCTCACGCCGAAAGTGGAAATTGACGGAGAAATGGGTGATTCCCATGTCGGTGCGCAAGCCAGACTTATGTCACAAGCGCTTAGAAAACTTACCGGTGTTTGTAGCAAAACCAAAACTTGTATCATATTTATCAACCAACTTAGAGAAAAAGTCGGCGTAATGTTCGGTAATCCTGAGGTTACTACCGGCGGTAAAGCTCTTAAATTTTATGCTTCGGTAAGACTTGATGTAAGAAAAGGCGAGCCCGTTAAGAGCGGTAGTGAAGTAATAGGCTGCCGAACTAAGGTAAAGGTAGTAAAAAACAAAATGGCTCCTCCGTTCAGAACTGCAGAGTTTGAAATGATTTTCGGTAAAGGCATAAGTCGTCCGGGAACTTTGCTCGATATGGCGGTAGAATACGGAATAATCGAAAAAAGTGGATCGTGGTACACATATAACGATGAAAGAATAGGCGAAAGAGGAAGAGATAATGTAGTAGCTTATCTCGATTCGCAGCCTGCGCTTTGCGACGAAATAGAGGCTAAAATCAGACAAATAGCCGATAGCAAAAACGAGTTTTTAGTTGAGGGAGTTTCTTCCGAAAGCGATGACGAATCTTTGACTGAGTAATGAATATATTTTTTCTGCTCGCATAATTATTCCGAAAAAATTATATACTAAATATTTATTAAATGCAGAAACGACGG
>FR884055.1:0-35484 GCA_000435495.1 Firmicutes bacterium CAG:552 | reverse complement strand
TTTTTTTTCGATATATATGAAATACATTTGTCAATACGTACAATATATAGTTTTATAAGTTACAACAGTTAATTGATTTTTTCCATTATGACATTATATCCATACGAGTTCGCTTGACTTTTTTAGCTGATTGTATTATTATTGTTATGGGTACTTTTGTAGCCTGACTATGTATTTTTATTGCACTTAAACAAGCGAACTGTTTGAGTGTATACTAATATTTAGAACGAACATTTACAATTTAGGAGGTTATTGAATGTTGTATAACTTAACAACGGTCTTTTGTGCATTAAGTCCTCTTTGGAGTGTTTTATTGCCCATAATTACCGCTATCGTCGGTGCCGTTGTGTCTTTATCAGTCTATTTGCTGATCAAAAAAGAGCGAATTTCAGGCGCTACGGATCAAGCTAATATGATTGTTCAAGAGGCGATTACCAAGGGAAAAAATTTGCAAAAAGAAGCTGTTTTGTCTGCAAAAGAAGAGATTTTGAAGCAAAAAACCGACTTTGAAAGAGAGCTTAAAGATCGCAGAGCGGAAGTTCAGCGCAGTGAGCAGCGTGTAGCGCAGCGAGAAGACACTTTGGCAAAAAAGGAGGATGCGCTAGACAAAAAGCTCGAAAACGTTGAGCATATTAAGTCTAATCTTAAAGCTAAGGAAGAGGAAATAAACAAAATCAAAGATGATATTTCCGATGCTCATAACCAATTGCTTAAAGAGATTGAAAACGCAGCGCAAATGACCAAAGACGCAGCTAAAGAGCACCTTATTAATTTAATGAAGGACGACGCTCAAAAGGATGCGGCTAAGTATGTTAGAGAAATCGAAGCTAATGCAAAAGAAGAAGCAGATAGAAAAGCTCGTGATATCGTTACCGGAGCAATTCAGCGTTGTGCAGTCGATCATTCGTCGGAAATTACCGTTTCGGTGGTTAATTTGCCGAGTGAAGATATGAAAGGCCGCATAATCGGAAGAGAGGGCAGAAACATTCGTGCTTTGGAAAACGCTACGGGGGTTGACCTTATTATTGACGATACTCCGGAAGCAGTTGTCTTGTCGGGATTCGATCCTGTCAGAAGAGAAGTCGCCAGAGTTGCTTTGGAAAAGCTTATTTCAGACGGAAGAATTCATCCGGCGCGCATCGAGGAAACGGTTGAAAAAGCAAGACGTGAGATTGATGCAAAAATAAAAGAAGCCGGCGAAAACGCAACCTATGAGGCAGGTATTTTCGGTATACATCCGGATTTAATTAAAATTCTGGGTAGACTTAAATATCGTACAAGCTATGGACAAAATGTTTTAAAACATTCTCTTGAGGTTTGTCATCTTTCGGGTCTGTTAGCAGCCGAGCTTGGTGCCGACGTTAACATAGCTAAGAGAGCGGGACTTTTGCATGATATCGGTAAGGCTATCGATCACGAAGTGGAAGGTACGCATATCAGTATCGGTGTGGATCTTGTAAAAAAGTACAAGGAAAATCCGGCAGTAATTCATTGTATTGCGGCTCATCACAACGATATCGAGCCGACTACTGTGGAAGCTATAATTGTTCAGGTGGCGGATGCGATTAGCGGAGCGAGACCCGGAGCAAGAAGAGAATCGCTTGATAATTACGTTAAGCGTCTTGAAAAGCTCGAAAGTATAGCTAATTCTTTTGACGGAGTAGAAAAATCGTACGCAATTCAGGCAGGAAGAGAAGTTCGCATAATCGTGAAACCTGAAGTTGTTGACGACAATTCGACGTTGTTTATGGCTAAGGAAATTGCTAAGCAGATCGAAAGCGAAATGGAATATCCCGGTCAGATTAAAGTAAACGTCATTAGAGAGACCAGAAGCGTTGAATATGCAAAATAACAACAAAAAGAGGCGATTACCGTAACGGTAGTCGTCTTTTTTTGTGTTTAGTGCTGTAGTACGAATTTATACAAATTATAGAAAACATAAATTTTTTTAAATATTAAGCGACATTTAACTTACAAAAAGTTGTGCAAACTTGCCATAAAGCAAAATATAGCAGAAACAGATTTTCATAGTGGACTTTAAATTTAGCCAAAAGTGCGCAAAATTTTAAACGTTGCCGTTTGGAGGGTTTTTATGCAATAAAAATCCGCTTAATATACTGATTTATAAGAAATTATTAGATATAGTTTATTTTTAAGAAACAAATATAGTTAAAAATTAAAATGAAGTGGTAAATAATTTTATTAAAAGCAATTAAAAACTTGAAATTCAAGGCAAAAGTAAACTCTAGAATTAAAAGACGATAGGCTTTAATTATTAAAGTTTTTAGTTAATTTTAAGCTTGAAACAACATAAAAATCGTTTCGAAATTTAAATTTAATTGATTTTTAACCGGTTTTTAACCGAAACAATAATAGCTCAAGCTTTTGATTTCTGTAAAAAATAAGTTTGTTGGAATTAAAAGCGTATAAATTTTTGAGCGAATTAAATTTTATTTAAATTCAGTTTTAAACTTAATTCAGTTAAAGAAAGAATCAAAAGAAAAGAAGGCAATAAAGAAAAGGGTAAAATATTCAAAAAAGTAAATATAATAGTCCCTTTAAACTCTGCGTAAAAGACAGCTTTTACGCAGAGTAACGGCGTTTTATGGAAGGAATATTATTATAAAATTTCAAATTTGATGTTAAACTATATGTTTGTCTGACGTAATTCGTCAATAAAGCCTTGCCATTATCGTGCAAACTATGTTATAATCGTACTATGGATCAAGATTATAAAGAAAATAATTATTATTTAAAACGAGATGAAACAAATTTAGAAAAAATCAGAATTATTTGTTCCGAATTGCCGTCGTTTGTACGGGAATTTATTGTCGGAATTCAGCTAAGAACATCCACTCTGACAAGGCTGAATTATGTTTATGATTTGAGAATTTTCTTCGATTATCTTGAAAAAAACGTTGTTAGAAATAAAAAAATAACGGAAATTTCGTTGTCCGATTTGGAGACTTTATCGGCATTCGATATCGAGCTCTATCTTGATTATCTATCATCGTACAATTATGGCGGAAAGCATTATGTCTGCGGTGAAAGCGGCAAAGAACGAAAATTGTCTTCTCTACGTTCTTTTTTTAAATATTTTTTTAATAAGGATAAACTTTCTTCTAACGT
Organism: Firmicutes bacterium CAG:552; assembly: GCA_000435495.1. Taxonomy (GTDB): domain Bacteria; phylum Bacillota; class Clostridia; order Christensenellales; family Pumilibacteraceae; genus CAG-552. The sequence continues at coordinate 32,355 of FR884055.1, read as the reverse complement.
ATGCTCAAAAGTTGATTTGCCGAAAATTCACGAAAAGCCTATCGTTAAGTTAGAAACGAACGAAGTTGCCGAACTTTTGGATAGAGTCGACTCAGAACATCTATCCGGTGTAAGTGTTCGTGAAGATTCTTATCATTACATAACTAAAGACAGAGATGTCGCTATAATTACCCTATTTTTAGGCACCGGAATACGAATTTCAGAGCTGGTCGGTCTTAATTTTGAAGATTTTGATTTTAATTCTAACAGTTTTACGGTTACACGCAAAGGCGGGAATCGCACAACGTTATATTTTTCGGATGAAATCGCAGTCGCCATAAAAAATTACTGCGCTTATCTGGAGCAACAGATAAGCGATCAAACCGAATTTGGCAAAAAAATTGAAAATCAGTCGGCTTTATTCTATTCGATTCAAGGTAAGCGAATTTCTGTTCGTGCTGTTGAAAATTTAGTAAAAAAATATTCTAAACACATTTCTCCGCTGAAAAAAATTACTCCGCATAAGTTACGTAGCACATTTGGCACCGAATTGTATCGCAATACTCAAGATATTTATGTGGTAGCTGCCGTACTCGGACACAAAGACATCAACACGACCAGGCGTCATTATGCGGCTACCAGTGAAGAAATCAAAAGAAAAGCCGCAAAATCTGTCAAATTAAGAGAAGAAGATTAAATTTTGATTACTATGTCTGACATAAACAGGGTTTTTGGTAGATATAATTGACTACTTTCGTTGACAATAACTGACTAAATATGTTACAATTTTACGTAAGTTATTGGTGACAAATTATATATTTATATATTATTGTTATTAAGGAGGCATCGTTAGCTTTTGTTTTTCAATAAAGATGATCAAATGTTCGAAAGCGATTTCGATGATAATAATTTCGATAATTTTAGTGGCATGGAGCCATTTGGTAAAAAAGTTCCCGATGGCGAGCGTTTTGACGATGATTCTTTATCGACGACCGATAGTGATTTTACGGCAACTACTATCGAAAATGTTTACAGTTACGACTCCGATGAATCAAGTGAAGATGATTTGAAAGGCACTTTGGAATCCGAAGAGGTAGATGTTGATTTGGGCTGTACGGAAGGAAATGTCTCGGAAAAAGATTCTCCCCTTTTTGAGAACGATCTCACCGCAAGTAACGATGTAAACGCCACATCTGACAGTGATGCATTGTTTAGTAATCATAATAAAGTCGATAGTACGGACGCTGCCGAACTTAATTTGCCGAACGATGAAAATGCAGTGAGCGTCTCTGATGAGAGTGCGTCGCTAAACGAGTCTGCTGACGGTGATAACGAAGTTGAAACAAATTCTATTAACAGTGATTTGATTCGAGGTCACATAGATACGATTATTCTTAAGGCGTTGCAAGACGGAGATCGCTACGGATACGATATAATTAAAGAAATCGAGCAAAAAAGCGGTGGCAAATATCTTATAAAGCAACCTACTCTGTACAGCTGCTTAAAAAGACTGGAAGTTCAAGGTTTTGTCAAATCATATTGGGGTTCAAAATCTATCGGAGGCAGAAAAAAATATTTTACGCTTACCGATATGGGAAAAGAGCTGTTTTTGAGAAATCAGCATGATTGGAAGTATTCTCGAGACGTTATCGACAGCTTGATATCCGATGAGGACTTTGGCGAAAATGAAATCGTATCCGACAATGACAATAATGTGGCAGATATGTCCGGTGAAACAAATCCGGAAGCTCTTGCCGATGACTCGATTAAATCAGATGAACTTGAAGTAACTCAAAATAACGTTGATATTACAAGACAATTATCCGATTCTGCATCGAATGAAAACGCTGTAGATGAAAATGCTAATATTAATCTTGATATCATCGAACAAAATAACACAGTTTCGTCGGAGGATATCGAAAACGCTAATCTTACGGAGACTATTGTCTCGCAAGAATCAGAAAATAATGTTGAGACAAATCAAAATCGTGATGTAAATGACGTTCAAAATTTCGTTAACGAAAACGATGATACGGAACGTGAAGTTGAGTCAGAATCCGTTAATCCTGATGACGATATAAATGTATGCGACGAAAGCTCGGCACTGATTGACAGCATTTATGCTCAACAACAAAGTGATAGTTACATAAAAGATGTCGAAAATGCCGAATATACCCCTACCGAGCCGATTTCTTCAAACGAATATTTTAACGATAGTTTTTACGACTACGGCGATAATGTCAGCGAATCGGATTGTTCTATAATAGAAAGAGCCGACGTTTCGGATCAAAATGCAAATTCTGACGGTAGCGGCGAATTAAATTTGTCCGATGATTACAATTCGGCAGCCGACGAGACTACAATTTGGAGAAAAAAATCCGACCGTTCATCCGAAAATTCACAGTCTAACGCAAGTAATAGCGAATTTTTCAGTTATCATGAGACAGGCGCATCAAATAATTCGGAGGAAATCGAATCGATTATAGAGCATGAATATAGTTCGGTTATCGCAAGTTTAATAGAAAACAATACAATTTCTACCGGCGGTAGTTCGGCAAATATTCGTACCGAAGGCTATGATTTCGATGACGGCTCGGATACGTCGAATATTGTAAGATACAATGAGTCCGATAATGTAAGTAACGATGAAGCCGAACGTATCGAAAAAAGCGATTTAGGCGCTTTACGAGAGGAAATCCGCGAAAGCAGTGGCGAAAAACTTGCAATTCGCACGCACAACGACGCAACGATTAAAAAATTCAACTCAAAACATTATTATTATGCAAATAGATTGCGGCTTTTGAAAAACGGAATTCTTTACGCTTTTATGCTTATAGAGATTTGCTGTTGTTTTTACTTTATCGAAGTAAAACATAATTCGTTTAATGTGACAAAATTTAATCTTTATATGTATATAGCCGCCGTAATTTTGGCTACTTCGATGCCCGTATACGCATTCGCCAAAGCTTTGGCTGATTACTACTACAGGAAGCGGATAAATTTTTCGCCGAGAAATTCCGTTTTGTTTTCGATAGCGGTGTTCATCTTGGTTTCTATGATAGTTTTCTTCCTTAATGTATATGCAGGATTGCTTGTCGGAGAAGTTAACAATTATATTTCTACATTGATTTTACCCATTGTTTTGTCCACAAACTTTATAGTAGATGCCGTAACTTTCAATGCGCTGTACAAATCTCATTCTTACAGTATTGAAGATTAATTAAAGACTAAAATATATAATCTCCTCCTTCACTTTTGTAGGGGGAGATTTTTTACGGTTAAGCATGTAAAATGTTATAAAAATTGAAACATATAGGCTATAATGAAGACCGAACTTGGCTTAAAAAAGCAAGTATGCTATCGAAATTGTTTTTTAGGTACATTCGATTTGTTTAAATTAGACTTATTTATTGTCCTGAGTTATTTCAGTACTGCCCTTGTCGATTTTTTTGTGCTTCCGATTTTTTGATGTTTTTGATTTATTGTCTTTTTTGTGAGTATTTTTTATATTTTGATCCCGAGACGCTTCAAAACAAAGATCTTTAGATAATATTTTTTTTGGTGAGTCGAATAATTTTTTTTTAATTTTAGGTGCAAAAACTGCTGCCAAAATACATACTGCTATTATTCCGATCCATACAGGTATTCCCCAACCTTTGTATGGAATAATTTTTCCGCTTCCGAAAAAGCTGATGAACGCTATGGTAAGCGGCCTTGCGAAAAGGACGCTAAGCGCAAAAAATTTAAAATTCATTGCTGTGGTACCGGCAACAATACAAAGAGTATCGTCAGGGAAAAATGGTAAGAACAGCATTATTGCAAACGCCCATTTGCCTTTTTCGTTAAGCATCTTTGCATATTTGTCGGCAGTCTTTTCCCCTATCATCCAATTTACAAGTCTTCTTCCGAATGTTTTTCCCAGAAAAAAGCAAATTGTCGAACCGATGTAAGTTCCTATTAAAGAAACCAAAAATGCGATTAACGGGCCGTAAATAGCTACTCCTATCAGTATTGTAACGGCAGCCGGTATCGGTAAAAACACAACCTGACATATACTAAGCAATAGGTATACCGCAATTCCGAAATTTCCAGTACTTAATATAACCGATTTTATGGTGTTAAAATCCTTTAAATATTTAATCAAGCCTAGCTTATCGGCAATTAAGTAAAGTGTTACCATAATTGTCGCTGCTATCGTAACTACAACAGTTATTCGATATATAGGTCTGCAGTAGTCACATATTGTCAATATAACCAGCGAAGTCAAAAACAACATAATAAGTCCGACTTTTAGCGGTAATGCAAACGATTCGATTTTGTATACCGAGAAAATCATTGCAGCATCCAGCAAGCCTATGATGACTTTTATGTAAATATTTTTGTAAGATTTCACGATATTATTATATGAAAAAATAGCGTTTTTTAGTCTGGAATATTGAATTCTATATTTTTTGACGCTAAAAAAATTTTCATTAATTTGTGCTTTTAGTGTTATCTGTTATTTCTTTTCTTGCAATTTGATCGCACAAGTTGTTATACTCGTTATCGCTATGCCCTTTTACTTTAATAAAAGTGACTTCATGATATTTAGTCAAGGATAGAAGTTCTTGCCAAAGTTCCTGATTTTTTACAGGTTTTTTGTCGGCTGTCCTCCATCCGTTTGATTGCCAAGACGAGATCCAGTTTTGAGTAAAAGCATTTAAACAATAGCCGGAATCACTATGAAGCAGAACTTTGCAACGTTCTTTCAGTGCTTTTAGTCCTTGAATAATTGCCATAAGTTCCATGCGATTATTGGTAGTACTTTCTTCGTAGCCGCTTATAATTTTTTGAGTATCGTTGTACATCAATATTGCGCAATAGCCTCCCTTCCCGGGATTGCCACTACACGCTCCGTCAGTATAAATGACAACTTCTTTCATAAAATGCCCCCTATTATTATGGTAAAAAATAGCGTCGCTGCATTGAGCGACGCTACTGTGGCAGGGGAGACGCGATTCGAACACGCAACCTACGGTTTTGGAGACCGCTACTCTACCGTTGAGCCACTCCCCTACGAACATACTATATTATAAATGATTTGCCGATGTTAAGTCAAATATATTGCCGATAAATTTTCAAATTTAAGTTAAAAAAATTAGCTTTCAAATAATTCGTTAAAATTTTAATGTTTTTTTTGAATTTTATGCGGTAAAATGGTTGCTTTATTTAAAACAAAGTGTTATAATGTTAATATAAAATATACATATTGGAGTGCAATTATGCAAACGGAAATCACAGAGTTATTGTTGAAAGTCGGTATTATGCCGAACAAGCAAGGATTCAAATTCCTTTTGTATGCTATTGAAGCGTACATTGAGGAATATAGTACGTTAAAGAAGATATATGAACGTATATCTCCTGCCGTAAAAAGCAATGTATACACAATAGACAGTTCCATCCGCAATGTTATTCATAGTGCATATAACAGCAAGAAGTTGGAAAAGTTTAATGTTATGCTTGGTATTAAAGTTATTGACGAGTGCCCTACAAACGGAGAGTTTATTGCTCTCGCTAGCCAGTATATTTTATTTAACGGCGAAGGTCGTTAATAGATTGCACGCATTTTTTAATGGCAATTAACGCATGTTCGTATGTCAGACCGCCTTGTAAGTATGCAACATACGGTTCTTTTATAGGAGAATCGGCGCTCAGCTCGATGGACGAACCTTGTACGAATGCGCCTGCTGCCATTATAACCTGATCCGCATAACCGGGCATGTCCCACGGATAAGGTGTGACAAAACTATCTATCGGTGACACGTATTGTACAGATTGTATAAAAGATACAAGCTGTTCTTTACTGTCGAATTTTATTGAACATATTATATCGCTCATAACTGTGTTGTCAAAAGGCATGGCATTGTATCCGAGTGTCCTGAATACCTTTGAAAATGTAAGCGCAGACTTTACTGCTTGCATGGTTATGTGCGGCGCCATAAAAAACCCCTGATAAAACAACCTGTATCCGAATGCATACGAACCTACTTCGCTTCCTACTCCCGGAGCGGTCATACGAAAAGCGATTTGTTTTATCAAATCCGCTTTACCTGCGATATATCCCCCTGTCGGAGCCAATCCGCCACCGGGATTCTTTATAAGCGAACCCATGATCAGATCTGCCCCTACTTCGGTGGGCTCTTTTTTTTGCGTAAATTCGCCGTAGCAATTGTCCACAATAATAGGTGCAGACGAAAAGCCGCGAACAAACTTTATAATATTTTCTATATCTTCAACGGTAAAAGCATTACGAAAACTATATCCTCTAGAGCGTTGAATGTAAATTACCGAATGCGGAGACTGCAAAGAGTCTTTAATTTTTATATTGTCGAATTTTCCGTTCTCGGTTAAATTTACCTGTCTGTAGTCAACGCCGAAATCTTTTAGAGAGCCAATGTTATTGCCACTAATTACGTCGATTAGTGTGTCGTAAGGAGCACCGCTTATCGAAAGCAACGTGTCTCCGGGACGCAACAATCCGAATAGCGCCGTAGAAATAGTGTGCGTCCCTGTTGTAAAGTATGGAGAAACTAGAGCGTCCTCTGCGCCGAATGTATCGGCAAAAAGTCTGTTTAGCGTATCTCTGCCTGCGTCATCGTAACCGTAGCCGGTCGTTGCATTAAAATGTCTCAAGGCAATCTTGTTTTTTCTGAAAGCTTCGAGAACTTTATTTTGATTATAAAGCGCTATGTCGTCACATTCGGCAAATTGCGGCTTGAGTTGATCTTTTACATTTTCGATTAGATTATCGATATCTATATTAAGCATTTCGTTTTTCCTTTGATATAATAAATATTACTGCATTTTAGATAAGTATTCGGCGCAGTCCGAAACTTGCAAAAATTCTTTTTCGAGTTTTATGCCACGAAAAAAAGTCATCTGCCTTTTTGCGTAATTCCTGCTGCCTTTTTTAATTTCTTCTATGGCTTGTTCGACGGTAATTTCACCGTCGAAATACTTTATTATTTCTTTGTAGCCAATCGCTTGCATAGAATTGCAGTTTTTGTATCGATACAAAGATCTTACCTCATCGATAAGACCTCTATTTAACATATCGTCTACTCTTGCATTGATTCTCTGATAAAGCGTTTCTCTGTCGTCGGTTAACACAAGCATTTTGTAGTCGTACATCGGTTTGTTTTCATCGAGTTGCTCGCTACGAGGTTTTCCCGTAATTAAATATATTTCGTATGCTCGTATCGCTCGCTTTACGTCGTTAACCATAATCTTTTGGGCTGAAACAGGATCGACTTCGGCAAGTTTTTGATGAAGAGCCGAATTTCCGTTTTCAGCTACAAAGCGACGCAGTTGCGCTCGGATTTCTTCGTTACGCTGCGTTTGAAAAAAACTGTGCCCAAACATCAACGAATTGATGTACAGTCCGGTTCCGCCGACTATTATAGGCAATTTTCCTCTGATTGCGATATCTTTTATTAAGTTAGCTGCTTCGTAAACGTACTGCCCTACCGAATAGTCCTCGTCGGGATCTGCCACGTCGAGCATGTGATGTTTTATTCCATGCATTTCGGAAGCGGTAATTTTTCCGGTACCTATATCCATGCCCCTGTATATTTGCATGGAGTCGGCGCTTATGACTTCACCGTTAAGTAGTTGTGCGGCTTTTACGCCGAAAGCGGATTTGCCTACGGCAGTTGGTCCGGAAATTATTAAAACTTTTATTTTCTCTTGAACCATTTTTCTACATCGTATTTGGTAATTTTAATGACGATAGGTCTGCCGTGCGGACAAAGCAAAACATTTAAATCGTTCATGTTTGAAACAAGATATTCTATTTCTTTGCTTGTAAGCATAGTGTTGCCCTTTATAGCTGATTTGCATGCGCATTGCGCCAAAATATCTTTTATAGGAGAAATTTTAAGCAGTTCCTTGTCTTTAATTGCATCGAAAAAGACCGGTAAAAATTTCGAAAGGCTGATATTCGACGCAATTGCAGGCACAGCGGAAATCGAGTAAGTAAGTCCGCTCATCTTGGTAACGTCGTAGCCGCAGTCGCTGAATATCGCAAGATTCTCGTCTAAAACAGCCGATTCTTCATATGATACCGTAAAAAGATAAGGTACTAAAAGATCTTGCTTAATACAGTTGCCATCCTCAATTTCCTTTACAAGTTTATCGTACAATATGCGTTCGTGCGCTGCGTGTTGATCAATAACATATAAGTCGTCTCGACGCTCTATAAGGATATATGTGTCAAACAGGCTGCCTACCAAAGTCGGAGGAATCGATTCGTTGAGTTCGGCAAAATTTTCGGTTTGCGGAATGGAAATTTCGTTTGTGATTTTGATTTGTTGCTTATTTTCTTCTGCCGAATAATCGCAGTCGGGCAAACTCGGGAATTGAGTGCTTTCGGAAACATTCGCTTGGATTTCTTTGGAGTCGTCTACGTAATTAAGCGGCGACGGCTGAGTGTGCAATGAGTCTCCGGTTGCGGGATAGCGTTGTTCTTTTAGCGTTGACGTATTTTTTACTAACAGCGACGTAAAGTCCAAGGTGTTTTTCGCCGTTGACTTTACAAAGTCGCAGCCTATTTGCACGTCTTTAGTTTCGGCATGCTTATCATCGTCCGATTTCGTATCTGTGGTGGCGGAAGAAAAAGTTTTCGGTTGTACAACCGCAGTATTTAACGATGCGTTTACCGCAGAACGAATAAGCTTATGTATTCGTTCCGGCTGTGCAAATCTAACCGTAAGCTTGTTTGGGTGAACGTTTACGTCTACCATGTCCGACGGTAAATCAATGTAAATGGCGAAAAATGGATATTGCCTTGTCATAAGGTAATCCTTAAAACAAATATAAACCATGTACGATATGTCTTCGTCTTTTATATATCTACCGTTTACTATTATTGTTTGGTAGTTGCGACTATGCTTTGTAAATGACGGTTTGCCTACGTACCCTCTTATTTTTACATCCGGAAGTTCTAAAGAAATTTCCTGTACACATGAAAGTATTTCTTGACCGTAAACGCTGACAAGTGCGCTCTCTATCCCTTCACCTGTGGAAAAAATCTTTTTCCCATCAGAAACATAGTTAAACGATACCGTGGGATTTGCAAGTATAAGTTTGGTAATCAGTGAGGAAACGTCTCCTTCTTCGGTAGACGGCTTGCGCAAATACTTGGCTCTCGCCGGTATTTTTGCAAAAAGATTTTCCACTGTTACGGTAGTTCCGACTGCAGCTGGTGCGGATTGCTCGTCTACTAAGATTCCGTTATCGAATGTTACGCTGTGACCTTCGTTTGAGTCATGGACGCAGCTGACTGCCGTAACTTTGCTGACTGCGGCGATGCTCGCAAGCGCTTCGCCTCGAAAACCCAAAGTTAATATAGAATTTAGGTCGGCAGCGTCACTGATTTTGCTAGTCGCATGTAACAAGAAGGCGTTTTTCATGTCTTCCTTTTCGATTCCGCATCCGTTATCCGATACGCAAATATAGTCTATTCCGCCGTTTTTAATTGTAACGTTTATACGTGTCGCACCGGCGTCTATCGAATTTTCGACTAACTCTTTTACTATAGACGTTGGTTTTTCAACTACTTCGCCTGCAGCGATAAGATTATAAACGCTGCTGTCAAGCAAATGAATTTTAGCCATTGTTTTTTACCGCCTTTTCCTTTAAGTCTGCCAAAATGTCCATAGCTTGTCTGGGGGTAATTTCGTCCAGATCGAGCTCGGTAAGTATGGCGTTAATTTCCGCATTGTTGTTTAGGTTATTAAACAGTGAAATTTGTTGGTTGGCAATTGGCGGATCAACTGTCATGATATCCGCTTTTTCCAATGAAGCAAGAAGTTCTTTTGCCCTCGAAATAACGTATTTAGGCAGCCCGGCAAGCCCGGCAACCTCGATACCGAAACTTTTGTTTGCACTTCCTCTCATGAGCTTACGCAGAAAAACGATATTTCCGTCCTTTTCTTTTAGCGTAAGTTTGTAATTTTTTACTCCTTTGAGTATGCCTTCTAACTCTGTAAGCTCGTGATAATGCGTGGAAAACAATGTTTTTGCATTGAAATTTTGTGAAATATATTCTATAATTGCCCAAGCTATGCTTAATCCGTCATATGTAGAAGTGCCTCTTCCTATTTCATCTAAAAGAATAAGACTCTTGTCCGTAATATTACTCAAGATATACGAAACTTCGCTCATTTCTACCATAAAGGTGCTTCTGCCCGTTCCGAGATCATCGCTTGCGCCTACCCTGGTAAACAATTTGTCAACGATAGAAATTTCCGCAGACTTAGCGGGAACGAAACTTCCGATATGTGCAAGTACCGTAATGAGGGCAACTTGCTTCATATAAACGCTTTTACCTGCCATATTCGGTCCTGTAATAAGCATAATATTACTTTCATCGTTTAAAAGAGCATCGTTAGGAACAAAAGATTCGCTTTTAAGTAATTTTTCTACGACCGGGTGCCTTCCGCCGATAATTTTTATTTGTGTTACCTGATCGTTTATTATCGGTTTTACGAAATCGTATTCTCTTGCGACAGTTGAGTTAGACGTTACGCAGTCGAGCGCTGCGACAGCTCTTGCGGCGGCAGTAAGCTCGTCGAGTCGAGTTTTTATTTGTTCGGTAAGAGCGTTAAACAGTTCTACTTCCAATTTAATAGCCGTTTCTGCAGCAGAAAGAATCTTTGTTTCAAGCTCTTTAAGTTCTTCGGTAATGTATCTTTCGGAATTTACGGTTGTTTGTTTGCGAACGTAACGATATGGTACCAACGAAATTTGACCTTTAGGTACTTCGATGTAATATCCGAAAACCTTATTATAGGCAATACGCAAGTTTTTTATGCCGGTCTCTTCTTTTTCGGCGGCTGCCAATTGCTCCAAAACCGATTGAGTATTGGTGGAAATGTTTCTGTATTCGTCGAGCTTGGCGTTAAATCCGTCTTTAATAACTCCGCCTTCCCTTATTGTCGGAGCGGTTTTTTCGCTGATAGCATTTACTATAAGCGAGCCTAAGTCATATAAATCGCCTATTTTTGAGTTTATAAGCGCAAACATTTTACTTTCGAGCGAAGACAGCAATTCTTTTAACTCAGGGAAGAGAATAAGTGTCTGCCCGAGAGCCAAAATATCTTTAGGCGAGACGTTACCGAAAGACAACCTGCCGCATATCCTTTCGATATCGCAAATTTTTGAAAGTATGTTTATTGATTTAGTACGTTTTTTTATATCCGAAAAAAGTTCTTCGGTTGCGTCCAGACGCATATTAATGGCGGCGCTTTCAGTAGAAGGCATCTCCAGCCAGTTACGTAACTTTCTTGCGCCCATTTTGGTTGAAGTGCGATCGATAAGCCAAAGGAGCGAACCGTATTTTTTGCCGGTCGCTGCGTTCTCGACAAGCTCTAACGTTCGACGAGCTGATGTGTCTATGCTCATTACGCCGTTAAGTTTTTCTTCTTCCGACTTATTAATATTTATCAAACTTCGTTTTTGAGTTTTGTCAAGATATTCTAACAATGCGCCTACTGCGCATGTTGCCGCTCTATTTTTGTCTATAAGTTTAAAATTTTGTTCGTCGAACTTATTTTTTACGGCGATGACTGCATTTTCATAACAAAATGCGGTTTCGTCGAATAGCGTAAACGGGCAAACAGAGCCGTATTTTACTATAGATAAATTTATACTTTCGGCAAGCATTGACTCGTTGCAAATTATTTCCGAAGGAGCTATTCGGGACAAAATTTCGTTAATTTTTACTGTAATTCTGCTATCTAACGAGGTATGAAAAAATTCGCCGGTAGAAATATCCGTATATGCGATGCCGACATATCCGTCTACTAAAGCTGCGGAAACGAGATAATTGTTTTTTTCTTCGTTAAGCATGACAGAGTCCACTAACGTTCCAGGCGTAACTACTCGTGTAATTTCTCTGTCCATAAGTTTTTTGCCCGGTTGAGTTACTTGTTCGCATACGGCGACTTTGTAGCCTTTTTCGATAAGTTTCGCTATGTAAGTATCTACGGCGTGAAACGGAACGCCGCACATCGGCGCTCTTTCGCCGAGGCCGCAGTCTCTGCCTGTAAGAGTGAGATCTAGTTCTTTGCTTGCAGTAACTGCGTCATCGAAAAACATTTCGTAAAAATCTCCAAGCCTGTAAAAAAGCAAGCAATCTGGATATCCGTCCTTAGTCTGCACGTATTGTTGCATCATCGGCGAAAGTTTTTTTCGGTCTGTTTCCGATAAAAGTGTGTTGCTTAAAGACGGCATAGCTTCTCTCCTATCAACTTGTTGTTTTTCGCTTGTATAATCTTAACTTCCAAAAATTTACCGACGTCGCTTTCATCTCCGTTAAAGGAAACGGATTTGTCGCAAGAAGATTTTCCGTAGCAAATTCCGTTATCGAAACTATCGCACAGAATTTCATATGTTTTGCCTACTAAAGAGATTGCGATTTCGTTGCCGATATCAAATTGCGTTTTAATGAGACGCTCTATACGATCTGTTTTGACTTTAATATCTATTTGCTCGGGCATTTTGTCGGCAACCGTACCGCTACGTCGAGAATAAATAAAAGTGTACAAATTGTTATATCTTACTTTTTTTATAAGTTCTTCGCTCTGAAGGTAATCATCTTCGGTTTCCGACGGAAATCCCACCATCAGGTCGCTACTTATGCCGACGTTTGGAACAAAAGATCTTATCATTGCGATGCGCTCGAGATATTCGGAAGATGTGTATTTACGATTCATTAATTTTAGTATTCTATCGCTGCCTGATTGCACCGGTAAATGTACGTATTTAGCAATTTTATCACTTTGACTCATGATTTTTGCAACGTCTTCGGACAAATCTTTCGGATGCGAGGTCATAAATTTTATTCGAAATTTGCCGTCTATGTCCGATAAGTCAGATAGCAACATGGCAAACTCCGGGGAGCCGCCGCCATACGAATTAACGTTTTGACCGAGCAAAGTTACCTCTTTATAACCGTTTGCAACAAGTTCTTTGACTTCGTTTATAATATCTTCTTTACGTCGGCTTCGTTCTCTTCCTTTAACGTAAGGAACTATGCAGTATGAACAAAAATTATCGCAGCCGTACATGATGTTTACCCAGGCGTTTACTCCGCTCGAACGCAATACCGGGGAATCCTCGACGCCACCTTTATCCCAGATTTCTACTATTCTTTTGCCGCTTTTTTGGAATTCATCGATATATTCTCCGAGTTTATACATGTTAAAAGTGCCAAAAATTATATCAATAAACGGGCAACGCTTCTTTAGCATCTCGGCTGCTCCGTTGCGTTGTGACATGCAACCGCAAATACCTACTATTATGTCCGGACGTCGTTCTTTGATCTTTTTTACTATACCGAGATTGCCGAGAACTCTTGATTCAGCCGTTTCTCTAATACTGCAAGTGTTAAACAATATTATATCCGCTTCTTCTTGCGTTTTGGCTTCGGTATAGCCTCTTAGCGACAAAATGCCTGCAATCTTTTCTGATTCATGGACGTTCATTTGACAACCGTATGTATTTATAAAGTATTTTTTCATTTCTCAAAAACTTCCCTAATACGAATTTTAGCATATTTTAAGGAAAAAGTACAGTAAAATCGGGCAAGTTTGCAAAAATGAACATACTAAAACCATGAAGAAATTTTTGCGTTATTTTTTTGCTTTTGTTTTAATAACCGCCGTTGTTTCTTTATGGGCGATTACCGAGCCGTTTATTGCTATGCTTGGATACGGAGATATGAATATCGGCGTTCTTACAAAAAACGATAACTATACGATAGTAAGCAAAGATTATTTATTTGCCGGTAAAAGCATTGATGTAACTGAGCTTAATAAAAACACGGTAAATGCTTTTTTAGCGGCGGAAGATAAAAGGTTTTATGAACATGAAGGCGTGGATTATGCCAGAACAGTCGCAGCAGCGGTTAAGGATATAAAAGAAAAAAAGTTTGCGCAAGGCGGCTCGACTATAACTCAACAGCTAGCAAAAAATATGTTTTTAAGTTCGGAAAAAACACTTAAACGTAAAATTAAAGAAATTCGATTTGCAAAGGCAATAGAAAGAAAGTTGACAAAGAATCAAATATTAACCGCTTACTTAAATAATCTGTATTTCGGAAACGGTATCTATGGGATACAAAGTGCAGCTAACTCTTTCTTTAACAAAAACGCATCGAACTTGACAACAAAAGAAAGTGCAATTTTGGCTGCCACGATAAACAACCCTACCGTCTTTTCGCCATATAAAGAAAGAAACGAGGTACGAGTAAAAACAATTTTGAAACGTATGAAGGACTGCGGGTATATTTCCGATATCGAGTATGAGCTGTCGCTTAGCGAAAAAACAACGCTTATGCCTGAAAACGGCGAATCGAAATATTGGAAGTCAGCTCTCGAAGAAGCAAAAAATATTTTGGGAGTTTCGATGGAGACGTTAAAAACAGGCGGATATAAAATTGTTTGCAACTACGACAAAAATATATCTATAGCGGCAAAAAATCTTTTACCAAAAGATACCAAAACTCGAATACTCGTATTAAAAAACAATAACGGCCAAATAATTGCATACGAAAGTAACTGTGACGTCGGTATATACGCAAAAAGAAGTCCGGCATCTACAATAAAACCGCTTGTTTGCTATGCTCCTATGCTTGAAAACGAAAAAATTCTACCATGCTCTCCTATATTGGACGAATCGGTCGACTTTGACGGTTATGCACCGAAAAATTATAAAGGTAAGTATAACGGCTGGGTTTCATGCGGGTTTGCGTTAAAAGAGTCGCTTAACGTGCCTGCAGTAAAATTATTAGAAGAATATGGCGTGGAAAAAGGAAAAGCGTTTTTGAAAAGATTCGGAATCGAAACCGAGAAAAATGAAGGACTGGCGTTAGCTCTCGGCGGCATGAAGTATGGCGTTGAAATTCCAGATCTTGCCGCAGCGTATGCCACGTTTGCAAATGACGGAATGTATACCGAAGCAAAAATCGTAAGCGAAATTCAAAAGAACGGGATAACCGTGTATAAGCGCTATTCGGCTCCGACGCAAATTATTAAATCGACTACTGCCTATTATATAAACGAAATGTTAAATGATTGCGCCTCGAACGGAACAGCAAAATCGCTTTCGGCTACAAAATTTAATTTAGCAGCAAAAACCGGAACAGCGGGTACAGGCGAGGTAAACACCGATTCGTATTGCGTTGCGTATAATACGGATTATACAGTTATAGTGCATGCTATAGATAGTGCTGTCAGTGGCGGAGGACTACCTACCGAAATAGCAAAATCGCTGTTTATGACAGACATAAACAGCGAAAAATGTTTTAATATACCTGATTCTATAAAAAAAATTTACATCGATGCCGATGAATATTATCAAAATCATCGACTTGTAAAATCGGCGACTACAGATAAACTTAAAGATAAGATTCTCATAAGCGCCTCTATAGACTTTCCTATCGAGCAAAAGAAAACAAATTTAGCAGAAATTTTATCGCCCTATTTTGATAATTTCTCTCGTTTCTATCGCTTCTTCTATTAGTTTGGAAAAATCTCCTAACTTTTTCTCTTCAAACTCTGCTCTTTTTATTGTAGGCTTTGTTACAGGACTATCGGGCAAAAATACGGTACAGCAATCTTCGTAAGGAAGGATAGACGTTTCATAAGTTTCCATTTTAAGAGCGATATTGATTATTTCTTGCTTATCCATTCCGATACATGGTCTGAGAACGGGCATTGACTTTATTGTATCGTTTGTCACCGTAATGCTCGGTAAGGTTTGACTCGCCACCTGTCCTAAACTTTCACCGTTAATCAGACAACCGCATTGATTGATTTGAGCAATTTTTTCGGCGATTCTCATCATGAACCGTCTGACTAACGTAACCATGTAGTTTGATGTGCAACATCGGTGGATTTCTTCCTGAATTTTTGTAAAGTGTATACATGTAAGATTGATGGGACCGCTGTATTGAGAAAGTATTTTTGCTAAGTCGATTACCTTTTGTTTTGCTTTTTCGCTCGTGTACGGATATGAATGAAAATGAATCGCATCGAGTGAAAGTCCCCGTTTTGCCATCATATAGCCTGCTACCGGGCTATCCAATCCGCCTGAAAGCAACAAAAGTCCCTTACCTGCGCATCCCACAGGCATGCCGCCGGCGCACAAAATTTTATCCATAAAAAGATATGCGCAGCCGTCTTCTCGTATATCGATGTTCAAAACGCATTGCGGATTGTGGATATCTACAGTGAGATTGCGATTTTGCGACAAAATCGCTCCTCCTGCTTTTGCGCTTACCTCTGTGGATATGTACGGAAAAGTTTTATCGGCTCTGTTAGTCGAAACCTTAAATGAACCTTTAATGCTAAACGACTTTGCAGTTTCGCAAATTTCATCGATATCCGCTTTACATTTTATCGCAATGCTTATGGAGTGTATACCGAAAACCTTTTTCAGTCTTGAGACGATTTCCGTTTGGTCTGTATAATCGGAAATTTCGTAGCGGCTACGAAAAAACGTCATTTTACAGTCTATTCCGCTGAGTGCATGTTTTATGTTGTTGATGAGCAAATTTTCAAAAAAGCGTCTGTTTTTGCCTTTAAGATATAATTCGCCGTATCTTATAATGATTACGTTGTTCATGATAAATTTCCCCTTAACGTGTAAATTTCTTGCTTTATGATTTCGGCGGCATTGGTTGCGTCTTGCTCGGTTGTATCTATCCCGGTACTTATGCGAATACTGCCTTCTATAAGTTTCGGAGAAACACCCATTGCCGATAAAACTCTGTTATTCCTTGATTTTGACGAACATGCCGAGCCTAACCCTATCAGTACGCCTTTGTCGGAAAGCATATGCTGAAGAACTTCGGCTTTAATGCCTTTGATTGAAAGTGACAGTATGCAATTGCTGCCGGTGGCGGTACCGTTTATTTTTACATCGCAATTGCTTAAAACGGAAATAAAGATATTACGTAACGTTTGCGCTCTTTGAGCATTAAATTTGTTTTCATAATTTTTAACCGCTGCCGCAAATGACAATATTCCTGCGACGTTTTCGGTGCCTGAACGCATGCCGTATTCCTGCCCGCCTCCGGCAATGTACGGTTGCAAAGATACTCCTTTTTTTATATACAGTGCGCCTATGCCTTTCATTCCGCCTATTTTGTGTGCGCTTAAACTGTACATGTCGACGCCGAGTTCTCCGACCTTGTTGTTCGTTTTGCAAAGAGCCTGAACTCCGTCCGAATGAAACAAAGCGTTCCTGCACTTGCTCTTAATTGCCGAAGAAATTGCTTTTAAATCATTTATTACGCCGGTTTCGTTGCTGCAATGAATTATCGAGACCAGCGAAGTGTTTTCGTCCAGTAAATCGTACAATTTATCTATATCTATTCGTCCGTCCGATTGTAACGGCACAAACCTTACGTCCGCTCCTCGACTTTTTTGTCTCATGGCGCATTGATAGACGGAGGCGTGTTCCATGGACGAGACCACAATATTGCCTTTTTTGTTTTTAAATCCGCTCTCAAAAACCCAGTTGTTACTTTCCGTTGCGCATGAAGTAAAAAATATTTCGTTTGCAGATGCGCCGAGACGTTTTGCAATAACTGCTCTCGCATTTTCTATTTCGTTTTTTACAGACAGAGCCTCGCCGTAAAGAGCGGACGGATTGTAATATTTGTTTACCGCAAATTCGATACCTTTTTTTGCATCTTCGCACAACGGCGTTGTTGAAGCATTGTCAAGAAAAATAATTTTTTCCAAAATGTTCTCTCCTATTTTATTTCCGCTATCGTTACCCCTCGTTCGCCTTCTCCGAATCCGCCGTACCGGTACGAATACACTAAAGGCGAAGTTTTGAGATATTTCTGTATTCCGGCGCCAAGCGCTCCCGTTCCTTTGCCGTGAACTATGCGCAGTAGTTTAGGCCCGTTTAAGTGGCAGTTGATTATATGAGGTTCTATAAGCTCTATGGCTTCGCTCACGGTGTACCCTATCACAAAGACTTCGGGTATGATGACGTATTCTTCCGTTTTTGGGGAAGGAACAAATTTTTTAACGGCTTGTTTGGGTTTAGGTTGTTCGACGTCGGCTATATCCGAAAATTTTACGGCAGTCTTCATCGAACCTATCGAAATTAAAGCCGATTCTTTTTTGCGGTCGACATCGACTATTGTTCCTTGCGCACCCAGGCTGATTACCGAGACTTTTTTACCTTTTGTTATTTTTGCCGGATCGATTGCTGCAAGTTCGCTTTTTACGTTTTCATCGTTTCGATATTTTATGTCTTCCAGCTGTTTTCGTAAGGCTTTTGCTTCAAAAAAAGCTTTTTCATCGGCTTCTTTTAACTTTTCCTTGATTTTTTCAATAAGTTCGTCTGCTTTCTCTTCATCGTTCGCAATAATTCGTTTAATTTCTGCTTTTGCGTTTGCGTTAAGTCTTTCCAGTTTTTCCGTGAGTGCTTTTTGTTTTTGAATCGCTTCCGATTTTAAAACGTTCAGTTCTTCACCCAATCTGCGATTTTCGGATAGCTCTTCCTCGGCAAGACGTTTTGTTTCTTCTGCATCAGACAATAAATCTTCGAGTTTTAGCACTTCCTTGTCTATACTGGAGTAAGCAAATTCTAATATTTTTGAATTTAATCCTAATGATTTTGCTATTTTTAAAGCATTGCTTGCGCCCGGAACGCCTATAAGGAGCTTGTATGTCGGTTTTAAAGTTTGTGCGTTAAATTGCATGGCTCCGTTAATTATGTCCGTGCAGGAAAGCGCATAATTTTTTAGAGCGCTGTAGTGGGTGGTTATAATCGCAGTGGCTTTAAACATTTGTATATATTTTATTATGCCTATAGCCAAAGCGGAGCCTTCGATCGGATCCGTTCCGCCGCCTAGTTCGTCAAACAAAAGCAAAGATTTGTTTGTCAATGCGTCGGTTATTCGAGTGAGGTTAACCACATGCGACGAAAAGGTGCTTAATGACTCGGCTATACTTTGTTCGTCGCCGATGTCGCAGTAAATGTTGTCGAATATCGGCACCTCGCTTCCCTCGGCACATGGAATCATGAGTCCGGTATAAGCCATAAGACATAATAATCCTGCGGTTTTAAGGCATACGGTTTTGCCGCCGGTATTTGGTCCGGTTATCATTAAAACACGAGCATTAGCGCCTATTTTGATTGTTATGGGGACGACTTTATCCTTATCTATAAGCGGGTGCCGAGCATCTAAAAGTTTTAGTTCGTTTTTATCGTTAAACTTGGGAACTACGCCGTTGATGGACACCGAATAATTCATTTTTGCAAAAATCACATCCAATGAAGTTAAGGAGTCTTGCATTGAGCGCAATTCTTCAGCGAAACTTCCTGTTTGACGTGTCAAATCCTTAAGAATGTTTTCGATTTCGACTTCTTCCTTGGCTGCCAAACTTCGAATTTCGTTATTCATTTCGACAACTGAAAACGGTTCCACGAAGACGGTTGCGCCGCTTGCCGACTGATCGTGAATAAGACCTTGAACCATCGAGCGATATTCTGACTTGACCGGCAAAACAAAACGGTCGTTGCGAATTGTTACAAGATTGTCTTGAAGATACAAACTGTATTCCGACTTACGAAAGTAGGAACTTAACTTTTCCTTTAAAGCTGTTTTTTTATCGAAAAGCTTGCGCCGGATATCTTTTAGCGCAGAGCTTGCGTTATCGCTTATTTCCGTTTCGCCGATAATACACCTATCTATGTCGTTTTCCAAAAATTCGTTGGTTCTGTATGCGAAAACATACTTATCCAATTCTTTTGTATCGTCGCCTATTTCCGAAATGACGTTTTGCGCAATTCGACCGGCTTTAAGCAGTCTGCATATTCTAAGAAGCTCGGCGGGTGTCAGGGTAATGCCTTTGTTTGCTTTAGAAACCGATTCGGCACAGTCGTCAAACGAGTGAATCGGATTTGCATTGAATTTGTATTTTGCCGTATATGCTTCGGAAACTTCTTCGGATGCGGTAAAAATGTCGTTTTTCTCGTCGAACGGAAGAATATCGGCTATTTGTTTTTTTGCCGAAGAAGATGTCGCAAAGTCGGCGATTCTATTTAAAATCTTATGATATTCAAGTGTTTTAATCGATTTTAAATCCATTATTTTAGCTCTCTGTTATGATTTCCTAATGTTTTTTGATTTGGGCGGTTATAGCTGTAATCTATAACTTTTCCCTGTTTTACTTTGTCTGTAACGTCAATATATGCAGAATTCAGCATTTGACAATAGCAATAACCAACTTTGTAACGGCGCAACTCGAAATTACGAACTCCGTCGCTTAGATGACCTTCATATCCGTCGCAAGAACCGCAACCGTCAAAAAATTCTTTTTTCGGGCAATTGCAGAACGTCATAAGCGGAACGTTGCCTTGTGCGTAAACAAAGCCTTTCTTGCCTAAAAAATCGCTTTCAAAAGAGTAAATTTTGGGCAAGTCAATAACGTCGTTAAGACAATTCATCATTGGTCCGAGCAAGAACGGACCGTCGCAAATTGCGAAAGAATATAAGTTGTTTGCGACTATGCCGTAAAAACCGTTGTCTAAAGCCGCTTTTGTCAGACTTTTAAGGATGAAAACATCGTTGTCTCTGGCTATCGGCGGAAGCGAAAGCAGCAGTTTTTTGTCGGTGAATCTATAAAAATTCTCTATAGACGTTAGACAATACTCTATCGGATTGACGATAATATATTCCATTTCATCTACAACTTGTGATGGTTCGCTGACTGTGTATATCGTTGCATCATTCGGAATATTTACTGCACTCCCCCTTATTATGTCAGACATAATAAGGGGTTTTTCGTTGTATTTTTGCATTTTGCAGGCATAATTTTTTAAAATTATATTTTGCAAAATATCATAACCGACTCTACGGATTTCATTAAAAGTCGAACGACGAACGAATCGCTCTCCTATTACCTCGGCATTCTCGGTAAAGAAATATTCGTTTTTGTTAAAGTTTTCTACTACATCCGAAATCGTAATAGGTCTGTTTTCGGCTATGATTGTTTCATAGCCTGATAACTCCATCGTGGCTATATTATTGTCGCAGGTTAACGTCAACGTATTGTTTTCAAAGTCAAGTTTTACGGAAACAGGTAATTTTCTAGTGCGAGAACAAACTTTTTTATTAAACTCTGCGTCTGTTGTTATGAAAACATCATCACCCTTGTATACATTACCGTCAAAACCGGTTTTGTCCCCGTTACTTTGCAATAAAGCCCCACCTACCTCAAAACCATTTCGCAAAAATTTAATGCCGTCACCTTTGCATAAAGATTTTTCGAGTATAGCTATCCTGTTTCTTACCTCTTTGACTTTACAATAAAATAATCCTTTATGAGAATTTATTTTGTAGTCAATCACTCTGTTTGTCGGGTCATAAAGATGACCTTGCGTAAAATCGCCACGATTAAAAACCCTTTTTAAACAATTTATTTCATTATCAGTAATGTTTTCATTACAAGCTTTTTTGTATATGCGAATACTCTCGGCAACATATTCGTTGCGGCGAAGGCGGCCTTCTATTTTAAAGCTGTCTACGCCTGCGTCAACAAGGTCTTTTAATTTTGTCGCCAGCATCAAATCTTTTGCCGCTAGCAAATACCCTGTTCTAGTTTTTCCGTTTAACATAAGCGAGTACTTTTTTCGACAGAGCTGCATACACTTTCCCCTGTTACCGGAAAACCCGGACGCCAAACTGCTGAAATAGCAATTTCCGGAAAAGGCAATGCAAAGCGCCCCTTGTACAAAACACTCGACCTCTATATCTACGCCGTTCTTTATTCGCTTAATTTCGCTGAGTGTACATTCTCTGGATAAGATTACACGTGTAAATCCCAATTGTTTTGCTATAATTGCGCCCTCAAGGTTGTGTATCCCCATTTGCGTGCTGGCGTGTAGAATTGCGGATGGTCTCGCTTTGCGAATAAGTTCGCTCAGTCCCAGATCTTGCAGTATTATTGCGTCGGCTCCGCTGTCTATTGCGAATAGCGCATCGCTAAGCGCATCGGACATTTCCTCGTTTTTTACAAGTGTATTTATAGCAATGTAGACTTTTACGCCGTACAGATGTGCGTAATTCAGAGCTTGTAGCAAAACGTCGTTGTTAAAGTTTTCTGCTTTTGCTCTTGCGCTAAACTTGCTTAGTCCGATGTAAACTGCGTCTGCGCCGTTTATTACTGCAGTCTTTAATGCTTCGAAACTACCTGCCGGGGCAAGAATTTCCGCCATCATGCTCTTACCTTTGCATCGAAACGCTTAGAAAGCACATCGATTACCGAATCCATTATCGTCACTATTTCGCTGTCCACCAGTGTTTTGTCGTAGGATACGATTTTGAATTTGATAGCTATGCTCTTATAGCCTTTTTCTATCTGTTCGCCCTTATATACGTCGAATAAACGTACTTCTTTTATCAAAGAATTTGCCTCTTGAACAGCAGCAATAATTTCGCCTACGCAAACGTCATCATTTACCACCAGCGCAAGGTCTCTTTCTACCGGCGGGAATTTGGGCAGCGCAGAATATTTGTGGATTTGCGTATTCATGGTAAGGAGTTTTTCGCACTGCAGGCTTCCGACAAAAATATTTCCGGTCTTGATTCCGAAATTTTTCATTGTCGAGGGATGAAGTTTTCCGAATGATCCGATGATTTCGCCGTCTACGACTATATCTGCGCTGATTCCCGGATGTAAATACGGTTCGTCGCTGCGTTTAATCGAGTATTTGACGTCAAAAGCATTTAATACGGAAGTAAACACGGATTTTACATCATAAAAGTCTACGTCAACCGCTCCGATGCACAAGACGGAACTTTCGTTAGGAAGTTCGCAAAGAGGCAATTTCCCGGTATATACTTTAGCAAGCTCCATTAGCCTAAAGTCAGAATTTTTACGTTGCAGATTAGTGGAAACTACGGAAATCATGCCGGAAACCAATTCGGTTTTCATTACCGAAAGATCCTCGGTTATAGGATTAAGAATGGATATGGCGTTGCGTCTATCATCCGACGGTGAAAGACAAAGTTTATCAAAAACCTTTTTGTCGGTGAAAGAGTATGTCATTATTTCGTAGTAACCGCAGCATAATGCTATTTCTTTTATTTTATCTATGCGTTTTTGCCTTTCGCTTATACCGCCGATGGTTACGGCTGCCGTGCGCATCATAGTTTCATTAAGCTTGTCACATCCATAGAACCTAATTACTTCTTCCGCTATGTCAGTAAAATTATCTATGTCTTCTCTGAATGCGGGAACGACAATAGTTAAGTCGCTACCTTTACAGTTCACTTCGAAGCCGAGATTGCTAAGTATTTCTACTGATTTTTTGACAGGAACGGAAATTCCGAGAATAGCGTCGATCTGCTTTTGGCTGGTTTTTATAATTTTTTTGCAAACATCCGAAATCTTTGTTTCAAATACAGGCTTACCGGCTCCTAATTCCGCAAATAAGCTAAGAGCACGTTTTCTTCCAGCTTCTATGCTATAATAGTCCACGCCACGTTCAAATCTTGCTGACGAATCGGATCTGAGACCTAACTTTCGAGAAGTTGCTCTGACACTGCCTCTGAGAAAGCGTGCGCTTTCAAGAAAGACGTTTTTTGTGTCGTTTTTGATTCCGCTGCCTTCTCCTCCCATTATACCGGCTATCGCCAATGGTTTTCTGGCGTCGCAAATAACTGTAATGCTGTTGTCGAGCGAATATTTTTCGCCGTTCAAAGCGATGATTTCTTCGTCTTTAGCCGCTCGTCTTACGATAATTTCGTTACCGTCAATATAGTTAAGGTCGAACGCATGTAGCGGCTGTCCTACTTCCATTAAGACGTAGTTAGTAATGTCTACTACGTTATTGATTGGGCGCACTCCGCACATATATAACCTTCGCTGCATCCACTTTGGCGACGGTTCGATTTTTACGTCTGTAACCAATGCACTCGTATATGCAGCGCAGTCGGAAGAAATAACGGTAACCGACGGAATCTTTATCTCCGATTTTGAATATTTATATTCGAAAGACGGATATTTCATGGGGATATTTAATGCTGCGGAAACTTCTCTTGCTAATCCGAGTATGCTGTGACAGTCCGCTCTGTTTGCGGTTATCGCAACGTCAAGAACGGTTTCGTTAAGGTTAAGAAGCTTGATTACGTCTTGTCCGAGCGGCAAATTTTTATCGAGCAAAAGTATACCGTCAACGGATGCTCCGTCCACAAATGCATCGTCGGTCTTCAGTTCTGCGCCCGAACACATCATTCCGTAACTCATTACGCCTCGTAAAGGAGCAGACTTGATAATTTTTCCGCTGAGGTTTGCTCCGTCCAAAGCCACAGGAACGACGTCGCCTACGGTTACGTTGTTTGCGCCGGTAACGATGACGAGGGTTTTATTCCCTAGATCTACGGTACAAACCTTAAGTTTATCGGCATTTTCGTGTTTATCTATTTTGAGAATCTTACCCGTTACAACGCCGCTTATATCATCGGAATATCTGATTATTTCTTCTACTTCGAAACCGGCTCCGACCAAAGCGTCGCAAAGAGTTTTTTCGGAAATGTTTTTTACGTCCACATATTCGTTAAGCCAACTAATCGGTAATCTCATGGAAAAATCCTCCTAAAACTGTTTCAAAAAACGAATATCGCCTTCAAACGGAACTCTTGCGTCGTTTATGCCGTGTATCAAAGCGGTAATACGATCAAGTCCCATTCCGAATGCAAATCCGGTGTACTCGTCCGGATCTATGTTGCAGCCTTGTAAAACTTTGCGGTTAACCATGCCTGCGCCTAAAATTTCGATATATCCGGTACCCTTGCATACATTACAACCTTTGCCGCCGCAGTGAACGCACGAAAGATCCACTTCTACGCTCGGCTCCGTAAACGGAAAGTATGACGGGCGGAAACGTACTTTGGTTTCCTGTGAAAAGAAGTTGCGTGCAAAAGCACCTAGGATACCCTTTAAATCGCACATCGTAATGCCCTTATCTACGACAAGCCCTTCGAGCTGATGAAAGCACGGAGTATGAGTCGCATCCGCTTCGTCGCTTCGAAATACTCTTCCCGGCGAAATCATCTTAATTGGCGGCTTGTATTTTTCCATAACTCTGACCTGTCCGGCAGAAGTTTGCGTCCTAAGTAAAATATTGTCTGTTATAAAAAACGTGTCCTGGGGCGCTCTTGCCGGGTGATCTTCGGGAATATTGAGCATGTCGAAATTATACTTTGTATATTCTATTTCCGGAGATTCAGCCACGGTAAAGCCCATAGAAACAAAAAAATCTATTGCTTTTTGGCGTATAACATTCAATGGATGAAGTTTTCCGTATTCGTGCGGCTTGTCTATCGTTATATCTATGCGCTCGCTAAGTAATTTACGATTTAGTTCTTGTTTTTCAAAAACCGAAGCCGCCTGAGAGATTTGCTGTTCGATCGCCGACCTGGTTTCATTGATAAGTTTGCCTATAAACGGTCTTTCCGCTTCGCTAACGTCTTTAAGCCCCTTGAGCAGCAAAGTAAGCTCGCCGTTTTTGCCGAGTACCTCTACTCGAAGCTCGTTTATTTCCTTTGCAGATTCGGCTTTTTTGATTCTTTCGGCAGTCTTGGCAGCCAAAAGTTCGAGTTTTTCTTGCATTATAACCTCCGATTGTTTATTCTAAATAAAAACACGCCCTGACAAAATACAAAAGTATCTCATCAGGGCGCAATATGCGCTGTACCACCCGATTTCGTCGCAAACAGCGACCTCATTAGCGGTCGTAACGTGACCGAACGGTCGCCTACTACTACTTGAGCGACATGCTCCCACGGTGAATATCTTCGTTTCCATGCGTTCTTTCAGCCAAGGAACGCTCTCTTTTGGTGCGGAATTGCTCTTATGCCGTGATCTAAGCAACAATATTTTAGCACAAAACGACAAGGAAGGCAACTTTTTTAGGGCTGAGAAAATGAATTTCCGTAGATTATTCCGTCCGGAACCTCCCCTATAATTAAATTTTCACAAAGTAATACAGTTGTTGAAGTTCTGATTGAATGGTTTAATCCGGGAACTACAATGCTTATCGAAGAGTTTACGACGAGGTATATGCTGTGCTTTGTATGATTTATTCCCACGGATTGAAAATCGGAATTAAAATAAACGCCTATAGAGCCTGAAGGACAGGCATTGACTTTTAGAATCGGTCCTTTTCCGCTAAGGTATGTGATGCCGCTCAACGCTCCTATCGGTACCGAAACTCCGTTTTTGCCCAGGTCTGAAATGTTATATTCGCTTTTAAGCATAATTTCTTTACTTATTTTGTTTGCTAAAGCCGAGTTTACGTTGATAACTTCTAATTTTCCGTTTGCATTGTACTTGTAATTTATCATTAAATTCAAGTCGTATGAGCTTACTACGCTGTCGCAAGCGTTATTAACCGCTATGTTGGCTAAAGTTTTTACTTGTTCTTCAAATAGTACGATTAAAACGGGATTTACGTTGGTTTTTATGTGAAAAATAATTAAAAGCAAAGTGCAAAGCAGGCAGAAAATAACTTTTATCTTCTTTTTCAATTTGCCATTCATAACAATACTTATGAATGCCTCCTAATAAAAGTTACAATTATTTGGATTTAGGCGAAAATATGAGAGTTACCAAATAACTCATAACCACTGCTGTACCTACGCCAATGGCCGTGCGAATAAGACCGCCGCCCAATGCGCCTAAAACGCCGACCTTTTCGGCATTTTCAATAGCGCCTTTTGTCAACGACGCTCCGAATCCGATAATCGGTACACTTATACCTGCTTGACAAAAGTCATTAATCGGTTTGTATATTCCTGCAAATTCCAGCACAACGCCAACGAGCAAAAAAATGACTAGTATCCTTGCCGGCGTTAATTTTGTCTTTACTATCAAAAGCTCGGCAAGAGCGCAAAGCAAGCCGCCGCTTACAAATACAATTAAATAAACCAAAATCGGATTCATTTTTGTCCCTCCACTATTACGGCATGCGATATACAAGGTATAGTTTCGCCTTGATAACAGCTTTGAGTACTCATCAAAGCCCCTGTAGCAAAATACGCTACGTTTTTGTACATGCCGCTGTTAAGTCGATTAAGTACGAACGAATTAAAAACAGTTCCGCTGCATGCTGCGCCGCTGCCTCCCTGGTAGCACATTTGACTGCCGTCAAAAATTAAGTGTCCACAGTCGATATATTCTTTGCCGAGATTATATCCCTGTTCTCTCATTAGTTTTCGCAAAATGTCCGAACCCAACTTTCCTAAGTCGCCGGTAATTATTAAATCGAAATCGGAAGGCAGCGTATTTGTTTCTTTAAACATTGCTGCCATTGTGTTCATCGCCGCAGGTGCCATCGCAGCGCCCATATTGTTGAGATCGTTTGTTCCGTAGTCAATTACCTTTCCGATTACTCCTGCGGTAATCTTTGGTCCGTTGCCGCTTTTGGATAAAATCGAACAAGCCGCACCGGTTACTGTCCATTGTGAGTACGGCGGTCGCTGACACCCGTATTCAAGCGGATAACGATATTGTCTTTCGGCGGTTGCGAAATGACTTGCGGTTGAGCATGCTATTGTGTCGAACTTGCCGCCGTCGATAAACGTTGATGCTAAGTTAAGCGCTTCTGTCATCGTCGAGCATGCGGAGTATACTCCTAGATACGGAGAATCGAACGAGCGAGCCACATAGTTAGAACTTGTAACTTGATTTAGCAAGTCTCCGGAGATCATTAGGTCTACGTCGTTTTTTCTTATGCCGGCTGCAGATATAGCACCGTTTATAGCATCCGTAAGCATGCGTATTTCTGCATTTTCAAACGTTTTTTCGCCTATTTTAGCGTCAATAATCGTTTTGTCGAAATATTTTCCTACAGGGCCCTCGCCCTCCTTTTGTCCCACTATCGAGTATGAGCCTATTATAGTCGGCGGATTATTATAGAAAACGGTCTGTTTTGTTTTGATATTTGTGTTTTCTTTTGATTTTATTTCCGCTCTGTCGCAAAAATTGCAGTTATCTCCGCTTAGTAACGTTGTTGTCATATTGCCTCCAATAATAAATGCAGCATGCCTGCTACTGATGACCACACTATACCGTTTACCACAACGGGACCTACTACGCTGAACATCTTTACGGAAGTACCCATAATTAGTCCTTCCGTTTTAAATTCCATAGATGCGCTTGCCATAGCATTAGCAAAACCCGTTATAGGCAAAAACGAACCCGCACCGCCTTTTCTGGCAATTACATCAAAAAAACCGAACCCGGTGAACAATATAGCTATGGCGATAATCGTCATGGAAGTATAGTTTATTATCATATCCGACGGCACGTCCGGGAAAAGGTAATAGTAAAGATCTCCGATACCTTGCGCTATAATACAGGTAAGACCGCCTACCCAAAATGCATTTAAAAGCGAACTCCAAACACAGGTTTGCGGAGTTATTGAATCTACTAACTTATTGTAGTTTTCGTTTCGCTTTTGTTTAAGCGTTTCTTTTTGCATTTTTATTCTCCTTAACAAAAATTTCTTTGTCATCGTCGTTGATTGGCGATATGATGTCTTTTACCTTTCTCATAATATACTTCTAATATTTGCCGCAAAAAGTATTTTATGCAAAGAAAAGCCGCTCTCGTGTAAATTGAGAACGGCAAAAGCGTTAAAAAATATTTATGGATTCCATAGTTCTTCCGAATGTACTACGAGCAGCGGTTATATGCCGCATACATCGTTTTATCGCAACAAAATAGTTGGAGTCGAGAATCCGTCTGTAATTTAGTTATTTTGCAGTGAAGAAATTATGCAGTCGG
The DNA here is from genome assembly GCA_000435495.1 of Firmicutes bacterium CAG:552. Lineage (GTDB taxonomy): Bacteria > Bacillota > Clostridia > Christensenellales > Pumilibacteraceae > CAG-552. The sequence goes on along the minus strand of FR884055.1, from coordinate 3,514 downwards.
CGGTTGAAACGTTAGTTGCAATAGGGATATCGTACACAACTGCAATGCGAAGTAACGCCTTTATGTCCGGGTCGTGCGGCTGTGATTGAAGAGGATCCCACAAAAATATTATGGCATCGACTTTTCCCTCTGCTACGCATGCACCGATTTCCAAATCGCCGCCCAACGGACCTGATAAGTATTTTTTGACCTTTAGTCCGGTGGATTGCTCGATAAGTCCGGCGGTAGTTCCCGTACCGCACAAATCAAAGATTGACAAAGTACGTGAGTTTTCGGTTGCCCATTTGACAATTTGCGGTTTTTTGTTGTCGTGCGCTATAAGCGCTATTGTTTTTTTGTCCATAAGGATCCTCCGTATAAGTTTAATTATGTTATTGCGCTTGTAAAAAAGTCAATAAAATTCTTATAATCAAAATCGTTGACAAAGCGAGCTAATAATGGTATAGAATTGAATGTATGTTATACAGTGCATGCAAGGAGCAGTATAATGAAAATAGCTTTTCCCGCTATATTTAGACAAGAAAAAGACAGCGATGCAATCAACATAGTATTTCCGGACATTTTAGGAGCGGTATCCTGCGGATACGGATACGAAAATGCTATGTTTATGGCAAGAGATTTGCTTAAGGCCTCATACAAATGTAATTTCGATAACTGCAGATCCGCTACGCCGTCATCGTTAAACAAGATGAAAAAGTTGTTTAGCGGCGATACGATTATAATGATAGAAGTAGATGTTTAACAGCATGAGAAAATAATTTACCGATAAGTTATAATTGCGATTATCTTAAAATGCAATAAAATATCTTCGCAAAACATTAGCGTTTTTTTATATTCGGTAATATCTGTTTGATTTTCTCGGTTTGACGTCCGGATATTCGCCTTTTACGTATCCTACGGCAACATGTCCGATACCGACGCATTCATTGTTAATTCCCAACTTTTTCAACAGACTTTTGCCCCAATCCGATTCAATTTCTTCTTTTGCCCGATGAATCCAGCAAGAACCTAACCCCAAAGAATGCGCAGCATTCATCATGTTTTCGATTACGCAACTTCCGTCATAAACGGACAACGGCGATTTTTCTGCAATTACCAGTAGCACCAACGGCGCACCGTAAAACGGATCGCAGTTTTCTTTCCCCATTATTTTCGCATTTTGCTCGGCAATTTCCTTTCTGGTTTTTTTGTCTGTGATTGCTATAATGATCGGTGTTTGACAATTCATTCCGGACGGCGCATAAAGTCCCGCTTCAACGATTTGCTCTATATCGGCTTCATTTACTTGTTTATCCTCAAAACTCCTGATACTGCGCCTTGTAAGCATTGTATTGATTGTCTCGTTCATTTTAAACTCCTTAACTTTATAATTTTAAACTATCGAAGTTTGGATTATATGCGGCATAAAACGCATTATCACCCAAACCAACGTTAACTTAAACAAATATTCAAGGTTTGGTCCGTTCCGTAAAGATTTTGCCCTTCCGCTTGGAGATAGAGTATTTTTGCTCCGAGCATACATTACTCATCGTAAGTATCTAAAAAATTATGGGTTTTGCCGCCTTTTTTGTAAGCAATAACCGTGTCGAGATTTACGTTTTCTACGCTGCGAAAAATGCACTTTTCTACGTCGGGACTCTCTTTCTTCAGCATACGAATAAGTTCTTTTGTCGCCTGCCTTTTTGAACGATTTTGCCCGTCCGGTCTGCACGTAGTGCAAGTATCTGTAAATTTGCAAGCGCATTGAATAAAATGCAAATCGTAAGCGTCTCGCCAAGCCTTTATATCGTCTTCTCTTATTAGGTATAGGGGACGAATCAATTGCATTCCTTCAAAATTCGTACTTTTAAGCTTGGGCATCATCGTTTGGACTTGCGCACCGTAAAGCATTCCCATAAGAATGGTTTCGATTACGTCGTCATAGTGATGTCCTAAAGCTATTTTGTTACAACCTACATTTTTAGCGTAATTGTACAAATACCCTCTCCGCATGCGTGCGCACAAATAACACGGCGATTTTTCCACTCCGTACACGGATTCGAATATATCAGATTCAAAAATTTCGATAGGAATATTGAGCCTACGTGCATTTTCTTCGATTATGTTACGATTTTGTTTGTTGTACCCGGGATCCATTACTACAAACTTAAGATCGAATTTTTCTTTGCTGTACTTATGGTATTCCTGGAATAACTTTGCCATAAGAAAAGAGTCTTTTCCGCCGGACATACAAACGGCAATTTTGTCTCCGTTAGAAATAAGTTTATAGTCCTTAATCGCCTTAACGAAACGACTGAGCAGCGGAACTCGAAATCTCTTTGTTATTCCTTCCTCTACTTGTTTTAGATAGTCATCGCTTACGACTTTACTCATTTCCTCTTTCAGCCACTGAAAGTATCCGCCTTTGAGGTTGTATGCTTCGTAACCCTTGAGAGCAAGATTTTCTGCAATCTCGTCGCTCAACACTCCCTTTGCGCAATAAACTATAATCTTTTTATCTTTCTGAAATTTTTGTTCGTCAATCAACTCAGGTTTGACTGTATAAGCTCCGGGAATCGCTCCGTAAGCCCAATCTGACTCGTCTCTGATATCCAATAATATATATTCGTCTTTGTTAAGCAAAGCAAGTTCTTTAGCTGTAATATCCATGCATTTTCTCCGAAATCGGTATAATTATACAATGTTTATAAAAAAAATGCAAGCTTATTCGTTGAGTATAAAAGCTCGACATCATTTTTGATGTCGCTTTAAATGAGGATGTCGTTAGATGAATTTTAAATACTAATTTACCATTGCTAAAAGTTTAAATTTTGCTGTTATGCTTTCAAAAATTATGTTATTCAGTGCTTAAGTCCAATGCTACGGAATACATCGGACTAATTAGTTTTGCTTGACTTTATTCCGCTGTTGCTTTCTATCGTCTGCAAATAATCTAAAAAGAGAGACGTAACGGCAGATTCGCCAAAAATTCTCTGCGCTTTGCAATCATCTATTTCAATGAAATCTCTATCGTGTTTGAACTGAATAAAGCTTATATTGCTGATATGCCAGCTTTTAGTCGATTTGTTAAAGAAAGCGAAAAAATCGCTCTCTCGGTCGTATGCTGACAGAACATTGTCTTTAGTGTCGATATAATATTTGATTTTTTTCATTTTTCACCTAAACAAATAAAACAAAAAGCTTAAAACACTTATTAAAAGACGTCTTAAGCTTTTTGGTGGTGGACGGGGGTGGATTCGAACCACCGAAAGCGGAGCTGGCAGATTTACAGTCTGCTCCCTTTGGCCACTCGGGAACCCGTCCATATCTAATAAATTTGAGCTTGCAGTCGCAAGCTCGTTGGAGCTGGAGATGGGACTTGAACCCGCAACCTACTGATTACAAGTCAGTTGCTCTACCGATTGAGCTACTCCAGCAAAAATGATGGTGCCTAGAGGCGGAATCGAACCACCGACACGGAGATTTTCAGTCTCCTGCTCTACCGACTGAGCTATCTAGGCAAAAAAATGGCGAC
>FR884054.1:19324-61702 GCA_000435495.1 Firmicutes bacterium CAG:552 | reverse complement strand
TTGCAAGCAATTTAGTTATTTTCCTGTCTAACTTCTGGGGTGCATTTCAAATCGCAAGGAAGGCGTTTTTTTTGTTACAAAACGTATACGTTATTTGATTTTTGTGTAAACGGTCATGGTGTTACGCTGAGTTATCTCCCGCACCTCTTCTTCGGTTTTACCCAAGATTTCGGCTATTCTGGCTGCTTGATATTTTACGTAAGCAGGATAATTGGTTCTGCCTCTTAGTGGCACGGGCGTAAGATACGGGCAATCGGTCTCTATCATAATTCGGTCAATCGGTACGGCTTTTATGATATCGGGAAAACTCGTGGCGTTTTTAAACGTAATCGACCCTGAAAAGGATATATAAAACCCCATATCTACGTATTTTTTTGCAGTTTCCTTCGAGCCGGAAAAACAATGCATGACTCCGCCGTTATGCAGTCCGCCGATATGAGTCTTAAGTATTTCGTCCATATCGCCGTAAGCGTCCCTGAGATGAAACATTACCGGCACGCCGCTCTGCTTTGCCGCCTCGAGTTGCCTGTTTAGCGCACGTTTTTGCGTATCTCTGTCCACGTCGTCATAGAAATAATCCAAGCCTATTTCTCCGAACGCCACCGTTTTGTCTTTTGCGCACAATGTCAAAATCTTTTGAACTTCATCATCGCTTAATCCTGCGCAATCAGACGGATGCACCCCTGCGGTTGCATAAATGCGCTCGTACTTTTTCGCCATCTCTACCGCTTTTACGGACGACGGAAGGTCATAACCTACCACTACAGCCGCATACAAATCGTCTGCGGCAAAATCGGAAACAATCCTGTCGACATCATCGTCGTAACGCTCGTCGTTAAGATGGCAATGCGAATCTATCACTCAGCAAACCTCACTGCCGCTTTCTACTTTGCGTTCGGGCGAAACGAGAACTACCTTGTCCCCATCGGTAGCACACAAAACCATACCTTCGCTTACTATTCCGCGAAGTTTTGCCGGTTTAAGATTAGCTACCAAGACGACTTGCTTACCCACCATTTCTTCGGGTGTGTAGCTCTTCGCAATGCCGCTTACTACGGTACGAGTCTGCTCTCCCACCTTAACCGTAAGCTTGAGAAGCTTATCTGCTTTTTCCACCTTTTCGCATGCCACTACTTCGGCAACGCAAAGCTGCGTGTCAAAAAATTGGTCTATCGTTATTTCTTTTTTAGCGCATTCTTCGCAAACCGTCTCTTCTTTTTTTTCTTGCTGTTTATTCTCTTCCATTTGTTTTTCCTCCTCGCAAAGCTCTTTCAATTCTTTATTTAAGTCCAACCTCATATACAAGACTCTACCCTCTCCGACCGTAAAGGTTTCCGTTTGACCGAAGCGAATACCCTCTAACGACTGCGGTTTTTCGCTACCCAAATCTTCCAATATCTCACCGGCTTTCGTCGGAATAAAGGCAAGCAGTTCGCTTGCTATAATGCGGATACCTTCGAGCAGATCGTATATAACGGTTTGTAGCCGCTTCGAATCTCCTTCTTTATTAAGAACCCACGGCTTGGTAAGATCTATATATTTGTTGGAATACGACACAAACTCAAAAATCTTTTCCAATGCGTCCGAACACGAATACCTTCCGATACATTCTTCGACAAGAGCGTGTAACCCGTTGGCTTTTTCGACGTATTCTGCGTCGCCTTCGACCTTATCCACTTTACCGCCGAAGTATTGGTTAGCCATGGAAACGGTACGTTTTACGAGATTGCCGAGGTCGTTAACCAAATCGGAGTTGATTCGTTTTATAAGCGCTTCGTCCGTATAAGTTCCGTCGCTGCCGAACGGTATCTCCCTGAGCAAAAAGTATCTCAATGCGTCCACGCCGTATCTGCGGGACAACATATACGGATCTGCGACATTTCCTTTTGACTTGCTCATTTTGTCTCCGCCAAAAAGCAACCAACCGTGTCCGTAAACCTTCTTCGGAAGAGGCAAATCGAGAGCCATCAAGATAGCCGGCCATATAATCGAATGGAATCTTACTATTTCCTTTCCGACCATGTGCACGTCGGCGGGCCAATACGACATATTCTTTTCATCGCCGCCATACCCCAATGCGTTGATATAGTTGGTAAGAGCGTCAATCCAAACGTAAATTGTGTGCTTTGGATCGAACGGCACGGGAATACCCCAATTTACCGACGTACGAGAAACGGCTATATCGGTTAGTCCGTCGATAAAGTTGTTAATCATCTCGTTTACTCTAAACTTAGGCTCGAGAAAATCACTGTTTTTAAGAAGGTCGTAAAGTCTGTCTTTGTATTTAGTCAATCTAAAAAAGTAACTTTCTTCTTCTGCGTCCACAACCTCTCTGCCGCAATCCGGGCATTTCCCGTCTACAAGCTGAGCCGGAGTCCAGAATGCCTCGCACGGAACGCAATACTTGCCCTTGTATGTGGATTTGTATATGTCGCCTTGCTCGTAAAGTCTGGTAAATATCTTTTGCACGCTTTTTACGTGATAATCGTCGGTAGTACGGATAAACTTATCGTACGAAATATCGAGCAGCTTCCAAAGCGACTTAATATCTGCGACAAGTCTATCGACAAACTGCTTCGGCGTAACTCCCGCTGCTTTTGCCCTGTCCTCTATCTTCTGTCCGTGCTCATCGGTGCCTGTAAGAAAAAACACGTCGTAGCCGGTAAGTCGCTTGTATCTCGCTATGGTATCACAACAAACCGTAGTATAGCTGTGTCCCAAATGCCACTTTCCGCTGGGATAATAAAGCGGAGTAGTTATATAAAACTTTTTCTTTTCCATAAAAACACCTCTGATGATTCTAAATAAGATTATATACTTACTTACAAAAAAAGTAAATTCTTTTTAATCTATTTTCGCCATATACATTTATAAAGGAGGCTAAAATGAATAAAATTTGGTTAATTATGCTGCTTGCCTCTTTGGTAACCGCAATAATAAAAGATCCGTCCGTAGCAGTTACGGCAATGCTCGAAGGGGCAACCGACTCGGTAAACTTAGCGATGGAACTTGTTGCCGTTTACGGAGTTTGGCTCGGTTTGTTTACGCTGCTCGACAAAACGGGCATCTCCGATCTCATAGCAAAACTTTTGCGACCGCTTATACGCCGCTTGTTCAAAAACAGCTCCGAACAAGCGCAGAAAGTGATTTCCGTCAATATGGCTGCAAACCTCTTAGGCTTAGGCAACGCCGCTACCCCGATGGGCATAAAGGCAATAAAGCTCCTAGGCGACGAAAAGGAAAAAGCTAATCAGAACGTGATTATGATGATAGTAATATCGGCAACGAGTCTGCAAATTCTACCGACTACCGTTATAAGCATGCGTGCGGCTCACGGTTCGAGCGCTGCCGCCGACTTTTTGCTTCCATGCATAGTCGCAACAGTGCTTAGCACGATTATAGGCGTATTCGCCGTAAAAATATTAGGTAAGGTATTAAAATGACTTCCTACGTCGTTCCGATAATATTTGTAATAGTTCTGACAGTATCGCTATTTAAGAAAAAAGATCCGTATTCGCATTTTATAGACGGTAGCCGCTCTGCCGTAAATCTTATGACGGAAGTATTCCCCTTTCTTATGACGATAATGCTTTGCGTAAGACTGTTTAGAGCTACCGGCGTTTCGGAAGCCGTGTCGCAATTTATTGCACCCGTATTCGAATTCTTCGGTTTTCCTGCGCAATGCACCGAACTTATTTTACTCCGTCCTTTAAGCGGCGCCGGCTCTCTCGCAATACTGGATGACATATATACGACTTGCGGCACGGATACTTTCGTAGGAAGATGCGCCTCCGTCATATACGGTTCGAGCGAAACGGTTTTTTACGTTTCGGCAATATACATGTCGCAAAGCAAAACAAAAAATCTTCGGTACGCCTTGCCCGTTGCCCTGATAGCCTCGTTTATAGGCTCGGCAGTGGGATGTCTGCTACTTAGGTATTTGCCTCGATAAAAATTATGCTTAAAGATCGAGCTTTAAACATTCCGAAGTAAGCCAACCTTTTTTGCGCATAAATTCGCTGCAAAAAAAGCATACGATAGCGGGAATTATAAACATACATAATGCTATTCCCACACAATAAAGCACACCGCCGTCCCCGATATTTTTAATTAAATCGAATACTCCTACCAAGCCGGACGTACCCATTCCGCCGCCGGAGCTTCCGCACTTAAGCATAAATACACAGGTTGACAGGGGGCCAACTATTGCCGAAGCTATAATCGGCGGCAACAGCGACTGAGGATGTCTCATGATGTTTGGGATTTGTAACATGCTCGTTCCCAATCCTTGAGCTATAAGTCCTCCGACTTTGTTTTCTCTAAAACTCATCACCGCATAACCTATCATATGAGCGGCACAACCACAAGTCGCCGCTCCGCCGGCAAGCAGCATCGCAGTATATTCGGGCGATCCTGCCGCAAATGTCCCCAATACCGGTGATGCCACGGCTACCCATATTGCCGCCGAAGACGTAGGCATCGTAAGCAAAACGCCCATAATAACGGCAATAACAATACCCATAACAAAAGGCGTAGCGTCGGTAGCGATTGCAATCAACCGTCCGAGTTGATTGATTACAAAAATAAACGGATACGACACAAAAACTCCGGCAAAAGAAATAAAAAGAGTCCCGAGCGGAACCAAAATTATATCCAATCCGGTTTTGCCCTCGTATAAGCTGACTAATTCCACGCAAAGCATCGTTACGACGTACGCACCTATAGGATTGCCCGGAAGCCCGAGCTTAAGAGCCATCGTCGCACCGGGCATCAACTTATCCGCAAACGCTCCTACCATACCGGCCACTGCCGCCGAAAAACTAAGCAACTTGCTTTTTCCGAGCGAACGAGCTATCCCCACTCCGATTCCTGCGCCCATAAGCGTTTTTGCAATATCGGCAATGTTCTTCAGCGTATTGCCCACATAATTGTTGCCTATCCAATCCGCAATCATCGCAAGTATGGTTCCTGCTATAAGCGTTACGAAAAGTCCTTGCGCCATTCCCGAAAAAGCGGTAATAAAATACCTTTTCGGCAATGTTTTAAAATACTCTCTGATTTTAGCCGAACATGCTTTTTTTTGTTCGGTTAAAGTTTCTGCGTTAGTGTCGTTTACGTTATTTTCCGCCATATCGATACCGCTCCTTTTATCGTTATATTTTTTGCATAGCTATATTTTTCCACTTGCCTCTTATGTAAAACGCCACGGAAACGATTATGGAAATAATCCAACCAACCGGCCAAGCCCACCAGATGCCCGTCTGATCCATGCCGAACCCCAGTGTAAACACGTACGCAAAGCTCACTCTGAGCATGAGATCCAAAAATGTGGAAGCCATAAACTCCGCCATTCTTTCGCCTCCCCTCAGTACTCCGTCCGTCACTATTTTGACCACGATAAGCGCATAAAACGGTGAAACTATATACAAAAACTGTTTTCCGTATGTTATAACGTTTTGTATGTTTTCGGTAGTGGAACTGTCCAAAAATAATTTAAGGCACACAGACGGCATCGCCACATAGCATAGCGTAAAAGGCAATGCCATTACGACTGCGGACAACACTCCTGCCTTGTACCCGCTTCTTACTCTACCCACTTCGCCTCCGCCAAGGTTTTGGGCGGTAAAACTGCTCGTGGCGTTTCCTATCGCAGCAAAGGTGTTTATTGCAAAAGTGTTCAGCTTTATCGCCGCCGAATATGCCGTACCTATAGAAATATCTGCCGCAGCAAAAGTATTTACCCTTTCCTGTATAAACAAATTGCCTAGTGAGACTATAGAATGCTGTATAATGCTGGGCACCGCTATCTTGATTATCGTAAGTTGATGCGCAAAGCTGTATAACGGCGCTTTTTCGCAGTTAAGACCTTTCAAGCGTTTAATCAGCACGAAGAACGCCGGAATCGAAGATAACGCCTGACTTATCAGAGTAGCATAAGCTGCGCCTTCCACTCCCATCTTAAGCACTATTACGGCTAAGAGGTCGAGCCCTATATTAAGCAGTGACGCAAATATCAAAAAATACAACGTAGTCTTAGTGTCGCCTATCGCCGCAAACGCTCCGCTTACCGCATTATAAAGGTATATAAACGGTAGTCCGTAAAAGAAAATCTGCAGATACGCCTTTGCCTCTTTCATAATGTCGGCGGGCGTTTTCAGCAGCTTAAGTATAGGCTCGCTCAAAAATGCGCCTGACAGTGCGAATACCGCAGACACGACAAGGATACCTATCACTGCGGTATTTATGCTCGTCTTGAGATCTATGTACTTCTTCGCCCCGAAAAATTTTCCGGCAACGACGGTTATGCCTATCGACGAACCTGTTGCAACAGCAAGGAATATCATTGTAACCGAATACGATGCGCTTATCGCATACAACGATTCTCCGCCCACAAATCTGCCCACTATAGCAGAATCGGCTATATTATATAACTGCTGAAATATTATAGACAAAACCATCGGCAAGGCGAGGTTAACCAGCCTTGCCGATGGTTTTCCTTTCGTTAAATCGGTTATCATAGTTTCGCAAGAGAAGACAATATGTCCGCAGCTGCAGTCAAAGCCGTAACTTTGTTATCTTCTATTCTGCCGTCGTCCACAAGCTTGCTAAGCTCTGGATCTATCGGCATACGGGCGAGCATCGGTACGTGATAGGTGTTTGCAATTTCTTCGAGATGACTCTTGCCGAACACCTCGATTTTTTCTCCGCACTTAGGGCACTCTACATAAGAGAAGTTTTCCACGATGCCTAGTACGGGGATTTTCATAAGAGCCGCCATCTTCACCGCTTTGCCGACAATCATGCCGACAAGTTCTTGCGGCGAAGTTACTATCACTACTCCGTCTATGGGAAGAGACTGATAAACCGTAAGAGGCACATCACCCGTTCCCGGAGGCATGTCCACAAACATAAAGTCTACGTCTCCGTACACTACGTCCGTCCAAAACTGTTTTACAACGCCTGCAAGTACGGGTCCTCTCCAAACCACCGGATCCGTTTCGTCCTCCAAAAGCAAATTTACGCTCATTACGGGGATGCCCGTCTTACTTACAGCCGGCATAAGAAAGCTCTCGTCGCCGGTCGCTTTTTCTTTTATGCCAAATGCCTTGGGTATGCTCGGACCGGTAATGTCTGCGTCGATAATAGCGCTGTTAAAGCCTCTTCGCTTCATTTCCACTGCCAAAAGCGAGGTGATCATGGACTTTCCCACTCCGCCTTTTCCGCTGACTACGCCTATAACCCTTTTAATATGATTATGCTCGTTGGTTTTTTCTCTCATGTCTCTGCTGCCGCAATCGCTTTTGCAAGTGCTGCAATCGTGTGTACATTCGCTCATAAAATCACTCCTGATATAGTTTATTTAATTCTTGAGTCCGAGATCGCTTACGTTGAAAAATGCGTTAAGACCTTTTACGAGTTGCTCGAAGTCTTTCGACGACGCCGTTTCCACCGCCGAATGCATTCCCCATTGAGCCAAGCCTATATCTACAGATTTTATGGAAAGTTGTCTCGACGAAATGGCTCCGAGCGTACCGCCGCAACGCATGTCGCTTCTCATAAAGAAATCCTGATATTTTACGCCGCTTTTCTCAAAAATATTTTTTATGACGGCAGACGAAACTGCGTCCGTCGTGTAATTCTGATTTGCGTGATGCTTAATTACCACGCCGCCGCCGAGACGCACTTCGTTGGTAGGATCGTTAAGCTCTGGTCTGTTTGGGTGTTTTCCGTGCGCATTATCCATAGATACCATCATGGAATCGCTGAGCGCACGATAGTAATCTTCTCTTTCGCCGCCGAGCGAAATATTTATACGCTCGATGACGTCTTTAAGGAACGTCGATCCTGCGCCTTGCTTGGTTGCACTGCCGACTTCCTCGTTGTCAAACAAAGCCAACACTGCCGTACGCTCACAATCCTTAACGTCTTTTATCGCATAAACGCCGCCGTATACGCCCTCGAGGTCGTCGATTCTCGACGCTGCGAAAAGACAATCGTCTACTCCGAAGAAATACGGCGATTCTTTGACGTAAAGGAACAAGTCGTAATCCAATATTTCCCCTTCGGCTTTATCTTTAAACAACTCTTCCATTGTTATTTTGCCCTCGCCTATAACAGGACACATATCTCGTTGAGGATTGATTGCGACCCCTTCGTTGACGCCTCTGTTCATGTGGACGGCAAGAGAAGGAATAACCACCGTAATGTCGGCGTCTACCAAACGCTGTTTTATTCCGTCACCGTCCTTTACGAGCAATCGACCTGCTATGCCCAGTTTGCGATCGTACCATGTGCCGTAAATGCCGCCGCCGTAACTTTCGACGTTAAGAGCGCAAAAACCGGCTACAGTCATAGCTGCATTTGCCTTTATCTTAAATACCGGGCTGTCGGTATGAGCGGCAACTATATTGCACTCGTCTCTTTTGCCAACCACAAATGCAATCAGCGCAGAATCGTTACGGGTAACAAAATATTTTCCGCCACTTTCTATCTTCCATTTTTTGCTTTCGTCGATACGGGCAAAGCCGCTGTTTTCCAAAATCTCCGCTGCGTTCTTCACCGCATGGAACTGTGTTTTTGACTTTTCCAAATCGACAAGTAAATTATTTATATCCATACTTTCCTCCGTATTATTTTATCAATACTCGAAATCCACCGAGTGTGCCTCGACAATAACCGAATGCACAAATTTCTTTACAGGCAAATGCACCGGGTGTTCGGCGTAAACTTCCAAATCTTTTTTGCTTTTAAAGTCACACACCAAAGCAACGTCATACGCCCGTTCGCTGCGAACTATATCCTTGCCGGCCACGAGAGAGTCAAGCACCTCGATTTTGCCCCTCATGGATAAAAAACGTTTTATCATTTCATCTGCGTCGCTGACGTCCTTCAATCTGTACAACACAATATGCTTAACCATAATCTCACTCCTATTTTAATACTTTTGATTTTATTTTTCAAGTGTTTTCAATATGTAATCGGCATACGTCGAATATATATCCGTCTTTCCGTAAAGCATTCGACAACCTACTACGTCTTCCACCTCGTTTACAACCGTACCGTCTTTGGTAAAAAACATGTCCACGCCTACAAAATCCGCTTGCAATGCTCTCGCCACGTCTAAAGCCATGTTTCGCTCTCGTTCCCCGAGCTCCTTTTCGCAGAAACTGCCGCCCAAAGAATAATTCGCTCTGAAATCGCTGTCGCTGTATCTGAGCATCGCCGTTATAATCTTACCGCCCATTACGTATACTCGCATGTCTTTGCCTCGTTCGCCGGTTACGGGCTGAAAAATCACGTCGGGCATCGAGGCAACCCGTTTCAGTTCGCTTTCACAAGCGATGAGATAGACTTCGCTTCCGCCATGTCCGCCTCGGCTCTTAGCTACGAAAGGAAACTTTAGGCCGCTCGGCGAAAGAAACGTCGGCACACACGGCACGCCGGAATGGCGCAAAAACCTATACGTCTCGTACTTATCGTTACAAATTCCGGCTACACCGGAGCTGTTAAACGTACGTATACCGTTATCGTCAAAATATCGATTAAAATCTGCGTTCACCGTACGCATTACTGCAAAATCGGCTTTTTGCGGCTTTGTAACCACTTCTGCTTCAACGCCTCGACTTACAAAAGCAGATTGCAAACTTTGTGCGAAAAACGAATTTTTTTTGAGTCTTTCTTCGTCGTAAACTATTAACCCTCGCATAGCTTCTCCAATACCCAGTTTGCTATAAAATCGGCTGCGTTTATCCCTGTAGCGTCCATAAGATTTTTGAAATGTGCGTTGGAATTTACTTCGCACAAATACGGCTTGTCTCCGGGAAGAATATCGACTCCGGCGAAATCGGCATTTACAGCTTTCGCTGCCTCCACCGCAATGGAAATTTCTTCGTTTGTAGGCAAATACTTTTCCATTATCCCGCCTAAAGTGGCATTGGCTCTAAAGTCGCCGTTAAGACTTCGACGCTTAACTGCTGCGACGACTTTTCCGCCCACGACCTGCAATCGCAAATCCGTGTTGCCGCATTCGATATATTGCTGAAAAATCATGTTTTTTGCGCCTATCTTGCTCACTATGCCCAATAGCTCGTCATGGTTTTTTGCCATATACACCTGCATCCCGAACGAACCGCTAGACTCTTTTACTATAATAGGAAAATCGATTTTTGAAGTTACCTCGTCCAAAAAATCGGTATTCGTATACCCGATATTCGCATAAGTAAACGGAGCAGCCACCGTTACCGGCATAGGCAGGTTACGTTTTAGCGCAGACAAAAAAGTAAGTCCTTTATCGTCGCATATTCGTATAGTTTCGCTTCCGTTAAACAATCTTACGCCGTCGTCTTCCATCTTTTTTGCAAGCAAAAGATCCTTATCCCAAAATACGGCACCGTCAAAATCGAACTTACAGCCATTGCTTACAAGCTTACCGTCATTGCGCAAATCGGTCAAAGTTACGCCTCTGCGACAAAAGGCGGCTGCAATCATGTCCTTGATTGTTTCCGTCTTTTGCGTCTTATAAAATCCGTTGGTTACTACCGCTATTTTCATAAAAACCCTTCGCCGCAGCCTCTCCGGTAATGCGAATTTCTGTACGTCGTTCGCATCGTTAAGCGTACCGACCCCGCATAAGTATAGCACATTAAAACGTAAAGGTCAATGAGAAATTACCCCAATGCAATATCGAGAATAAGCATTATTATAAACCCCAAGCAACTTGCGAATGCGCCTTTTGCCGATTCTATCTTCGGCGCCAATTCCCTTATGCAAACATAAATCATCGCTCCTGCCGAAAACGCCAACAAGTATGGTAAAGCGGCAGTTACCGTAACCGAGAAAAGCAATGTCAGTACCGAAAACACAGGTTCCACTACGCCCGTAGCCGTTCCTCTCAAAAAAGCGTTAAAACGACCTTTTTCTCTGAACATCAAACCTACGACCGCACCTTCGGGCATATTCTGAACGGCTATGCCCACCGCAAGAGATAATGCCGCAACGTATCCTCCGCTCGTTGTTGCAGCCGCAAATGCCGCCCCCACCGCCATTCCTTCGGGGATATTATGCACGGTAATCGCAAGCATCATTCTTTTGTCTCCGCTCAGTTTTGTAAGAAGCTCCAACGCAACCATCACGCCTACGCCTATTACAAAACCTGCGCTTAAAGGCAGCAAATCTTCACACGAAGATATCAGACTCACTGTTGCCGCAAGCATGATTCCCAAAGTTACGGCAATAAAAATTTCGTTTGTAGAGTTACTTATCTTACGTTTCATCATCAGCGTCGATGCGGCTCCGAGTGTGGTTCCGGCAAACGGCGCAATTATTCCTATTATCGTTTCTGCCACTACAGTACACCTCTGTATATGGTATGGAAAATCGTATCGTCTTTGTTACTTGAAAATCTTTCGGCGGCGCAGAGAATAAATTAGCGCCGTGCTAAGCTAAGTCAATCCGTTTTTCCGTCTAACGACAGACAAAGGTTTTCACTCATAACTCAAAGTGAATATCAACCGTACTCGACCCAAATATCCTCCGCACTCAAACGAAATGTAAACCGTACTTTTCGAAGACTGACTCAAAGTCGCTTCCGTAAGGTCTTCCAAAAAATCAAAGCGTTACAGCTAAAACGATATTAAAGCGCAAAAAAACACGACCGATTCTGCAGACAGTCGTGTTTTTTATTTACCGTATATGTAATTTTTACAGCACGGATTCTTTTTCGCCCTCAGCCGCCTGGCGAGAGAATCCGTTACCGTATACTTCGGAGGTAGACATCATATAAGCAAAAGTACCCGGATACTTTGCAAGAATTTTCTTAAATCTCGCAAGTTGTCCTTTGCGTATAATACAAATCAAAACTTGCTTGTCCTGCCCCGTATACGCTCCCTTTGCCTGTATAACCGTTACTCCTCTAAGGAGTGTTTCGGTAATTTCTCTGCCAAGCTCCTCCCCGTGCGGCGTAACGATTTCAAATTTGATGGCTCCCGAAAAACCTCTTAATATTATTTCTGCCATCTTGGACGAACAGAACATTTTACATATCGAAAGCATGGTAGGAAGCAACCAGTTTGCATACTTGGTTTTATCGTAGAAGAATGCGGACAGCACTACTACCGAAGAATCCAAAATAAAGATAAACCACGATATATTCGTTGCCGGGAATTTCTTTTGAAGCAGGGCGCCTATTATTTCGGTTCCGCCGTTACAGCCGTCAACTCTGAGCAACAGCGCTACCGATGCACCGCATAAGCATCCGCCGGCAACAGCCGCAAGTATGTAAGCATATCCGTCCTGAGGAAGTATCTCGAATATCGGGAAATTTATCAGTTCCAACACTTCCAGCAATAACGAGTCGAGTACGATGGTTACCGCCGTTTTTATCAAAAAGTCTTTTCGAAATTTTCTCGCCGCTATTATAAGCAACGGAATATTTATAATAAAGAAAGCAATACCTGTATTAAGGGAAAATCCCAACTCCAGCTTAGCGCATATATAATTTGCAAAGGTAGCAAGTCCCATAAATCCGCCGGGCGAAAAGCTATTAGGCTGCACGAACACGTATACGCCGAGCGATTGTAAGCAACCGGCCAACAAGAGAACGGCATACTCCTTAAATATCTGTCTAATGTTTCTTTTCTTTTTTATATTATTTGTCATTTGTAACCTCCGCAAATCAATTGTGGTATTTTATCACTTCGTAATAAATAAGTAAACCGTTTTATATCGGTTTTTTGTGTAAAACAGATAAAATTATTTTATACGCTCTCCAGAAGCAACTTGTCCGCTACCAGCGCAATAAACTCACCGTTTGTCGGTTTTTCGTTTTGCGAGTACACTCTTACACCGAAAAGCGAATTTATGTTCTCGATTTTCCCTCGATTCCAACCTACTTCTATGGCGTGTCGTATCGCTCTTTCAACCTTAGACGAACTGGTTGCGAATTTTTCGGCTACCGACGGATACAACTTCTTTGTAATGCTGTTTATTATATCCGGATCCTCAATGGACAGCTTTATCGCCTCTCTTAGATACTGATACCCCTTAATATGCGGAGGAATTCCCACCGAAATAAAAATGTTAGTGATGCGTTCTTCCAAAGTCTTGTTTTTGACTTGCCGCCTGACCACCTTTTTTGTAAGAGCCTCTTCGACTTTCGCCCTTATGCATTCTGCCGAAGTGGGCTTAACGACATAATAATCGGCGCCTTTTTCCATCGCCTTAGCAACGAACGAATCCTGGCTTAATGCGGATACGACTATTACCTTAGTTTCGCCCTTTTCGAAGTTGTCCAAAAACGTAAATCCGTCCATTATGGGCATAACGAGATCCAAAAGTATGCAATCCGCTCCGCCCGCCTTCTTAAGTCCTTCTTCGCCGTTTGTCGCCGTATCCACAACGAATCCGTCGTCAAACGCCTTAGCCACCGACTGTAAAAACTCGGTATTGTCGTCAATAACCAAAATTCTTGTTTTCATTGCAAATAAACCCCTTTTCTTTGTTTATTTTTATTGTGATTTCAGTATAACACTCAAAATACCACATACAAAGCGGTTTTATGCTAAAATGATTTGAGGCTTTTGGCGAATAAACGCAGCAAATCAAATATTACACACCATTATAGCGAATAATGTATTTTTATTAATATTTTCTAACATTTGTACACTATCGATACAGCCGATAAAAATCGTAAAAAATACTCGCCGCTTGAAAACGGCGAGTAAATCTATTCGGTCATAACCTTTATTATCATAAGAAGCCGCATTACGAGCGTCACAATAAAGTACGTCACAAGCACAAGCACTATAACGTATAGGAGTCCGGCAAGCTGCACAGCATTATTTAAATTAAGCGCAACCACACCAAGGTCGTCGATAACAACCATGCTGATAAACATCAGCGTTGACGTTATAATTATCAGGAACACCCGATAAGCATTAAACGGCTCGCAAATTTTGCACAACACCATAAGACCTGTAACCGCTATGCAAATAACGAGCAACGAAGTAAACACTTCGCCGCTGAGAGCGTTTTCGCCGTAAGTGCTTTGCAAAAACTCTCTGAACAAAAACATCGCCATTACGTTAAATACAAGCGCAAATCCGCCGGGGACCGCCCTACTTATAACGTTAGACAGGAAATGCCCTTGTATACGTTGAGTATTTGTTTGCAGAGCCAGGAAGAATGACGGCAATCCGATGACGAACAGTTCCAAAAGCAGCAAATGATTGGTCTGCAACGGATAATCTTTGCCGAGCAACAAAAATATTATAGACAATACTATAGACATCAAAGTCTTCATCAAAAATAACGAAGAGGACTTAGTTATGTTGTTTACGACACGTCTGCCTTCTACCACGACGTTAGGCATTGACGAAAAATTACTGTCCAACAAAACGAGGTGGCTGACGTTACGAGCGGCCTCGCTACCTGCGGCTATGGCTACCGAACAATCGGCTTCTCTCATCGCCAAAATATCGTTTACACCGTCGCCCATCATCGCAACGGTATGTCCCTTTGCCTTTTGCGCTCTGATAAGCAAACACTTTTGTTCGGGCGTAACTCTTCCGAATACGGTATATTGGTTAGCCGCCTCCACAACTTCTTGCGAAGAAAAGCCTTCTAACGATATATATTTATCGGCATCGGCAACACCCACCCTCTTGGCTACTTCGGAAACGGTAAGCGGATTATCTCCGCTTATTATCTTTATCTGTACGTCGTTTTCTTTAAACCAATTTATCGTGTCTATTGCGTCCTCTCTTATATGGTCCTCTATGGCAATTACGCAAAGAGGCTCCATATCGGGCGGTAGCTCGTCGCCGTTCATCATTCTCAGACTGTGAGCCAACACGACTACTCTGTATCCTAGAGAGGCATATTGGTTTACAACGTCTTCCATTTTTTCGTTACCGGCTGCGATAACGAACTCGGGAGCGCCTAGCGCAAACGTGCCTTGATCATGGAAAGACGCTGCCGAGAATTTCCGCTGAGACGAAAAGGGCAATGCCGACGCCAATTTGTATTTATTGGCAGAACCGTAAGCATTAGTAAGTGCGACTGCTGTCTGATTATTGTCGCCGGTTGCGCTTATAAGCGAGCCGATTATATCGTTCATGGGGATTTCTTTATCTACAAGCGGAATCATTTCGCTTACCTTCATCGTTCCGTCGGTAAGCGTACCCGTTTTGTCCAGACACAAAACGTCTACTCTCGCAAGCATCTCTATGCAGTACAAGTCTTGAACGAGCGCATTCTTTTTTGCCAGTCTGATTACGCCTATCGCCAAAGCAAGCGAAGTGAGCAAAAACATTCCGGCAGGAATCATACCGATTATCGCTCCGGACGTACTCATAATCGTTCGCTGTACATCCTCCACCATGGGGAAGGGATTATCGCTTCTAACCAAACTGCCCACTATCATCAATATGGAAAGCGGTATGATAAATACCGTAACCACTTTAATAAAAAGCATTATGGAGTTTTTAAGTTCGCTTTTCGGTTTTTGATACTTCTTTGCCCCGGCAGCCAAGGTCTCCACATAGTTCTCTGAGCCTATTTTGTCCACTCTTGCAAAACATCTGCCCGAAGAAATATAACTGCCGCTATACAACAAGTCGCCTTTGCCTTTGCGCACGGCAACGCTTTCGCCGGTAATTATGGACTCGTTAACTTCGCATTCGCCTTCAGCTATTATGCAGTCGGCGCATATCTGCTTACCCGTTTCCAGTTGAACTATATCGTCGAGGACAAGATCGGAAACCGCCGTAACGCTCTTCTGTCCGTCCCTTATTACGGTTGCGACGGGAGCGGTTATCAACTTTAATTTGTCTACTATGCGCTTAGACCTGACTTCCTGAATGATACCTATAAGAATATTGGCAATTATTATTACCAAAAAGAAAAGTTGGCTAAGCGATGCGCCCGCCCAAATCAAAGCGCCCGCAACGATAAAAGTCAAAACGTTAAAAAATGTAAAAACGTTACCGCAAATTATGCCGAAATAAGTTCTCTCACCTTTTTTCGGAGTGACGTTGTTCAATCCGTCCTGCATTCGCATCGAAACTTGCTCCGAAGTAAGACCGTTCTCGCACGAAGGATCGAATCTTACCGCATTCTGCGAGTTCATAATTGCGGTCTTTTGCTTCTTATTACTGCCTAGAATTTCCTTCTTGGCCTTTTCCTGTCGCTTAAGTTCGCATTTTTCTTTATATGCGTTCCATTTTTCTTTGACGTTTGATGTAATTTTTTTAAATTCGCCCATTAAATATGCCGCCTTACGCCAATACTTCATTCTTGATTATATCATAATTTTATTTTGCAGTCAATAAATCCGTCGATTTTTTTGAGTATTCTTTTCTCGTAATGGGACAAAATACCCTTTGAGGAGGTTTTTCTTATGAAAGATTTGAAGTGCGGCAAAAAAAGCTGCAAACACAACAAGGGTTATTGCTGTTGCGCCAAGCAAGTGCAAGTCGACAAAGATGCTGACTGTCTTACTTTTTGTCCCGACGACGGTATGAGCGAATTTGCGCAGGACGGAGGTAAAGCGAATTACTCGGTTGACACCGCCGTATCTTGTAACGCCGATTGCATATTCCGTAAAGACGGTAAGTGCATTGCCAACGGCATTACGGTAACCAGCGACGACAGCGGCGCAAGCTGTATGACTTTCGTAAAAAAATAACCTAAAAAACTCTCCGCTTAATCGGATAAGATTAGCGGAGAGTTTGTATTTTAAAAAGTATGTATTTAAAATTAAACCTATATTTCAATCGGGCGACGGCGGAAAAAGCGTTTCACCTCTTTAAATATGTCGGTTTAGCCCCATTATAACGTTCGAAAACAACATTTGTCTTAAAATCGGCTTCAGCGACTCCAGATATTCCGCATAATCTTTTTCTCGTTATCTCGGAAGGCTTTTTATGTAGTCTGTCATTCCCTTGTCTTTCGACACCGAAGCGTTACGCAAAACCTGAGGCGTAAGCGGTACCGGAAAAAGCTTAAGAACTTCTCTGTAACCGTTAAAAACGGCGTCACACACCGACGATACGGGCGGAACAAGACTGCTCTCTTTAGACAAAATATATTCCGCAACCTTAAGGTTGCCGGCAGAAACTGCGACGCCCAAAACCTTTTCATTTATCCAATTGCGATAGCTTTCGATAAAGGTCAAGCTGTCGGTAGCGTCGTTCTCTATTATCTCGAAAATTATTCTCTCATAAACACAATCGGCAACTTGCTTATAACTTACGCCATACTTATCCGCAACGGCTTTAGCATCTTCGGCATCGCCATGCACGAGTGCCATGTTAAAGAACGGTACGAAATAGTCTAAACTGAATCCGGTTATTGTCATAGCTTTGTCTATAACTTCGAAAAACTGCTTGCGATAAGTCTCGAAGTCTCCGAATTCGCACATGGACGCTATATAGCCGGCTGCCAACGGATACTTGAGTATCCCCTTTCGAATAAGCAAATTTATCAGCGAAAAATTATGATTTTTTACGGCGAGGTACATAGCTTTACAACCGCCGGCTTCTATATCTGCGCCGTGAGCAAGCGCATCTTCCACTTCGGCGATCAACAAGCCTTTGCGGTCTTTTTGTTTGCACAGATCCAAATACTCTTTGTTCAGTTCTTTGCGCCGTTCTCTTTCAAACGTTTCCAGCATCATGTTACCTCCTTCCCGTCCTAAAATCCGTATGCTTAGTGTATACTTATTGTAGCACAAAATTTATTTTTTCGCAACCGATTTTGCCGCTTGACGACGAGTGACAATTTGCGTTTTTTGTGTTATACTACATATATAAGGCGTTTTTGACAAATTTTGCGTCTGTCTTCGCTTTAATTCAATATCCGAGCTAATGGAGGAAAACAATGAATCAACATATCTTGTCCGAAGGAAATTTGCTCGACAAAAACGGCAACCTCGTCGAAGCCGGTTATTCCGTTTCCGAAGTAAGACGGTACAACCGTGAAGCTATATGCCACGGTAAACTCCGTATAAAGGAATGGGACTATTACTATATCGGCAACGACGAGATAGGCATTGCTCTTACCATTGCCGACAACGGTTATATGAGCCTGGTTTCGGCGTCGCTTATGGACTTCGTCACTAAAGAATTTACCACCGACAGCGAAATTAAGTTTTTTTCGTTAGGAAAACTCGGACTTCCTGCCTCATCGGATTCCGGCGTAACGAAATATGAAAGCAATCGAGTCAAAATGAGCTTTGGCGTAGACGAAGATCGTATCCTTACTTGCAAATTCGACAAATGGGGAAAGCAAAAACAGACGTTTGAGTGCAAAATTCTTCTTAGCGGCAAACCCGAAAGCATGGTTATAGCGACTCCCTTTGACAAAAAAGGCTGTTTTTATTACAATCGCAAGATAAACTGTCTAAAGGCGCAGGGCTTTTACTCCCTCAACGGCGAAAAGAAACCGATAAACGGTTTCGGCGTACTTGACTGGGGCAGAGGCGTATGGACATACTCCAACACTTGGTACTGGTCAAGTCTTTCGTGTAAGTCTAATGACTTAACCGTGGGATTTAATCTCGGCTACGGATTCGGCAACACTTCGGCAGCAACCGAAAATATGATTTTTGTGAACGCAAAAGCCTATAAAGTCGGCAACGTCGTCTTTCAAATCCCCATGATCGATAAAAAATACAACTACCTTTCCGAGTGGAAAATAATATCGGACGACGGCAGCGTCGATTTGACCTTCCGTCCCATACTCGACCGAAAAGATTGCACATCCGTTCTCGGTTTGCTTAAATCCGATCAACATCAGGTTTTCGGCAAATTTTACGGGACTCTTAAGACCACAGAACATAGCGTCGTATTAGACGGACAAGTCGGATTTGCAGAGCGAGTATTTAATAAGTGGTAATTGTTTAACCCGTTTTTACACTCCGACATTAACCGTATCGTTAGTTATATTTGTGTTAGTCTTTGTCGCAAAAAAATTGTTACGCTACAGAGTTTTTTTGCAAAATTCGCTTTACAAATAAATCTTTTTAAGTTATAATTTAATTACTAAAACATAAAAGGAGATATTATTTATGAAAAAGATTATTGCAATTATTTGCGGTATTTGCCTCATGGCTGTTACTTTTTCCTTTACCGCTTGCTCCGGAAACAACGAGTCTAAGGTTATGAACGTTTCGCTCAATCCCGAAGTTGAGTTTATTCTGGACGCAAACGATAAAGTTATAAGTGTAAATGCGCTTAACGAAGAAGGTAACCTCGTAATAAACGGTCAGGCATTTGTAGGCAAAACAAGCGAGCAAGCTTTATCGCTTTACGTAAGTGTCTGCAAAGAAACCGGCTTTTTGGTGAAAGGATCAGTTAAAGACGGCGAAAACGAGATTTCCATATCCTTCTCCGGCGAAAACGCAGAAGCTTATTTCAATCAAGCCAAGTCAGACCTCGAAAAGATTTTCTCTAAAGAAAACATTTCGGCATCTGTAGCTAAGGGCAAAAAGCTTACCGAAGAGTATCTTGCGGCTTTGGCTGCAGAGTGCGCTCCGTACATCGATGCAGCTAAACTTCAGACTCTTACCTATATGGAAAAGATCGAAGCTATCGCAGAGTCCAGAAAGGAAACTGCAGAAATGTACTCTCAGGAACTTAAGAACGCTTACTATCAGGCAAAAGCCAACGCTCTTAATCATGCGAGATTCGAAGCTGCAAAAAACAAAGCAAATGCGATTACCTCAGGTCTTATAAGCGGAACTCTCGCTGCTTACGACCTTGCATGCAATTCTATCGAAACAATCAGAAAGACCGTGCTCGTAAATCCCACCAGTCCCTATCAGCTTTCGCTCGTTGCGTTCAGAGAAGCAAAGACCGCATATCTTAACTTCCGTAACTATCTTGCACAAAACAGCGAAGCTCCCGAAGCAGAACAGGCTAAGTACGAACAGGCAAAAGCTAATCTCGAAAAGGCAGAGCAAGATTTGCTTGCAGCGGGCAAAGCAGCAAACGAAAGTCTTGACGACGCAAAGGTAGAACTTAAAAAAGCATGCGACGCAGTTGTAGCCAAGCTGCAAGAGTACGGTCTCGCCGTAAACGATTCTATCGACAAGTCGGAGGAATCCATCAACGCAGCCCTTTCCGCTTTCGAAAACAAGTTCAAAGTGGATTACGCAACTACTATTGACGCTGCTAAATCTGCTTGGAACGGCATGAAAGATCAGCTCAAGAAAGGCTATGAACCTAAGCAATAAGCATAATCGATAAATTCAATCGGTTTTACAAAGTTTAAAAGGCAGACGATATATCGTCTGCCTTTTCTTTTTTATAATCTAACGATTAAACAATTAAAAATTCTGTTTCGCTGCTTTGCTCTTAGTATTTTCTCTCTATTATGCAACCGCTAAACTTATTTTTTGTGCACTTTAAAATGCTCGTTCCCGAATTTCATTCGGTATAATAACGCCATTTTACAACTCGTTATTTATTAAATAGGCAAGCAAAAGTTACGATTAGCGATTTTGTCTTGTACCGAATAATTAACTGCATTTACACTCCGCCTTTCAAAAGTAGAATAATCAATTTTGTACCATAGTTTTGAGTACACCCATATGCATAGCCGTTATTTTGTCGTGCAATAGTTTTTTCTAAATGCAATCCTAAGTATGCAAAACGCATTTCTAAGTAACCGCACTCATTGCGACAATATTAACTATGCCGTTTTTATTCTCGTTATCGTACAACTTGCTTGATTAAACTTTCGTCATTTCGGGTATACGAATCTGCGCCTCGGACTCACCTATTTACCAAGTATTCGATGCGTCTATCGGGCTTTGCTCAGTATGTTTTTTCTGTAGGCTCACATAACGTCAAGTAATTTTCTATATTCGATATTGGTTCTCCTGCTCGTGACATTTTACTTGCCGGTTCATAATAATACCATTTAAGTCGTACCTGCATATCTCCGATTCCAATGTATTCTATCTCGTTTTTCTTCTTAACGTAGGCAATTAAATCAAATAAGAAACCTCTGACGAACGTATATTTATCGCCTACTCCCCGATGTATTCGAATCGTTTAAATCTTTTGCCGTCTCGCTCGATTGTTTCATCCCACATGCTCGAAGGTCGAACCCACAAACCTCCGTCTCCGTACAGAGCCCTGTATACAACCATCTCTTCCAGAGTCTCAGAATGTTTTGCAACGCCGATGACGAGGTACTCGTTCCCCTTAAAATGTCTGTATCTTCCTATTTTAATCATATCTCCTCCGTCAAAAAATCAATAGCTTTGGCAATTCGAGCAGTAACGTTATCGAAATGCCCGCCCTCAGTCAGTTCAAACTTAGTTTTAATTCCGCAACTAGCAAGCTTGTCGCAAATTTCTTTAGTTAGCAGTTCAACATCCGACATTATAGGGTTAGCAGTTTTACTTTCCCTATCTCCAACAGAAAAATAAGCTCGATTTGCCAAAAAACTATGGTTTGATGCGTATTCGACAAATCCCTCATACCAGAGCGACCCGCTTATCGACGCCACTGCGCTGAACATATCGGTATTGTAAGCCGTCCACACGGCGAATAAGCCGCTTAGAGAATAGCCTGCAATCATTCTTCGTCTTACCACATTGCCTTCTTCTGTCTTGCTTATAAAGCGGCAAACCTTGCTTAAATATTCTTTAGCGTTGCCGCCGAAATCCTTACCTCTCTTAAATACTTTCTTTGCTTGCCATGGCGTCAGATTACTTTCCCAATCGGTCTCCAGTATAATAAGCGTAGGCTTAGACACGCAAAGTTCATACGTCTCGGCTATACGTTTCGATAAGTCTACCGTGTAAATATAATCTCTCCCGCCCCTTATAATCGAAGCGCTTACCCCGTCGAATTCGACTTTTTCCATATCCGCATCCTTCCCTAGTTTACTAAATTATAGCATGCGAGCTTCAGATAGGTCAAGCGTCATTCTAAAATATCACAATTGAAAGTAAGTTATCAACCATAAAACTTGTCGTCTTGCAATATCTTCGTATAATTGTTGCCTTCAAGTCGCTTAATTAGAATGTATACAAAAGGCTTTTTTCGAAACGGCTACAAACCCGTGCTACTTATTTTTAATCGGCATAATTTCCACGGCATTGGTGCAATCCGGTTCTTTAAAGACCTCGGTAATAATCGCTTTGTCATTTTCAATATTAAAGTCATAGCGATTTTTGATTTCCCCCTTATAACATCCAAACAGCAAAACTATCGCACAAAAAAATGCGCTGCAACTGTCGTTGCAACGCATTTTTGATAGTTATAAATGTTATGCCTGCGGTTCCTGCGGTTTTTCCCATTCTGCCTTAGCTTCCAAATACTTTGCGTTTATGTCGTCATACCAAGCCTTGAGGCTCTTATCTGCGTCAAATGCCGTCTTGTTTTCGGCGGAAAGCGCAGTATAAGCGGCCTTGAGAGCTTCGACTGCTTCGCCGTAAGCCTGCTTTGCGGTAATTTGCTCAGTAGTGCCGTCATCACGTTTTACATTAATCTTGGTATCCGGATTAGCAAAAGCCAAAAGCGCATAATTCTCAGCAGCTATAATTTTTTCTGCTACACCTGATATAGCTTCGTTACCTGCTTCCGAATAAGCAAGTTTTACGCCGTTGAAGAACATATAGAATCTATTGTCGAACAGTCTGATAGCGTAATATCTGTTTGCCGAAGTAAGCGCAAGATATGCGTTAATTGCAATCTTAGTTGCAGCCATATCGGTATACTTCTTGGCGGAAAGATCCTCGTCTTTTGAAAACGCTGCGTCGTAAAGTTTCATAGCCTGAGCAGCCATGGTGTCTGCCGCAATAGCATAGAAGTTTTGAACGTCGCCTACGAAAATATCATAAGCAAGAGTGCCGTTATTGAGCTTGTTGCCGATAAGGTAACTCATCGCCTGATCGAAGTAGTATGCAAGAGCAAACTCGTAAGTACATCTGATCTCGATTTTTGCGATACCTGCGCTAGATGCGCTGTAACGAACAATCTTGCTGAGATTCTCATAGCGGTAAAGCTCTACGATATTAGCGGGAGCTTTTCTTATGCTGTTAACAAGCGGAAGAGCCTTAGCGTAAGATGCCAAAATTACCGAATATACGTTATTGCCGCTGCTTATTGACAAGAGGTAAATCATCGTATCGAAATTAGCCAATATCTTATCGAGCGTAGCAAATGTTTCTGCGTAATCGCCGAAATCTACGGTTGCGGGAACATCCTTAATCTTCTTTGCGCAAGCAACATATCTGTCGTAAATAGGCTTAAGAGTATTATTGAATATAGCAAGATCTGCGCTGCTAAGGTTATATTCTACGATATTCTTAGCTGCATTTACCGCTGCGTTAAACAAATCGGTATAAGTCTGCTGATTTTCAAGGGTGTCGGGCATATACGATCTCTTAGCATAATATTCGCTTGCCTTTGCAAGTTCTGCAAACAACTGAGGAAGGTCCTCGGATTCGCCGAACTGAGCAAGATAATGTCTGTAAATCATAAGAGTAAAGGCGCTCTTATGTCCGTTAGAGAAGTCCCAAAGGTCGCCGATCAAATTGTACTGATAGAACGGGCTGAGCATTGTGAGGAACACATACTGCATATGCGGTTCGAGTCCCATGTAGCTATTGAACATAGATTCTACAGCTGCGCCGTATCCTTCGTCGGTAGTACTCATCTGAACGGTTGCGAGATATTTTGCAACAAACTCTTCGAAAATTTCGTTACCGAGCATGGTACCGAATCTGAGTCTGTAACCGCCGATATATACGGCAGTGGTCTCGCTCAAACGAACTCCCTGGTTTACGTTAGCAAAATATACATGCAATTGAACGAGCGAAGCGTCCATAGCATTGCCTTCGGAATCCACCATAAAGCCGGAATACTTGAGGTTATACAAGTAAGCAAGAAGCTCGTCTTCGGTCTTAGAAAGCTTATCGATAAGCTTATCTGTATTTACATAATATACAAGGAAAGAAGTAGCGTCTATGCTCTTTGCGGAGGTCAACTGCATGAATGACGACAATGTAGAGTAGCATGCTTCCCAAAGTTCTTCCATTTCGCCGGGAAGAATAATGTTACGCAATGCATTGATAGCCTCGGTACCCTTCTGTCTTTCGAGAGCATTCTCGCTCTTCATAAGGTTATAGAAATAGTAGTTATAAAGGATATCTACTATATCGTCGTTTGTTCTCCACTTCGAAGCCATTCCGATAAGCGTTCTGCCGGGGAGCGACGCAAACAAACTCTCTGCGGTAAGTGCGGTAAACTTATTAGAAGTAATAAAGTCCTTTGCCGCATCAATTGCATCTGCATGCTCCGAAAGCGAAGCGGCAGTCCAATCGTCGGGAATGTTTGCTACGATATCGTAAAGGTCAAGCGCATACTTGAGACGCGGCTCTATGAAATCGATAATTACGTTGGGGCTATAAACTTTACTAAGCAGAGTAGCTACGTCAACGCCGTTCCAAACTATCATAGTAGAGAACTTAGTGTCGCTCTTAAGCATATCGACGAAAGCACCGGTTGTCTTAAATACAGATTCCTTAGCGGCTAAGATGTCGTAATCTCTCTTTACAGCTTCTCTCGAGGTATTTATCCAATGAACAAGTCCACTGGTGTCTACGATAAAGGTTTCCTTAAACTTTCCAAGTTCTGCAAGATAAGTATTTCCGCCGTATACTGCTGCCGGACGAACGATGTTAAGAAGCTCCTGCTCGGTGATTTTTGCTTTGTCTGCGGTAGAAAGTTTGGTGTAAAGTTCTACTGCTTCCTTTGCGTTTGCGCCGAGTACGTCGTCAACGTCAGGGAAAGTCTCACTGCTCCAATCGATAACCGAGCATTCCTTTGCTCTGAGTTTTATCAATGAAACGTCGCTGTATGTAATCTGAATGGTATACTTACAAGTTTTGCCCTTATAAGTAACGGTAATTTCCTGTCTAAGGGGAGTAGTTCTGTTTTCCAAAGTAGCTGCGTTAAGATTGAATCCGCTGATCATATCTTTGGTAAGAGAGTATTCCTTAGAAAGTCTGTTGTTGCTGTCTTTTACGGTAACATATCCGCCGTTAAGATCGATAACGCCGTCATGCGAATTGTAAGCGGTCTTATTGGGCGCTTTCAACGTAACGGTGCTGACTTCCAAAATGGTTGCCTTAACAACCGTGCTGTAAGTATTACCGTTTGCGGTGCAAGTTACGGTAACGTCCTTTTCGCCTGCGGTCGAGGAATCGAATCCTTCGATCTTAATCGCACTGTCGCTAAGTTTGTACTCGGTAAAAGTCTTAGCGTTGTCTGCTGCGATTTTTACGATACCCTTGTTGAGGTTAAGCTCTTCGCCTACAAAGTAATAAGCGTCTTGACCTGTAACCTGCATTCTGGGAACGACAGTTACGGTGTACTTAGCGACTTTTTCCTTGTAAGTTACTGTAAGTTCTTGATCGCCGAGCTTACTCTTGTCATATCCTTCTACAACCACTCCTTCTGCATTTAATGCAATAGTAGTAGTTTTGTCTCCGGATATCGCCTTGATAGCGCCAACGCTTAAATCAAGATCCTGTCCTTGAACGTAATTTGTTCTCGGAGCAGTCAATTCGTCCACAGTAATACCGTCGATCGAATCGCATCCTGCCATAAACGATAGGCAAGCTACCAAAGCAACAATAAGTATTGCTACTTTAGAAAACTTTTTCATGTTATTTCCATCCTTTTTAAGCATTTATCATCACGGTTAAAACCGGGATAATCGTTAGTACGATTTCGGAAAACGATTATTTGTTTTCCGAACCGTCGGAGATAGTCCACACAACGTAGACTTTTGTGCCTGAGGGAACGTCGGTCAACTTATCGTAAACCTTAGTTCCGTTTTCTTCGGTCGCATAGCCGCCGAAAACATAACCTGCTCTCATCGGCTCGCTGAAGTTAGCTCTATATACCGTTTTTTCTACTTCGAATCCGTCTTCGTCGATTTCGATTTTCGTCATAGGCCCGATTGCGTCGGGATTATCTATCGTGGAAACGGTTATCGATTTAACGTATCTGCCATCCTCGGAGAATTCGCATCCGTAAACTACGGGACGGAAACTGATATTCCAACTCGGATGCCAGTTTTCGCCTGCGGCGTTACCCTCGATATAAACGGTAACCGCATTGCTGTAATAGAATGCGTTTCTGGAAAGAACGTCCAAACTTCCTCTTACGAGAATGTTTTTAAGCGAAACGCACTTTCTGAAAGCGTACTCGCCTACGTAAGTAACGCTTTGCGGAATAACGACCGACGTAACTGCGCCGTTATTGCAGAACGCCCACTTACCTATGCTTTCCAATCCGTCGTTGAGTACGATTTCGGCATTGTTAAGACAGTTATAGAATGCGTAATTACCTATGGACTTAACGCTGTCGGGAAGAACAACGCTTTCTACGCCCTTGCATCCGGAGAACGCATAGTCGCCTATCGTCTCGATATTATCGCCAAACTCTATATTACTGAGCGATTCGCACATATAGAACGCTCTCATGCCTATCGTGGTAAGCTTGCTCGGAAGGTCTACCGAAGTAAGTTTTTCGCACTGATAGAAGGCTCTTGAATCAATAGTATGAATGTTGTCGCTAAAGCTTACGTAGCTAAGCGCTTTGCATCTGAAAAAAGCATACATTCCGATATATTCTACCGTATCGGGCAACTCGAGAGTCGTAAGACTTTCGCAGAAATAGAACGAAGATTTCATTATGTTCTTTATGCCCTGAGGTATAACTGCGGAACTAAGATTAGTGCATTTATAGAAGCAATAGTTAGGAATACTGTCGAACAGCGGACTAGTCGGGAACTTTACCGTTCCTGCCGACGAATACGCAAATGCGGAAGTACCTATATACTTAAGCGTATCGGGAAGTTCCACCGGTATGGGCGAATAGGCGCCGGTAAACATGTTTTCGGTTCCCTTTACTCCGGAGAATGCGCTATTTGCGATACCGACGGTAGTTGCCTCCAAAATAATGCCATCGGGCATTATTACCGGTTCGCCTTCATTTGCAGGCTTAGTGCCTACAGCCCAAAGATAAGCGTTATTTTTATTACCTACATATCTTATTCCGGAAACAGACATAGTTGCACGAGTATCGTCAAATGCCTTTATACCTATAGTCGTTACCGACGCAGGCACGGAAATGGCAGGTTCGCCGGCAAAAGTTCCGGTTGTGGGAACGGAGCCGGTACCTAACTTTGTGCAACCGTAGAATGCGTAATTACCGATGTATTCGAGCGTATTTGCGAAACGTGCGGTGGTAAGATTAGTACACGAGGTAAATGCAGAACCGCCTATAGTCTTTATTCCGGAATACAAGTTAAGATTTACAAGATTGTGCAAATAAGCGAACGATAACGCTCCGATGTGTCTGAATTCGCCGTCATTGTTAAAACGAAGTTCTTCTATGACGTCGTACGGGAAAATCAAATCGCCGCTAGCGCTCTTCGACCACGAGTAGAACGCTGAATCCGCAACGCCGACCGTACCTTCGGCAAATTCAAGTCGAGTCTGCTCGCTAAGCACGATTTCCTCGCTGTCTTTAAATCCGACAGCCCAACGGTCTACGTATATAATGCCGCCCGGAGCGTCCTCAACAACTTTAGTTTCTTTAAACGCAGAGCTGCCTACGCTGCTAACGCCGTTACCGAGTTCTACCGAAGCGAGTTTCTTACAATCGGAAAATGCGCTTACACCTATTGTTCTCATACTTTCGGGCAATTTAACGGACACAAGCTCTTCGCAACCGGAGAACGCATAATCAAGTATGGAAACCAAGGAAGAACCAAAGTCTACGCTATTAAGTTTAATGCAATTGGAGAACGAGCTCTTAGCCAATGCCTGCAACCCGTTACCCAATTTAACAGACTTAAGTTCTCTGTTATTACGAAGGAATCCCTCTCCTACGCTTACAACGGTATCGGGTACGATAAAGGTCTCGAGCCCGGTGTTATGAAATGCGTTTTCGCCTAAATACGTTACCGTTGCGGCGGAAAAATCCACGCTCTTGAGTGCTGAGCATCCGCTAAACATACTCGTGCCTATGGAAGTTACTCCGGCAGGAACTTTAAACGACTCCAACGATTTGCACAAATAGAAAGCCGAAGAACCGATATAAGTAACCTTATCGCTCATCGTTACGGACTTAAGCGCCGAACATCCTTGAAATGCTTTTTCGCCGATATAAGTTATCGAATCGGGTATGGTTACGCTGGTCAGCTCGTTGTCTTTGACAAAAGCCATATCCCCGATCTGAGTAACAGGTTTACCTCTGTAAGTCGAATCTATAACGTAGTCGCCAAAGGCAGACAACGAGTCGGCCCTTTGTATTGCATACTCCGTACCGCCGTTAATCAAGGTATATTTCAAACCGTTTTCGGGCCAAATTCTTATGTTAATGGGCTTAGACCAACCGGAAGGACTGTAACCCTCAAGTTCGGTTTTCGCCATAATCTTGACGGTATAGTCTCCGGGTTTTAAAGCCGAAGCTGCATCGAAATATGTTCTCGTAGATTCGTATTCAACGCCGTTAACGTCCAACTTATACGTCATTGCCGCCTCGACCATTTCCCAACTTAATCTATAAGTTTCGTCATCGAACGACAACCTTTTGGGAGTGTCGAGCGGCTGCGCCGTGCAAGCCGTCGAAAACAGAACGCAAGATACGATTAAACCTACGATTACAAGTAAACGAAGTTTTTTCATATTATCCTCCTTAGGATACTGTTTTAAGAGTTCAAAAAACTATCTTTTTTCCGTCCGCTTTTTGCGGCGGACGGAAAATCGTGTTAGCCTCAAATTTCCTGTTTGCGATCTCTGATAATTTCGTGAATCCACTTAAATTTGAACTTACGAACGGCAATGTCAAGCAAGAACAATATAAGCGACATTATCATAAACAACTTTCTGGGATCGAACTTACGATGATTGTACTTAACGAAATCTCTGAATACTTCTTCGCTATCTTTAATAACGCCGCCGCCCGTAAAGTCGGATATATTCGTTGCCAATGCTCTGGCATCCTCTTCACTGCGGAAGACGTCGTACTCCTCCGAATACGAGAAAGCTTTATAAGTAAGATATCTTTCGTTAGAAACTATCACTCCTCCGTTTGCGTCAAACAATTCCACCTTGATTCGGTGCAATCCGGATTGCTTAAGTACAAAGTCGAACTTCAAAAGTTTAGTATCTGCGGGCAAAGATTGCGACTGCTCGGAAGCAAACTGCATTCCGCTTTCCGAAGGCGAAGCTATGGTAACTTTAACTTCGGCTGCGCTCTCGAACTTCTGGTTATCTATCTGCACGATTGAAACCTGAGTCGAATAGTTGTCCTCCTGAACCTTTACGGTAAAGTCTTTTACCCTTATGTTTTCGGCAGGGCACAGCGTGTTGAATACGTTGTTGATAAACGTTCTGCCGGCTGCATCCGCAAAGAAATCTTCCGACCAGCTGCCTGCGCCCACGTTAACCATTAAGCTGCCGACAAAACCCAGTCCCTGTTTCCACTGCGCATATATCGGGACGAACTCACCCTTTAGGGGAACTATAGCCGATTCGTTAGTCTTAATTAACGTACCGTAATAGCCGTGCAAAACTTCGAACTTACCTACCTCGATACCTGCGAACAAACTCGATATCTTTCTGTCTCCGATGGTGGGAGTAAAGTCTTCGTACGAAACTTGCATTACGCTCGGCGAAGCTACGTCGTCACGCATCTTATCCGGCAAACTGCCAATGGAACCTGCATCGGCTACGATGTGACGTCCGCCACCTCTACGAGCTGCTTCTTCCATATCAGCATGGCTGCCGTCGCCGATATTTACGATAGTCGTGGTAATGCCTCTCTTAAAGTTATAATCAATTACAGCGCCGTATTCATCGAGCTTGTCTGACGGAACGCCGTCGGATACGAGTATGATATGACGTCTTTCTACTTCGCAAGCCATAAGCGAGTTACCTGCTCTTCTGAGAGTAGGCGTATAAGACGTACCGCCGCCCGATTGGATAGAATCAATCGCTTCGAGTATTTCATCCTTACGAACACGAGGGGTAAGGGGCAAAATTTCCGTGCTGCTATCCGAAAGAGCCATAATACCTACGTAGTCACGCCGATGCATGATTTCTACGATAGATCTTGAGCCTTCCTTAGCCGCATCTATTGCTGCGCCGGACATGGAGCCAGATCTATCTATGATAATTACGACTGCCAAAGGAGGCGTGTACTCTACTACTTCTACGGGAAGAATGTCCTGATAAACGCTCTCGTACATATCTTCTCTGTTATATGCGTGAGCGATAGGATTGCCGAGATTGTCTACTTCGGTTCCTTCGTTACCGCCCACGGTAAGAAGACCGCCGCCGTAAACGGACACATACTCTTTTAAGTTAAGAGCAAACTGCTCGAGATTATCTGCGCCTTTTGCCTCGGCCACGGCTTTGAGGTCAGCGTTGGAAACGTTAACCAAAATAACCATATCGTAAGCGCGAAGCTGGTCTACTGTATACGGAACCTCATCGTGGTTTTCTGCCTTACTGCCGATCTGCATAATGTCGACCTTACCGTCTTCTACGTCGAGAAGGGCTCTCATGTCCGTGCCTTCGGTTGCGCTTTCAGCTCCGCTGTAAAGTATAAGAGTTTTGTCGTATACTTCGTGATTTATAAAAGAAACATAGCAATTGTTTCTTATCTCGGAATCATTCGCACCTTCTCCGTCCGCTATGATTTCGAATCTGAACTCGTGCAAACCGTTAAGCTCGTAAGCCATTTTTATTGATATAATTTCCTCATTGCCGGCAACGAGGGTTACGTCCCTAACTTCGGTCACCGTCTGCACGCCTTCTCTGTTAGTGTCGGTGATCTTTATCGTGAATTTACCTGCTACGGTACTCTTATAAGCAACATTTACGTCAAACTCTTTGCCGAGAGCTATTTTAGTATCGGGGAATTCGACGTTTACGATTTGCACTTCGTGATCGGGCATTTGGTTGTTATAGTAAGCTACGTCAACCTTGAGGCCCATTGCAGCCACCGCCTTAACTGCGGAGAATGCGCTTCCGTCTGTTTCCATTGCATCGGTAATGATAACCATTTTACCGGCTTTTGGATTAGTAAACATACCTTTTGCCAAATTTATGGCGTTAGCTATATTCGAAGCGGAAGTATCTATCTCAGTCTCGGTTTGATAAGCCGCAAACTTGCCGGACGCATTATCCAACGGTGAAACTATTTTCGCATCGAAGCCGAACTTTATAATTCCTACTTTGTACAGCTGCGTGCTGCGATTGATTACTTCTTTTACAAAATCGTCTTTTTGACTTTGCCTTGACTGATTACTGTCAGACATATCGACCAAAAGAACTATTTCGTTATCTTTATTGGGCACGTCGTATTCTAACGTAACGCCGGCAAGCAACGATATACTCATTATCATAATAAGCATATGCAATACCATGGAGCATATACGGTTTCTCGTCCTACGATATCTCTTAGCCAATCTGAAATAAGGTATAAGCGTAAGAGCAAGCGCAGGAATTATTATAAGAAGAAGCCACGGATAAGAAGCTTTGAAAATTAAATGTGTCATAACCTTATCCTACCTCCTAAAAGTTCTCTCTGGCCTGAAGCAACCATTCTATGAACAACAATGATACAAGCGCTATTGCGAACCAAAGCAACAAATCCAAGTCATCTCTCACAAAACCGTTTTCTACAGTCGGGCCTTCAAGCCTATCTTCTACTCTGAATATATCGCTTTCGTAAGAGTCTATGCGACAGTAAAAATACTCATCCTTTCTTTCGTCGGACATAAGAGTCTGAGAAACGGTATAAGTACCCGGTCTTATTATCTTATACTGCAGCGATTTGCTTTGACTGTTCTCCACAACGGTAGCGTCACTCCAGCTACCCTTAATCGAAAGGTTTTTACCTCTCGCTCTTACGGTAATGGTTTGACCGATATCGTAATAAGCGGAAGTAAGCGTAGTGGGCATGCAGTAATTGAAAATGTTGTAAATAAGTATGGGGAAATCAATCAACACCGCAGTATCCGCAAAATCGAACGGCAATGCGCAAACAACTATTTTTTGCTCCTGCGTATCGTCTATCCACAGCACGGGATTTCCGTCGCAATATGCAAGCACTTCGTAATTTCCGCCGACATCTATATCCAAAACTTTGCTTATGCTGAAGTTTTCGCCTCGAACGTTATTAAATATGGGATGATTGTTATTAACGATTTCGAGCGGCGAAGACGATGTCGGAATTTCTCCGTTAATCGAAATATCGAACATGGTGGACAGCTTGACGTTAGAATCGGGGGCCCACAATAGTACGTGTCCGTCTATCGGTCGCTGACTCAACGTTTTTTTGCCTGTACACAAATAGATATCAAAACCTTCCGTCTGAGGTTCTCCGTCGTCTTTCGACTTATATTCCTTTATTCTAATATCCCATTTGTTTTTAAGTTGAGTTCTGAGAGCGTTGATTGCGCTGGTAAGGAAGGTCGGTTCGTCCTCGTCTGCAGAAAACTGAATTTTTACTTCGGGATGCTCGCCGTCATAAAACCACCATTCGTCATCGTAAGCATAAGCATCGGAAAGAGTGTTTCCGTTGATGTCGGTGATAAAGATTCTGGTTCTTTCGTATGAGAAAATGCCGTTTTCGTCATCGCCCACATTGGAGTCGAACTCTACAAGCACGGGAGTTTTATCGGTAAGTTCTACTTGCTGTTTGTCAAAAGCATATGTCTGACTTACGCCGCTGCTTTTATTGGCACCGTAAGAAATACAGTTTACAAAAACTACCTGATCGGTTCCGTACGAAACGATGTTAGCTTCGAATTTGTACAAGTTTCCCTGAAGAATGGATCTTGCTTCGGTAATGGCGATATTATGTTCGTTTCTCGAATTGTTGACAAGTTTAATATCAACGATTGCGTCTTTGTCTACCGTCTTCTTTGCGCCGCCGTCCGCAGGATAAACGTCTTTGACTCCGGACGAATATTCGGTATCGGTATACATAGTCACGGTTGCGTTTTCGCGCGTGGACAAAAGCTCTTCTACAATGCTCATTGCGCCTTCTACATCCGATCTGCCGAATGCGATGTTATTGTAGATATTTTCTTTCTTGCCCAAGTCGTCAATCAATCCGGTAAACTGACTTATGTTTTGCTGAGTAACGTCCTGAGCCAGTATGTATGCGTTTTCACTTGCAATGATTACGGTAACTTTACCGTTGTTCGCCATAATCTCCATTCCGTCAATGCGAACCTCGTTTAAAGCCTCCTGAAATCTGCATTCGCCATTGGTATCGATAGAACCGTTTCCGCAAGTAAGCATGCTGGCAGACGCATCTACAACGTAAATCGCCTGCGGAATCTCGTCGGGTTTCTCATTAGGAATAACGGGACGAGACAAAATCATTGCGCAAGACGTAATTACGAGAACCTGACAAATGAATATCAATATATTTCTGAGTTTGTTTACAGGTATCCTCTTTCTCCTATACTTCAAACTCAGTTTCCATACGTAAGTACTGGAAACGAATTTTTGCTGATAATTAGGTTTGATTATATATATAAGGATAAGGGCTATAATCGCCAACAAACCTAAAAATCCTAAAGGTGCTAACCAACTCATTCTATAATACCTACCTTTAGCAACTCGCCGAAAATAGCCTTTTCGATAGGCATGTCAGTCCTTATGGTTATGTAATCGGCACCTCTGGAAACACAGAACGATCTGATGTTTTCTTTGAGATCCGCCATAGCTTCGGCATAAGCGAGCTGCATGCTGCGAGTAATTTTTATTTTCATGTTTTTAACGTCGGACATATCTACCGATTCGGAGTCGATAAGGTTGACTCTACCGGTGTACGCCGGGTCTATCTCGTCGGGCGTCATTACCTGAACCAGCAATATCTGTCTGCGCTTGTACGCAAGGAAATCGATCGCCTTTTTCCAGGTTTCCTCCGAGAAAAAGTCGGAAATTATTATAGTTAAGCCGTCGTTCGTACCTGTGTCGGGGCTGCCGCTGACCGCTTTACCTATATCCGGATCACCGCTGAACTGAACGTTCTCCAGCTCCGTTATAGCTCTAAAGAAAGCGCGTTTGCCGACTATTACGCCGGTATTGTCCTGAACTCCGTTTTCGGTAACGAGTTTAAGGGAAATTTTGTCCATATTATGCACGGACAAGTATCCGAGTGCCGCCGCAAATGCTTTTGCGTATGCGCCTTTTACCGGATCCATTTTTCCCATAGATGCAGAGCAGTCGAGATAAATCTCGGTGTGCATCTGTCGCTCGTCAGTAAAGAGCTTGAGGAAATACTTCTCAAAACGGCTATATAGATTCCAGTCGATTCTTCTGATATCGTCTCCCAGCTGGTACTCTCGGTAATCTGCAAATTCCACCGTTTGTCCGTATGTCTTGACAAGGTGCTTGCCGCCGAAAAAGCCCGCCAAATCTTTGCGGAGATTCAATGCCAGAGTCTCTAACCGACTGAAAAACTCATCGTTTATGTAAGAGACTGCCATTTAATTATTTTCTCCCAAAAATTCCGCGCTTAGCCTTTGCATCGCCTTCTGCGGGTTTAACTTCCTCGAGAACGTTTCCTTCGGGAACTATCTTATTTCTTTTAGAAACTTCGTTTATAATCATGGTAATGATATCGTCGGCTGCGACTCTCTCGGCAACTGCTTCGAAGTTGAGCTTCATACGATGTCTGAGTACGGGGTAAGCGAGCTCGTTAAGATCTTCGTAAGATACGTTGAATCTGCCTCTAAGCAAAGCTCTTACCTTAGCTGCGGAGATCATAGCCTGACCTGCTCGGGGGCTGGCTCCGAGACGAACATACTTCTTCGCCGCTTCGGTAGCGCACTCGCTGTCGGGATGAGTAGCCGAACAAAGAGTCATTGCGTATCTCATTACTTCTTCGGCAACGGGGATCTGGTTAGCGGTCTTTCTCATTTCGAGAAGCTGTTCGCCGCTACAAGCTGCGTCTGCAACTTCCGCCATGGTCTTCTGCGTCATGTTTACTATGCGCATAAGGTCGTCAAGGCTGGGGTTTTTAACGATAAGTTTAAACATGAATCGGTCCATCTGAGCCTCGGGAAGAGGATAGGTACCGTCTTGTTCGATGGGGTTCTGGGTAGCAAGTACGAAGAACGGCTCGTTAAGCTTTCTGGATACGCCCATTACGGTAACGGTATGTTCCTGCATGGCTTCCAAAAGAGCGGACTGAGTCTTGGGGGTAGCACGGTTAATTTCGTCGGCAAGTATGATGTTGCTGAAAATAGGACCGGGCTGGAACTGGAAGGAAGAGTTGCCGTCTTCGCCTTTTACTATGATGTTAGTACCGGTTACGTCGGCAGGCATAAGGTCGGGAGTGAACTGTATACGGGAGAAAGGAAGATCGAAAACTCGACCGAGCGATCTTACCAATCGGGTTTTACCTACGCCGGGTACGCCTTCGAGAAGAACGTTACCGCCGGAAATCATGGCGATGATAGTTCCCTCTACTACGTCTTTCATACCGATGACGTCTCGCTCTACCTGAGCGAATATGTTTTTGCACTGTTCACTGAACTTCTGGATGTTTTCCTCGTTGATACTCATAATTGTTTTTTGCCTCTCTTATTTTATTTTGATTTAATTTGTTTTTATTTTTTGTTTTGCGACCGTACGTCGCATTTGCTACTGTAAATTTTGAGTTTTTACGGTTCTTCCGTATTGTTGCCCTTACCGATAGACTCGAAATATCTGTTGATGATATCTTTGAGCTCCGGCGTGAGTTCGCCGCTTTCGGCAAGTCTCTTCATCTGATCCTCATAATATCCGCCGCTGCCGAGTGCGTCTTCGTAGTTGGTGTTACCGTCAATTATATTATCGTTGGTCTCCTTACCGCCGCCGGCGCCATCACCGGGCTTCGGGGGTTGATTACTCTCTTCGGGATCTCCTTCGCTGGGAGGAGCGTCCGGATCCGACGGTGCGTCGGGATCGCCTTCCTCTCCGTCGCTGTCCTGGTCGCCTCCGCTTCCGCTTTTGTCGCTAAGCTCAAAGAATATCGCTTCGTATTCCGAATCTTCGCTTATCTTACGATCGGTTCGTACCGGATTGGTATTTCCGTCCGACCACATCACAAACGCCCAGCCTTCTTCGGGTACCGCTACTACCATGGTTGCGTCCGCTCCCGCAGCCACCACCTGATCCACTTCGCCGACTATCTCGCCGCCGTTGTCGTTGTACACTCCGTAGGTTACCGAGTACGTTACCCCCGGCTTCGGCTTGATTATCTGGTCGAACACATTTCCGCCGTCTCCGATTATGCCGAACTCCGCCAATGCGGATACCGTAGTCATGGACAATCCGATCGCTACAACTATAGCCGCAGCGGTTATGAGTCCCTTGGATATCTTCAATCTGATCATGCTTTCGTTGACCGAACGAAGTTTCTCCATTGCGTCCTCTCTCTGGCGCATTGCAATGTACGATTCGTCGTTTTTAAGCTCTTCCATGGTTATCAATCTTTCCTGAAGTCCCAACATATCGATTCGCTTTGCTATGCCTTTAGTAGTGGGCTTGAACGCTTTGTTATACACTATCAAGGTCGTTACTGCCGTAACAGCTGCGCCTGCCAAGAGCGAAATCCAAAAATATCCGGTAAACCACGTTACGAACGCTACGACGAACGCAACCGCAAAGCCCACGATAAGTCCCACTAACAGCGACTTAAGAATGCCTTCCTTGGCTACTTTCGAGTAGTACTTTTCGAATACTTTACTTGCCATCTTTCTTTCCTCCTGTATTTTTATATTTAATGCGTCTGTAGGGCAAACGCAAAATTTCCTTTGCAAAAGAAACATTTTTTTGCTGTGCCGTTTCTTCTTTTTTCTCTTTCACTAATAAAGACTCCAAAAAATCGACTTTTGGTCAAGATTTTGGCTAAAAACACAAAAAAAAATATAAATTTTTTATTTTTTTAGGACTTTTCTGTTTTTTACTATTTAAAAATTATCAATAATTTAACTTGCCGTAATTTTTCCGTTATCTTTGCTACGATAACGACTTCGTTTTGTCTTGATTTTTTTAGCTTTTTTCTACGTCAAAAAATCCAATAAAAGCACTTCACTTCAAACGACGAAAATACGAAAATACGATTTACGTCAAGCACTGTTTATGAATTTCATTTGTTATTCATATCCGAGCAAAATAAAGTAAGACTAAATTAAAGCCGAGTATCAATCCGACTTTGCCGGAGTTAATTAAAGACAATGGCGTAACATGCGTCGAATCTTGCCGTTTATAACGCAACATGCCGAACATCGAACATGCTCCGTTATCTGTTCAATGGAAACTAAAACGTTTACTTCAACAATATGCCGCACGCTTCGCTTTTTCAAAAAACGAAAAAATTAAAAAACATATATACACTCTTTACTATAACAAAAAAACCTTACCGCACAAAACGGCCTTTTCGAATACTTTACTTGCCATCTTTCTTTCCTCCTATTTTATTTTCATGCTCGCATGAATTAAGTTCCCATGTCGGCTATATTTCGCATTTCAAACCGCTCGACCTCACACAAACGACACTTTAAGCGATGTCCCGTTGCACTCTTGTCTATAGTATGAACGATTTTAGCTTAAATATAGAATACGCAACTTAATTATACAGTTTTGCCGACTTTTTGTCAAGAGAGTTCACCGTTTTTTTAGTAGATATTTGTTAGTTTTAATAAATTTCACATACAAATTCTTAAAATAATAAAATTGAAATTTTTTTTGTCAGTTTTGTCCTTATTTTTCCGAATGCCCAAAAAAATCAAAAATAATATACACAATTATCACACTAAATATTGACAAAACACGTTATACAAGTTATACTTGTTATACTTTTCTTATTTAAGGAGGTTTTATGGACGGATTCAAAATCCCGGAAGGCAAAAGCATGGCCAGCGCCAAAGTCGGGGAAAAAGGACAAATAGTTATACCGAAGGACATGCGAGACATGTTCGGCATCAGACCCGGAGACAACATACTGCTTCTCGCCGATATCGAGCGAGGCATAGCAATTGCAAAATACGATGATTATTTTGCTTTTGCGCAAAAAATCGTGGAGATGAAAAAAGATGATAGAAATTAACGGACTTACCAAATGTTACAAAAACAGAATTGCGGTCAACGAACTTTCGCTGAAAATCGATGACGGCGAAATATTCGGTTTGCTCGGTCTTAACGGAGCCGGCAAAACAACGACGATAAAAATGCTGTCGGGCGTAGCTGAGCCGACGAAAGGTTCGGCTACAGTGTACGGCCACGCTCTTTCGGATGTCGAAGGACTAAAGTCGGTAATCGGAATTTCGCCTCAGGAGTCTGCGGTTTCCCCCGTCCTAACCGTAAAAGAAAATCTTGTTTTTGTGGCTACGTTATATGGTTTTGATAACAAGGACGCAAAAACACGAGCCGAAAATCTTATGCGAAAATTCGATCTTATCGACAGAGCGAAAGATAAAGCAAAATCGCTCAGCGGAGGTCTTTGCAGGCGACTGAGCATCGCCATGGCGCTTATAAGCGAGCCTAAAGTATTGTTCTTGGACGAACCGACATTGGGACTGGACATACTGTCAAGACGAGAATTGTGGTCGATAATTAAATCGCTCAAAAAAGAAATGACAGTTGTGCTTACCACCCACTATCTGGAAGAAACGGAAGCTCTCTGCGACAAGATCGCAATAATGCGAGACGGCAAACTTGTCGCAGTCGGAACCTCCGATGAACTGATAAAATTAAGCGGTAAAGAAAACTTTGAAGAAGCCTTTATAAAACTTTCGGGAGAGTCTGCATGAAAAGAACGATAGCATTTGCAAAAAGAAATTTTTTAGAGCTGATAAGAGATCCTTTAAGTATTATTTTTAACATCGGTCTACCCGCCGTATTGCTTGTACTAATGGCGACGATTGACGCAAATATCGATGACGTATCGATATTTCCCATACAATCGTTCGCTCCCGGAATAATCGTTTTCGGCGGATCTTTTTTGACGATGTTTTGCGCAATACTGGTTTGCAAAGACAGAACCTCCGCATTTGCGCAAAGGCTGCATGCTTCCCCGCTGCGTCCCGTCGAATATATTTTCGGGTACGCTCTTCCCCTGCTTCCGATATGTATGAT
The DNA here is from genome assembly GCA_000435495.1 of Firmicutes bacterium CAG:552. GTDB lineage: Bacteria > Bacillota > Clostridia > Christensenellales > Pumilibacteraceae > CAG-552. The sequence continues at coordinate 22,518 of FR884054.1, read as the reverse complement.
TCAAACCGTATTGTGTTTTGTTATAGCCGCTTTGTTCGGTTTAAAAATTACACTTACGATTATTCCCGCATTTTTCGTAGCTCTGCTCTGTTCTCTCCCTTTTATCTTTACGGGGCTGATACTCGGCAACGTGCTTACCGAAAAATCTGTGGGCGGTGTGTCCTCCATAATAGTGCAATGCACCGCACTGTTGTCGGGAATGTGGTTTAGTCCGGAACTGGTAGGCGGCATATTTGCCGACATTTGCGGAGTGTTGCCCTTTGCGAATATGTACAATGCGGTAAGTCTTTCCCTTAGCGGTGGAAACATACTTACTTCGATTTTATTCGTTATCGGTTACGCAGTGATATTAGGTGCCGTCGCAATAGTAATGACCGGCTCTTCTCTTAAAGAATAACGCAAATACAGCAATACGTTATTTAATTTTAGTGTTGCCAGAGTAGACGCATGCTGCACTTTATGTGTTTTTCGCTAGTCTGCTGCCATAATCAAGTGTGCATAACGATATTTAATTATATGTTTTTTCGAAGCCGATGTTGCAGCATTTTTTAGTCCCACACAAGCCGAACTTGTGTGGGACTGTGTTTCCTTGATTTTGCTTCTATCGCAAAACGATTTACCTCAGGACAGGTCTTTAAAACGCTTCTTAAAGGCTAAATACTTGTATTTGCATCAAGTGACGTATGCACCTGCGAAAACATATAGTTTATGCAATGTTTTTACGAATTGCTTATCTATCTAAGAGTTTTTACAAGCTCGAATCTCAAGAGACGCAAAGACCCAACAACCGATTATATTGCCAACATAAGTTACGCAAGAAAGAGGTTATGTAGAGAATCCGATGCCAAAGACTAAGACAACCACATATCTCTCAAACTATATACCACCCATTAAGGCAAACTAGGCTTTAATTTGCCTTAAATTGAATTTAAACATATTACTATTATTGAGCATATATAACCATTTTCATGTGTACGTATATAGTTTTTTAACACATATTATATAAAGCTCTAACGCTTTTCGGCTATTCTCCTAAGAAAAAACTCCCGAGCTAATATGTCTCGGGAGTTTTTACCTAATTTACATATATCTGATTTTTTGAATCGTCTCTATCACCATACTACCGGAGTTACTCCGTCTTCGGCATAATGCCAATACATAAGCTTATTGCTTAGAGCTTCTTTGTAAGTTTCGCTGTAGTAAGCTCTTTTCGTTGTCTGGTACTTTCCGTCGGGATCGTGATAAGAGTTGCTGTATTTTATAGAAGACATTTCGGTAGACAACGAATAAATTATTGCATTAGGACTATCTTGGAGAACGCAGCGGCCTACCGACACCATAGACGCCGGAACGATTACGGTTTTGATATTGGGACAGCCTTTAAACGTGTAATCTCTAAATCCGGTAAATCCGTCTGCTATTATAATAGTTTCCAAACTCGTGCAGCCGGTGAATACATTCTGACTGTAACCTTCTTGCGCAGCCTCGTTTTTGGTGTTATTGATAACGATTTTCGTCATCCTGGTTCTGTTAATAAACTGTTGCTCCTTAATTACGGTTACGGTTTCCGGAACAACTACTTCGCCCTCTATCAAATACGGCACAAAAATCATCTCGGTAAAATCTGCATTGTACAAGATATTATCTTTTGCAGCATAGTGCGTGCTGCCCTTTTCTACTTCGATTTTCTGCAAGTTAGGTATATCGCACAACGCATATACGTCGCCATAACTCGTATAAAGTGCCTCAACGTTTTTATGTAATTTTACGCTCTTAATGGACTCTACGTACGAAAACATAGCGTTTAATTCGGTTATAGATTCGGGTATAACCAAATCTTCTACGAGTTTTCCGTCCACGTAAAGATTTATTTTATCGTTTATAAATGCGCTCGTTCCTCTGCCGTCTTTAGCAGTATAAAGATCTACCCACTTGTCAAAGCTACTTACCTTGACATTTATAACTTTACGAGACCAAACACTACCGTCAAATCTTTCGAGCGTATCGGGAACTACAAGTTCTTCTATATAGCTGCGGCTCCAGACATCTTTCGGGAAAAGCTCCGGCATAACTTTTACGTCTTTACCTATAACTAACTTTTCCACTTTAGAACCCTGGAACAATCTATCGTTCTTAGTTGGAGCGCCCACCATGGAAATATAGGCATCTTCCGCATTCCAATTGACCGTTTTAAGACTTGTAAGTCCGTTAAGAGCGCTTACTTTGATATTCTTAATAGTCTTAGGCACTGTAATCGAAACGATGTTTTTGTTGCCGTTAAATCCATAACCGCCCTGTTCCGGTATCGCTTCTATCGCTCTGACCTCTTTACCCTGATAAGTCTCGGGAATAACTAAGTTAACAATAGCTTCGTCGGTTACACCTACAGCCGCATAATATTCTTCGTTCGTGATTGAATCCGTACGAAGCGCAAATTGTATCTGGCTTTCGTTTGGATTCGGCTCTTCATCGTCGGGTCCGGGTGTCGGATCCTGATTACAGCCTGCTACCGAAAAGATGCAAAACATCGTCATTACGACAGCGACAATCATTAGCATAATCTTTTTCATAAATACCTCCTGCGAATGTCGCATAATTTCGACTACATTATACGCTCAAGCCATATCCAAGTCAAGTGTATTTGCAGATTATAACAAGAAATTAAATAGAATCACGGTAAAAGGAGCGCTCGACTTTCACACTAAAAAGTCGAAAAACTCAGCTAAAACGAGTTACGTTAACGTTACTCTTCGATGCCCGATTCCGCCATCACCAGAATCAAAACTCAAAGCATTTTACGGTTATTTTATTTTGTTGCAACTTAAAGTTATACTTACTGCGGCAAACGACATCAGCCGATTTGCCGCAAAGAATCACAATCTGCAACACCGCATAGTCGCAACTGCATGAGCATGACTATAGGCGATAAGGTAACTTTTGTATTGCGGACAACGGCTTGTTATTGTCAAGTTCCCGTTGTTTTTAATTGTATTATCGAATTATCGTAGGTCACGTCCGAACGCACCCATAACGTATTTCCGAGTAATCGGATTTGCCGAAAACAAAAACTTATTTAAGATTGGTTTCGGGTGCTAAGCCCGAATCTTATTGAAAATCGGCTTTTATCAGAATCGTATTTTTATTCTTCAAATCGTTTTTGCTTGCTTCTAATATCAATAGCCAATCAGTCATAA
>FR884054.1:0-19314 GCA_000435495.1 Firmicutes bacterium CAG:552 | reverse complement strand
TATCAATAGCCAATCAGTCATAACGGTTAAAATGCGCTTCTTGCATTAATCATGACTGTTGCAATATCTCTAACGAAAGATATTTGAACATCTTTCAACTTATTCCCGCCGGAAACGTATTTACCGGTACACACGATAATAGAATCGTGAGCAAAATAATAGGAATTGTATGTAAGAATATCGCCCGGCAACATTCCCGTCATTTCAATCCAAGACTAAAACGATTCTATTCTCTTAGCAAAACGTTTTCTCCGAAATCGAATTTCGTTCTTGCGTCCATATTATAGTATGAAACGCCGGAATATGCACATTCATCGGTTTTATTCGCTTCTGCTAAGAACTCACTATTTTCGGGCGCTAAAAATTTCGACAGAAAATCGATTGCCTTCTGCTCGTTCGGCTCTCCTGCCAAACAAAGATATTCTATAAGATACCTCACGGTGCCGTCTTTAAACGAAGCTTTGTATCCGACATGCACTTGCCCGTCCCAAACAGTAGCCGAAACTTCCTTAAACATTACCTGACGAGAACATATGATACGTGTATCGCCCTTATAATCGTCCTCGTCGTACGGAATATACTTTTCATTTAGTATTATCCTCAATCGCACGGCTTCGATATCGGTATCGGACGATTTGGAAATCGTGCCCATTACGGTAAAGTACAAAATATCGTCCTCTGTTTTGTGATTGACTTGCTTGACTTCTACGTCATTGAGCAAATTTAAGTTCGGGACATACGAAACTCCCGAATTCGCTATCTCCGCTATAGTCGACAAAATCGGAGCGGCAGCGCATTCGTCATATATCTTGCCATCGCCGCCGAATCTCGAAACAATTGCCGTGCACAGACAACACAAAATCAGTATGGCGGCGGCAACCGCACTTACCCGTCTAAAAATATTTTTCTTCTTTACCGATACATTGGCATTTTTAGGTTGTAATTCGCCCTTTATCCTCTCATAAGTTTGTGCGAACGAATCTATTCTGACGCCGTCATATTCGGTTTTTAATTTCAATTCATCCTCTTTATGTTCCATACTTTTCTCCGTTATAGTCTGATTAAAAATAACATTATGTTTGTCCTTTCAAACGCCTTTTCCTATTCTCATAAATATAGACAATTTTTTTCGGACTTTTGGTCAAGATTTTGGCTTATTTCTTATAAAAAAATAAAAAATTTTTTTGAAAATAATATTTTTTTGAAAAACACCATGTCTTTTTACTTAAAAATTTCACATCGTCTTTCTTCCGTTACCGAGGCGGCCGCTGCCGAAGCTGTCTCAGTTTTTCGATGGCTCGGTTGTATATCCATAGGACTGTGGCCTTTGGCATGTGCGAAACTTTTGCGATGTCGTCGAATGTATCGTTACAGTAAACTTTCATAAATACGACTTGCTGTTCCGATTCCGACAACTCTTTTATAAGTTCCATAAAGTCGGACTTATCGTTACCGCCGTATACATCTTCCTTGCCTTCGTCTTTACAAGTATCCTCACAAACAAGATGCTTTTTGTCCTCGGATATATGGCTTTTGTAATATGAATACGTCGTGTTCAAAGCGACTTTTTGCATATAAGCGGTCGGATTATTTATCTTCTTTATTTTTTCGGAATTGTTCCAGATTCGAATCATGACTATATCCAAAACATCCTGACAATGATGCCAATCCTTAAGCACCGAATACGCCAGCCACATAACCAATTTGCCGTACTCGTCATAAAGTCTTTCGAGAGCGGCTTGGCTGCCGTCGTCAATTTCTCTGAGTAATGCGTTAAAAGTAAATTTGTCCATTTCCGTCCCCGTTACAATATCCGATAGATAGCCGTTGTTAACTATTTTTTTTACTGTAACATACTTTTAACAAAATTACAAGCACTTTATAAAAAAAATATTATAATATGTTTTGCCGTCGCAGAGCAGCTTGAACATGCTTAACAATTCGTTCGGCAGTAAAATCTTTACTTTTTGCATTATTTTCAATGAGTAAATTTTGTTGCAATGGACAACAGCAACAACGAAAGGTAACAAAATATGAAGTCTTTACTTTTTATTGCTAATATCTTTACTTTTTGCTTTTATTGCGGTATAAAAAGTAAAGAAACTTGGAGGTGGCTATGTATTCTTATAAGCCATTAAAAAATAAGCTCAAGGAATTTGGTTTAACTAAGTCTGACTTAACTACTAAACTCGGTATTTCATCCAGAACTATTGCCAAAATTTCAAAGGGTGAGAAGATTGCGAATAACGTGATTTTTAAGATAGCAAATTTTTTACATTGCAAAACTGACGATTTGTTTAGAGAGGTTTGCGATAATCACATTCTGCAAATTTTGCGTGAAGAAAAAGAAGCTAAGATTTCAGGCGGACTTTATCATGAATTACAAGTCAGAATGACTTATAACTTTAATCACATCGAAGGTTCTAAACTTACGGAAGATCAAACGAGGTTGATTTTCGAAACAAGAACGATTGACGTCGGCGACGGAATCCCTGTTGATGATATTATCGAAACAAGTAATCACTTCCGAGCAATCGATTACGTAATCGATAAAGCATTAGAGCCTTTGAGCGAAGATATTATCAAGCACCTTCATTTGCTATTGAAACAAGGAACCAAGGATTCATCTCTCGATTGGTTTGCCGTTGGAGATTATAAAAAGCGAGCAAATACCGTCGGCGGAAGAGAAACTTGCAAGCCGAGCGAAGTCCACAAAACCATGGATAAGCTCGTTACGGATTTTAACTCTAAAAGCAATATAACCATCGACGATATTATTGAACTTCATGCAGACTTCGAATATATTCACCCTTTCCAAGACGGAAACGGCAGAGTCGGCAGATTGATTGCCTTGAAAGAGTGTCTTAGGTTTAACATAATTCCTTTTATTATAGAAGATTCCAAGAAAGCTTTCTATTATCGTGGGCTCGCAAACCGGAATCAAGAAAATGGCGGGCTTAGAGATACTTGCCTTGATGGCCAAGACTCATTCAAAAGAATTCTAAACGTTCTTGATATTCATGAATAGAGTCAGTGTTTTCCTCTAAGTCCGTAATTGTTACAGAGGTTAAAAGCTCGGCACTAACAAAGACAAATAACTCCAACCCTTATTTTCAAAACAGCATAGTTGGCATTGTTTTTGGCATAGAAATTGCTAAAAGATATAAAAATTACTGCTTGAAACAGAAAACCGTGGCAAAAGAAACGAAAATATACAAAAGTGTGCGATTTGCAAGAAAATTGCCTATTTTAGAGCAATTCGGTGGCTCTGAATCGACTCCTAAGGTGACACTCTATCCACAGAGAAGCTCAATATATAGACGAAATAAAACGTAACACGGCTAAATGTTGCGTTTTACATCTACCTTAGCGCGCAGTCGGCATTAGAACAGGTATTATCGTTTACGTTTAATAACCGAAATGCGCCTAAATAACGTTCCCTGCCCGATTACCTTGCAGTAGCTTTCTTCTTTCCGTGTCGAAAGCAATTTGCATTTATATTTAATGCCTACCGTATTCTTTGTTGACTTTTTTGTCGTAATGTAGTAATATATTAGGAGTCGGTTGCATAATTGCTTTATTTTTTCGTGGTTCGGCTCTATAACTAAAAACGGCGTCCCGCATAATACGTGTTTTTAAAGCGACCGAATGCGAAAATTTACATACGTTATCGGTTATAGCCGACAATTTAAGTATTTTTTCAATTTGCTTCCTTAGTTAAATGGATATAACGGTCCCCTCCTAAGGGACAGTTGTGGGTTCGATTCCCGCAGGGAGTACCAAAGAGCCGCTTTCTCGATTAGAGAACGGCTCTTTAAATTTGTTTCGGCAAACACTACGCAAATTTTATTTTTGGAAACGTTGACTTTTGCCCGATTGACGTTAATCGGAGGAAACGTTAATAATTCATATCGGAAAACCGCAAAATCTTTCCTTAAAAATATTATGGCAACAGAGTTAAAAAAATCAATAATCTATATTCACGGAAAAGGCGGATCCGCAAACGAAGCAGAGCATTTTAGACCCCTGTTCCCTGAATGTGACGTGATCGGTCTGAATTACAGCTCCAATACGCCATGGGAAGCAAAAGAAGAGTTTCGGAACCTATTCAAAGCATATCGCAAAAGATATTCTTCCGTAACGATAATTGCAAACAGCATAGGGGCTTTCTTTGCGATGTCTTCGCTCAGCGAGGTTTTCGTCGATAAAGCGTACTTCGTTTCACCTGTCGTAGATATGCAAAAACTAATATACGATATGATGAAATCTGCGCACGTTACCGAAGAAGAACTTTATAAAAAGTCAAAAATAGCAACGGATTTCGGTGAAACATTGTCGTGGGAATATCTTTGTTACGTAAAGGACAACCCTATCCGATGGACGGTTCCTACTTGCATTTTGTACGGTGAAAACGACCGTCTGACTTCACAGGAAACGATATCCGATTTCGCCAAAAAGATCGGCGCAAAGCTTACCGTAATGAAAAACGGCGAACATTGGTTTCATACAGACGAGCAAATGAGATTTGTTGACGATTGGATAAAAAGTGCGACAAATCAGTCAGCTTTGACTTAAAACGGTAGCATTAAACTTGTACGCAAAATAATTCACGATGAAAAGAATAATAGCAGCTAAAATGCAGATAATAGTTGCATACTAAAGAAAAACAAAAGAAAGGCGGCAAAACTACTTTGCCGCTTGATTTTTTACATAAAATAATGTATAGTATTATTATAGATGTCAGCCATATAACACAATAATCGCAATAAAAGTGTTTGGCTGTACTTATCTCGGTTCTTTTGACCTTAAATACATTATCGGAGAGAATCATGACAATAAGCGAAAGTTGGGACAATGCGCTTAAAGACGAATACGCCAAACCTTATTTTACAAATCTTATGCAAAGGGTAAACGAAGAATACGCAACGCACACCGTATATCCGGCGAAAGACAATCTGTTTGCAGCATTCAAGTACATAAACTACGACGACGTGAAAGTGGTAATCCTCGGTCAGGATCCTTATCACGGCGAAGGACAAGCTAACGGCATGGCATTTGCCGTAAACGAAGGCGTACCGCTCCCCCCGTCGCTTGTCAACATTTACAAAGAAATCAAATCGGATATCGGAGATATCGACGATTCGTGCGGGACTTTGATAGGCTGGGCAAAGCAAGGAGTTCTGCTTCTTAACACAGTGCTTTCGGTACGAGCAGGTATGCCGAAAAGTCACTCGGCTTTGGGTTGGCAAACCTTTACCGACAGCATAATACTTGCGCTTAACAAGAGAAACAAACCGGTTGTATACATTCTCTGGGGTTCGGACGCAATAGCCAAAAGATCGATTATTTCGCCAAAAGACTACATAATCTCTTCTCCTCATCCCAGTCCGCTATCAGCCTACAGAGGCTTTTTCGGCTCCAAACCGTTTTCTAAGGCAAACACATACCTGCGTAAGATCGGATACGCCCCCGTCGATTGGACGAACGTAAGCGGGACTTCTGCGCCATATTACGCAACTGCGCAGAACATCAAGCCAATCTGACGAAATATTCAATTACTGTGCTTAGCCTAAACTTTGCCGTTAAGTCAAACAATCGCATTGGCGGTAAAAAACGGCAAATATGTTTATAATACAAAAGTTTTCCCGTGTCGGGATCGAAAAGCTTATCGATTTTATACTAAAAACTTTTAAAACTACGGCTTCCTCCCTAAACTCCGTAGCTTTTTTGTTTTATTCGTCGAGTCGCTTATCCCACCCCACTCTTTTACTCTTTTCATTGCCTTTTTTCGTATCGAATCGGCTAACGGTGTAAACGACGTTCTTATAACATTTGACTTCATGTCAAAAAATCACAATACCGTTACCTGTTTTCAACTACACTCTACGGCTTGTAGCAGCACGTTGTTTATACCTTTATCGCAAACGTAATAAATACAGGCTTTGCCTTCCCGTCGAAAATCGACCATGGCTGCAAGTCTCATCCTTGCCAATTGGTGCGAAACGGTAGTCTGATTTATCTCCAAGACTGCGGAAAGATCGCTTACGCACATGGGCGTTATCGCCAGCGCCGAAAGTATTTTTAACCTGGTTCCGTCGGACAGTACGTCAAAAAACGACGCTAATTTTTTCATTTTGCCGTCGCTTACGTATTTTTTTACAAGTTGCTGTTTTCTTTCATCTATCGATATGTTCATACGAGCATAATAACATATGCACGTTTGCGCATTATGTCGCATATATGTAAGTATTGATTTTTAAGGTCGAAACGGAGGCAATATGGCTCAAAACGACATTTTCAGGCTTCTTCTTATACTTCTGCTCGTCATAAACGGCTACGATGATTCTAACGACAAAAATACGTCCGGCAGCTGCCACTGCTCGCTTTCGGGCAATCTTAACCAAATAATATTGACTGTACTGCTCCTGAGTTTCTCCGACAACAGAACGTCCGCTTCCGATTCTTCCGCAACCACGTTTTAGCATAGGCGCACCCTGCCTGACGCACAACTATCTTACGCATACAAAAAACGGCTACGCACAGATGCGTCTGCAAATACAATCGTACCTTGCAAATCGCATTTATACGCAACCGTTTTTGTTTTTTGTCTACTAATATCTCGCTCTCATGGAATTAAGTATCGCAAGTACTGCCACGCCTACGTCGCCAAACACAGCCAACCACATATTTGCGATACCGCATGCAGCCAAAACGAGTATACCTATCTTTACCGCAAGCGCAAGCCAGATATTTTGTTTTACTATGCGCATAGTCTTAGCAGATATGTGTTTCGCCGTAATAATTCCGCTTAAATTATCGTTCATAAGCACGATGTCAGCCGCTTCTATTGCTGCGTCGGAGCCTACTCCGCCCATCGCAACCCCTATATCCGAACGCATAAGCACGGGAGCGTCGTTGATTCCGTCGCCTACAAAGCAAACCACTTCATTACTCTTTTTGTTGTTGATGAGTTTTTCCGTCTCGGCTACCTTATCTTGCGGCAAAAGCGAAGCCTTGTAGTCGCCTAATTCTAATTTTTCTGCCACGCCGCCGGCAATTTTTTCGTTATCTCCGGTGAGCATTATAGTCTTTGCTCCGCCTTCGTTAAGTGCCTTTATCGTTTCTTTTGCGTCGGCTTTTATCTCGTCGGCAATGAGAATACTTCCCACGAACTTTTTATTTTTAGCCACGTATACAACAGTACCGATTTCGTTCGTTTCTTCGAATTCGATTCCTTCCCTGCGCATAAGTTTTGCGTTTCCGCACGCTATTTCGCATTCGCCTCGAGCTATTATTCCGTGTCCGGAAATTTCTTCTACCGTGTATCCGTCTGGTATATCTTTGCCGTATGCCTCGGTGATGGACTTGGCTATGGGATGATTACTTCCTTTTTCCGCAACGGACGCAAGGCGCAATATCTCCTCTCTGTTTTCGGCCGGAAAAACGTTACTCACGGTAAAGTTACCTTTAGTAAGCGTACCGGTCTTGTCGAACACAAATACGTTTGTCGCAGCGAATTTTTCCAGGTAGCTGCTACCCTTTATAAGAATACCCTTTTTCGATGCTCCGCCTATGCCGGCAAAAAATCCGAGCGGAATCGATATAACGAGCGCACACGGACAAGATACTACCAAAAACGAAAGTGCCCTGTATACCCACGTGGCAAAGTCCTTTGTTATTATTCCCGGTATTATCGCCAGAAGCACCGCCACGCCCACGACTATAGGCGTATAATATTTTGCGAACTTGGTTATAAAATTTTCGGTCTTTGACTTTTGAGAAGACGCATTTTCTACAAGGTCCAAAATTTTAGCAACCGTCGAATCGTGAAACGCCTTATCTACTCGCACTTTTACCGTGCCGCTTATATTGACGCAGCCGCTTATGACAGTCTCGCCCTCATGTGCGTCTATAGGAGCCGATTCGCCGGTAAGCGCCTTTGCGTCTAACGAAGTGCGGCCTTCGACGATTTCGCCGTCGAGAGGTATCTTCTCGCCCGGTTTAACTACGATTAAATCGCCTACGTTTACAGATGAGGGATCGACTTTTGTTACGCCGTCTGCCGTAACCAAATTAGCATAATCGGGTCTTACGTCCATAAGCGATGCAATGTCTTTGCGAGATTTTCCCACCGCATATGATTGGAACCATTCTCCCACCTGGTAAAACAGCAACACTGCACACGCCTCGTCGAAACCTTCCACCTCTTGCCCTGTAAATCCTCGGCAAATAGCGAGCGCAAACGCTCCGAGCGTTGCGATAACCATCAAAAAGTTTTCGTCGAAAACCTGACCGTGAGCAATATTTACCGCAGCTTTTCGAAGTACGTCATAGCCGATGTATACATATACGCCGAGGAACAATCCGAACGCAAGCGTCCATCCGTATTTGCCGTCTATAACCGTCGCCAGATTTTTATCGAACGCAAGCGGTAAAATCACCTTATCGGCAAGCATCAGCAGTAAAAAAGCGCTCAAAGCGATTATTATTCGCTTTAGTTTCTTTTTCAGCTTTTTACTCATATCAATCCTCCATCTCAAAATCCGGTTCTACTTTCCTTGCCACCTTTTTGATATTCTTCATTATCTTTTCGCTGTCCTCGTCCTGAATGTCAAGCGACATCTTTTGAGTTATAAAGTTTATGTTGCATGCGTTAACTCCGTTTAACTTACATATTGCGTCCTGACACTTTTGAGCGCAAACTGCGCAGTCGATTTCGATGTTTACCGTCTTTTTCATTTTTATTTTTTCTCCTAAATAGTCGTTTTAATAGAATTTCGTAAAGTTATTTTACTCTTTTATGTGCATAAGTGCGCATTCGTAAATTTTGGACACATGGTCATCGTCAAGCGAATAAATGACTTCTTTGCCTTTTTTTCGCGCTTTAACCAATTTCGCTTGTCTTAACACCCGAAGCTGATGCGATATCGCAGACTGGTTCATGTTCAGACACGAACAAATATCGCAAACACACAACTCGCTCAGTTCCAAACAACTGAGTATCTTTGTCCTCGTCGAATCTCCGAATATCTTAAAAAGCTCCGCAAGTTCGAAAACGGTTTCTTCATCCGGCATTTTTTCTTTAATCTCGCTGACTACGTCATCGTGAACGCATTCGTTTTCACACACCAACTCTCGCATGTATTCGTCCTCCCTTTTTTTGGCTCGGCATTCTCATCGGCTTTCGCATCATTCGAACATAAGCACAAATGAACATTTATTCATTCGTTCACAGTATACTGCTTATACTTGCGCTTGTCAAGCTTTTTCCCATAAAAATACAAAAAAATTGCCGCCGCAAAAATGCTTGCGATGACAAAATAAAATTGCTTTTATCTATATGGCAATCGCTATAAAAGTTTTATCCGAAACGTATAATTATTCTTCTTCCTCTACTCCGTCGGTAAGCTCTTCAAACGTAACTCCCAAAACTTTTAGCATTTTAATTACGTTATAAAGCGACGGTTCGATTTTATTGGTTTCCCATTCGCTGACACGCTGCTGCGTCGTGCCCATGCGCTCCGCAAACTGCTTTTGATTAAGCATGTTATACTTTCTGAGCATTTTGATATTTTCGCCTATCTTCATACACGAATAATACCCTAATAACAGTGTATTATACTTGACTTACACTAAATTTAGTGTTAAATTGTGATGAGTACCTATCGGCACGGAGGCGTTATGCGCAATAAAGAAAAAAAACTACTTTCGGAAATAGAACTGCTCATCGCCGAAAATAAAAGCGTGAAGCGCAACGATGTTTTCGGCTCAATAGATATAGACGAAAGCGAAAAAACGCTGGCAGAAATATTGGAATCGGAATGCAAAAAAAGCAATAAAAACGACTCAAAGTCATAGCGGCTTTCCCAAAAGCTCAACTTTATCTTTCGAATTCCACTTTATATGCGCCTGCGACTCGTTTACACTCGATGCATGCCGCATTTTGCAACGAAAATTCTTTGTCGGGATAAACGTTTTTCATTCTTCGAAAAACAGCGGCACCGATCTACCTGCGCTTCTACCTGCGCCTTTTCCGTTTGTGCCGTCTTCCGTTTTCCATAAAAATTCACAGTCGCAAAATTCTTTATTTACGGTAATAATCTCATTGGAACGCAGCGCAACTTCGCCTTTTTCGATAAAATAATATTCGACGTTATCTTTTTCCGCAGGGCAACCGCCTTTTGCCCCGGTGGGCGCAGAGCGGGTTTTCAGCAAATCCGCTCTATCGTAACCGCTCCGTTATCCCGAATTATACCTTTTTCCGTATCAAAACATGCAATGTTCAACCAGCCTCTGACTCCGGCTTTTTCTACGGCGGTATTAAATTCGACTTCGGCTTTTTCGCCGTCGTTTATTATTTCGCAGTTTATTCTCAGCGCCGGTCTTAACAAAACGAAGGAACCCGGCAAAATCGCACTTATTCGATCCCGGTCCGCTTCGTAAGCCATTACATTTCGTAAGCCGTTACATATTGTTCTCCTAATACAAAAGCCGCATCAAAAAAACATCAGATGCGGCTAATATTTATTGTTGATTTTTTTTGTTTGACGCAGAGCGATATTTTTGTACGCTAAGCGACACCGTACGTAATTCGTTAGCCACGGCATCACTGATTTCGCTCTTTGGCAAACAATAGTCTTTACCGAACGTATCTCTCATCTTAAAAAAAGTTTTGTCTTCTCTCAGCATGGATATTTCTCCTTTTCCCACACTTACGGTATGACCTTCTTCGTCGGTATAAATAGTATACTCCCACGCACCGCTTTCTCCGTTTTTGGATAAATCTACGGTTACTCTTCCTTTGAGTCCTTTATTGATAGTGCGAGTAAGTCCGACTATGGGCGATATTATTACGCCTATAATACCCAAAGCATAACAAACGTAACTCAGGATTCGATCCATATTTGTAATAACTCGATTATATTCCCAAAACGCATAGTAAAACGAAAACAGTATAAGGCACAAAGAAACGACGAGCGTAATCAAAAAAATTTTCAGCTTTCGATTCAATACGTCCTTTTTCTTGCCTTTATATTTGCTATCGAATTGCACTCTTATAAAATCGTCCATATACTCTTTATACAACAATACACGCTCAAAGTCAACAAAACTCCGCTATTTTTTTCGATGCAGGTAAGAGTAAGCGGTATTTGCAGCAAAGTGATTAGCTTGCAACTCCGGCGTAAGTTTATCTAATCCCGTAGACGCCGGATACATCATAAATCTGAACGGATTCGGTCCAGCCGTGTAATATACGAAACGAGTTCTGCTTTCATCGACGAAATGTTCCACCCCGACTTCGTACCGTTTGAGCGAAGTGACAGATGAAATGCCGTTTAAACCGCTGTCGTCAACGATAGAATAATTTTTACCGCCTCCGTAAAATGCAATTGCGCCGTTTGCCCATTTTACACCGTTATAATCCGTAAGCAGTTCGGCTGCGGAAGAATCTACCGAAGAGAACCGAGTAAGAAGTTTGGATACGTTAAGGTCAAGACCGATAAGAGATATCATGGTTTGACTGCCCGTAACCAATGTCGAACTGTCCACTTTTGTTACGTCCTTCCAGTCGTAAAATCTGACGTCGCCTATAAGATTCACCTTTGCAGGGTAACTCGTACCGGAGATTCCGCCCCAACCCAACTTTGTGCCGAATTCGTAAGTAAGCGCATCGTTTCCTCGACCGTAATCCCATCCGTGCAAACATAATCCGCCGAACATCGCATCCATACCGATACAAAACAGCCCGCTTTTTGCAAACGCCGTATCTTGCACGTTTACGTTAGTAAGGACGTAATTTTCGTAAAAATAATCGTCGTAATCTTTTGCTTCGTTACCTACCTGATAGTTGTTTCCGTTCTTATCGGTAAAATAAGGAGCGGCATCGTCATAATACTTCTTAGCGGATTCCACGCTCGGAAGAGGCGTCGGTTGCATGGTATTTAAATACTTAACTCCGGTATTATACTCGGTAAAAGGCACCCGCTTGATCCGATTTGTACCGACCTTCAACAAGAACTCTCTTCCGTAACTTAATATACAATTTTTGATAGTTACGTTAGTCTTGCCGTAGCCTTCGGCAGTCCTGCCTTCTCCGCTTCTTTTGGCGGTATCGGCACTTTCGCCATATATGCGCATTACCGTTCTTCCGTTATTTATTTTACTATACGATATTACGAAATCGTTACCTATAACCTCCAAAACGGTACCCGTATTGTCCAAATTCCCGAGGTTAGCTTCGGTTGCGCCTTCATCCGTAAGCGACTTATCCGCACATCCTTTAAGCTCAACGTTATCCAGCGTAATGCCGTCTTTTTTTACTACAAAACACATATTGTCTTGCGACTTAATATATACGTTAGACTCATCGGTAGACGCATTCTTTTGATAGAGATATCTGACCAAATCTATCGGACCGTTAAATACCGGATTGCTCTTAAGTCCGCCGTTTCTAGTAATGTAATCCGCACATATAAAATGCCCGTTGCCGTATACGGAAGCGGCTATTTCCATAGCGTAGTTAAGCCTGAGCGATTGAGCGTCGCCGGCGTTGTTGTTTTCGTAATACTTAATATCTGAGGTGGGTTTAATTTGTAACGTAAAGTCTTTTACGTTATCCGAATCTTTAAGCGACGGCGCAAGCATCACATCCTTGGTAAGTACCGTACAATATCCGTCTGCCGCATAGCCGTCGTCCGATACGCCGAGTTTACCGCCTGAATAAGATCTATTATGATTAACCCGCATCAGCTCGGTGTAGTTGTTTACAGCAATACCCTTCGACACGCAAAGTGCTTGCACTGTCGATTGACTCGATGGATATTTTTCCGATTTAACCGTAACGTTAACCACCCCGTCGCCTATCACCTGAGCCGTGCCGTCGTCGGACAACTCGAGCAGCGTATCGTCGCAACTCCATACGGCGTCGAATTCGCTAAGTGTCTTCCCTAAGATAGTCTTAGCTACGGCAACGAACTTAACCGAATTCGGTTTAAGCTCTCCCGCAGAATCAAATTTGTAACCGGCAATAGCCGTTTCGTCTTTTAACCCATTCTCGGGCAAAGGCAGCGTCAACGTTATAGAAGTTATCGGATCTACCGATTGAATAGCTTTTGATGCCTCATATTCTTCGCCTCCGCTAAGAGGAGATAATCTTACCGTCAAAGTATACGTTTTTTCATCCTTAGTCACGATTCGATACTTACCGTTGCCGCCCAACTTGAGTTCGGCTCCGGAAGGCGAAACTTCAACGTCTACGGCATATTCGCCTATGACTTTATCGTCGTATATGGAAATTCCGTCCAACTCGGCTTCGATAGAAAGAGCCTTATCGATATCGATTGTATCCGGCATATTTATGATTATATGGCTGTCGCTATACTGCACATTTAAGTGGAATATATCTTTTACGCCATCTCTAATCGTTATTACGTACGGATCGACTCCTATAACATCTTTGTCGGGGTTTTTCCAAGTTGCGCTTACTAAAAATTTGCGCTCTACTTCAACATTCTGTGTCGAGCACTCGAGTAGTTCGTCCGAAGGACTAATCGCTTGCCATGCAGTTGCGTCCACATTCTCTCCGTACAATATCTCAAAAACCGCAGTCTGCTTTACTTTTTTCACCGCCGTTTCATCTTCGGCATAACCGTATACGACCGCTTCGCTACCCTTAAGATCGGTAACATACACGTTAAACGGAAGCGAAATTTCTTTTTCTACAAAGACCTTCTTATCTTCGTCATAAGTCAATCCGTCCACCGTCGCATTTATGACCGTCGGCTCATCCGACGCCACAACGCCGACCAGCTTATTCCCGTTTATTTCCACGTTACCTTTGCCGTTCTTTGTCTCCCAATAGATCCCGGCGTTATCGACATCGCTTTTGACGTTGTTTTGCAAACTTATTGCTATGCCTCGTTTTACATATATATCCTTATTTGCGTCTTCTGCATACTCGAGCGAAAGAGGTTTAGTCGAATAGAAATTTAGAGTTACGGTATCCGAACATTGCCCCGACATCGCTTTTATCTTATACTTACCGGGTTTCTTTGATACAACAGAACCGCCGCTTAACTCTATCCCCTTATCGTCGCCTTCTATAAGTTCGTAAGAAACTGTTTTGTGCGTTGCGTTTTCCGGATAAACGTCGGTATGCAACTCATACCTGTTGCCACCGTCTGCATTAGCTAAATCTTTGTTTACAAACTTTGCGCCCTGCTGAATTTCGATTCCGCTGCCGCTTATTTTGACTTCGGATACAGGAATGTCTACATAGATGTCCGATACTTTTACTATCGTACCTGTCGCAAAAATAAGCAACAACGGTATAACCAGTATAAGGCATATTACTTTAAACTTCATATCTTTCATACCTTCAACATCCTCCTCATATCAAAGAATAAAACTTTGCGTTTAAGTCCTTTTTTAGCTGCCACGTGGCTACGAAAGTTACGCCACCGACTATAACTGCCACAAAAATTACGGACGCCACGGTCGCCCAAACGCCGTCGTAGAAAATTGTCAGAGCAACAGACAACGCCAAAGTTCCTACGCCGCATACCAGTGACACTATTAATCCGATAAGCAAAAACGATGATATCCCTTTGTCGCTGCCTCCTCTTGTGTGCGATACCAAATCTTTATTGGTCGCAAATGCTATCTCTGCAAAAGACAACGCCAGGGTTAAAACCAGTATAACCGCAGCTTGCCACAAATTAACGAAATGCGCCAAAGCCAAAGCCAAAACGCTGAGAAATACCGATATTGCGGATACTATCATACAAAACAGTATTTTTGAGGATATGACTTCCTTTGGCGTAACGGGCAATGTCTTAGTCATATCAAACATATTTCCGTCTCTACCGATATTGGTTGCGCAAAACGTATTCGTCATTACCGCAAACATCGATATTACAAATAGCGCCAACTCGTAATCGCATTTTATAATTGTCAGCGACTGTATAAGCGAACGCAATATATTAACGCATACGTATACGATAAACGGCAACGTAAGCGTGGTGGCAAAATACTGAAACGCATATGACGGCGTACGAATTACGGTAATAAATTCCTTATGCATCAACGTAGCCAACAACGAACGTTTTTTCTCTTTAAATTTACGCAGCTTAACGCTTTCGCCTTCCATCTTTCGTTGCAATATTGCAGTAAAGGTTCGTCTAATTATAAAATATGCCACAGTAAGGCAACCTAACGCAAACGCCAGAATAATAAGAATCGATAACCATGTTTGTCTTCCGACGAGAATCATGGCGAAACGATTTATCGGGAAAAGCGCTTCCGCTACCACCGTGAGTTTTTTAACTGTGGGCCCTGTAAGTAAATACAATATATCGCCGCTCGAAAGCAATTCTTTAAGAACTTGCAAAAACATTCCGTAAAAATAGAACGCTATCCCTATTACCGCAACGTAAATTATCAGCTTTACTACAAATCGAGACTCCAAAAAGCGTGACAACTCGGCGTAAGGGACGGATATAAGAGCAGCCACGGCGCATGTAACAAACGGCAGTGTCAGCACGCCGAAAATCGCCTTGAGATAGTACGTTACGGAAAAATCCAAATTCGTTACGAGATCTATAGATATTACCGACGGAATCACTATAACTGCGGTAGACAAAATTTGCGAAGCGTATATGCGTACAAGTTTGTACATAAACAATTCGCTTGCGCCTACCGGCTGGCACAGCAATACCTCGTAATCTTTGCCGGCAACTATAAGACCATAGATCTTTCTTACGCCCAATATTACGCCGACGAGCGCAGACGCCGCATATACGAATGTCATAAGTTCGAATACGCCGCCTGTCGCATCCTTTCTCGTGGTAAGATAAGCGTACGCAAATTTATAAAAAACGAAAATAAATGTAGAATAAATTATAAGCATTATTACGGCAGACGATATTGCGCCGGTAACATCTCGGTTTTCCTTAAACGTATGCTTAAATTCGGTTATATCTCGCTTAAAAAGAAATCTAATGTTTTTCATCTTTCGTAAAAATTATCTATAAACGCCTCTTCTAGGCTGACGCCGTTGCTTTCCCGTTTAAATTCTTCTATGTTTATTTCGGCTACTAGTTTTCCGTCGTTGATGATGTAAGCTCTGTCACACGTTTTTTCCACTGCGTCGAGGTTATGCGAGCTGTACAGCACCGTGTTCCCCTCTTTTTTGTACAGTTGCATATAATCTCTCAATGCCTTTGCCGTCTGAGGATCCAGACCGGTAAGAGGCTCGTCCAACAACCACAGCTTCGGATTATGCACAAGCGCCGCCATAATACATACTTTTTGCCTCATTCCGTGCGAATACGTACCTATCAACGCATTGATTTTTTCGCCGAGCTTCAAAAACTCCTGCATACGATCTATACGTTCTTGTCTTACTTCAAGAGGCGTGCCGTGCAAGTCGGCTATAAAATGAATATACTCCATACCAGTCATTTTTTCGTACATAGCTCTATTATCCGGCACATATCCAAGCTCTTGCTTCGCCAAAACGGGCTGGGTCACTATATCAAACCCGCAGATTTTTATACTGCCCTTATCAAAAGGGAAAAATCCCGTCAGACATTTGATGGTCGTCGATTTACCGGCACCGTTTTTGCCGAGCAACCCCACTATCTCGCCCTCGTAGCAAGTTATATTTATATCTTTTATGGCATAGTCCTGCGCCTTAGAGTACTTTTTGTATAAGCCGCTTATCTCTACCGTTTTCTTCTTTTCCATATGATAGCATATCCTCTTGTGTAAATTAGTATGTACCGTGCATCGATTTTTACGACGCACGGTAGCTACTTATATCAATATTCGAAATCTGCGGTAATAGTAACGTCCGCTCCGTACATAACAAACGTAATCTTAAACGACACGGGCCTATCGTTATAAATATACGCTTCCCCACGCACCGAATTTATGTTTGCTATTTCTTCGTCAGAAAAACCGTCATCCAAAAACTCTCTTATTTTGTCGTCGGCAATTTTTACCTTAAACGTAATGCTTACGTTGTCACCGTCTTTGATCTTTTCCAATACATATTCTCCGTCGTACAAAGAGGAATCGAATATGTTAGGAACAGGTATCCTTTCATTAAACTGACCTTCCGTAAGTGTTTCGGCAGTTTGTGTTTCGTTATACGGCTTGCCTATTAAATCGGCATTCAGCTTCTTTTCCGTAGTAAAGACGCTGCGGTCGCTTCCCTTAAACACTGCGGTAATAAGCGATGTAACTACACCGTCTTTTTTGACTTCGGTCACATACGTTATAGTGCCTACGTTAGCCGCCGTCAGCCTGCCGAAGCTCGTGGCAAGGTCGTTAGGCGTAAGAACGGATTCACATGAGCATATTGCAAACAGCGTTAAAAATGCGCAGATTACAGCTACAATTTTTTTCATATCGATATTTCCCTCCAATTTATTTCCAAAGTCTCTTTATTATGACTGCTCCCGCCACGGAAATTAAACTCATCAAGAGATTTGCCAGATTCATTTTTTCCGTAATTTTCTTGACAAGATTCATATCCCTTTCGGAATCGTTTGCTACCGACGTCCACTTTTGCGAATAAGTCTGGAAGTCTTCGGTATACTTTACTACCGTAAGGCTGTACTCGTCAAGCGAACTAAGGAATTCTCTAATCTCAATCAGAGCGGCTACATTTTGATCGGCTAAGTTCTGAAGCATCGAATGGAAAGTTTCTATTGCTTCTTTGCCGCCTATTGCCACGGTAAACTCGATTTCCGCTTCGCCATAGTGGTCTTTCTCGTCGATAATTACCTTAAACTTATATTTTCCGCTTACCGCACAAACGTTAACCGATTTATTTCCTCCGCTTACAAAGATGAGCTCAAGCGCATAATCTTCGCCGACTACATCCGCAAATTCGCCGAAATTAACGGTAGGCATAAACGATTTTGACGCTGCGATAACCGTATCTTCGGATACGTTATCAAACGATATACAGTCGGATATATCCGCCCTGAGAACGGTAACCGTGAACGGTGCGTCTGCGTTTTCGTCTTCCCATTCGTAAGAAGTGGAGTATACTAACCTTACCTTTACGGTATAAACTCCTGCGCCGACTATTTCATTAACCGTTTCGCCGTTCTTTGTTATCTCAACTGCAAAGAAATCGGCAGTGGTCGAATCGAACAATCCGTCTATATCCTGCTTGTAGTTAAAAAATTCTACTACGTTTCCGTCATAAGTAACCGTTTTGTTAAGATCCTTGTTAATCTTAATCTTAGGTTTCGTCATCGTAAGCGTGCCGTCAACTACGGTAACGCTGTAATTGGGATTAGAAACGTAACCCTTAAGTTCGAAAACTCCGGTTCTGCGTACGAGCATATAATTGTCTTTAGTCCATTCGGTCGTACCGTCCAAAATTTTGTATGTAACGCCCAAATTATCTCCGTTTACGATATTGCCTTCGGTCACTGCAAATCCGAATTTTGCAACGACTGCATTAAAGTCGTCTTTGCTGTTTACCTCTACGGAATTAATCTTTATCGTAACGGGACGAGCCTTTATTTCGTAAACGCCGTTTGATTCGCCGCTATAAACTATCTTTACAACATAGTTTTTAGCTATCTGAGTATCCTTTACGGAAGCAGTGATTTTGTATATTCCTGCCATAGAGCCGCTTTCTCTCTTAAGTTCGACTATATCGTAAAGCTTGGACTCGTCGCCTTTAGCAAGATTGGCTGTTGCAGTAAGCTGGGATTCGGCATTACCGTATACACTAGCGGCATCGTTTACCGTTACGGTAACCGAACGAGCCGTAATCGTATAAACGGCATTCTTGTTATATGTTACCGAATAATTGTCGTTTGCCACAGTAAGATCGATTGCATAGGAGCCCACGTTTTTGTCCTCCGCCTTTTTAAGCGAAATTACCGAATACAGATTGCTGTCCCAAGCTGCAAGTTTTATCGCTCCGGTGACAGACGCCGTAAGCGCAGCCTCGTTTTCGCCGTATACGCTCGTCTTATTGTCTATGGTCACGGTTATTTCTCTCTTAGCTATTGTGTATACGCCATAATCGTTTTTGCCGTCCTGACCTACAAACTTAACTGCATAATTACCGTTTAGCGACTTACCGATTATCGAATAAGTTCCGGCATTCCTGATTTCCGTTTCTCCGGCTTTCTTCTCTATTTCGAGGGAAATAAAGTCGAGGCTTTCGCCGGGCGCCATGCTTCCTTCGCTGAGGTCGTATCCGGAAGAAATGTCCGCAAGGTTTTCGCCGTATACGCTATTTGCATTTTTGACGGTTACGGTTATCGCTCTCTTGGTTATCGT
>FR884053.1:15724-18570 GCA_000435495.1 Firmicutes bacterium CAG:552 | reverse complement strand
GGGTTGTTTTTTAGTTCCGTAATCCTTTATTATCGTTGAGCCGATTATGTTTTTACAAAGCGTGATTATCTGCCGAGTTCAGAGTAGGAATTAAGTAACAAAGAAACAATGAAGAAGAACTAAAACAAAAATTTTCGTTCGTATTCTTCGCTTGAATAAAGGAAAGAGATGAAACTTTTTACATAAGTATGATTGTAAAGCTTGTTCGCATAGCAAAGACAACCGTGATTTTGGCAGAGAGCCGTTGTGCGAACGCAAAAAACGAGTGTCGGCAAAGAGGCAAATCGGATAATTCGATGACAACGCAAGCTAAGCGTTTTTTAAGATAATCAATCGATTATAATCGGTTATGGCAGATGTGCGATTGGTACAAAGAAACATCGAGAGGTGTATAAAGGGAATACCGCTGCTAATAGAGAAAATTTGATTTTCACTGCCGTTTTTGCTATTTTTACTTGCAAAACAGTTGACAAAATACTTTACTTGTAGTAGAATATACGAGCATTTTGTATTCGGAGGCGTATGCGACTTAGGATTAGCCCCCTAAATCGGACGTTTTCGATGTGCGCAATGCAGTCATGTCGTGGAATTAGCGTGAAATGATTTCGTCGGCGTGCGACTTAAATAATAAAGGATGATTTATAAAATGAAAACTTTTATGGCAAACGATAAAGTTGCCGCTTCGCAGCGCAAGTGGTACGTCGTTGACGCAGCAGGTCAGCCGCTCGGTCGTCTTGCAAGTCAGGTGGCAGCAGTTCTCAGAGGTAAGAATAAACCCATTTATACACCGCACGTAGACACCGGAGATTACGTAATCGTTATCAATACCGATAAGGTTGCTCTTACCGGAAAGAAACTCGAACAGAAGTTCAAGAGACATCACACTCTTTACATGGGTGGACTTAAGGAAGTTCAGTACAAAAAGTATATTGCCGAAAACAGCGACGACGCAGTTTACACCGCAGTAAAGGGTATGCTTCCCAAAAATAGATTGGGCAGACAGATGCTTAAGAAACTCAGAGTTTATAAGGGTAGCGAACACGAGCATGCAGCTCAGCAACCCGAAGTGATGAAATTAGTAGAAAAGAGGTACAACTGATATGGCTAAGGCAGTTAATAAAAAGAAGGTTCAATTTCTCGGTACCGGTCGTAGAAAGAAGGCAATCGCAAGAGTAAGATTGCTCCCCGGAAACGGCAGCGTGGTAGTTAATAAGAGATCGCTTGACGAGTACTTCGGTCTCGACACTCTTAAGCAGATAGTTAATCAGCCCCTCGTTTTGGTAGGCGCAACGGATAAGTACGACGTATACGTTAACGTTTACGGCGGCGGTACTTCCGGTCAGGCAGGCGCAATCCGTCACGGTATTGCAAGAGCTCTTTGTGAAGCAGACGCATCGTACAGAGGCGCACTTAAAAAGGCAGGATTCCTTACCAGAGATCCGAGAATGAAGGAACGTAAAAAGTACGGTCTCAAGAAGGCTCGTAAGGCTCCGCAGTTTAGCAAGAGATAATTTTCTCGGTAATAATTTGTTTAAAAAACTCCGCAACGACATGTTGCGGAGTTTTTTGAGTGTAAGCGCAATTTGTATTGACGGCGCAGCGATTCTGCGGAATAAAAGGAAGCGATTGACGTTACGCAGACTAATCGGAGTCGTAAATGAGCGGCGAAACGTTTTCTTTATTTTATCTGTAATCGTGATGCGGTACGTTCAGAGGCAAAGCGCAAATATTTGTGTTATAATTCGTCAAAATAATTCATAGATTATAGTGAGCGCAGCGTTCGAAATAAAAAATGCGAAAGTTGTGTTTAAGGATGGTCTATGAGAGCTTATGTAAAAACAAGATGCGATTTGCTTGCCGATTATATTATACGCACGGGAGCAACTGTCAGAGATACCGCAAAAGTTTTCGGCGTCAGCAAATCTACCGTACATAAAGACGTTACGTCAAGACTTTATTCGTTCGATGCAGTTAAAGCAAAAAAAGTCAGTGAAGTATTGGAGTTCAATTTAAGCGAGAGACATTTGAGAGGGGGCAATGCCACAAAGCAAAAATACCTTAAACTAAAAAAACGATAGCAAAAAACGAGCGACTTGCAAATTCAAGCGATCCACCGAGTTGAAGATTGGGGGATACGTAGCAAATATCGCTCGTTTTTTGACAAAATAAAAAATCGCAAACAGTAATCGACAAATCGAACGCTTATATCGAGGCATATCATATGCCTTCAATAAATGCGGACAAATATGTCCGGAGTAAGACGAAGATTATTTTATATCGTACTTCTCTTTGTATGCCATTAAGGCTCTTGCGAGTTGATCGGGACAAGAGGTTACGCCTTTGCACGGTATGCCTTTAAGCCTATCAATAACTTCGTCTATATGCATTCCTGTTACAAGTCGAGAAATACCTTGTTGGTTGCCAGAGCATCCGTGTATAAATCGGCAAGAAGTAATAACGTTGTCTTCGTTTACAGTAAAAATAATTTGTTTACTACAAATGCCGGAGGGGCGATAAGTTTCTAATCTGTCCATAAAAATCTCCTTTTTAATCGACAAGCTGTTCGTGCAGCATAGCGTAAATTTCGGCGGCTTTGGACTGCCATTTGCTTGCAACGGCTTTGGCGATTTCTTTGTTTTCTACGTTTAGTTTGATGTCGACAGTGGTTTTCATATAATCCACGATTTTAAGAGTGCAAGTATAAGTTTTGTCGGGGTTCAGGCGATAGGAGGTAGAATACTCCTGCTTGCGACGATACATCGCCCGATTTTCCTTTACAAAATCCGTTATCTCCGAACGGATGGAAGCCGGGATTCGCGAATAAAAGAGCGAAAGGCATGCTCTTC
>FR884053.1:11845-15699 GCA_000435495.1 Firmicutes bacterium CAG:552 | reverse complement strand
TGCTCTTCCGTCCGAAGTTATCGAGTAATACGTGGTATTGTCTCGCACTGTTTTGTAGATAAAACCCGCTTCGATAAGCAGGTTGAGCGACTGTACGCAATCCATGTATTCGAGCCAGGTGTTTTTGTAATAGCAAGCTTCCATTATAATGCTTTCGGTCATGGGAACGTCCATTTTGTCCATAAAAAACAAAACTATTAATTTGTTTACTACGCTGTCGCTTGCCGCTTTCATCGGTAGAAAAACGCTCCTTTGTCGCAAAAAGTAAAGCCTGACCGCCGTATCCGAACATTATTTTATAGTTCGATTTAAGCCCGAATCGTTATAATTATACCATACAATTTTTAGTTTGACAATAGGAAAAACAAATTTTTTCAATATTTTTTCTGTATAAATTTTGGTAAAACGGCAAAATAACAATTGCAATACATATT
Source organism: Firmicutes bacterium CAG:552 (assembly GCA_000435495.1). Classification (GTDB taxonomy): domain Bacteria; phylum Bacillota; class Clostridia; order Christensenellales; family Pumilibacteraceae; genus CAG-552. The sequence continues at coordinate 15,265 of FR884053.1, read as the reverse complement.
TTTGTATGTTATAATACCTAAGATTGAGGCAAAGTTGTACATAATATAATGTGTTCGGATTGGCTGCCAGACAAAAAATATAATGCAACGGCGAGGGAATATGGCAAAAACGCTATTGGCAAAATTGAAAGAAGCGCTCATATCGGTACTGCCGATAACATTTATCGTTCTTATTCTTTACTTTACTCCGCTGGTGGACTTGACTAAAACAGAGTTGGTCGTTTTTGTCGTGTCGGCAGTTCTTTTGATTATAGGTATAGCGCTTTTTAATCTCGGCGCCGATCTTGCCATGACACCTATGGGAGAGCAGATAGGTACCGGCCTTACCAAATCGAGGAAGTTAAAACTGCTTTTGCCGGTTTGTTTTGCTATGGGCGTACTTATTACCGTTGCCGAACCTGATCTTTCGGTGCTTGCAAAGCAGGTCGCTAATGTTATAAACGGCAAAGCGCTTATCTTTACTGTAGGTGGCGGTGTCGGACTTTTTCTGTTGATAGGCATATTAAAAATAGTTTTCAAGCGCAACTTGTCTCCGCTGCTTATGTTTTCTTATATGCTTTTGTTTGCTTTTGCCGCTTTGGTTATAGACAGCGGTAAGGGGGAATTTATACCGTTATCTTTCGATGCCGGCGGCGTTACGACGGGGCCTATAACGGTACCCTTTATAATGGCTTTGGGCGTAGGCATCTCCGCAACGGTCGGCGGAAAGCGCAGTAACGAAAACAGCTTCGGTTTAGTTGCGCTTTGCTCGGTAGGACCCATGCTTGCGGTTATGATCCTTTCGCTTACGGCAAGCGGTTCGCTGGATTATAAATTAAGCGATTATTCTATGACTGCGGCGTTGGAAGGACTATCCGACGTAATACTCGCAACGTTCTGGGAAGTAGCAAAGGCGTTAGGACTTATAGTTATATTTTTTGCCGTGCTGCAAATTACGGTGCTAAAGCTGCCCAAGTCGAAGTTGCTGCAAATAGGTATCGGAATTTTGTATACGTATGTGGGGTTGGTGGTATTTCTTACTGCGGTAAACGTCGGCTTTATGCCGATAGGATTTAAACTGGGCGAAGAACTTTCATCCGTTCATCCAGCTGTAGTTATTTCGTTCGCAGTTTTAATCGGAGCGGTTGTCGTACTGGCCGAGCCTGCGGTGCATGTACTTAACAAGCAAGTCGAAGAAATTACCGACGGTGCGGTAAGCAAGCGTTCTATGCTTATAGCTTTGTCTGTTGGCGTAGGCGTATCTATAGGACTTTCGGTAATAAGAGTAATATACGGATTCTCAGTGTTATATTATCTTATCCCCGGCTACATATTGTCGCTAGCACTGTCGTTCTTTGTCCCTAAGATATATACGGCAATCGCATTCGACTCCGGCGGAGTTGCGTCAGGACCGCTTACGTCCAGTTTTATATTACCTTTCGCAATAGGCATATGCGCAGCAATGCACGGAGAGGAAAACGTTCTTTCGTCTGCGTTTGGCGTAGTTGCGATGGTAGCAATGACTCCGCTTATCACGATACAGTCATTGGGCTTTAAGGCGGTACTCGGCAAAAAACTGAGAGAGAAGATAAGCATGCGTCGCATTTATGACGAAGGCGATGAGCAGATCATAAGGTTTATGTGAGGTGACTATGAACGAAAAGCAGTCCAAATTAAAACCTATCAAAAAAAATAAAAATGAGCTTTCGGCGGTTAAGTTAAAGCTTCTTGTGACAGTAGTCAATCGAAACAAGGGTGAACTTTTTGCCGATTATATCGAATCTAAGGGAGTGAACATGCAAATGGTGGTTTACGGCAACGGCACCGCAAACACCGAAATATTACATGTATTGGGACTTACGAACACCGAAAAAGCGATAATTCTGAGCGTGATAAGGGAAGATAAAATAAAAGAGACTTTGGAGATGATTTCCGATAAATTATCCAACGTAAAAAACGGCAAAGGTATTGCGTTTACCGTTCCGTTTTCGGGGATGATCGGAGTGCAACTGTTCGGTTTTTTGGCGAATAACAGACCGGAAGTAAACGAAGAAGTGTAGTCGGATAGGCTACGGAGGTAATGATGAATAAATTTGAAATGATTTTGTGTATTGTAAACGCCGGCTATGCGGAACAGGTTATGAACATAGCAAGGGCAAAGGGAGCAAGAGGCGGTACTATTATAAGGGCAAGAGGTACTGCCAATCCCGATGCGGAAGCGTATTTTCATATAGCCATTCAGCCCGAAAAAGAAATTCTTATGTTGGTAGTTCCTGTGGAGATAAAGGACAGTATTTTGCATGCGCTGTATAACCAAGTAGGATTGAATACTGCCGGACACGGTATGGCGTTTTCCATGCCGGTCGACGACGTTGTAGGTATAGGCGGTTCGGTTCCCGCTTTGCAGAAAGAGGAAGAACAAGCGAAGGCGGAACAAAATTGAACGGGAGTAATCGATTTATTTCCGCTTCGGACAAAAGCAAAAAATTACCGCTCGATATAAAAGCCGTACTTATAGACGTGGATGACACTTTGCTCGATTTCGATCGCAGCTCTGCGCTTGCTATGGAAAAATGTCTTATAAGCAGAGGTTATGTTTTTAACGACGAAATGTTTGCGACGTTTAAGCGACGAAATAAGGAGCTTTGGCATCAAGTCGAACAAAATACGCTTACCGTCGGTCAATTGCTCGAACGCAGATGGAATATCGTGTTTAACGATATTAAAATAAAAATAGACGGCGTGGTGTTTGAGAAAGATTTTACGGATAAGTTGTTCGATATAGCCGTGCCTATGGAGGGTGCGGAAGATGCGCTCGGTTATTTGCATGAAAGGTATGTAGTGGCGGCGGCTTCCAATGCCATGACAAATCAGCAAACAAATAGGTTAAAGATTAGCGGATTGCACAGACATATCGACAAGTTGTTTGCATCCGAATCGTTGGGCGTAGGTAAACCGTCCGTCGAATTTTTCGAAAAATGTTTAAGCGGTTTGAACGTAGATCGCCGTAACGTCGTAATGATAGGTGATTCGCAGCGAGCGGATATAGCCGGCGCATGCGGAGCAGGTATCGCCGCCGTTTGGTTCGATCACAAAAAAAGCGGGGAGACTTGCGACGACGCAGTCGCTACGATAACTTCACTGAGGGAAATAAAGGAACTGCTGTGATTTTATACCACGAAGCCTTACCGTCACAATGCGTTATCGCATAAAGTGCGGCTAAAAGATTTTATGCCGGATTGCATAAATCGCAGAAATAATTTGACGAGAGCTGTGTTCTCGTCTTTTTTTATTTCGACTTTTAAACGCAGATAACAGAAATCGGTTAAAGAGATGAGTCGGTTATATGTGCGGCGGGTAGGGAGACGGAACTTAATACATTTCTATTTTGCGCCGATAGAAAGCGGTGCCACAACAGAAGATGAGTAAACATAAGGGAAA
>FR884053.1:5014-11800 GCA_000435495.1 Firmicutes bacterium CAG:552 | reverse complement strand
TCGTAAATATATTGCTATAAAAACAACATAATATAATGCTTTAAGTAAAAGAGATTGCAATTAAAAAGACAGGCAGTCTCTTTTTGCTTTGAAAATTTCGTAAGCGTTTATATGAGGTCCGTATATTGCGGTTTAAGCATAGAAAAGGCAGAATGAAATGGTTAAATTGGTCTAAAAACATTACTTTTTAGTTGTTTACAAAATTTTTTTGTTTTATTGGATATAATTAGACTATTTTAGACAAAATATATTGACATTATGTTTTTAATATAGTATAATAATGCCAAACGGATAAGAAGGTGCCAAAATGACAACGAAATTATTTGAAAGACTCGTTACAAAATTTTCTATTAAAGTTACGGATTTAATAAAATATCTTGAAATATCCAAAGCGACGATTTACAATTATCGGAATCTTGAAAACTTTTCGGATATCCCTAAAGATAAGCAATATAAAATCTTCTATCTTTTCGGGAAGGAAAGCGAAGACGAATTGGAGTTGGTTCTCGACGAGTCCGACCCCGATATTCTCGCACAATACGTCAACAGAATTTCAAGCATTTTGAAAGACAGTATTCAGGATAAAAAGCAGTCGCTTTCTTCTGTGGAAAATCTGACAAACGAACTTGAAAGATTACAAAGCGAAAACGATGCGTTAAAACAGCAACTAAGTGCGGGACAAGCATTAAACGGACTCGATCCGTTTACGAAAAGCGTTATACTCGATAAAGTCGGTGGGATTATAGACGGTATGTCGCCTGCGGAAATAAAAGAATTTTTGGATTATATAGACATATTCGATAAGTATCGTAAGTTTACGAAGGGGGAGTAAAATGGCTTACTTATATCTGAATTTCTTGGATAATTTGGATAAAGGTTTAGGTGATAAGGCTTGGGGGAGAAACGACTTTTTCACGCAATCGTTAAACGAGCAATACGAAGCTCTAAAAAGAAAGCTCGGCGGTTATGCGCCCGACACTCTTCAAGAATTTATCGGATACACGTTTCCGTCTACGCCTAAATATTACAATGTATCTTTGCCTTCGTTTGACAGAGGGATGGACGAAAATAAGCGTGGAAATAAGATTTTGCGTAATATCGTAATTCGTCCCGAAGTGGACGGGTATTCTCGCTACGTTCTGCCCGAAACATACGATTTTATGGTAATCGGCGACGTTACATTTGGGAACGTTACGGAAATATCCGTAAAAGGGATAGATTTGATAGACAGACGAACGGTAAAATACGGAGAAAAGCGAGTTTTTTGTTCGTCCCTTTGTGCATTTACAAAGAAGGAAATATATAGCAGAAATACCGGAAATACGTTTTCGGTTCCTGATTACGGTAACGGCGAATTGCACGATTCTGTTCTTACAAACGACTTTGTAAATGAAATAGCCACCAAACTATTTCCCGTTCCGAATCCTGCCGAAGCGATTGGCATTTTTAATCAATGGTTGCGGTATATCGATTTTCGCAGATACTATTTAGGAAAACAATCCGAGCGTTGCGAAGAAATTACGGACGTTTACGTATGCGACGCATATATGATAACGAAAGAATCCTATCGCAGAAATGAAGAGGCTTTTTCGGGCCTTCTTTTGGACGGAATTAAAGATTTCGGCAAAAGCGAGCAGATAATATTATCGAAAGAAGTAGCGGGAGCCGACGGTTTTCCGCTGATTTGCGTTGCGATAGAAAAGGACAGAAAGGAAATATTGTCCGAAACGGTTGGCAGAAACGGAAAAGGAAAACCGAAGTTCGAGGTCAACCTGAACCGATATACTCGTGACGCAATGGGACTGTCGCCGTATCCGCCGAAATCGGACGATAAAGGTAATATCAGAAGTATCAAATCGTATCTTCTCGGCGAACGATATTTATTCACATACATAGATATAGAGCCCGATTTATCTGCTCTCGACAAGAAATATGAAAAAGATTTGACTGCCAAATTTGGAGAAATAGACAGCAAATATAATAGTATAATTCTTGCCGAGATTAACCGTTATATGGCAAACGTTTCTGCTAAAACGCAAGAAAAATTTGATTTGCAACTTGACGAATACAAAACAGAGCTTGACGATAAACTCGATTCCGACGTTATAAATAATTCTGATAAAGACGTATACAAGACATACCAAAGCGAGATTACTCAACTTATCGCGCCGATTGAGAACGAAAAGAAGGAACGGCTCGGCTCAATTCGTGCCAAAATAGACAAAATCAGACGCTTAAAATTGTCTGCCGCTGAAAAAGACAAACAGATCAATGCTTTACACGGTGATGAATCGGCATTAAACGACGAATACGATAAGCGTATAGAAACAGCGAAGACGCAGATTTCTTTGCGCGACTTTTATATTCGTCGCAATACGGCACTTATCGAGAAGAAGCAAAAGAGTTTGGCAATACGTTGTCAGGAAGAACTGGATAAACTTAAAAAGGAAAAGAAAAATCAATTAGAATTTCAATATGCAGAGAGTATCGATTCCGAGAAAACCGAAATAAAAAATGTTCTACTTCAAAAATTAAACGCAGATAAGGCTGATAAAATCGAGAACGAAACGATACGCCGGTATCAGATTTACTTCCGTCCGCAAGATATCACGGACAAAGTAAAAGAAATCGAAAAGCAAATCGAGGAAATTGCGCCGAGGTATCTTACTTATGATAATCGTGCGGAAAAAGCAAAAATAGACAGGCAAGAAAAGGCATTGACTTCTATTTTGGGTGGATACGTTAAAAATCCGTTCTTGCCGACGTATCTTTTTTCGCCAGAAACGCTTGCGCAGTCTTCCGTAGAAGAAATCAAAGATCCCGAGTGGTGTCTTGAAAGCCTGAACGATCGTCAAAAACTTGCCGTAAAACGCGCGCTTCAAAGCGAAAGTATATTTTTGTTGCAAGGTCCTCCGGGAACGGGAAAAACACAGGTTATAGCCGAGATTACGGCGCAACTGACGAAACGCGGTAAGAAAGTTTTAATATCTTCCGAAACACATAAGGCAATCGATAACGTATTTGACAGATTGCCTAAAATCCCCGAAATACGTCCGCTTCGTCTTATTCCGTCGCAAAACGGTAAAGAAACGAATTACAGTCCCGAAAGGCTTGTAGACAATTTCTATCTCAATATTTGCGGAAACCTTGAAAAGCAAGTAGCAAGATACGACAATTACAAAGAAACGAGAGAAGAATTCGATTCGACGATGAAATCTCTTCGCCTCGATTACGATCGCCTTTTGAAATTGCAACGGGAGAATGCAGATACGGAAAGAAAGCGGAACAATTTGCTTTCTGAAATAAACCGTTTAACCGGAGAAAACGAAGTTTTAAGAGAAAAACTTCTTGCCGCAAAAGAAGATACCGAAAAGTATACGAGAACGCTTAAATACGTCGAATCGTATCGTTTTTCGGGCGAAGGCGCAGATAGCAACGTATTGGATAAATACGCCGAACAAGTAGAACGACTGTTAAAGTGCTTTGCTTGTTTTGAAGAGGTAACGCTCGATAAGGTTGCCGAGCTTGTTAATGCCGATATTCAGGCAATAAACAAAGAATTAGAGCGTTTTTTGAGCGAAGACGCGATTGTGGAGTTAAAAAATCGCCAGCGTGCTTTGCGAAACGTTTTGAGCGGTTTGCGCGATCCCGATACAGACGAAGCACCGAATGAAGGAGATTTTAATTACGAAGAGTATAAAAAGAATCAAAGCGAGTTGATTGCCGTAGGCAAAAAGATTAAAGAATACGAAAATAATTCGGAGTTCGATATTGCCGGAAGCGTGATTTACTCTCTCGTCCCCGGCATTACGGGTGCAAAAGAAATATTGAAGCAATTGCCTTCCGAACTTGCGCAATTCAAGGCAAAACTTGCCGATATTGTAAACACACAGAGAAATATAATCGAATTCAAAATCAATGGCGATATAGACAACGAAAACGCTATATCCGATAAAATAAACGAACTAAAAATCCAAATAAGCGAGAAAAAACGTTTATACGAAAAACTCGGAGAAAACCCCGATATTGAAGAATATGGTGAGTTAAATTCCGTGCTGAAACAAAAGATTACGAGATTTTTCAGAGATTTCGGAATTGTCAGGGAATACAATTCGGACAATCTTGAAACGGCGTTCGATATAATCAGCGACGAGTGGAATAAACTCGAAACCGAGTATAATGCTACGTCTTCCGAAAACAAAATAAAAATTCCGATGTATAAGGATATCGTAAAATACTTATCGCAGGAAGATATCTTAGAGGAAGACAGAGCCGCATATACGAGAGAACTTTACAATTCGGCAAACGTTTTCGGTATTACTTGCACAAGCCGCGACAGATTCACGCCGTCGCAACTTGCCGAACTCGGTAAATACGGAATCGAATCGGTAGATATCAGAACGCAAGGCATAGACGTTGTAATCGTAGACGAAGTGTCAAAGTCGTCTTTTCTCGATTTGCTGATACCTATTTTATACGGCAAGACGGTTATTCTCGTCGGCGACCATCGTCAACTTCCGCCTATGTACGATTTGCGGCATATGCGGGGAGATGATTTCGACGGACTCGACGAAGAAAAAATCACAAAGGAAATCAACGACGGATATACAAAGTTATATGAAGAATGTTTCTTCAAAACGCTGTATGAGAAAGTTCCGAGCGATTTCAGAGTAATGCTTAATAAGCAATACCGTTGTCACAGCCACATTATGGAAGTGTTCAATCATTTCTACGGCGGTAACGGCAAAGGACTTGTTGTAGGTAAAAAACAACAAGACGACGAAAAAGAGCATAATCTTACCGTAAAAATCAACGGGAATACCGTTATCGATCCCAAACGGCATATATATTTTGTGGATTGCGACCAAAAAGAATCGAGCGCATTTGAAGGCAGTACGTCCAAAATCAACGAGCAGGAAGCGCAGGTTGCGATAACGCTATTAAAGGAACTCGACAAAGCGGCGAAAGGGCTTGTTTCCGAGCATAAAATTATCGTTGATCCGTCAAGGAAAATCGACGAAAGACCGAGCGCGGGTATTATTTGTACATACGGTGATCAGGCGGGGCTAATAAAAAAGAAGCGCAAAGGCTATCAATTTACAGGCTTTTCGGGTAAACAGGACGAAAAACTTGTTATCAGTACCGTTGACGATTTCCAAGGCGATGAAAGGGATATCATTATCGTTTCGATGGTAAGAAATCCGAGCGGAACGAGGTACGACGCGGAATTTATTAAAAAATTCGAGCGTATCAACGTTGCGTTGTCAAGAGCGAGAAAACTTCTGATTATCGTCGGCTCGAAAAAGTTTTTATCGGAAGCGGGCATAATCGACCTTCCCGATCTCGAAGGCGATCACAGTCGCGATAAAATCAACTTCCCCGTATACAGAGAAATTATCGACACGATAAACTTCCGCGGAAGAATACTTACGGCTAAAGATATTTTAGGAGAGTAAAATGGAAGAGAAAAGTTTGTTAAAATTCACTACGGCTATTCCGTTTCCGCTACTTGTCTATAAAGTAAACGTGCGATATAACGAGGTAAGGAAGGCGTCGGGCGTTGCATATATTCTGCTCGACGTAATCGAAAAAACTGCGGGTTCGGAAGATAAAATATGCGACGTGCTTCTGAAATTCGGTATTCCGAGAGATTTGCACTATATTTTCGGAAAAGAAATTTCAAATCTTATCGGTACCGAAATACTCTCTTACGATTACGATCCGTCGCATTTTATGAATCCGAAATATTTTTCGGAAATCAGAGTAAAAGACGTTTCGCTTACCGCGAAAGGCAGAAAAATGTTCCGTGAAGGCGCGATTCCCACAGGCGAAGAAAGAGTAAAGACGAAAGATATTTTTTATAGTCCCGTAACGCGGAAATTCGACGTGAGTTATTCGCTTCCGTATACCTCTCTCGATTCGTCCGTTCTTTACGAAGATATCGAAAGGTTTTTAGGAAAAACGATAGATATAAGCGGGCTTAAAGATTATATCGAAGCGAATCCGACAAAAGTAGGGCTAAAAGCCGAAGAACGCGTTGTCGAAGTTGAAATACCCGAGGTCGGAGAAGAAAAACAAGTCAGAAAAGAGGACGGAACGCAGGTTATAATAAACAAAAGCGGCGTTGTATTTTCGTTCGATACGTCGGACGAAACCGTTTATTTCAACAAGTGGTATTCAACCGCATTTATGACGAAATGTTTGCTTGCCAAAGAAAAGTATAAGTTTGTGGACGCGCTTAAAAATGCGGTAGACGTGCCGACGGTGTTACTTTCCGAGCTTACCGATATCGAGGGCGCATATATCCCGAACGACGTATCCAAGCAGGCGAAACGACCTTGCAAAATTTTTATCGACGGCGGCAGACTTGCGACCGACAGGACGGATAACGCTTTAAGAACGGATAAAGATTTTTCGATAAAAATACTTGGCGAAATAGGCGGGAATGCCGAGTTTGCTTTGCTCGATACTTCCGCGCTTCACTACTATTCAGCAGTAAACGTAAAAATGCCTTGCAACCAGCTTGGCGACACGTTTGAATTGCAGCTACTTACCGAAAGCGTTTTAGACGAAACTCGCTATAAAGAAACGGTAGAAGAAATTTTTGAGTATTACGTACAAAAAGATTTTGCCGACGACGTTGCAAAAGTGGTTTTGTTTACTGTTGCCGCGTTGAAAGACTCTTCGTATTTTGGTAGAACTATTAGGGCGCTGTTTGAAAATACAAAAACTGTTGATGAAAAGATAGAAGTTGTATTAAAACTGAATAACGCCTTTACCAAGAAC
>FR884053.1:640-4950 GCA_000435495.1 Firmicutes bacterium CAG:552 | reverse complement strand
AAGAATTGTTTGAAGAAAGTGCAAGTGAGATAAAAATCGATAATGCGATTTATAAATCATCGGTGTTGAATCCGCTCAGAAAAGCACTCGGGATGAACGATTTCGACTACGTTTCCGCCTTTGCGAAAGAAATGAAAAAAACGGAAGACGACGACATTGTTTACGAAGCACTTTTAAGCGCGGGTTTTACCGTTGACGCCGTTTTAAGCGTTGTGAACGTGGTGGCAAATTTTGCCGAGAAAGTTGTAAATAACGAAGAAATATACTCGGATTCCGATCTCGGGAACGCTTTTAATAATGTTAAACGGAATTTGTGGAAACTGAACGATATGCTCGGGATAGAGAGCCTTTCGGAGTATACGCTTAAAGACGATTATAACGAAGACGAATTTTTCAATGCTTACGCCACGCTTAATTCGGAGTTGAAATCGGTGACAAAATACGAGAAATACGCGCCTAAATCCTATGCTGCAATCAGAAAGTTTATAGAGATTTACGAGCCGATTCACGATTTGTTGTCTATTGAGCGCAACGCATCTTCTCATCCCGAAAAAATTACGAAAAAATACATTGACGATCAGATTGCACGCGGAAAATATAGAGACGCAATTTGCGATTTATTCGTAAAACTGCAATACGATTTAAGAGATATGCTTAACGCCGAGCCTATGACGTCTGCACACGATTTACTCGTTATGGCAAAAGATAAAGGCATTCTCGACGGCAAGCAAGAATCCGCATTACATAAACTTCGTATGTGCAGAAACGGATTGCAACATCCGGAAAAGTCGCAAACACGTTTCGATAAAGAAACGATTGAAAATTGGCGCGATATAGTATTTGCCATAAAGGGGGAACGAAAATGAGCCATCAGGTACAAATAGACTACGAGGCGATAGCGATAAGATGCGAAAGCATTTGCGAAGTCGCCGAAAGGCAGATCGCCGAACTCGACCAGATACTTTCGGATATAGAAAACGGCTCGCAAAGCTTACAGAATAGTCAGACGGCGGCATTACAACAATTGATTGTAGAAGAACGAGATTCTCTCGTTAGAAAAATCGAAAACTTAAAAGCGCAGGCAAAAGAAGTAGCGAAAAAAGGCGTTGTAAGCGGTGATAGCGACAGATTAAGACTGAATTCTGCCGATAACGTGGATAAAGCGGCGCAAGAATTACAAAATCAAGTAAACGAGTTGGCTGCTAAACGATTAGTCGAAATGCGCGCGCTTTATCAAAGTTTACTTGAAAACAGTATCGAAGAAAATCAAAAAAGATTGAGAGATAAAGCAAACGGAGCCGTTACAATCCCCGCCGAGATTCAAAAACTTCTCGATTCCATTCAGGACGAAACGGAAAGGCAGTTTGCTTACCTTGCATATCTGAAAAACGATACGCTTTCGGGCGATGATCTAATCAGAGCGGGCAGAGAACTCAAAAACGAAACTTATGAATCGCGTATCGAAAAAGAGCGTGAAAAGATTCGCCGCGAACTCGAAGCCGCAAGAGTTGAAAAGACTATCATCGATAAAGTCATAACAGAGAATAAACCGCTTTCCGAAATAAGATCGGCGGCGACGGAAGAAATCGTAGGCGAAAAAATCCGTCAGAAGTCGCTGAAAATCATAATGTCGGCGATAACCGCCCGCGGATTTATCGTGGATAAAAAGAACATAAAAATCAAACGCGATACAAACGAAGTGATTTTGGTCGGACTGAAAGCAAGCGGCGAAAAAGCGGAATTCCGCGTGTTTCTGGACGGTAAATTTATTTACGACTTCCGAGGTTACGAAGGACAGGCGTGCCAAAAGGATATACAGCCTTTTCTGAACGATTTAGAAGAAGTTTACGGTTTACACGTTACCAAAACGCAGAAAATTTGGAGCAATCCCGATAAAATATCGTCTATGAAGTACCAGACGGTAAAAACGAACACAAATAAGAGGTGAAAATAATGGCATTACAAACAACGTTTAACAGGTTAAAACGCGAAGTCGGTATCAAGAGATGCGTAATACTCGACGGCAACGTCGGCGACGTGTATCTTAACGACAAAAAGCAAATCGTCGATCTGAAACAATACCTTACGGACATGCTCAAAGGAATGGAATACGACGACGTTTTGTATTGGGATCGTATCGACGGCATAGACGGAGACGTTTCAAGGCTTTCCGTTATCGATGAAATCGAAGTGGAAGGCGACGCTTATTCCTTTGACGATGAAGAAGAAAACCAACCGCAAGCGGAAGAAAAAACGGGCAGCGGTCAGTTTAAAGAACCCGCCGAGATTTTCAATATCGTATTCAAAAACTTGAAGAAACCGAATAGAAAAACTGCTTTCGTGCTGAATTGGGCGGATTATCTCTTTTCAAGCGGCGGACAATTACCGCCCGACGAGAGAGAACTTATCACAATGCTCGGAAAAGCGATAAAAGATAAAAAAACAGAATATTTGTCTGCGGAAGTAAACGAAAGCACGGTTATTCTCATTACGGGCAAACTTGCAATGTTCCCGATTTCCTTCTATCAGGGCAACCCCGAAGTCGCTTGTCTTACTCTTTCAAAACCCGACAGAGAAGAACGCGCTAAAATGATGGAAAAAATCGAGAGCGGATTTGACGTAAAACTCAAACCCGGAGAAACGCTTCTGACTTCGGATAAATTTAACGAATACGTCGATATGCTCGACGATTTTACCAACCGTGAAATCGTTCAGATGGCGCGCCTTTCGAGAAAAGAAGGCAAAATGCCGTTCGAGCAGTTGTACTTGCTGTTTAAGTACGGCGAAAAAGACAATCCTTGGGAAAAACTCGACTATAAGTCGGTTAAAAACATCAAAAAGATTTTAAGCGAACGTGTAGTAGGTCAGGAAGAAGCTATCGAAAAGATTGAAAAAGTCGTTGTTAAGGCTTATATGGGACTTACGGGAATACATAAATCGTCTTCTCGTTCCGCTCCGAAAGGCGTGCTGTTCTTTGTCGGACCTACCGGTGTAGGTAAAACCGAACTTTCAAAGGCACTTGCAAAATTCCTTTTCGGCGACGAACAGGCTTGTATTCGCTTCGATATGTCGGAATATGCGCAGGAAAACAGCGATCAGAAACTTATCGGCGCGCCTCCGGGATACGTCGGTTATGAAGAAGGCGGGCAACTTACTAACGCCGTAAAAGAAAAACCGTTCAGCATAATTCTATTCGACGAAATCGAAAAAGCGGCAAAACCGAATCCGAGAATATTGGATATTTTTCTGCAAATTCTCGAAGACGGCAGGCTTACCGACAGCAAAGGCGAAACGGTTTATTTCAGCGAAAGCGTAATTATATTCACGTCTAACCTCGGGGCGTCAGAAGTGTCTTCGAACGGTTCAAACGAAGAAGTGGCTGAAGAGTTTATAAAAATCGTTAAAAACTATTTCGATAACGAAATCAAACGTCCCGAAATTCTCGGTCGTATCGGTTACAGCAATATCGTTCCGTTCAACTTCATCAAAGACAGAGAATTCAGCGTAAAAATCGCGAAATCGAAACTTCGTCCCGTTCAGAAAGCGATATCCGAAAAGTATCGTATCGACCTTGAATTTGAAGACGAACTTAAATTTATAGATTACGTTCTCGGCGGAGCGGACAGCAGTAAAGGCGGTCGCGATATTCTTAATGCCATCAACGATAAATTGCTGGACGAGCTTGCTATGTTTATGTTTGAAAACAAAGAAGAATTGCCGTCGATGAAAGGCTCGAAAATCGTAGTAAAAACAACGAAAAACGGGCTTGAATTTGATTTTGACAATGATTAAGTTCAACGTTGCGAGTATAAACCGTTGTACGGAAACGGAAGGTCCGTATAAAAGATTATGTATATGGTTTCAGGGTTGCGATATTCGTTGCAACGAGTGTTGTAACCCTGATTACCAGCCGTTTATTGCGCGCCATATTATGCCGCTCGACGACATTATTTCGGTAATAAAAAAGTCGATTGACGACTTTGGTATTGAAGGTGTAACGTATTCCGGCGGAGAACCTACTTGTCAACATAATCTTCCGTTTTTAACCGACGAAATAAAAAAACTCGGGCTTGGCGTTATATCGTTTACGGGCAGAAAATACGAAGAAGTTTCAGACTTGCTTGCCGGCATAGACCTTGTGCTTGACGGCGCGTACGTTTTGGAAGAAAAAGAAACAAAACGTAGGTTACTTGGTTCGGAAAATCAACGCATTTTATGCTTGACGGATAGATACAAAAATGATATTTCTTGGTTCGATATAGTAAAAAACGGTAAATCCGTGGAAGTGAATTTGTCTAATAAAATTGTAT
>FR884053.1:0-611 GCA_000435495.1 Firmicutes bacterium CAG:552 | reverse complement strand
GTATTCAATGGAGATAAAATCTGATGGATAGAGTCGTTGTATATCAAAAAATGCGCGAACTTGAAGTTAAAATACATTATCATTTTAACGATATCGCGTGGCTTTCAAAAGCAATGAGATCGGAAAAAATAGAAGTTTCCGGAGAGGGAAAGAACCATAGCGAATACACTAACGACGGGCTTGCAACAATCGGCGATACCGTGTTGAAATCCGTTATCGCCGATTATCTCTATCGGAAAGGAATAACTACAAAAGGCGAGATTACACAGATAAAAAGCAAACTTGAAAACAATGAAATTATGCATAATATTATGCTGAAATGCGGTTTAATCGGATACGCATACAATGCAAAACACTTCCAATCAGATGCAGGTGTTCCCGATCACGAAAAAGTTGTGAACAAAGGACACGATCCTTATATCGAAGCGATTGTCGGCGCGGTGTTTTACGATTCAAATTACGACACGACAAAGCGTTGGATATTAAAATGGCTTTTACCG
Source organism: Firmicutes bacterium CAG:552 (assembly GCA_000435495.1). GTDB lineage: Bacteria > Bacillota > Clostridia > Christensenellales > Pumilibacteraceae > CAG-552. The sequence goes on along the minus strand of FR884053.1, from coordinate 111 downwards.
CTTCTAATTAGTGAATCGGAATGCGGCATTAACTAAAATTACTTATTATAAAAACATATAAAATTATTTATGGTCGATGGCAAACAGTCATCGGCTTTTTTGTGTCTTTTT
>FR884052.1:66843-67384 GCA_000435495.1 Firmicutes bacterium CAG:552 | reverse complement strand
ATATCCTTCTCTCGTCGGGTCCGAAGGCTTATCTGTTATCTTGCCGTTGCGTGTAAGCATCGCTTCGGGACCTATCGCCTCGTATCCGAGATCAAAGTCGATTACGTATTCGTCTTGATGCGATTGCTCTACCCAGCGAGCGTATATCTTTAATCCCTCGTTCAGTATTGGCGTTCCCTCGAATGCGTACGGCTTCGTACACTTTTCATCGCTGTACCAACCTCGGAATTCATATCCTTCCTTCTCCGGATCTTCCGGCCTTATAGCAGTCTTGCCGTTCTTTACGCATTGTACTTCCGTTCTTCCTTCGCTTAGTACAAACGTTACGTCAAAACTCCTTAACGCCAAATACGTACGCTCCACTCCGTCCACTGCAAACGTTATGCTGCCGTTCCCGCCGTCGTATCTTCCTACTTTGGTCTCGGCTACTTCTTCTTTGCTGCTTACAGGATACGTTAACGTCAGTTCGCTTCCGTTAAGTACGTACGTTCCGGTCCTTATCCCTTCTCCGCCGTTTACTTCCACAAACTGATCTACGTCC
>FR884052.1:66496-66738 GCA_000435495.1 Firmicutes bacterium CAG:552 | reverse complement strand
GGGGCATGCAACCATCACCGCTGCGCTCAGCGCAACGATTATCGCTACAAGCATTAGAACAAGTTTCTTTCCTTTCATAAGTGCTCCTTATAATGATTTATTATGTAAGCTGTGAGCTACATATTATGAGTCTATCACACGCCGAGCATAATGTCAAGTTATTTCTAAGCAAAAACACTTCGTTTACAAATTTTACGCACCCGATTATACGCTTTTATACACATTGATGTAAGCAACCTATT
>FR884052.1:59046-66464 GCA_000435495.1 Firmicutes bacterium CAG:552 | reverse complement strand
GATGTAAGCAACCTATTCCTACAATAATAACTTAGCCCAAAAGCACTACAATGTTATTAGAGACGATGCAGATTCTCTATCAAAATACCGTATACTGCGCAGCAGTAAATCGCTTAAATAGAGCATAGAAAAAGCGACACAGACTTGTCATCTGCGTCGCTTAAAAACGTTATATGTAAAACGGTTTTAGATTAAACCTACTACCAAAACTATAAGCATGGCTATGGGACCTACATATTTGATCATAATGTTGTAATATTTGGTGCTTGCCTTACCGTCGATAAGTCCAAGTTCGTCCTGAGTGTAATGTTTATCCATAAACCAACCTACTTGCAAGCAAAGTATAAACTCGAGTACCGGCATTATAAGGTTTGCCGAAGCCCAGTCATACATATCCAAAATAGTCAATTTATTTATGGTAGCTCCGCTCCAAATATTGTATCCGAATACACACGGAAGTCCAAGCAAAACGGTTATACCGAATACGATAAGCGTAGCTTTTACTCTATTGGTCTTGAGCTTAGTCTTAACGACTTCGACAACAACGTCCATAATGGAGATTGAAGAAGTAAGAGCGGCAAAGAACACCAACAAGAAGAACAATGCCGCAACTATCGAGCTTCCTACACCGCCGATTTTGTCTGCCATTGCAAGGAACACCTTGGGCATTTGCTCAAACAAAAGAGCCGAACCGCTGTTGTTGAGAACCTCGTGCGGATCTCCCGAAAATGCAAATACGGCAGGGATAATGATCATACCGGCTGCAAACGCAACGAATATTACGAATGCGCCTATCCATCTCGACGAAGATGCAATGCTGGTTTCCTTTTTCATAAATGCGCCGTAAGTTACCATAACTCCCATCGCCAGTGACAGCGAGAAGAACAATTGCGCCAAAGCCGTACTTAACATAGAGAATATGTCTCCGGCGTCCATGCCTTCCACTCTTGGTATAAGATAATACTTAACGCCTTCCCATGCACCGTCTTGGCAAACTACGAAAATAGCTATACCGGTACACAAAACAATAAGCACAGGCATAAGGATGATACTTATCTTTTCTATTCCGTCGCCTACGCCGAACATTATAACCGCTGCGGTGCAAAGCGCAAAAATAGCAAAGAACAATATCTGTATCCACGTTTCGGAAGTGAAATCTTTAAAATAGCTTGCGTTATTGCCTATTTCCTGAACGGCGTTCTTGAGATCGAGGTAGGAAACAGCATACTTTATAGTCCATCCGCCTATTACGCAGTAATAAGGGATTACGATAAGAGGACAAAGCAAAGCAAGTATTCCCGCCCACTTAAAACGTCTGTCCGCAGTGCCGTAGGCATCCAAAACGTTACGATACGTTCTTCGTCCGAAAGCTATTTCCATCTTGGTAAGCGAAAATCCTATAGTCACCATCAAGAAAATGTAAACTATAAGGAATATGCCGCCGTACTGCGCCGCAAGGTACGGGAATCTCCAAATACTGCCGAGACCTACCGCAGCGCCTGCCGCAGCAAGAATAAATCCGAGCTTACTGTTAAAGCCCTCTTGCTTTTCTTGAACCAAATCAGCCATAATTACACGCTTTTTTATGATATTACGACGCAAAAAAAACAACCGGTCTTTACATCGCCACACCATTATAGTCGTTTTAATATTCTTTGTCAAATTATTGAAGTGTATACCGAGTGATAACACAAAAAAATATATTTAACCATATCGTTCGTGGGCTAACGCATATCGCAAAGCCTTCTTCTTATATGCTAAGTTCGACTACGTTATTGCGACAAAAGCGTATAAGAAGGTGTGCCACACTGCTGCTTTTCATTCTTTTACCGAACGACTCGGGCATAAATGCGTAGTTATTTGTCGGAATCCAATACCATTTGACTGTACGGTAGAACACAAAAACCCCATTTTTCGTACAACTTAATCGCCTTAAAGTTGGAAGGTTCCGCCTCGAGCCTGAATCTTGCGGCAGGCTCGTTTTCTTTGAGCCATTTAAAAAACTCCGAACCGTATCCCTTCCCTCTGTATGCGTCTCGTATATAAAGTTCTTCTATCCAAACGGTCTTGCCTCCGACTTCTCTGCAAAACATAATGTTAAGTATGGCATATCCTACCGCATTTTCGCCGTCGCAAAGTATAAATCCTCTTATATAGTCTTCCGACCTCATCATTTCTTCAAATGCCGCCGCATGGCAACTCACATTTATCGGATGCAAAACAGCCGACGAATTATAAAACTCTTCGCTCATGTCAAAAAATAATTGCTTGTCATCCGAAGTTATTTTTCTGATAAACAATTTTTCCATCATACACTCCCCTAAGAAGTCGCCTTAACCAGCGCTTCTCAAAAAACTATAGCATACTTGTGCGGCAAAAGTCAATATGACCTAAATAATTCTCGACTTACGGAAACGTTCGAAGCGCACAAAACAAAAATTATATTTCATCAAAAGTCGTTGCGTTAAAAAGTTTTTTATGGTACAATTAAACGTATGTCAGAATTCGATCAATTAAATCACATTACCTGCTTTAGCGATAAAGAATCGCTTTTCGTGTCCGAAGTGACAAACAAACTCGATAGCGGAAAAGCTAACATAGTCGTTCCGTACGGATGCAACAGATACGAAATTTTGCTGGAAATAATAAAAAAAATCGGAAGAAAGTGCCTTATAGTTTCCGCGTATTCTTTTTTAAAAAACGAACTTGCCGACAGTTTTTCGGCATTTTTAAAAAATAAAAAAGACGCCTACAAATATTTCTCAGGCGATTTTGACTGCGTTAAGCCGATTACATCCGTCCTTTTAACTTCGCTCGGAGAAAAATTTTTCTCGTCGAATTCCAAAATCACGCCGATGTCGCTAAAAGAATTTGTAAAAAGCAATGACATCGGAATGGTGGTTTTTAACGAAATTCATCATCTTTCGCCAATCGACCAAAAAGTCATCGGCGCAGCACTATCCGAACTCGACGAAGTTAAAACGCTGTTCTTTTCCTCACTCGTACCCTACGATGCAGACTGCTCTTACTATGCCAAACATGCTTTTATGTGCGGCGAAATCGACTTAATCATGGACATAGAAAAGTCGGAACGTCCGCATGCGGACACGGCACGATACTCGCTTCCGTCAACCGAGGAAAAAATTTGGTTTAATTCGAGACAAAACGACGTCGAAAACGCACTCAACCAAATTCTTGCCATTCCTTCGGCGCAGCGACTTTTTTCTCTCGAATCATATTCGAATAGCACAGGCAATAAATTCGCCGTTTCAATCGAAGAACGGCTTGACGACAAGAACACGTCGGAATCGATTGAGCGCAATCTCGGATTCGTTAAAGACTTATTCCCTCTCGTATACGAAAAATGCGATGCCGATACGACAGAACGCATAAACGAAATTTTGCGCAGCCTCTCTCTGGTAGAAAAAAAGCGTTTTGTTATCGATTACAGCGAAAAGCAACGTGCGGCATTGGCTTTTTCGCCGCAAAAATTAGAAGATATATGCCAGATTTTGCACAGCGAACGAAACCGCTGCGGCGAAAGCATGACCGTTGCCGTACTCGCCGACGGCAAAAAGGAACCGATAACCAAAATAGGTTCGTTAGAAGAACTGAAAACCGTTTCGACTGTCAACATCTTTGAGCGATTACGCAGAGAAAGCACCGAAAAATTATGTCTTTTTACGGCGCACTCCGTAATAATGCCGTCCGACTGTCAAAAGTATCTCGGCGACAAAAATTGTACCGCAAGACCGGTTCAAGATAAAAATTACAGCTCTTATGAATTCAAACGCCCGCAAAAAGAGGTTGCGGCAATCATAGGTAAACTTTCGCAAATGCAATGTTTTTCCGTAATAATCTCTTCTCCCGAAACGCTGTGTTCTTACTCCGATGAATTCCTGTTCGACTGTATAATAACTTCTTCTTTTTCGGGAGACGACAAGTGCGCAGACATTTTGCGAGCAAAAGAATTGAGCAAAAATTCGGACGCATTTCTAAGCGTGAGAAGGATTATTACTCTTCTGCCGTGCGACGATTCCGATTACTTGCCGTTCGCTTCCTTGGATTTTGCGTCATGGCAAACCTCCGTTATGAGGTACGACGAATCTAAGGTATTTGACGGATATGCGGACATAAAAAAATGCGGTTTAAGTTTAAGCTCAATTAAAAGCGCAAACGAAAAAGCCGAAGCGGACGCTTTTTCCACAAACGAAAGACAACCTCAGTCTCAGACGTTCGGCTTCGGCAGATCCGTATCGATAGTCGAAAACGATACGAAAAAGACTAACCGTACGCTTAAAACGGTAACGATTGTGAGTTTGACAGCCGCATGTCTGATCGCCGTTTTCGTGGCGATAATGCCCTTTATATTTTCCCATTCGCCGCTGATGAAAATATTCTTTACAGCGTGCCTTGCGCCGCTCATCGCTTTGACTTCGGTCGTGTTTGCGGTCAGATACTTGCACAACGATTCTCATTACTTCTTTGTAAAAAACGTAGCAGCATGCCTCGCTTATGCCCTTAAAAAAAGCGGAAAATTGCCGCAAAACGCAAAAGTAAAAATTTCTACGAAAGACTGCAATATTATCGTTTCTTTAACAGGCGCAGACTTCGGTCAAACAGAATTATACGCAACTGCGCTCAACTCGATGTTTTTTACACGACTCGACTGCCCGCATTTTCTTAAACGAAAGAAGCGCCTCGACCAAGCGACTAATCTTGCTTGCCCTATCAATCTCAGCGAGAGCGACGTTAAAAATTTCATTGCGCATGCAAAATTTACAGTAGGCGAATATGTCCTCGTAAACAGTTCCGATGAAACGCAGTTTTCTCTGGACGGTAAAATCTCCATAATTAAAGTGCGTAAGCAACCTTACGTAAAAAGATTACTTACGCTAAAGTAAGTATTACCACGGCATGTTTTATCTATTTGCGATTTGACCGAACACTTCGCTAGTTCGACTTTATTAAAAGGCTAACGGAAATAAAACGCCCGTCAGCCTTTTTTCTTTATTCTTCGAATTTTACAATTTCCACTCCGCTTTCTCTAAGAAGCTGCATAGAAAACTCATCGGGATATCCGTCTTTGTATACTATGCGTTTTATGCCCGAGTTTATAATCATTTTTGCGCATATAACGCAAGGCTGGTGAGTACAATAAAGCGTTGCTCCGTCTATACATACTCCGAGTTTTGCTGCCTGAATAATTGCATTTTGCTCGGCATGAGTAGCGTAGCATATTTCGTGTCTGGTTCCGCTCGGTATATTGAGTTCTCTTCGCAAACAGCTGCCTCTCTCTTTACAACTCTTTATTCCCGATGCGGCGCCGTTATACCCGGTGGTCATAACTCGCTTATTCTTTACTATTACTGCGCCGACCTGCCTGTTTGTTTGAAAACAGCTTGACCAAGTCGAAACGAGTTGAGCCATATCAATAAATCTCTTATCCCATTTGTCGAATTTTTCGTCCATAATTTTTCTCCGTTACAAGCTATACGCCCATTTTTATGAGTATAACAGAAAAATTCATTTTTTGCAAGTTTTTTGAAGCGACTGCCTTTAATAAACACATTTTTGCTTGACAAAGCGTACGATTCGTTATAAAATAATTGTCGTTAGCGAAAAAATTTACTTGATTTTGCAATTTTCGCTTTCACTTAAAAGTAATAAATTAAGGAGGATTTTTATTATGGAAATCAAACCTTTATTCGACAGAATTGTCGTAGAAGCAGTTGATTCGGAAGAAAAAACCAAAAGCGGCATAGTTTTGCTCGCAAAGGATCAGGAAAAACCGCAGATGGCTCGAGTTCTTGCCGTAGGCCCCGGAGGAAAGGTTGACGGCAACGATATCGTTATGCAAATAGCGGTAGGCGATGTTATTTTGTATTCGAAATACGCAGGTAGCGAGTTTAAAATCGATGGCAAGGAAGTTACAATCCTTCGTCAAAGCGACGTTCTCGCAAAAATCATCAAATAAGGAGTATCGAACATGGCTAAACAAATAAAAACCGGCGAAGAAGCCCGCAAAGCTCTTGAGACCGGTGTTAACACCCTTGCAAATACCGTAAAAATCACTTTGGGACCTAAAGGCAGAAACGTAGTTTTGGAAAGAAAATACGGCTCTCCCCTCATCACCAACGACGGCGTTACCATCGCTAAAGAAATCGAACTCGAAGATCCGTTCGAAAATATGGGCGCAGCGTTAGTAAGAGAAGTTTCCACTAAGACTAACGACGTCGCCGGCGACGGTACCACTACCGCTTGCGTTCTCGCTCAGGCAATAATCCATGAGGGTCTCAAAAACATCGCTGCCGGAGCAAACCCTATGATCATCAAAAAGGGTATTGCAAAAGCTACCGAGACTACCGTTGCTCACCTCAAAGAGATAAGCAAGACCGTTGAAAACAAAAACTCCATCAAGCAAGTCGCAGCTATTTCCGCAAATGACGAAAAAGTCGGCGAACTCATTGCCGAAGCCATGGAAAAAGTAGGTAAAGACGGCGTTATCACTGTAGAAGAAAGCAAAACCATGGAGACCAACCTTTCTATCGTAGAAGGTATGCAGTTTGACCGCGGCTACGCCTCTGCCTACATGGTAACCAATCCCGATAAGATGGAAGCAGTGTTCGACAGTCCGCTTATCCTTATTACCGATAAAAAGATTGCAAACATTCAGGAAATTCTTCCCATCTTGGAGCAAGTCGTAAACACCGGCAACAAACTCGTAATCATCGCAGACGACTTCGAAAGCGAAGCTCTCGCTACTTTGGTTGTAAACAATATCCGCGGAACGTTCAAATGTCTTTGCGTAAAAGCGCCCGCATTCGGTGACAGACGTAAAGAAATGCTCAAGGATATCGCAATACTTACCGGTGCGACCGTAATAAGCGAAGAAATGGGTATCACGTTTAAAGACGCAGACATATCTATGTTAGGTAAAGCTAAACAGGTTAAATCCGATAAAGAAAACACCATTATCGTAGAAGGCGCAGGCAGTAGCGAAGAAATCAAGGAAAGAGTCGCTTCCATCAGAGCGCAAATGAACGTTTGCACTTCCGAATATGACAAAGAAAAGTATGCAGAGCGTCTTGCTAAGCTCGCCGGCGGCGTAGCCGTTATCAATGTAGGCGCAGCTACCGAAGTCGAAATGAAAGAAAAGAAACTTCGTATAGAAGATGCTCTTGCAGCTACCAGGGCTGCCGTAGAAGAAGGTATGGTTCCCGGCGGCGGCGTTGCTCTTATCAGTGCTATCCCCAATGTAGAAAAGACCGTTAAGGGACTCAGCGGAGATGAAAAAACGGGTGCGCAAATCGTTCTTAAAGCTCTTATGGAGCCCATTAAACAAATTGCGCTCAATGCCGGCGTTGACGGTAACGTTGTAATCAACACTATTCTCACCAAGGGCAAGAACAAGTCCA
>FR884052.1:35021-59001 GCA_000435495.1 Firmicutes bacterium CAG:552 | reverse complement strand
AACAATACCTACTGCGACATCGTTGCAAAAGGCATCATAGATCCTACCAAGGTAACTCGTTCTGCGCTTCAAAACGCAGCTTCCGTAGCCGCTACCTTCCTTACTACCGAAAGCGTAGTTGCCGATATCCCCGAAAAGAATCCTGCGCCACAGGCTCCCATGGGCGGCGGCATGGATATGTATTAAGCCGATAAATATCACTAAACAACAAAAAACGAGCAACGACGTAAAAGTCGTTGCTCGTTTTTTTAAACGTAGATTCCTAAACTCAAACACTGTCAAAGAGTGCAATTTGCACTTAGAAATTAAATCTTCTGTAATTTGATTTGCGCCTTATATTGTTTTCTCCAAAAACCGTATTTAGCGTTTGTCGGCTACAAAAAGCAGCTAATCGAGGAATGCTCAATTAGCCGCAATAGTTTTATAATAAAGCAAAATTAAGCTTTGTCGCTGTTTATAAGCGACTTTACCTTAATAAGTCTTATAATCGTAGATCTCTCATTCTCGTCCAGCTTCATCATAATATATTTTATGGTCTCTTCGAGCTGAGGTATCATAACGTATTCGAGCGCATTTACTCGTCTGCGATTCTTCTCTATTTCTTGAGCGAGCATATTGCAAGTTTTTTCAATCTCGGCGAGTTGCAAAAGCTTTTCGGTAACCGCAGTAAGCTTTATCATCGCCTCGTCCATATCCGCAGAAGCCGAGCAAAGCGCATAAGGCATGCTTTCGCCCTCTCCTTTGACCATCAACGAGGGGACGTCAATACCCATTACGCTTTTAGTCCCTGTCGTTACGTTAAGAATGTACGAAGGCAAAGCAAACGTCTGTTCGATGGACTCCTCTCCCATCAACGCACCGGCAAGCATAAATGACTTAAGCGCATCTCTGAGGTCGTCTTCTACCTCTTCTCGTAAAGCCTTATTCTGTTTTGCATACGACATAAACTGTCGTATCATCTCATCCGACTTATCCTTGAGAAGTTTATGACCTCTGACAGCCGTTTTTAAACGGGTTTTCAGACGACGCAACTCCATTCTGGTCGGATTTACAGCAAGCCTTGCCATAGTTTACTCCTCACCCAAATATTTATCAATAAACTTATCTTTGATACGTTTAAGTTCGCTTCTCGGCAATACGGAAAGCAACTTCCAACCGATATCGAGAGTTTCGTTAATTTCTCTGTTTGCTTCGAATCCTTGCGATACATACAATTTTTCGAACTCTTCGGCAAACTGAGCATATTTAAGATCTACAGCCGAAAGAGCGGCTTCGCCCAAAATAGCGGATAACTCTTTTGCTTCTTTTCCTCTTGCATACGCAGCGAAAATCTGGTTCATGGTATCGGCGTGATCTTCTCTTGTCTTACCTGCGCCTATACCTTTATCCTTAAGTCGTGATAGCGAGGGCAATACGTCGATAGGCGGATTTATACCCTTTTTGTACAGCTCTCTCGAAAGTATGATCTGTCCTTCCGTAATATAACCGGTAAGGTCGGGTATGGGATGCGTCTTATCGTCCTCGGGCATCGTAAGAATGGGTATCTGTGTAATAGAACCTTCCTTTCCTTTTATTCTGCCCGCTCTTTCGTAAAGCGACGCAAGATTGGTGTAAAGGTATCCGGGATAACCTCGTCTTCCGGGAACTTCTTTTCGAGCCGCAGACACTTCTCGCAAAGCTTCGGCATAGTTGGTAATATCAGTCATTATTACAAGCACGTGCATGCCTTTTTCGAAGGCGAGATACTCGGCTGCGGTCAGCGCCATTTTAGGAGTGGCAATACGCTCGATTGCGGGGTCGGAAGCAAGATTCATAAACAACACTGCTCTGTCTATAGCACCAGTACGGCGGAAGTCACTGATAAAGAAATCGGCTTCTTCGTAAGTTATACCTATCGCTGCAAAAACTACCGCAAACTTGCTGTCTGCGCCCAAAACTTTTGCCTGTCTTGCAATCTGAGCGGCAAGGGCTGCGTGAGGCAAGCCGCTTGCACTGAATACGGGCAATTTTTGACCTCTGACCAAAGTGTTAAGACCGTCTATCGCAGATATTCCCGTCTGAATAAATTCGTCGGGATAATCTCGAGCAGCAGGATTTATAGGTTCGCCGTTTATGTCAAGTCGCTTATCCGCTATAATCTCCGGGCCTCCGTCGGCAGGTCTGCCCATACCGTCGAATACTCTGCCCAACATATCTTCGGAAACCGAAAGCTCGATGCCATGTCCGATAAATCTAGCCTTGGAAGTGGATATTTTAAGACCCTGACTTGCCTCAAAAAGCTGCACGAGCGCATTTGAGCCGTTCACTTCCAAAACTTTACCTAATCTTATTTCACCGTCGGCTTGTTCTATTTCTACAAGTTCGTCGTATTTTACTCCTTCTACGCCCTCTACGAGCATGAGCGGACCTACGACTTCTTTTATGCTACGATATTCTTTTTGCATCAGAAAATCTCCTTTGCTTTAAGTGCGGAAAGCTGAGATCTTATCGCAGAATCTATTTCGTCAAACTTAGAAAGTTCAACTTCTTCGATGTACTTAGATCTGCCGATCTGTTCTCTTGCCGGGATGGACAAAATATCGTCTAGCGAACAATCTCTCTTAAGAGCCTCGTTTGCTTCCGAATAATATCCTATCATCAGCTTAAGCATTAAATATTGCTTTTTCATAGAGGAGTACGTATCGATTTCGTGGAAAGCGTTTTGATGCAAATAGTCTTCTCTGAGAGACTTCGCTACTTCCATTGTAAGACGATCCTTAGGCGAAAGAGCGTCTATACCTACAAGTCGAACTATTTCGTCGAGCTGCGCCTCTTCTTGCAAAATCTTCATCGCTTCCGCTCTGTAATCGTTCCACTCCGCACCGATATTATTTGTATACCACTCTGAAAGTTTATCCGAATAAAGCGAGTAGCTGGTAAGCCAATCTATAGCCGGGAAATGACGCTTGTACGCAAGCGAAGCGCTAAGTCCCCAAAAAACCTTTACTATACGCAAAGTTGCCTGCGAAACCGGCTCGGACATATCTCCACCCGGAGGCGAAACAGCGCCGATTGCGGTAATACTGCCCACTTTGCTTTCCGAACCTAACAGCTTAACTATACCCGCTCTTTCGTAAAATTCGGCAAGTCGGCTGCTCAGATATGCGGGATAACCTTCTTCGCCCGGCATTTCTTCGAGACGACCGCTCATCTCTCGGAGAGCCTCTGCCCATCTCGACGTCGAGTCTGCCATAATTGCAACATTGTATCCCATATCACGATAGTACTCTGCAATGGTTATACCTGTATAAATACTTGCTTCTCGTGCTGCAACGGGCATATCCGAAGTATTGGCAATCAGCACGGTACGCTTCATAAGAGGTTCGCCGGTCTTAGGATCTTTAAGCTCGGGAAATTCATTAAGAACGTCGGTCATCTCATTACCGCGCTCGCCGCATCCTACATAAACTATGATGTCTGCGTCGGACCACTTCGCAAGCTGATGCTGAACTACTGTCTTTCCGCTACCGAAAGGACCGGGGACCGCAGCTACACCGCCTTTAGCAAGGGGGAAAAGCGTATCTATTACTCGTTGACCCGTAACGAGCGGCGTAACGGGCGAAAGCTTTTCGGCATAAGGTCTACCCTTACGTACCGGCCACTTTTGAAGCATACATACCCCTTTATCTCCCGAATCGGTAGAAATTACGGCTATCGTTTCGTCTATATTGAAAAGTCCGGTCCTAATAGACTTCAGCGAACCTTTTACACCGTAGGGAACCATTATTCTGTGTTCGATAACTTCGTTCTCTTTTACGCAACCCAAAACGTCGCCTTGCTGAACGAAATCGCCTTGTTTTGCTACCGGCATAAACGCCCACTTCTTTTCGTGATCGAGCGCAGAAACTTTTATACCTCGGTGGATTCGGTCGCCGCTGTTGCGAATAAGGTCGGGCAACGGTCTTTGAATACCGTCGAAAATACTCTCCATCAAGCCCGGAGCAAGTTCGACGCTGAGCGGTGCGCCCGTACTCTCTACTTCTTCGCCGGGTCCAAGCATACTCGTCTCTTCGTAAACCTGAATGGAAGCTTTGTCGCCTCGGAGCTCTATAATTTCGCCGATAAGTCCGAGCTGAGAAACTCGAACGACGTCGTACATCTTTACTCCCGCCATTCCTTCGGCTACGATCAAGGGACCGGACACCTTAATTATTTTACCTTTCATGCTTTGTCCTCCGCAAAGAATCAATCTTTGCCAAATAATATATCTGCGCCTATAGCGCGTTCTACGTCTTTTTTTATGGAAGCCATGCCATAGCCGCTATCTTCGAGTGACGGAATAGGCACAACCGCAGGATACGCGCGTTTTTTCAAAACTTGTAACGTATCGTCCATGGAAGCGGCGATATTTTCGGTTATAAATACTACCGCATAGTCACCGCTCTTTACCAATTCTCTAAGTATGTCGGTGGCGTCCTCTGCCTTATCTGCAAAAAACGTTTCCAAGCCTACCGCCTTAAATGCGGTAACTATTTGTTTTTCGCCTATAACCGCAAGTTTTTTATTCATGCAGCCCCCTTATTCGTTTTGCGATCTCGCTGCGAGCATTACTCTTAATGCAAACGAGAATCATCTTAACCGTCTTAAGCTCGTCATACTTGGCGTTAAAATACCATAGCAACGGTCCGCAAGAATCGACATCGACATTTCGGCTGCCTGCAATCTCCGACAACGCAACGCTAAATCCGGTTTCCAAAGCGACGGAATCGTCGCTTGCAAACTCTTCATACGGCGTTCCTTCGAATTTTACAGCATCTTTATCTGCAAAATTTCCGCCCGGAATAAAGGGCATTTCGATGCCTAATCGTTTTGCACGCAATTTAGCTAAAAGGTTTATGCCGTCTATTTTTGCTTTGGCAAACTCTGTAAACAGCTTGTTACCCTTTGCCAGTCTGAGCGTATAGTCGGCTTCGGCTTTTGCTAATTCGTAATCGGCGTCTTTCGGCGAAATATCGTCTCCCAAACCGTTCATTACCGTAGCAATTTCTTTGGGTAAATCGTCGAGCGAAACGTCCACGTTATACAACAAGCTCTTAGCTCCGCCCCTACTTTCCTTGTACAATGCTCTGATGTTGTTACACTCGAGCGGCGCCAAAATAAACTTTTCGGCTCTTTGGGTGGGAGCGTATTCCTTTACGAAATCGACAAGCAAAGCGACCTGTCTGCTCATAAATTTGTCCACGTCAAAGCTATCGGCGGTATAAACGCCGTCGTTATAACCCTTTTCGTGTAAAATCTTTAAAGCTTCGTCGAGATCTGCGTCGCAAAGTCGAGAAATCTGCTCTTTGGTAAGGAGATTTTTGGACTCGGCTTTACACACCGCCGAAACAAACACTACGTCTTTTCTCATATTAACCAAACAACTCCGCTGCAACTTCCGATTCCGTTTGCGCCCTGACGTCTGCCATTACGGATCTCAGAGTGAGATTTTTATCGTACTTATCGCTACGCAAAATTACGCCGAAACCGTTATTCGAAAATTGCTCGAACGTGATGTTTTTGCCGGTTGCAGACTTTAAAGAAGCAAACCATTTTTCGTCCAATCGTCTATCCTCGGAAATAACCGTATCGCCGTCCTCGATGTTTTTTATTGCCAGCGCAGTATAAAACTCGCAATATTCTTTGTCCGATAATTTCGTCATAGTCTCGAACGCCCTCTCGTAGACGGCGTTTATAGCGTCCTGACGAGCTTTAAGTTCTATCTTTCTCGCTTCGAGCGACGATAAGGTCTTCTGACGAGCTACCAGTGCGTCTGCCTCGGCTTGCGCTTTGGCTATGCCTTTTTTGTAGTCCGCCTCAAACTTTTCGCTTGCTTCCTGTCTGACAGCCGTAGCGTCTGCTTCCGCATTTATTACGATAGCTTCTGCCGTCTCGTGAGCTTTCTCCTCTATTTTTGTTAAAATAGCTTGTTTGCTCATTTTTTAATCCTTATACCAAAGCCAAAAATGCTGCGCCTGCGCCGGGATCTACAGTTTCTGCGGGCATGGTGATTCCGGTTCCAAGCACTCCAAGCACTGCCAAAAGGGAAATAACGAAAGAGAATATTGCGAATATTTCTACAAGTACCGCCATCAAAAGAGCGTGACCGGTCTGTCCTTCCTGCTTAACGCACATTTCCATACCTGCCATAACCACTTTGCCCTGGAATATTGCGGAAACAAAGCCGATTACGGTGATGGGAAGACAAGCGACGAGCATTGCGAGACCTTCGTAATTGTTAACGACTACGCCGCCGCCGCCGAGCATTCCGAGCTGCGAAAGCGCCATGAACGCTACTATGAAGCCGTAAAGACCCTGAGTCGCAGGCAACAACTGAAGTATAAGCATAGCGGTGAATTTGCTCGGATCTTTACTTAAAAATCCGCCGGCAAGCTGTCCTGCTTTACCTACGCCGATACACGAACCGATGGAAGAAACTACAATCGCAAGTACTGCGCCTATGCTTCCGTAAACATAACCCATAAAATTAAACCTCCGAAAAATGAAAACATTTTTGTATACAAACCTAAGCAGGGCTTAGTATTTGACGAAACGAGTTTTATCGCCGACGTAAGAAAACTCTCTTCCGTCTCCGATAAGGAATTTTCCATAAAATTCCAACATCTGCAATCTTGCGTTATGAACGTATGCGCTGAGAAGCGACAACGCAAGGTTAAATATATGTAAGAACAACAGCAATACGGCTCCGGCAATAGTCATAGCCAAACCGTTAGAGAAAAATATCGTCGTTATGAGATTGTTAAACGCATATGCGATTGCGCCGCCGGCAAGTCCCAATCCGAACAATCTGCAGTAAGACAAAATATCCGAAATCAGGTTGACGAGACCGTACACGCCGTAGAGTCCGCCTCCAAGCTTGCCCATTATACTTTTATTTGCTCTTCCCGACGTCAAGAATATTCCGCCCATAGCAACAAGCAACAAAATCATACCGACGCTACTGAGTTTCGACGACAGTTCTGGCTCCAAGTACTGCCCTGAGAAGTCAAACTCGCCTTTAGTAAGTATACCGGTAAGAGTATTAGCGGCAAGACAACCTATTCCGACCATAACGACAATCATAAAGCCCATATCGAACAGAGCGCCCATAATGTCCTTTTGTCTTACGCATCTTGCAAATCCCAACAAATATCCGTAGAAAATATGAAGATATCCGACAAGTAATGCGAGTCCCAACAACATCATGGCGTTATCGAGAGGCGCAAACCAAAAAAATCTGTCCGATATACCGAAGTCGGTAAGACCGAAACCTAAATAACTGTTAAAAGCCACGCCCCAAAGCATGGAAGAAATACCGCATATACCGAACATCTTTATCATGTTGGCAGTGCCTCTTTCGAATTTCTTTATCTTAAGTAACACGAAACATGCTACCGTAAGAGCCAATCCGTACACTACGTCACCGCACATTATTCCGAATATTATAAAATACCATATCGACATATGAGGATTAGGATCTTTTTCGGCGTAATTGGGAACGGTATACATAGCAGTTACGTTCTCAAACGGCTGAACTACCGCATTGTTTCTGAGCAACGTGGGCGGTTCGTCTTTTATTTCCGCCTCCGTTACCGAATAATAAACTTCATATTTGTTGCCGACTTCGCTCATCAACGATTCGGCGCATTCGGTAGGAACCCAACCGTCAAGCATAAAAGTATATTCGGAACGCAAAGAATTGTCGAGCGCAATCTGCTGCTGCGTTCTTATCCCGAGTAAATCGTAATAAATTTTTAAGTCCGAAAGATTTTCGGCATACTTCAGACCGACAAATACCAACTTATCGCTCTGCTCATTAAGTTCGCTGATTTGTTTATCATACGAAGCGATAACTTCGTCCACGTTACGACAATTCAACAAAAGTTTAGTATATCCGCAGGCACTCATCGCCGCAGCAATCTGTTCTTTCTGATTTTTAAACCCTATTACGGCGACTACCTTGCCGGTTGCAACATTGTAGCAAACTTCTACGGTTTCATCCGGCAAATCAGCTTTTTTATCAGGTCTCTGATTGTAGTACACGTCGCAAAAAGTCTGCTCCGTATCGCCTATCTCGGTGAAATCCAATTGACATCCGGAGTATGGATAATACGTCTTTCTTTGTGCGATAAGCTCTGCTATCTTAGTCTTTAACTCGACTTGCTTAAAGCTCAAATCCGTTATTTCGCCGATAACTCGCTTAATCTCGTCGGTCTTTTCTTCAACCAAGGAGAACGCTCCGAAATCTACTATGTCCCTAACTCCGCTTTTCTTTAGCGGAACATACTTATTTTTATTTTTTTTGCATATCGCTTTCGCTTTTGCATCGAGCTTGCCGATATAATCTATCGCAAAAGCCGCTCTGGCCTGTTCCGCTCTGACACTTTCGAGCTGCTCTTCGGTAAGTTCTTCGTTGACGACTTCTGTCTTTCGATATTCGAAGCTTTTGCTCTTAGTAAGTATATCTATAACGCCGTCATAATCAGATTTTAATCCGACGAGGCGCACTCTGCTCATACCGACTATCATTTAAATCGTTTCCTTATAAATGCGTTTTACTATTTTAGCTGCGCAGTCGGCAACTTTTTTGCGAGTGTCCGCAGCAATACGCTTTGCGTTTGCGTCGGCGGCGGCAATGGCCGCATCATTATTAAGCGAGCACTGCGTCTTAGCTTCGGTTATAATCTTTATTGCGTCATCCTTAAGTTTTTGTTCGTAAGAAAGACGCATTGCGGAAACGTCGTTAGTAGCCGCAAGCGAAAGCTCTGCAGCTTTTTTTTGAGCCGCTGCTCTCATATCCGCAGCTTCTTGCTCTTTAGCTTTTATTTCTCGAAGAATCTCTTCCATAATCGTCCCTTACTTAAAATATTTATTTTCGATTTCGGCTATTTTATCCAACCGACGCACGTGTCTCACATCGCCGGAAAACGGAGTATTTACAAAACAATCGACTATATCGAGGGCAAGTCCGAGTCCTATCGTCCTCTCTCCCATAGCAAGTATGTTGGCATCGTTATGCATCCTCGTAGCTTTAGCCGAAAACGTGTCCGAGCAGTGAGCGCACCTAATTCCTTTTACTTTGTTGGCGGCAATGCACATTCCTATACCGGTACCGCAAATCAATATACCTTTTTCGCACTTGCCTGCGGCGACGTCCTCTGCGACTTTAAGGGCGTAGTCGGGATAGTCCACCGACTTCTCACCGTCACAACCGTAATCTTTTACGTCGAAACCGTTCTTTCTCAAATGCTCGATTATGGCGTTTTTAAACCCGACCGCCGCATGATCGCATCCGATAGCTATCATATCTTAAGCACCTCCGAAATTTTGCGGCGAATCACAACCATATTATCAATAAACCGCAACGCATACATTATAACACCACGAAAAATTTTAAGCAACAAAAAATATAACAAAAACACCGCTTTTTAAAAAAAATCGACGGCGTTTTTTAACATTCGCATTTGCGAAAAACATGTTTCGTAGGCACTCTCGCCCATATCGAACGGCTCAATAACCGGCTCGCATAAAATACTTTCGGCATCTAACGTTTTATGCAGAAATTCGGGTGCAAGTTTTGCTATGGCGTTATAACACCCCCGGCTGAGACAAATTATCCGATCGGCATCGTTCATGGCCTCTACGGTAACTTGCGTCGGTAAGTGAACGCTGCAGTCAAGCTTATGCTTTTTTAATAAATCGTACGTTTGCTTAGGCGTGCTCTCACCTATACTCATGCCTGCAGACGAACTTTCGCAACTCTTTGCAAATATGCGCTGCGCAATCACCGACGTAGTAGTGTTTGTCGCATCCAAAAACAGAACTTTCATATCGTTTTACCGCCGCTAGATTTATTAAGGCGGTTAAGAAGAGCGGCTCCTATTCCGCAATCTTCTACCCCCTCGCAAATAATGTAGCGGTATCCCGACTTATCCGCTTCTCTGAACAATGCGAAAACGTTTTCGGCATATTGCACTACCGTATCTCCGACTTTTACTACGTTGCGGTTACCGTAATCTCCTTTTAGCGAAAAAATTATTTTTTTCCCGACTAGCTTGTCGTAAAAATCACAAATACGTTTTGTCATATCGACTCCCGCTTTTGCAAGATAGACTTCTGCGTCCGGGCTATAGTGTTTGTATTTCATTCCCGGGCAAAGAGGCACGTCGCTTTTTATCGGTTCCTTGCCAAGCTTGCCGACAACTGCTTCTATTTGCTCTTCCGAAACGCCGCCCTTACGCAAAATCCTTTTGTTTACGCAGTCAACGATAGTCGATTCGATACCTACCCTACAGCTCCCTCCGTCAAGGATATATCTGATTTTGCCGTTCAAATCGTCAAAAACATATTTTGCCTGCGTCGGACTCGGCTTTGTGCTTGTATTTGCGGACGGCGCACACAGCGGCACCCCGCACTCGGCTATAAACGTCCTTGCCACTTCGTGATCGGGCATGCGCACCCCTACCGTATTCAATCCACCCGTAACGACTCCGCTTACGCAATTCTTTTTGCTAAGCACAACGGTTATAGGTCCAGGCATAAAAGCGTCAATAATTTTTCGAGCGAATGGCGTTACGTCTCCGAGCTTTTCTATTTGCGCTTTATTGCTTACATGACAAATCAGCGGATTATCGCTTGGTCTGCCTTTGGCAACGTAAATTTTCTTTACGGCATTTTCGTCAAGCGCATTTGCGCCTAACCCGTAAACCGTTTCGGTCGGAAACGCAACTATCCCGCCTGACAAAATCTCATCTGCGCATTTTTTTAAATTTTCCGAATTAAACGTCAATATTTGGGTTTGCATTGTTTATCCCCGATAAATTTGGTAATAATTTTTTATATGGTAAAAAGTAAATTAGCATATATCGTCGATGAATTTGCTATCGCTTTTGCGATATGGCTATTGTTTGCCGTATCGCTCGGCTATGCATTAAACGGCGCTTTAAGTATGCTTATATCAGTAATACCGGCTTGCGCAACTTTGCTTGTGACTCGTAAATTAGACAAAAAAAGACATGCTAAACACATTTCGAAGCAAACAGTGGACCTTACTATGGCGCAGCTGTGCGTACAAGCCGATTCGGTAACATTGCATAAACTCGCCGAAAAACTCGGTTGCGAAATTCGCGACTGCGTTTGCATAGGCAAACACACGGCCATCGCCGTACACTTTAACGGAGCTCTTACTTTAGCTCGACTTGCCTGCGCTTATTCGATAAGCAAAGATGCAAACGTAAGACTTTTGATTTTGTGCAACGAGTGCAATCAAGAAACGCAAAAATATTTGGCGTTCATCGACAATTGCTCGGTAATTACCAAACATCGAGCGTACGAATTCCTAAGCAAATTAAATTTGCTGCCGCAAGTTTCTTATCGAAAAAGACGTCCTAAAATCACACTTTCATCAGCTAAGAGCAAAGCATTTTTGTTTTCCGCAGTGGCTCTGTCCGTTACTGCGGCATTTTCGCCCTATGCTCTCATTTGCATAGTAGCGGCAGCGGCTAACTTAACTCTTGCGATTTTATGCAAATTAAAAAGCTGATTTCACTGCTTGTCGACGTATTGCCCGCCGGAAGCGCTTTCTCCCTTAGCTCCGTCGTTACGACCCTGTTCGTTGCCGTCGCTTTCGGCATCTTTGGCAGCTTGTTCTTTTGCTGTAAGCTCGTCATATTCTTGCTGAAGTTTTGCTCTCGCATTGTCTTTCGCCTTTTGGGCGGGGAACGCTCGACTTAACCATAAAAACACGCAAAGTAAAAAACCTATTCCGCCACTCCACGCCGCAAGCGCTCCGATCGCACCGTTTAACAATGTCTTATCGAAAAGATAGAGAATTAACGCTACGGTAAATATCCCCATAAGCGCTAAAGCTATAATAGCAATTATTCTTAAAAATTTATTTTCTTTCATACGCAGATTATACCATTTCGATTTGTAAATGTCAATACAAAAAGTCGCTGTAACAAACTACAAGCACGTTACAACGACTTTTAATCCAATCATGTTTTGAATAGCGACGATATTGTGACCGGTTCCGAATCTAATCGTCGTCTTCTTCGGTCGAGGCTACCGCAGCGGTTTCCGCTTTTGGTACAATTTCGCCGGCTTTTGTAAGCGCAATTTTAGTGAGCATGGGACCTACAAGTTCGTAAACAAGCACTGCAAAAAGAGTTATGTTTCGAACAAGTTCACCGTCGCCGCCCAACACTCCGTCGTTAATTACGGTAAGGGACATACCAAGCGCAACGCCGGCTTGCGGTAAAAGCGTTATTCCGAGATACTTTTGAATAACGGGTTCGCACTTCATCATCTTAGAACTTGCAGTGGCTCCGAAGCACTTGCCCAAAGCTCTGACTAATACGTACACCACGCCGATCAACACGATAACCCAATTTTTGAACACGCTGAGTTCAAGTCCGGCGCCCGAAATTACAAAGAACAACACAAAGAGCGGAGCTGTCCATTTGTCCGTTTTTTCCATTATTTCCGCCTGTTCTTTGCAGGTATTGCAGAATATCGTACCGAGCATCATACATACAAGCAGCGAAGAAAATCCTATCGTAATCTTGCCTATTTTTACTTCCAACATAGATATTGCAACTGCAAACAGCACGAAAGTTATTGCAAGACAAAGTCGTTTCGAATTGGATTTAAAGCACTTTTCGATAAGGTTAAACAGATATCCGAGCAGTGCACCCACCCCTACCGAAAGAACAACCTCGATAATCGGATTGCAAATTACGGAAACCATGTCGAACTGTCCGGACGCCAACGTTTTAGCAACTCCGTACGAAACCGAAAATACGACCAATCCTACGGCGTCATCCAATGCGACAACCGGCAAAAGTATGTCTGTAACAGGACCTTTTGCTTTGTACTGCTTTACCACCATCAAAGTAGCTGCCGGAGCTGTCGCAGCTGCTACCGCTCCCAAAACTATAGCGGCTTCCAAGCTAAGCTCATCCAAAATAAAACTAAGTCCTATAAGCACTATGTCAACAAGCAACGTAGCCGCTAACGCCTGGAGTATCGCTATAACGGTAGCTTGCTTACCTATATGTTTAATTTCTTCCAATCTAAACTCGGTACCTATCGAAAACGCTATAAAGCCCAGAGCTACCTGCGAAATTACGTCAAAAGACTCTACCGCTTCGCTCGAAACAAATCCAAGTCCGTCCAAGCCTATGAGTCTGCCCAATGCGCCGAGGCAATAAGGCCCTATCAAAATGCCTGCGATTAAGTATCCGGTAACAGCCGGCAACTTAAGCAGCCTTACTAATCTCGACATGGCAAGTCCCGCTATAAGCGTTATAGCGAGGCAAAGTAAATCGGAATTCAACGATTTTTCCAAAACAGCTAAAATGTCTGTACTCATCAACATAAATATACCTTCCTTCCGTAAATTGCAGACTGACAAATTATATATCCGAGGTCGCTACAAGTCAAGCGTTTTTTAGATAAAGCCGTATATAATTTATTTTTTGTATAATATTGTCCGGTTTGCATATAAAAACCGCCGATTTTTAATCTATGCGGCTTTTTATCTTTGTAATAAACAATTCTTTTTACGTAAAGCAAAAATTATATTTTTAACTTTTTAAACAGCATGGGCGCAAGCAACGAAACAAATATACCCAAGATAAAATAACGAACGAACTCGGACAGAAAATATCCGATTACTCCGTCACAAAGTCCGAACAAATACTTTAACCCGGTCCTGAGTCCGAACAATATCGCAACGCCCAAAATCATACGTAATACGTATTTGTAAAACTTGTCAGCCTTTACTTCGTACTTAACATTACGTTTTTCCAAAAAGTATCCCATGCCTATTGCCATGTAGATTCCTGCCACTTTGAGTATGGCGTCTGCAGAATCGCCTTCGAATATATACCACAAAACCCCGAACACGGTTAGCACAAAACATATCGGCACTATAAAATAGGCCGACTGTTCTTCTTTTGCACCGAACAAATCGAATAAATATATACCCAGCAGCGAAAGTCCTACTCCGAAGCACATTCCGCATAATACGTCTGTGGGATAATGCTGACCGAGATATACTCTGGAAAACATTGTCAAAATCGTCAAAACTATAAAACATGCCGTAGTTATCGAAAATGCTCTTTTGCTGCCGTTGCGCCTTGCGTAATCGCTGCAAAACACTGTAGCGACCGAAACGTTATTACTGTGTCCGCTTGGGAAAGAATAACCGCCCGTACGCTCCATTATTGCGTCCACGCCGACGTATTCTCTTAGGTACGGACGAGGACGGGCAACGAGAATTTTAACGGCTCCTACGATAAGTTGAGACGCAAAAAACAAGTTCATGTACTTATAGCCTTCTCGTTTGTTTATACACCAATAAAAGAGCAACGCTACCGCCATAAAGAATATTTCGGTACCGGCTTGTGTAAAAAAGTACATTACATAATCAAAAAACCTATTACTGCCGCTTTGAAGAGCTTTTATAAATTCCAACTCCCAAATCATCGATAAAGTACCTCTACGTTATCGCCGTCGTCCCACAATCTTTCGAGATTATAAAATTCTCTCGTTTCTTCGTGCATTACGTGCAGAATGACGCAACCGTAATCCACTGCAGCCCATTTAGGATCGATATCTCTGCCTCTCGGTTCTATTCCTTCGGCACTGAGTTTTTCATCCACGTAATCCGCAAGCGCACGTACCGCAGTGGTAGACTTAGCCGAACATATTACGAAGAAATCGGCTATCAGCGTCTTGCCATTGAGATCTATAAGGGTAATATTTTTACCCTTCTTTTCGTCAAGTAACGTGGCTATCTTTACCGCAAATTCACTCGGCGAATATTGAAGTTCGCCGCTTAAACACTTCTTTTTAATCTCCATTATAGTTTTCCTCCTAATTTCCGATAGGTTTCTATCGTAATAGGCGCAACATATTTATTCTGCGCCCGCAAATAATCGATTGTACTTTTAAGCATCATAACGACAGCTTCGTCAAGATTGTTTTTAGCCGCTTCTCTGATCTTTTCCACTCCGTCAAATTTTCTGCCGGGCTCAATAAAATCGGCAAGCGCAACGATTTTGGTAAGTTTGTCCATTGACGGACAACATGTAGTATGATATTTTACCGCATTGACTATTGCGTCGCTAAGATTATAAACGTACTTACATATAGCTGCGCCGTACTCGGCATGGCGACACTCCTCGGGGAGATTTCCGCAATCGGGTACAGGGATTTTCATATCCTTGAGCATGTCCACCGTTACGTACTTGCCGATATCGTGCATAAGCAACGCTACCGTCACGTCTTTTATATTTGCGTCGTAACGCTTTGCAAGTTTTATTCCCTCTATGGTGGCGTTAAAACTATGTTCTATCCTTTGCGGCTTCATGCCGAAACGCTCGTATGCTTTGCCTACGAAATTATAACCGTCGTACAGTCCGTTTTCCTCTATTATCTTGTATACGCCCGGCGAAACGAGCGATTTTCCGTATCCTATACCGAGAGCCGCTTTTACCTCGCTCGAAGAAATATCGTCTCCGCAAAAATCAGCCCATTCTACGTTTTCTACGTCACGTCTTTTGTCGTATCCTGGTCTGAGTATTGCATAAAAAACGCACATGCGTTTTAACTTTTCCGCTTGATACCACTTATCCAGTGTACGAACCGCTTCGCCTCCGACGGCAAAATATAATTTGCGATCTTCCGACGCAAAATTCATCACCGTGTTTATCGAATAACTGCATCCGCTATTACCTATTTCGTAATCAGATATGATAACGTTGTCCGGAAAATTCGCACTCCTGAGCATCGCCAGTCTTAACTCCGGCGACGCCGCTTTTTCCGCTTGTTTAAAGGGCGATACATACGTCGGCACAACAATAACTTCATCGAATCTGTCGGCTAAATTACGAATTATGTTCTCGTGCCCTATGTGCAACGGATCGAAGCTGCCTCCGAATATAACAGTTCTTTTCATTTACTCTACAAAGTCGAAATCGAAGTCGAGAATGTGTATGGTATCTCCGTCTTTCGCTCCTCTCTTTACAAGCTCTTTTATAATTCCCTTCTCTTTAAGAATTTTTTGGAAGAAATTGAAACTGTCGTAGTCGTCAAGGACTATACCTCGAGCGATTTCGTCTATCAAGCCGCCGTAAACTTCAAAGCTTCCATCATCGCATCTTTCGATGTAAAAGTCGTCGGTAGAAATTTTTCCGTACTCGAAAGGCTCGTATTTAATCGGCTCTACCGGCGGCAACTTTTCCAACTTTTCGGCAATCGTTCTTATCAACTGGTCTATTCCTTTATGTGTAACTCCGCTTATTTCTACGATGCGTTTCCCTCTTACTTTGCGGCGAAATTCGGCAATATTTTCCTTGGGCGCAATATCGCATTTGTTAAGAGCGATTATTACGGGTAACTTCGCCACGCTGCTGCCGTACTTTTTCAATTCTTGATTTATTCTGACGTAATCTTCGTACGGATTTCTGCCTTCGATTCCCGACACGTCCACCACATGGACGATAAGTCTGGTTCGGTCGATATGCCTTAAAAAATCATGACCTAACCCGACGCCCTCACTTGCGCCTTCTATCAACCCGGGAATGTCCGCAACGACAAAATTCCTATCGAAGCAAGACACGACTCCGAGATTGGGGCTAAGCGTTGTAAAGTGATAATTTGCTATTTTGGGTTTTGCGTTGGATATAACCGACAGCAAAGTGCTTTTGCCGACGTTCGGATATCCGACAAGTCCTACGTCCGCTATCGTCATCAATTCCATTATTACGGCATGCTCTTCGGTCGCCTGCCCTTTTTGCGAATAATGAGGAGCCTGTCTACGAGAAGTTTTAAATCTTGCGTTGCCTTTGCCGCCCAAACCTCCCGTCAGAACAACTGCCGATTGACCGTCGTCAAACATGTCTGCCACTATTTTTCCGCTTTCTTCGTCTCTTATTACAGTACCTCTAGGCACGTAAATAACAAGGTTTTCGCCCTTTTTGCCGTGGCAATACTTTGGCGAACCGTTTTGTCCGTCCGCCGCTTTAAAATGTTGCGAATACCTGTAATCAGCAAGCGAGCTTTTTCGATCGTCTACTCTAAATTCGATATCGCCGCCCTTTCCCCCGTCGCCACCGTCAGGGCCTCCGTTAGCAACATACTTTTCGGTATAGAAGGAAGTGCAGCCGTCGCCGCCTTTGCCTGCCTGAATATAAATCTTGACTTTGTCTATAAACATCTGCTATTTTTCCTTATAAAAATTACATAAATCGATTAGCGGACAATCATTGCATTGCGGTTTTATTGCTTTGCATGTATACCTTCCGTGAAATATCAAAAGATGATGCGTCTTAATGAGTTTTTCGGTAGGTACAATGCGCAACAAATCCTTTTCTACTTCTTCCGGCGTTTTTCCGTCCGAAAGCCCTAATCTGTGACTGACTCTGAAAACGTGAGTATCCACCGGTGCGGTTTGCTGCTTAAACGCCTCGGCAAGCACTACGTTTGCCGTTTTACGCCCTACGCCCGGCAAGGAAAGCAATCCTTCCATCGTAGACGGAACCTCACCGCCAAAATCGCTGCATATCTTTTTTGCCGCTCCTATTATATTTTTTGCTTTACTATGATAAAATCCGCACTTATATATTAATTTTTCTAGCTGCTCAACTTTTAACGAAGCAAATTCGGCGGGGGTATCGTACTTAACAAACAAATCTTTTGTAACTTCGTTAACTCTTTTATCCGTGCACTGCGCAGATAGTATTACCGCTATCAATAACGTAAACGGCGTTTTATAGTCGAGTTCGCACTCTGCGTCAGGATATTTTCCGTCGAGTCTTTGCAGTATCTCTTCGACTAAGTTACTCATCTCTTTCGTAAGCAACGGGGTCATCTGCCAAATCGAGTTTTCTCACGGTGTCGCCGGCGTTACCGTGTTTTACGAAGCTCATCGCTACGAGAGCAAGTACGGAAAACAGCGTTGCGTATAAGAGCAAGCATCTCGGTTCTATTTTTTCCATACAAAAACCCGCAAGTATCGGCGTAACTATTTGCGCCGCCATGGAGAACGAATAATACAATCCGGTAAATACTCCGGTCGTTTTTTCGGTAGCCATTTCTACGCTCATGACAAACGAATGAACGTTTATAGTCGCCCAGCCTGCACCAACCAAGACGAATACGGGGTACATAACATATTTTAGGAAGTCGAGGTCTTTTACCGTATAAATAAGCACACTGCCCAATCCGAATCCTAAAATCATCAGAATTACACCCAGCATAATAGTCTTTTTTCTACCTATTTTTTCGCCTAACTTACTTGCCGGAATGTAAAATACAAACGCCGACGCTTGTCCGACAAGCAATGCGGTAGAAAACTTGTCCAATCCGAGTACGTCCAAAGCGAACGCCGAAAAATGAGAAGTTACTCCGTTGTACGCAAAATACCACATGGAAACCGAAATCAAAATAAACAGCAAACTCTTGCGTTGACCTTTGTCCAGGAGCGTCAAACCTTCCTTTATGGAAATCTTGTCTTTTTTAACTTCGACATCGCTGTCTTCGCTTATCCCGATACTCTCTAAAAGTTTACGTTTTTCTTCTACCATTTTGTTTTCGTTAACCTTAACCATCAAAACAATTGTGGCAAGAATCATAAGTGCGCTTATCACGCCGACAAGCAACCAGTTGTTACCTTCCATATGTTTGACGGTGACTCCGTCCTCCACAGTTTCGTAAGTTTTCAAAAATACGTTAAAAGACATAAGAGCGGTAGGAATTACGCCGCCTATCGTACCCATAATATTGATTATCGTGTTACCCTGACTGCGAATCTCTTTGGGCGTAACGTCCGGCATAAGCGCAACCGCAGGCGTACGATACAAACTCATCGATATCAGCAAAAAGGCAGTGGTTACCATCATTATCGCAAGCCATACGCTGTTGACGGTTTCGCCTTTTGCCATATTAAACGAAAAATTAACCAAAAGGAAAAAGAACGCCGCAAGTATCGAACCTACCACTATAAACGGCATTCGTCTACCGTATTTGTTTCTTATTTTTCCGGTAAGGTTGTCTGACCATTGTCCCATAAACGGCAAAAGAACCAATGCAAGCACGTTATCCAAACACATAACCACGCCTCGCAAAGTTTCCTTAAATCCCAATTCTCTGAGCATCAATGGCATAAGATTATCGTAAACCTGCCAAAACATACATATCGCCATAAAGGCAAGTCCTACGGTAATCGTTTTCTTTACATTAAGTTTTAGCTTAATTTTGCCGTTGTCTTCCATCGCATTTTGCTCCTTTTGTTAATGGCGAGCCGAAAAAGCGTTCGCATCGCCGCCACGCTAAGTATAGCACAAACGCAAACAGAATGCAATCTTTATAAGTCGGTTATATTACTGTTTTTGTACGTATATTCCCGTTAAAGACGGAAAATTGCCCAGTCCGAATACTTTTTTTGCTTTAGACAGATCGCTCACTTTTACGCTCAATCCGCAGCCGCCGCCCTTCGACGCCGGAGTCGACACTATCTCAGCAGCAATTCCCGCCTTACGAAGAGCCGTTATAAAAGAAAAAGCACTTGTTCTCGACTTAAATACGAATAAATATTTCATTTGTTTTTCCTCCGCCACGAGTACGCAATCGCAGTTGCGCTTCGTATAATGTAATATATTATACTCCATTATATTTGAGGCACGGAGAACTTGACATGATATATCTCGATAATTCTTCCACATCTTTTTATAAACCGCACGAAGTCATATCTTCGGTAAGCGCTACTTTAAAAAATTTGTCGGCTAATGCAGGCAGAGCCGGACATTATTATGCTAAAAAAGCGGCGTTTGCGCTCAACGACACCAGAGTGAAGGCAGCGAATTTGTTCGGATTCGAGCCGCAACGCACAATATTTACTTACGGTTGCACCGATTCGCTGAATCTGGCCATATACGGTTTAAACATCAGAGGTAACGTCGTAACAACAGCCTTCGAGCATAACAGCGTATTGCGCCCGCTATACGATCTAAAAAACAGCGGCAAAATATCTCTTACGATAGTAAATCCCGACAGTGAAGGCATTATAACGGAACAAGCCGTCCTCGATGCAATAGATAGGCGCACGAAACTTGTAGTTATAAATGCGGTAAGCAACGTTACCGGCACGGTTTTGCCTTATAAAGAAGTGTATCGCCGGCTACAAGGCACCGGAATTATAATGCTTACAGACGCAGCTCAAGCCGTAGGCAGCATTATGCCGAGCGAAATTTGCGGTGACATAATAGCCGTTGCGCCGCACAAAGGTCTGCATGCGCCGCAAGGAGTAGGTCTGCTGATGTTTAACGAAAAAGTCGAACTTATGCCGTTGCGTAAAGGCGGTACTGGAACAATGTCCGCTAACCTTACGCAGCCTAACGACTTGCCCGAAGGTCTGGAAAGCGGCACTTTGCCATTGCCTGCCATAATGGGACTTAATGCCGCCATTACCGTATACAAACGCAGCTGTGAAAAGTGGCGAAAAAAAGTAGAAACATTGGGCAGATATGCGTTTGTAAAACTAAAACGTTGCGCCACGGTATACACAAAAGATCCCGTCGCCGGAATAATTGCATTTAATGTAAAAAACTATGATTCGGCGTTTACCTGCGACGCTCTCGGCGAAAAGGGCTTATGTTTGCGTTGCGGACTTCATTGCGCTCCGCTGCTCCACAAAGCGTACGGCACTATAGACAGAGGAATGGTCAGAGCTTCGGTCGGACCGGACAATGACTTTAAAGATATCGATTATCTGGTAGAGTCAATAAAACAAATATAACGGCTACATGTCGGCCATTTTCATAACCGCATCAAGTTTTTGCCGTTGTTCTTCGGTCAACCTGGGCGAAACAATCTCCACGAAACGTTTCGTCTGTTCGGCGTCGAGTTCGCCTTTTTCCTTTGCTTTTTTGACTTGAGAAATCAGCAAACCGATGAGCTCGTCGTCGGTCAGATCCTTGTATTTGTTTAACGTTTCCTCCGGACTTTGCGCCGTATTCTTAAAACTTTTTAAATCTTTCATATATCCCTCCACAAAAACTGTGTCTGTAATCTTTATGCTCGAATATATTAAATAGTGAATACTTTGTATGGAGGAATCACATGAATATTGAAACGCTGTTGCCGCTTATCCTCAAAGGCGGCAACTCCGATATGCTGAAAATCGTTACGGCGCTTAAGTGCGGTGACAAAAGCAAGGCTATAGAAAGCATTATGCCGAAGAACGAAAAAACGGAACAACTGGTATCGCTCATGAAAATGGCAGAAAAAAAGCCCTCCGTGACGGGATTTTCTGCCATAGAGAGCTTTGCTTCCAACGAAATATTGGGTATGCTTACTAAGTTTTATTCCTAACTTTCTTTAGCCGTCTGCATGACGCTTTGCGCTATTGCGCTTGCCACTCGTTTATCGAATGCGCCCGGCAAAACGTAGTCGGAAGAAAGTTCGTCGTCTTTTACCAAAGCGGCAAGCGCATACGCTGCGTTAATTTTCATCCGCTCTGTAATCTTGGTTACTCTGGCATCCAGAACGCCTCTAAAGAATCCCGGGAACACCAAAACGTTATTTATTTGATTGGGATAATCGCTTCGCCCTGTGCCGACTACCTTAGCTCCGTGTTTTTTTGCTTCGTCCGGGAAAATTTCCGGGGTTGGATTAGCCATGGCAAATATTATAGCATCTTTTGCCATACTCTCAACCATTTCACCGGTAAGTAAACCGGCTTTACTTACGCCGATAAACACGTCGCAACCTTGTATTGCTTCTTTTAAACCACCCTTTACACCTCTATGGTTAATAAGCGTCGAAAGTTCTTTTTTAAACGGATCGAGTCCTTCCATGCCGTTGTAAATAACGCCTTTGCTGCACGTTACTACTATATCCTCGGCGCCTGCTGCCAAAAGCAAGCGACATATAGCCGAGCCTGCCGCTCCTGCGCCGGATATGCAAATCCTTACTTTTGCCAGTTCCTTGCCCACGATTTTAAGCGAATTGACTACCGCAGCCAATACAACTATTGCTGTGCCGTGTTGGTCGTCGTGAAAAACCGGGATATTTAATCTCTCTATCAACGCTTTTTCGATCTCGAAACATCTCGGAGCAGATATATCTTCGAGATTTATGCCGCCGAAGCACGGAGCAATGTTTGTCACGGTATCGATTATCTCTTGAGTATCTTGCGTATCCAGGCATATAGGAAAGGCGTCTACACCTCCGAATTTCTTAAACAGTATGCTCTTTCCTTCCATAACGGGCATACCTGCCAAGCCTCCTATATTACCCAAGCCAAGCACTGCGCTGCCGTCCGAAACCACGGCTACAAGATTGTTCTTTCTCGTATAAACATACGCCTTCTCCGGGTCTTTGGCTATTTCCAGACAAGGAGCAGCCACCCCTGGAGTATACGCCGTAGACAAATCTTCTTTTGTTTGGAGAGGAACTCTCGAAACCACTTCCAATTTGCCATTCCACTCTTCGTGCTTTTGTAAAGCAATTTGCATGTAATCCATAATAAAACCTACAGTATTAAAAATTCGCTTATCGGTAAAGGCGCTTGACTCTCGTCAAACGCCCTTTTCTTTTGCCGATTACTTTTGAATAATCTTAACCCATCTATACTTATCGGGATATTTGCCGCACTGGATTCCGGTGAGCTCGTCGTACAAGCTCTTGCTTATTTCGCCCATCTCGCCGCCGTTTACGACGTAATCCGTTCCCTGATAATTGAAGGAACCTACGGGAGAAATAACAGCTGCGGTGCCGGTACCGAATACTTCGTTAAGAGTACCGTTCTTAGCAGCTTCTACCACTTTGCGGATATCTACGTTGCCTTCCTTAACTTTGTAGCCGTGGCTCTTAAGTAACTTTATAACGCTTCTACGAGTGATACCGGGAAGAATGGAACCTTTAAGCGCCGGAGTATAAACCACGTGGTCGATAACGAAGAAAATGTTCATTGCGCCGACTTCTTCCACATAGCGATGATATTTAGCGTCAAGCCACAAAGCTTGCTCGTAACCCTTTGCTCTTGCAAGCTCGCCCGCCTTCATGCTGGCTGCGTAGTTACCGATAACTTTGTGTCCGCCGGTGCCGCCTTTAGCTGCTCTCGTATAATTTTCTTCTACAAAGAGCGATACGGGTGCAAGTCCCTTTGCGTAATATGCGCCTACGGGGCTGAGAATAACGAACATCGTATAAGTCTTGGATGCGTGAACGCCGAGAGCGGGTTCGGTAGCAATCATCGAAGGACGGATGTAAAGAGCGGTGCCAGGATCTGTCGGAATCCAATCTTGCTCCAAAAGAATGAGCTTCTTGATTGCGTTAAATACAAACTTCTTGTCAAATACGGGCATGCAAAGTCTTTCTGCCGAATCGCACATACGGTCGAGATTGTCCATAAGACGGAACAATCTTATCTCGCCCTGAGCGTTTTTATAAGCTTTAGCGCCTTCGAATATGCCCTGTGCGTAATGCAAAACGGATGCGCTCGGAGCGAGCGAAAGGTTCTGATACGGCTGAATACGAGCGTTTTTCCATTCGCCGTCTTCGTATTCCATAATAAACATGTGGTCGGTAAAGTACTTTCCGAAGCCGAGCGGTCCGGTAGGCTTTGCTTTAGGTTCGGTAGTTTTGATAACTTTAACAGTTTCCATTTTTATATCTCCTTATATTTGCCGATTGGCAATTTTTAACTAAATAATAATATACTCTTCGCCGATTTTTTGCGCCTCGAGTCTGCCGCACGTTTTGTCGACAAAATTCGCAATGCTTTCTCCGGACGGAACGAACAAAGAAAATTTTACGCAGTTTTCGTACAAAACGTCTTTTATGCCGCCGAATGCGGAAATCTTTCGAAAGGAAACAAAATCGGTTTTGCAAGAATACTTGTCACATAGAACGTATTCCTGACATCCCGCCTTATCCAAAACGGCTGCCGCTG
>FR884052.1:21966-35004 GCA_000435495.1 Firmicutes bacterium CAG:552 | reverse complement strand
GCTGCCGCTGCGGCAGCGTACGCCCTCGTCAAGCCGCCTGTACCCAATTTTGTTCCGCCGAAATACCTTACTACCGTCACTGTAACTCGTCTGAGATTTCTTCCGTTTATCACTGCCAAAATCGGCATCCCCGCAGTGCCTGACGGTTCGCCGTCATCGGAGGAACGCACCGAGTTTCCGTCGTCCCATACCGCAGCATAACAAACGTGCGTGGCGTCGTAATAAGTTTTTCGCAATCTTTTAAGCGAATCTTGAAGGGATTGCTCGTCGTTCGTTTTTATGGCGAATGCGATAAATTTCGACTTATTTACGACTATTTCCGCCGTAGCGTCGTCTTTTATCGTAACAATCTTCATTTCAATATAACTTTAATGTGCATTTTTTTGCCTTTGTGCAAGACAAACTCTTTTTCCGAAGTAAAATCGGAAATCTTTGCGTCGATATTGCCCGCTTTGTCATCGTTTATTTTTACGCCGCCACCCTCGATGAGCCTACGAGACTCACTCTTGGACGCCGCAGCCTTGACAGCTACAAGCATATCGATTATCGTCGCATCTCCGGACAAATTCACCTCAACCGAGGGCATTTCTCCACCGCCGCCGAAAGCTCCTTTCGCTTCGTTTTGCGCCTTTACGGCAGCCGCTTCGCCGTGAACGAGCTTTGTCACTTCAAACGCAAGTCTTTCTTTAGCCGCATTTATTCGTTCGTCCCGATGTGCGCAAAGCTGCGAAATCTCTTCGAGTTCTACAAAAGTAAGAAGTTTTAAGCATTCTTCAACTTTTGCGTCCTCAACATTACGGAAATACTGATAAAACTCATACGGCGTAGTCTTGTTTTCGTCCAGCCACAATGCTCCCTTTGCCGTCTTGCCCATTTTCTTGCCGTCCGAAGTTTCGAGCAGCGAAAACGTCATTGCATAAGCGTCTTTACCTTCTTTGCGCCTTATGAGATCTGCGCCGGCAAGCATATTACTCCACTGATCGTTACCGCCGCATTCAAGTTTTACGCCGTAACGGTGGTAAAGTTCCAAAAAGTCGTACGCCTGCATGAGCATGTAATTGAACTCCAAAAACGACAAGCCCTTTTCCATTCGAGCCTTGTAACACTCGGCTGTAAGCATCTTGTTTACAGAAAAATGCGTGCCGACTTCTCTCAAAAAGTCTATATAGTTGAGTTCTGACAACCAATCTGCGTTATTTACCATAAGCGCAGCATTTTCGCCGTCAAAACGAATAAATCTCGATAGCTGCTTAACAAAAGCGTCGCAGTTGCGTTTTACCGTCTCTTTGGTCATCATGCTGCGCATGTCGGTACGACCGGATGGATCTCCTATCATGCCGGTACCGCCGCCGATAAGCGCAATCGGTTTGTGCCCGGCTTTCTGCATATGCGCCATAGCCATAATAGGGATGTAATGTCCGATATGCAAACTGTCCGCCGTAGGATCGAATCCTACGTAAAACGAAACGCTTTCGCTGTCAAGCAATTTACGCAAATCGTCCTCAAAAACAGTTTGCTTAATAAATCCGCGTTCCCTTAATGTATCTAAAACGTTTTTCATTACGATAAAACTACCCCTTATCTTCCTTGCCGACGAATATTAGTCCGACAGTATTGGGACCGCAGTGACTGCCTACTACCGGACCTATTGCATAAGGCCATATCGTCGCATTCTCGTATTTCTCCAAAATGCTCTGCTTAAAATTTTCGCCGTCCTCTTCACAATCGGCGTGCAAAATGACAATGGGGTAAGAGCAATCGTAATTTTCTTTTTCAAGATAATTAATAAGAGTATTTATTGCTTTTTTTCTGCCTTTTACACTGTCAACGTTAAGCAATGCGCCGTCTTTGATACCGATCATCGGTTTGATATTGAGAAGGTTGCCTACGCCTGCCTTGAAAGAAGAAATTCGTCCCCCTCGTTTCAGATAAACCAGATCGTCGACTGTGAAATAAACTCGCACTTTGTTCCTGAAATTTTCTACAAACTTTGCCACTTCTTCGTCCGAAGCGCCATCGTTATGAAGCTTTGCCGCATAGTAAACTATCAGACCAGCACCCATACTTATGCTCTTTGTATCTACTATGGTACATTTCCTGTCCGGATACTTATCGTAAAGCTCGCTAAGCGCTCGATTAAGTGCTTCGAAAGTGCCGCTCATTTTATGAGAAAAGCTTACGTAGATAGCGTCTTCGCCGGCAGCGAACACCGGCTCGAAATACTGCATGTAATCGTAATCGTTGAGTGCCTGCGTTTTTGCCGCTGCACCTGCTCGCATTGCGCCGTAGAAAGTCGCATAGTCTGTTGTTCTGCCACAATCGAAGAGATGCTCCTCTCCGCCGATCGTATAAGGCATCTGTATAAGTGTAATTCCGAGTTCGTCTATAACTCGATAATCTAATTCGCAATCGGCATCGCAAAAAAATCTGCTCATAGGGATAACCTCCAAAACTTTTTTGTTTATTTGCATCGGACAGCACAATCGCCGCAACGCAACGATTATATTATACCGCTTTCCTTAGCGTTTTGCAAGCGATTTTTACGAGTTGGCGGGATTTGTTTAATTTCGGAGACCTTTCGGATAAAGATTTTTCAACACGCTGCCGTCGCCCTTTACTCCGCCCAGGCTTGCCCCTCCTATCGTCACGGCTCCGAAACCTTTCATCGAACCCTCGAGTTGCTCTCCTTTTATGTATTTTACGGCGGCATCTTCGTCAAGAACGGCATTTTGCATAAAACTGCCGTAAGCCGAGAAAAGGTAATGATCGGGTTTAAACGTTTTTCCGACATAACCGCCCGCTCTTACTCCGCCGGACATGTAGCGCAAATCCAACGCATACGGCATTGCCGGGATATAGAAATTATCGCCGTACCTGACGCAGTCGAGCGAAAGGCCCGTAAGCTCTTTTACAAAAGCCGCAACCGAGTAATCGGACTTAACACGACTATCTTTACGTCTTATGCTCCCGCCTTCGACCTTTCGAATCGCAGCAAAAAACTGTCCTTCTCCTTTACCCAGATGAGGATAAAATCTACGCATATACGGGTGCGTCAGATACGTTGTGTAATCGGTTATCCTTTGTGAAGGTTTTACGAGTTCGTAATCGTGATTTTGCAAAAAACGTTCTATTACGCCCTCGTTTTCGGCAACCGAAAAAGTGCATGTAGAATAAATAATCGTTCCGCCCTGTCTAAGCGCTTTGTCTGCGCTTAAAAGTATGGCGTACTGTCTGTCGGCGCAACTCAGAGAATGTTCCTTACTCCATTGCGCTACAGCAGTTTCGTCTTTGCGAAACATGCCTTCGCCGCTGCACGGCGCATCTACCAATATCAAATCGAATATCTGACCGCACTTTTCGAATTCGCACGGGTCGTTACACGTTACCGCAACGTTTGTGAACCCCATTCTTTCGACATTACTCTTTAACGTCAAAGCCCTGCTCGGGGTTATGTCGTTAGACACAAGATACTTGACTTTATCTGCAAGCTGAACGGTTTTTCCACCCGGCGCCGCACACATATCGAGCGCCAAATCGGCGTCTATGTCGAAGGCATTTACCACTGACATTGCAGACGGTTCCTGAAAATATATCATTCCTGCATGATGGTACGGATGTGTGCCTCTTATCTCGTTTTCGATTGCATAAAAGCAATCGGCGGCAAAAGGCACGTTTTCCCTTTGACCGCACAAAGCGATGTAGTCGGCGGCGGAAATTTTATTTACGTTTACCTTAAAAGCCCTGGCAGGTTTTTGATTATACGAATTCAAAAAATCGTCGAACTTAGGAACTATATCCTTCATTTCGTTTATAAAATCTTCGGGAAGTCTCATTTTTACTCCTCGCATTGACTCGCAAAAAGTCCCGACGCAAGTAGCCTTCGTCGGGAAATATGCTATATGTATTTATTTTTTGTGATACAACCGTTTAGTTTGATAAAACGGATCCGACGTGTAATTGATGCCTAACTTTTTTAGCACGTTTACATCTACTTGCGACAAAATTACGGTCGAATGACACTCCGCTCCTGCGAGTTTCGACAGCTGTTGCATAGCCAACGCCGCAAGCGGATTGGTTACGGCGCTTATAGACAACGCTATAAGGATTTCGTCCGTATGAAGCCTCGGATTATGCCCGCCTAAATGCTGCGTTTTTAACTCCTGTATGGGGGCAATCAAATTAGGCGGCAACAAAAGAACCTTGTCGTCTATGCCCGCAAGTTTTTTTAACGCATTAAGAAGCATTGCGCTCGTAGCGCCCAAAAGCGCAGAAGTTTTTCCGGTAATTATCGAGCCGTCGGTAAGCTCCATTGCGGTAGCGGGCGCACCCGTAGCCTCGCTTTTGTTGCGAGCGGCTGCCACCACCTTTCGATCGGCTATCGTTATCTCGTTTTGTTGCATCAGAAGCTCTAACTTGTCCACAACCGAATCGTCAATTTTGTCGTTACGCCTGTCGACTAAGGCTGTAAGATATCGTCTTATGATTTCTTGCTTAGACGCTTCCACACATGCGTCGTCGTCTATTATGCAATTACCCGCCATATTGACGCCCATATCCGTAGGCGATTTATAAAACGACTCGCCGTATATCCTCATAAACATACGATTAAGCACGGGAAAAATTTCGATGTCACGATTGTAATTAACTGTACTTATTCCGTAAGCCTCGAGGTGATAAGGATCTATCATGTTTACGTCGTTAAGATCGGCAGTTGCCGCCTCATACGCCACGTTTACCATATGCTTGAGAGGAAGATTCCATATAGGGAATGTCTCGAACTTGGCATATCCGGACTTTATTCCTCTTTTGTTATCATGATAAAGCTGGGATATACATGTTGCCATCTTGCCACTTCCCGGCCCCGGCGCAGTAACCACTACAAGTTTTCGATCCGTTTCGATATAATCGTTTTTACCCAAACCTTTGTCGCTGACTATCCCGTCCACGTCATACGGGTAATTGGGAATATTATAATGACGATAGGTCTTTATTCCCAATTTCTTGAGCGTGCGCTCAAAAGCCTTTGCCAGTTTCTGATCGTTGAACTGAGTAAGACAAACGCTGCCTACGTAAAGTCCGGATTCTCTGAATGCGTCTATAAGTCTTAGCACGTCGGTATCGTATGTAATACCCAAATCGCTGCGTTCCTTGGCTTGCTCAATAGCGTCGCTGTTTATAACGATTACTATTTCCGCTTCGTCTTTCATCTTAAGCAACATCTTTAATTTGCTATCCGGCTTAAACCCCGGAAGCACTCTCGACGCATGGAAGTCATCAAAAAGTTTACCGCCGAATTCGAGATAAAGTTTACCGCCGAATTTATCGATTCGTTCTCTTATGTGCTGCGATTGAATCGCAATATATTTGTCGTTGTCAAACCCTATTTTGTACATGATGTTTCTCCCATGTAAGCAAAAGCCCACTATAACGATTATACTAAAAAATAGAATAATAATCAAGAAAAACAATGTACAAATGCCGATTTTACAAAAAATATTCTCCCTCGAAAACTTTAACCGCTTCGCCGCCGAGCATGAGAGAATCGCCGTAATCGACGAAAAGCGTTCCTCCCCTAAATCGTACTTTCGTCTTGCCCGAGACAATGAGTTTTTTTCTTACGCACGCAGCCACCGCAGCGCATGCGCCGCTTCCGCAAGAGAGCGTTTCGCCGCTTCCTCTTTCATACACTCTTACGTTTAATCCGTCAACCGTCACTGTAACGAATTCGACGTTTACTCCATTATCGAACATTCCGTTTCTTTGCAGCGTCGCCGCTACCTTCATATCTGCTTTCCCTGTTATGACGCAATGTTTGTTGCCGACATCGACAACGGTACATTTTATCGCTTTGCCGCATGCGAACACCGTAATTTCTTCCCCGAACGGAAACTGCGGTTTTCCCATATCCGCCCAAACGATATCGTCACCGAAAAAAGTTTTTTTCACGCCGGAATCTGTTTCTATGTAAATCACGTCTTTACCGGTCTTTTCTTTGATAAGAGCGGCAACGCATCTTAGCGCATTTCCGCATATTGCGCCCTTAGTGGCGTCCGAATTGAACATTTCCATCTTTGCGTCGGCAAAAAACGATTCGCCTATTCTGACGACTCCGTCTCCGCCTACACCTTTGTGTCGGTCGCATAATGCGATAATCAAACGTTCGGTCATGGCCTCTTTTGCCGCTTCGACGAATATATAATCATTGCCCGCTCCGTGCATCTTTACAAATTTCATAAAACGCCTCCCATTTATGTCTTATGCGACAAATACGAAAAGCGTTACTTCCGGCTATGCGGCATTATTACGCACATCCGATTTTATAAAATTATTTTCGAAAAGAAACTTTTTACTTTTTCACCGAATTCGCAGTTGCTTAGCGACATGTAAATTTTAATCAACGGTTCCGTCCCGGACGGTCTTATTATTACTCTGCCTTCTTTTATGACATATTCTATCATGTCGGTAGGCATATCTGCGTCTGTCGAATGATCGGTCCGGCTTATGACTTCGCTATCCTCTATTTGATTGAGCGAGCTTTTGCGGAATAAACTCATAACCTCCGATTTTTTAGCATTACTCATAGCGAAAGAAAACTGCATATTATATCTTCTTCCGTATGCGTCGTAAATATTTTGCAGCCTACGTTTAAGCGTAATTCCTTCCGCTTTGCACTCGGCAGCTATGACGGCAATGAGAGCAGCTGCCTGAACTCCGTCTTTATCTCTGATATGAGGACCTACAAGATAACCGCAACTTTCTTCGAATCCGAACAAAAACCGGTCTTCTTCCCCTGCCTCTTTCAACCTTCCGATTATTTCTCCGATGTACTTAAAGCCTGTGGGCGTAACAATTGTTCGGGCTCCGTAACGATCGGCAATTGCATCTACCAAATCGGTGGAAACAAGCGAACGTATAACGACATATTCTTTTCCGACATAGTTACGAAGCAGATATTCCGCCATTATCAATCCTATTTCGTTGCCGCTGAATTTATATACCTCGTTTCCGTCCTTCTCGGCAACGCCCAATCTGTCCGCATCGGGATCGTTAGCAAGCAGCACCGTCGAATCGCTTTCTTTAAGAAACAAAATACCGTCACTAAGTGCAGATAATTTTTCGGGATTAGGTGGATTGCAACCGGGAAAATCCGAATCCGGTTGACTTTGCGAGAGTACAATATCCGCTTGACAACCTAAACTTTTTAATACAACCGGAACGATTTTGTATCCCGCTCCGCATAGCGGCGTGTATATCGCCGTTATATCTGCTTTTTTGCCGTCAAACACGGAAATCGCCGCCTTTATATATTGTTCGTACATATGATGATCGACATAACTTAAAAGTCCTTTGCTTAAATAACTTTCCATACTGTCGAAACATTTGCAAAACGGATCTATAGTCTTTGCTATCGAAAATATTTCAGCCGCTTGCGCTTCGTCTATCTGACAACCGTTTTCATCGTATACCTTGTATCCGTTATATTCTTTGGGATTATGACTTGCCGTTATCATTACGCCTGCATCGGCATAATTTTTCGCCAAATACGCCAAGAACGGCACCGGCGAAACTTCGTCCGACAAAATCACTTTTACTCCCAAGCTTAACATTGCTCTTGCAGCTTCCTGAGCAAAAACCTTAGAGTTTTTTCGGCTGTCAAAGCATATTACCGCTCGCCGTTTTCCGTTTTTGAGCATATACGTACCGAGAGCTTTACTTACCTTGCGCACCGTATAAACGTTGATTCGGTTAGAGCCCATGCCCATAACGCCCCGCATTCCTGCCGTACCGAACTTTAAGTCTCCGTCAAATGCGTCCGCAAGTTCAGACGAAGAATATGACAATATTTCCCGCCTCATTTCCTCGCTTTCGACGTTGTTTATCCACTTAGTAACTTCGATATTCGCCATCATACCTCCGTAAATTAAATAGAAGAATTACCGCCAAAAAAGCGATAATTCTTCTTGTGTAATATGCATTTTAATGCTTTTTTGCTTTATATAGGTCATTAACCTCGTTAACCCTTGATATAGCCGAGTTTCTTTGCGGCTTCGGTAAGCTCCTCTCTGTACGAAGGATGTGCAATAGATATTATTGCCTTGGCTCTGTCGGAAATAGACAATCCTCTGAGGTTTACGACGCCGTACTCAGTTACGAGATACTGAACGTCGTTACGCTGAAGCGAAACGGTTGCTCCCGGCTTAAGAGTGGGAACTATACGGCTGATCTCTTTACGCTCGTCACCGTTACCTGTCTTTACATTAGCAGTCGAATACAATGCGATAAAGCACTTGCCGCCCTTTGCCATCTGAGCGCCTATCGCAGTGTCTGCCTGACCTCCGGTACCGCTGAACTGCTTAGAACCGAGAGATTCGCTGCAGCACTGTCCGAGAAGGTCTACTTCGAGAGTCGTGTTGATAGATACCTGATTGTCGTTTTTCGACAATGCGTCGTACGAATTGCAGTACGAGCAGTTCATTACCAAGACGTCGGGGTTGTTGTTGACAAAGTTATACACCTTGTCGGTCCCCATAACTATACTGGTAACGATTTTACCCTTATGCAAAGTTTTGCGACTGCCGTTAACTATGCCCTTCATTGCCAGCTCGGCAACGCCGTCGCCCAAAAGCTCGGTATGTACGCCGAGGTCTTTCTTACCTTCCATAAACGCTACGACAGAGTTAGGTATCGAGCCGATGCCTATCTGAAGATTGTCGCCGTCGTTAATGTACTGAGCGATATATCCGCCGATAATTTTGTCTTTTTCGTTAACCGGAGCGGGCTTGTCCTGAACCATCGGGAAATCTACGGGAACGAAGTAGTCTACGTCTTTCTCGTCAATAACCGCATCACCATATGTAAACGGCATATTAGGGTTCATTTCCATTATTACCAATTTTGCCTTTTCCATAACCTCTCTGTCGTATATATCGCTTAGACCGAGAGAAATTTTGCCGTCTTTGTTCGGAGGCGTACACGTGCCGACGAAGACGTCGGGATCTCCCTGAGCGCAAATCGTGATTGCCGTTTTACGCAAGTGTGTAGGACAATAAGAAACGGTATCCAAAAGATTATAAGCGTCTCTCATCGGCTTGGAAAAGAATAAGCTGTTGATTTTTATATTATTGCCGTATTCTCTGTGTTCGAGGAAAGGATACGATCTGAGCGTGAGGCACATCCAGATGCTGAGTCCTCTCGGTCGGTCCAAAATGGTATGCAGGTTACTCAAAAATCCCTGCGGTTCTACGGTACCGTCGCCTACGGCTATCTTGTCGTTGTCTTTAATGAGCTTAAGAGCTTCTTCGATTGTAATGGTCTTTGCCATAAACTAACCCTCCTAAAATGGTCACTATAATTATATCCCACAAAACGCTTGCATGTCAACCGATTGTGCAGTTTTTGCGCCTCAATCGCTAATTTTACAGCAGCAGTAACATTATCGGTATAGTAAGAACGGAAGCAAACGTACTTATAAGCACGCAGTCTGCCGCCGCCGACGGCGCATCTCCGTAAAGCTCGGAAAGATTTTGAACGATGCTTGCTACCGGAGCGCAGCAAAGTATATATATCGCCTTTACAACGTAATCCTGAAAAGGAATCATTCTTACAATCGCAAACGCTACAAGCGGAAAAACAATCAGCTTTATTGCAGAAGCAATCATTGCGCCGTAATCGGACACGATGTTTTTGACAGAGGACGTAGCCAATCTCATACCGAGCACCGTCATACACATAGGCGTAGTTGCCTTACCTAACGTAGTAACGCACGAATACAAAAATGTCGGCAATTTTACACCGCAAAAGAAAAGCGGCAACGCTACTATCAACGTAAGCACAGGCGGGTTTATCAAAATCTTTTTTACGCTTATGAATTTTTTGTCGCCGGATACGACTCCGCACCCAATCGTCCATCCAAGCACGTTAAGCGCTATAC
The DNA here is from genome assembly GCA_000435495.1 of Firmicutes bacterium CAG:552. Taxonomy (GTDB): domain Bacteria; phylum Bacillota; class Clostridia; order Christensenellales; family Pumilibacteraceae; genus CAG-552. The sequence goes on along the minus strand of FR884052.1, from coordinate 25,073 downwards.
TGAACATGGTGGAAAAAACCAGCGCCTCCGGATGCTCGGGCAGCAGCGCCTCAAGCAGAGGTATTCCTATGTAGCTTACGTTTCCCATACCCGTCGCTAAAGCGTATACCCGACGATCGGGTTGAGTCCTACGCTTGCCCTGCGCAAAAAAGCCGACTGCTACGAACGCTCCCATAAGCAACAACGCTATACCGAAAACCGCACACATAAGTCCGAAAAATTTGCTATCGTATTCGACTTTTCCGAACGAATATAATATAAGGCAGGGTTGGCAGACAAACATCAGGAATTTTGCGAAAGCCGAAATATGTTCGCCGCCGACTGCTTTGCTTTTTACCAAAACGAATCCGGGAATTGCGTATATTACAAGCGGAACCACCGCCAAAAGCGTAGTAAGAAAATCCATAATTTATTCAAATCGTTTCGCAAAAGCAAAAAGCAAATCTTCTCTGTTTTCGTCGGCAATTATTTGAACCCCTATAGGCAAGCCGTGTTCTCCGATAAAAAACGGCACGCTTATTGCCGGGAGTCCGGCTATCGAAGGCGGTTGCGTAAACAAATCTGAATAAACTATCTCCGCCCTGCTCCTATCGTCGCCAAAGGCGAAAGCCTCGCTCGGAGCTGTCGGAGAAACGATTACGTCGCATTCTTTTAATGCTTCCTTAAGTTCGCTTTTAATTCGTTTTGCCATTTTAAGCGCATCCGAGGCAATCGACGGATGTTGCAAAACGTATTCGCCTATAAGTATGCGTTTAATCGCTTCTTTGCCTATTTTTTCGCCTCTGTCCATTGCTGTACCTAACGGCTTAATGTTAATCGCAGCTTCCTTGTTCCCGAGCGCACAATATGTAACAAATGCTTTAAGTACGCTCGGAACGGATACAGTTACCAATTCGCAGTCGCCGAATTTGCGCTTTACTTCGTCCATAAGTCTGCTAAGTTCGGGGGTATATTTATCAAAGTATTCGCTTATAACACCCACTTTTTTTGGTGACGACATCTTTTCTATCTTTCTGCCGCTCAAAACCTCGAACATAGTTACGCAATCTTCTACCGTAGACGTTATCGGTCCAACCGAGTCGAAAGACTGACTGAGGGGAAAAACGCCTTCTCCGTCTATACTGCCTATTGTCGGCTTAAGTCCGACGACTCCGCAATAAGACGCCGGTTGGCGAATACTTCCGCCTGTATCCGATCCCAAAGCCGCCGCACAAAGTGACGCCGCTACCGCAGCCGCACTTCCGCCGCTAGAGCCTCCGGGAACTTTCGCATTGTCCAACGGGTTAAGGACACAGCCGTAAGCGGACGTCGTATTAGACGAACCCATGGCAAACTCATCCATATTGGTTCGTCCTATTATCACCGCTCCTTCTGCTTTTAACAATTTAACTACTCTGCAATCTTCCGTAGCGACAGGACTGTTTTTGAGAAGTTCGCTTCCGCAAGAAGTAACGTATCCCTTCATGTCCATGTTGTCTTTAATCGCAACGGGAACTCCTGCCAACCTGCCGTTAAATCCGTTTTTAACCGCTTCGTCGACACTTTCTGCCTGTTGTAAAACGTCATCGCATACACAAACGAAAGCATTTAAGCGAGCGTTTTCTTTTATTCTACTTAAAATATCGAGAGCGATCGATTTTGCCGATTTTGCTCCCGATAAAACATCTTCTCGTATTTTACTAACGCTAAGCATTGTCACTAAGCTCCTTAAATGACTCTACGGCTTTGTTTACAAGGCTGAGCATTTCATCGTATCCGTCTTTTAAGCATACGTCAGCGCTTAAAAGAATGTTGTCGAATTCTTCATTATTCATAGCTTGATTATACTACTTTGACTAATCAGCCGTCAACGGTTTTGCACGGTTGACATAAATAAAAATTAAGTGATATACTATGTTTATGTATCCCTATTTGTTTGAACAAAAATGGTTGCCGTCTTATATTGTTTTTATTTGCATAGGCATCGCAGCAGCATTCCTTTGCTGCAAGATTGTCGCAGATAAAACGGACGTGTCATACGAAGTGTTTAGTGCGTTATGCATTATGTTTTTAATATCCCTTTTGACAGGGTTTGCGTCCGCAAGACTGTTTCAAATGCTTTACAATTTTATCGAAACCGGCAAAGTCGGCACGGGAATAACCTTTCTCGGCGGCTTGATAGGCGGCGTGGCGACTTTCACTCTCATGTATTTTATTATGCGAAAGAAACTTAAAGGAACGTTACCGATAGCTCTGCGCATGGCGGTGCCGGCAGTTTCCGTGGCGCACGCTTTCGGCAGAATAGGATGTTTTTTTGCCGGTTGTTGTTACGGCAAACAGACCGACGGATTCATTGCCGTAACCTTCCCATTCGGTGACGGACAAGGAGTGCCGAGAATCCCGACTCAACTAATCGAAGCGATTTTCCTTTTTGCGTTATTTGCCGTTCTTATCTATTTAGCCGTAAAAAAGAAAGACATCCTTTGCGCTTTTATCTATTCGATAGGATATTCGGTATTCAGATTTGTCATCGAATTTTTCAGAGACGACGATCGAGGCGAACTTGTCAAATGCCTCTCGCCGAGTCAATTTATCTGCTTGATAATATTTATCGCATCGATAATAGGTATTACAATCGCACTTATAATTAAAAGCAAACGCAAGGTAAGTAAAACTTAAAAAAATAACGACAATAAAGAGGAGTAGTTCGCATCTACTCCTCTTCGTTTGTATTTTTTTATACGTATACAATTTTACATTACGCTATAATAAATTAAGTTATATATTCAGCACCGCTGCGAGCGTAGCCAAGCTAAGAAGCAGAGTCGGCAACGCAACCGTTAAACTTAATTTTAAAAACTTTAAATAACCGAATTTTATACCGTGTCTCGACAAAATATTTCCGAACATTATCCCTGCCAATGCCCCTACCGGCGTAAAGAAAGCGCATATATTGGAACCTATAACCGTAGCGTATACCGCATTGAAGGCTACCGACGCCGGAGCCGATTTTATTATTTCGCAAAACAAAACGCTCATAGGAATATTATTTACAACGTTTGCAGCCAAAAACGCAGCTATGCCATACTTGAATTCAACGGCGTTGCCGCCGCCGAGAGCGGCTGCTA
>FR884052.1:0-21958 GCA_000435495.1 Firmicutes bacterium CAG:552 | reverse complement strand
GCCGCCGAGAGCGGCTGCTATACTTTGCGTTGCCCCTTTGTCGGATAATGTTATTATCATCACAAACATCGAAACGACAAACGGAATAAGTTGCCAAGGCGCACGTTTAAGTGTGTTATTTAGATATACGTTACTCTTTTTTCGCAACAAAGACATTATAATTGAACCTATCGAAACGCCTGCTGCGAATGCGACGGCAATTAGCCACATCTCCCATCCTATATACGATGCTATCGCAAGCAGCACGGTACATCCGGCTAACATAACCACTCCGAAAATCACCGCCGGTTTGTCTTTTATTTCCTCGACGACTTCGCACGGCTGAAGGCTTTCTTTCAATTGCCCGTTAAACAGCAATCTCAGCGCCGCATATGCCGTAACGCCGGCAACCAACGTAGGCAACGCCATAATTTTGAAATAACTCAAAAAATTTATTCCGTTAGCGGTCGCAAGGTAAATGTTTGTAGGATTACCTATTATGAGAGCCATACTCCAGGTGTTTGCCGCCACGAACTCCGCCGCCAAAAAGGGCAACGGATTTATTTTTGCATTCTTGGAAAAGTAACATATAAAAGGCGTAAACGACAAAATAATGATATCGTTAGACGTAAACACCGTAAGAACCGACACTATTATATACAGGTACAAAAAAAGCTTTTTCTTATTTGACTTTGCCTTGGATAACGTTTTTGCCGCTAAGTACGAAAAAAATCCTGCTTCGTCAAGATACACCGAAAGTATCGTCATGGATATGAACAGCGCAACGATTTTTAACGGATTTACGGCAGAATTCTCCGCAAGCTTCTTTCCAATCGATACAAAATCATTCTGGCCGCATATCACAAGCGACAATGCTCCTGCAAGAGCAACCACCCAATACGTGTCGACAGACAATTTTCCTATTTTAATCTTCGGAAAAAACAATATGCCTGCAATCATGAGAATGCAGGCAATAACGCAAATTACTATACTTATCGTCAAAACTCTACTCCTTATAGGAAAATCAAAGCAAGCAAAACATAAAGCCAGTGCGAACAAAATCCGGCTACCAAACCGCTTATCGTATGATACAAAATAGAACTTGTCGTAAGCTTTCGGAAGCCCATACTGTCCATCATCGCAACGTGCGTGGATAAGTATCCGCTCCAGAACATGCACATCGAAGTAAATACCGAAACTTCTACTGCCGTAAACGTATTATTTCCGACAAGACCTATCGCAGCTCCTGCCGAACCGAGCGCCGTTATAGGTATGGATATAGAGGTATCGTTGGTAAATCCGAACAAGAATTTGAACACCCCGCTAAGCGAATCTCCTATCCACGGGAGCAAGGCAACGCCCTCCTTTGCGGCACCCGTATATCCGTCTACGGGTTTTCCGTCCGTAAGAAGCATAACCAGGTTAGCTATTATAAGCACGCCCGGGATAATCGCAACGCCTATCTTTACACCGCCTGCCCCGCCTTCGAGCAGCGAATCGAAAAATCTTTGTACCGCTCCGCCCTGTCTGACTTCCCTCTGTCTCAACACGTCGAAATTTGCAGCTCCGTCCGACGACGCTTCCGCATCTTTACCGAACAGTTTAGCAGATTTATGCAGCATTAGTCTCGTAGCTAAGACGCTGCCTATTATTGCGCCTATTACGCCCACGATTACAGCTAATGCGACCGAACCTCCGTCCACAACCTTTACCGAACTCATAGTAACCACTACTATAAGCCCCATACCGAATGCGGTCCCTAAGTTAGTTAGACCGGCAAGCTGATATTTTTTGAAATATCTCCTGTACCTTTTGTCATCCGCAAGAGTCAGAACCGCAGGATTGTCCGATAAGAACGCCGAAAACACGGCGACCGAAGTCGCTCCCGGCATGCCGTAAAGCGGTTTCATGAGCGGCGAAAGCGCCCTGTTTGCAAGAGCGATAACTCCGAACTCGGTAAGAACCGAGCTTAATGCTCCGACTACAACTGCCACCGCCATAAGATAAAGACAAGTGCCTATCAGCAAGTCGTACGCATTATTAAACAGCGTGTTAAGCATATTGTCGAATCCCATAATTATTGCTATGGGAACAAAAACGGCGAGTAAAATACCCAGCGTTATAAAGCCTTCGGCTCCTATTACTCGCTTTATTGTAAATTTTTTTTCTTCTCCGGCATGCGCTACGGAGGGTTGCGCCTCTACGACGCCGTCATTGGTAGTTACCCTTTCGGGATTCTCGTTGTTCATTACACACTGCTCCGATTTTATTGTACATAGATTGTATCAGCATTGCGAGCCGATGTCAAACGATTTTCCGTCGTGAATGCGCCTTTTGAAAATAAAAAATGAACGTCATAGTTCCAAAAAAAGAATACAAAGGCGCCTATTTGTTTGACTACAAACCTAAAAAACTATATAATAATAAACGGTGCCCTTGCGGCGCTTTTGATATTCGAAATTTTCCTATGGAGGTTTATTATGAAAAAAATGACAATCGACGGCAATACCGCTGCCTCGCACGTTGCGTATGCGTTCAGCGAAGTAGCCGCCATCTACCCCATCACCCCGTCGTCGCCTATGGCAGAATATGCGGACGAATGGTCGGCTCAGGGCAGACTTAATATGTTCGGCGAGCCTTTGAGACTTGCGGAACTTCAGTCCGAAGGCGGCGCAGCAGGCGCTGTTCACGGTTCTTTGGCTGCGGGCGCACTTACGACGACTTATACGGCAAGTCAGGGTTTGTTGCTTATGATCCCCAACATGTACAAGATTGCGGGTGAGCTCCTTCCCACCGTATTCCATGTCAGCGCAAGAGCTTTGGCTGCTCACGCTCTAAGCATATTCGGAGACCATGCGGACGTAATGGCATGTCGTCAGACCGGATTCGCTATGCTTGCTTCCAACTCCGTTCAAGAGGCGATGGATCTTGCTTTGGTTGCTCATCTATCTACTTTGAGAGCGAAGGTTCCTTTCCTTCACTTCTTCGACGGTTTCCGTACCAGCCACGAGATTTCCAAAATCGACGGATTCGAATACGACGAAATCAAGGCGCTTTGCGAAAAGTTAGGAATAATGGAAGATATCAAGGAATTTAAGGCAAGAGCCCTTAATCCAGAGCATCCTCACCAGATGGGTACCGCTCAAAACCCGGATATTTACTTCCAAAACAGAGAAGCTGCCAACAAATACTACAACGCTACTCCGGCAATCGTTGCGGAAATGATGAAAGAAGTCAGCGCACTTACCGGCAGAGAGTACAAGATTTATCAGTACTACGGCGCTCCCGACGCTACCGATCTTATCGTTATGATGGGTTCCGGCTGCGAAGCTGTCGAAGAAACCGTAGACTATCTCACCAAAAAGGGTAAGAAAGTAGGTCTTTTGAAAGTAAGACTTTACCGCCCGTTCTCCGTAAAAGATTTCGTAGACGCTATCCCCGCATCCGTAAAACGTATCGCAGTTATGGACAGAACCAAAGAAGCTGGTGCTCTCGGCGAGCCTCTTTACCTCGACGTTGTCGCTGCTCTTAACGAAGCAGGTCGCAAAGCAACCGTTATCGGCGGCAGATACGGTCTCGGCAGCAAAGAATTTAACCCCTCTATGGTTAATGCGATTTACGAAAACCTTAAAGCAAAAGAGCCTATCAATCACTTTACCGTAGGCATTAAAGACGACGTTACCTTTAAGTCGCTCGAAGTTACCAAAAAGATTAACGCTTCTCCTGCCGGCACCAGCCGTTGCAAATTCTACGGACTCGGCTCCGACGGTACCGTAGGCGCTAATAAAAACAGTATTAAGATCATCGGCGATCACACCGACATGTATGCTCAGGGCTACTTCGTGTACGACTCCAAAAAGAGCGGTGGCATAACCATTTCGCACCTTCGTTTCGGTCAGACTCCCATCAAGTCGACCTACACTATCGACGAAGCGGATTTTGTAGCTTGCCATAACCCCTCCTACGTAATAAGATACAACATGACGTCGGAAATCAAAAAAGGCGGCGTGTTCCTTCTTAACTGCAAATGGAATCTCGCTCAGCTCGAAAAAAATCTTCCGGCTAAGATGAAAAACGACATTGCCAAGAATAAGATTCAGTTCTACACCATCGACGCCCTTAAAATAGCCGGCAAAGTAGGACTCGGCGGCAGAATAAACGGCGTAATGCAGGCGGCATTCTTCAAACTTGCAGACATTATCCCCTACGAAGACGCAGAAAAGTACATGAAGAAAGCTATCGAAAAGACTTACGGAAAGAAAGGTCCCGAGATCGTTCAAAAGAACTTCGACGGTATCGATAACGCTATCGCAGGTCTTAAAAAGGTAAGATATCCCAAGTCCTGGGCTACTACCACCGAAGGCGCAGAAATGGAAACCTCGTCCGACGACAAGTATTACAGAGACTTTATCCTTCCCATCGTTTCGCAGGAAGGTGACGCTCTCCCTGTTTCCGCATTCGATCCCTCCGGCGCAGTTCCTACCGGAACGACCAAATTCGAAAAGCGCGGTATCGCTGCAAAAGTTCCCGCTTGGATTGCAGAAAACTGCATACAGTGTAATCAGTGTTCGCTCGTATGTTCTCATGCGGCTATAAGACCTGTACTCGTAAAAGACGACACCGCTCTTCCCGAAGGCTTCGTAGTAAAAGCTGCCAACGGAATGCCCGGATATTCTTTCCGTATGCAAGTATCTCCGCTCGACTGTACCGGTTGCGGCAGCTGCGCAAACGTTTGTCCGTCCAAGAACAAGGCTCTCGAAATGAAGCCGCTTGACGAAGCTATCGCAGCAGACGAAGCTAATTACAATTATTCGCTTACCCTTCCCGAAGTCGACACCACCAAGGCATTTAAGCCGTCTACCGTAAAGGGCAGCCAGTTCCTTCAGCCGTTGTTTGAATTCTCCGGCGCTTGCGCAGGTTGCGGCGAAACTCCGTATGTAAAACTTATCACTCAGCTCTTCGGTGACAGAATGGTAGTTGCTAACGCTACCGGATGTTCGTCCATTTACGGCGGCTCCGCTCCCACCTGCCCGTACACCGTCAATAAAAACGGCAACGGTCCCGCCTGGGGCAACTCGCTCTTCGAGGACAATGCAGAGTTCGGTTACGGCATGAATCTCGCTTACAAAGCTCGCAGAGCAAGACTCGCTACCCTTATGAATAAGGCTATCGAACTCGGCGCATGCTCGTGCGTAGGCGATGCATTTAAACTCTGGCTCGAAAATATGGAAAACGCAGACGTTACCAAGGAAGTTAAGGCTACCGTAGACGCTAACCTCGATAACGCCATTGCCAAAGCCGAAGGCGAACTCAAGACCACTCTTACCGCAATCAAAGACAGCGCAGACTGCATAGTTAAGAAGTCCATTTGGATCTTCGGCGGCGACGGTTGGGCATACGACATCGGTTACGGCGGATTGGATCACGTACTCGCAAGCGGCGAAGACGTAAACGTTTTGGTACTCGATACCGAAGTTTACTCCAACACCGGCGGACAATCCTCCAAGTCTACTCCTACCGGTTCGGTTGCTAAGTTTGCAGCTGCAGGTAAGCGCACCAAGAAGAAAGACCTCGGCATGATGGCTATGAGTTACGGATACGTATACGTTGCTCAGGTAGCTATGGGCGCAAATCAAGCTCAGCTCCTAAAGGCTATTACCGAAGCCGAAGCTTACCACGGACCTTCGCTTATCATTTGCTATTCTACCTGTATTAACCACGGTATCGATATGAGCAAAGGACAGCTCGAAACCAAGAAAGCCGTTGAGACGGGTTACTGGCAGCTTTATCGCTACAATCCCGAACTTACCGAAGAAGGAAAGAATCCGTTTACTCTCGATTCGAAAGATCCTTCGGCAAGCTATCAGGAATTCCTTGCAGGCGAAACCAGATACAAGACCTTAAAAGCAAGTCGTCCCGAACTTGCGGCTACCCTCTTTGCTAAGGCAGAAGAAGACGCAAAACGTCGTCTCGAAAGCTACAAGGCTAAAGCAGAAGAAAAATAACAGATAACAATAACATAAAAGGCGGTCGCTGTGCAAAACGCAGCGGCCGTTATTTTTTGCAATGCTTACCGAGCAAATTATTTTATTAAAAATCAAATAAATATATAATTAAAGCTAAGTCACTCGACGTAATTGTTAAGGTTTAAACCTGCCGTCACGACAAAGCACTTTTGTACCATAAAGGTCAAACAACGCAATCTGCCGTCGAACGAACGATTAAATTAGGCGACTGTTTTGCAGAAAAAAATTCAGTGACGGAATCCGATACGTTTATCGATGCATATTCCCCGATTTACCTTTTTGCGCAAAAAATCATATTCGGATATTGACAACCGCCGGTTTTTATGTTAGACTGTTACATATAATAAGTTCATGCGGAGGTTTTTTATGTATTGCGACAGATGCGGAAAAGAAATTAAAAGCGGCGCAAATTTTTGCGACAATTGCGGAAAGTGTCTAAACGAAAAAGCCGGTACAAAGAAAGCATCCGATGACGACTATTCGTTTTGGACTGCATTAGGATGTTTTTTCATCCCTTTGCTCGGACTGATACTGTTTGTCTGCTATAGGACGACCAAACCACTAATCGCAAAGAGCGCAGGCATCGGCGCACTGACGATGGGCGTTTGTTCATTACTGGCGCCTATACTGCTGCTATGGTTTATTTACCTTTTTGCAATCGTCATATAGACTTTAAATGAGAATTTACTCAAGCTATATCTGGCAATTATTTTTGGATTCGGATACTGTAATCTCCTTCTTTCGTTGTTATGAAATTTGAATTTTAAATTGACTTTGCCCGTTCAGCTACTTGTTTTTTGACAACCGAATATACATATAACATGACAAACACCGATTTTAACGACTGATTGCTCGTATAAAATCGGTGTTTTGATTTATTAACGTAATATTTACTTACACTACTTTTTATTTATGACGATAATTGCTTTTCCACCGCTTCGAGAAACGGTAATACGTGAAGAAGAAATACCCACTCTTTCGAATTCGCCACGGTAAATTGCCATAAAGGAGCCGAGTCCGCTGTCAGTCATCATTACTTCAATCGCATATACATCCGATTCGAGGACCTGACTGCCTTGACGATACCCGTATTTTATATCCGAAGCAATGAACTTGATAATGTCGGAAGGCGAACAATAATAAGCGTTATTTTCATCAGAACTTTTGTTGCTTACCTTGAACGAGTAATACCCGCCGGAATAACTACGCTTTTTGCCGTACCAATCATAATCTTCGACCGATGTAACCGGATACATATCGCTGTAGTTTTCCACGTGCGTTTTACGCATATATTCGTCAGTACGAAGAAAGTACTCGTGGCTGCCGAGCTCGTATTCTTTGTTAAGCAAACCGATTTTAGAATCGCCCCACGTAGCGTCCACGGTATACCATTCTCCGTCGATTTTGACTTTATTCCATGCGTGGCCGCTCTTTATCACAGAGCCGGCGTCTCCGACAACTCGCACACAATCAAGTCCGGCTATAGCGCACATAAGCGTATACGTTTTAGAAATTCCGTCGCACACGGCAAATCCGTAATCGAGTACGCCCTCTATATAATACGCAGGTTGTTTTACCGATTGCGTAACGTCTGCGCCAGATTGCGTCACCTCGTAATCGTACGTATTATTTTGCATTATCCAGGTATATACGGCGTCCGCTTTTTGCTCGTCTGTCATACCTTCGGAAACCGCTTCCGCAACCGCAGATTTTGCCTTATTATATAATCTTTGCGCTGCAGAACCGCTCTTGGGAATAGGTCTCAAACCTCTCTCTGCCACCCAGTACAGTTCCTCGCTTCGACTGACCTCTACTCCGCTGCCGGCCGTCAACGCATTGTCGGTATATCCTCCCTCGAATGACCTTTTAATAAGCTGCTCATATTTCGTCTTTTTGCTGACGTCTATATTCGTAGGCTCGTTTTCCGTGATAAAAGTAAGAGTAAACGAAATTTTGCTACCCTCTACCAAATCGCTTATACTGCTAACCGAAGAGAGATTGGATCCCGTCTGGTTACTTCGCTTAAAGGCCTCTTCCACGAATTTTGCTGCGCTTATTGCCGTGGTTTCCGTATATCCCATATATACGGTTGCCGAACAACTCGGATAAAGTTTGGACTTATACTCTCGCTCGACGGGATTCGGTCTGAAAGCAACGATGTATGACACAAAATCGAAAAACTCATACCTGTCCGTCATATAATAGTTACCTGCGGCATATTTGGCAGCGAGGTAATCTATCTCGTCGTCGGAAAACGGACGAATATCGATTATAAGCGGTTCACTTGCCGTATAATACTCGCTTGCTACGGAATTTATTTTAACCGCCCCGCCTTTCTTTAAGTTTATCAGGTCTTTTACGTTAAATTTAGTTCCGTCGAAACGTTCGCCGGCATTCGTCTTATCATAGGTTTTGCCGTCTATAGTTATCGAATAATCCACCTGCACCGAGCTATCCCAAGTCACGAATATGTCGGGATACGAAGAGTCGAAGTCGTATGCGCCTGCACTGAGAAGCGGCTTGCCATACGCTATTACGGTTTTGACTGACGTGCGAATTCCGTTGACTACCGCATAAATCTCGTATTTGCCAGCGGCAGACGGAGTAAACCGAAACGTAAGCGAATCGGAAACTTCGAACATAGCGTCTCCGACGTACCACTCGACAATTCTTTGGTCTTCCGGGATTTCCGCAATCGACTCTTTCTCAATCTCATACTCGCAGCTCGAATACGGCTCGCTGATTTCGCTTCGATCTGCGCCTAAAAGAACGGGCGTAACCGACGAAAACGCTCTGTAATATATAATTTTTTTTGTTAAGGTCTTGTCTCCGACTTCTGCCTTAATAATATAAACGCCGAAATCTTCGGGCGTAAAAGTAAAGACTTCAGTCGTACGTTTCAATTTCAGCTCATCGCCGACATACCACTGAGCTGCTACCACCGACTGATCCGCCTTTACGCAAAACTCGTATTCTTGTTTAACGGACGACGAAGTTTTTTCAGGTTTTACTTCTATTTCGTAAGCCGCCGCCTGTCTGACGATAATTTTTACGCTGCCTTTTGCCAACCCTTGAGTTGCCGAAAGCTTTGTTTCGCCCTCTTCCAATCCCACCAGATAGTCGTCATGAATACAAGCCACGCTCTCGTCTTCTACCGTTGCAATATAAGTAGAGCCGTTAATTATATCGGAAAGCGCCTTTTGTTCGCCTACTTTTATATTTATAACGCTACACTTAAAAACAACGCTCGGCAAAAAGTCGCATGCGCTAATACAACAACTAATCAATATAAATGCCGCAATCGCAGCTATAATCTTCTTTGTTCTCACGGTTACAGTTTACCACATTATCATTCTCAAATCAAGCAAACGAGGTGCCATTGCTCATTATTTGGTCGGTAGCGACATAATTTATAGCATGAAAACAATCGTAAAATCCATATTTACTTTGTCCGCATTTACATTCTTCGAGCGTTTGCTAGGGTTTTTCTTCAAAATATATTTATCACGCAAGTTAGGTGCGGCAAGTCTCGGCATATATCAAGTCGCATTGTCTTTCTTTTTTGTTCTTCTTACGTTTACCACCAGCGGCATCCCTTTGATAGTAAGCAAACGAACGGCAAAATGCAGAGTCGAAAACGCTTTCTGCGAAGAATACGCAATATCCACCGCCGGACTCGTTTTGTCCATCGTAAGTTCGGCGATTATAATAACGTTAATAGTGGCGTTGCGCAATTATATAGCGACTATTTTTGCCGATCCGATAAGCATGCGCTTAGTAATACTTATGCTGCCTGCGTTGTTATTTACATCGGTATATTCGGCATTTCGAGGCAACCTTTGGGGCAGAAAAAAATACACTCTCGTAAGCGTTTTGGAGTTAGTCGAACAAGTCTGCCGCATAATTGCCTGTCTCGTCCTTTTGTCCACCACTTTTAACAAATTGTACTCTACTGCACTTTCCATGTCCATAGCCTGTCTCGGCAGTGCTGCCGCTGCCGCTTTCTTCTACATAAAGGACGGCGGCAAAATTACAAACCCAAAAAAAGAAATCATTCCGCTTTTAAAGAGTAGCGCTCCCGTTACCTTTTCGAGAGCGGCTTCGAGCGTAGTTGCCTCTCTTATAGGCATAGTCGTTCCGTATTTGCTTATGAAACGAGGGTTAAGCGGCAAAGAGTCCATGTATATTTACGGTTATAGCGTCGGTATGGCTATGCCGCTTATGTACGTTCCTCTGACCTTTGTAGGATCGATGGCTTTCGTTATGTTACCTACACTCTCGTCGGCAGTTGCCGCCAAAAACACGAGTTCCGTCAAATTGCAATTGGAACGTTCTATATCCGCAGCAATCGTTTTGGGCGCAATCTTTATTCCGCCTTTTATCGCTTTAGGCGAAGACATCGGCATTTTTGTATACAACAATTCGGACGCCGGCAAATTTCTTTCTGTCTCAGCCTTCTTAATGATTCCTCTTTCCGTCGAAAACATAACGTCGTCTGCACTTAACTCGCTCGATCTCGAGTTAACGGGACTGATAAATTACCTTATCGGTTCCGCCGCAACATTTGCGTATCTGCTTATTAAGCCTCATTTTCAAATAACGGACCTTGCAATCGCTATGGGGATAGGTCTTACTTTGTCCGCAATTTTACACATCGTATCGATGCGAAAGAAAGTAAAATTCGGGAAAGGTATCGTGTTTACGTTGGCAGTGTCGGCTCTGTCCGTTGTCCCTGCCTATTTCATTACAAAGTGGGCGGCGTCTCTTATTCCAAACGCCTTCTTTTCTTTGGCGGTAGCCTCGACGGCGGGCGTCGCCTTTATGCTGGCTGCTTCGTTTATATGCGGCTCGCTGAAAATCGAATATTTTTTCAATAAAAAATAATTTTTCGGTTCTATATGCTTGCTTTGCGTTTAAAAAACTGATAATATATAAGCAATTAAATAATTGGGAGGGCCCGACATTGAGTAACTTATGTTCTCAACAGGAAATTGCAACTCCGAAAGATTGCAATAGGCGCTTTTTTGCCGTAATAGCGGCAGTAACTGCGCTGATTTTTTTTGTAGCCGTTTGTTTGTGCAGCGTTTTTGCTCCCAACAACGGAAAAGTAATACTTTTTACCGTACTCGGCTTTGCGCTGATTTCGATAATCGATATAGCGATATGTCGTAAAAACAAGAGTACGGTTGCGATTGTTTTGCAATCGCTTACCATCGCCGTCGCCGCTATGCTTTGTGGTTACATCGCTTCGTCTACTAAGCCGGACAAGATAAACATAATCGTAACGGTTATCTCTGCTGCCATGATTTTGGCGGCAATAAACGCCGTATTTTACCCTCATGCCACTCAAAAACGCATGACAACCAAATATATTACGTACTGCGCCACGTTTACTGCGTTAAGCATAATATGCAAAATGCTCGGAAACGCTGTTTCGTCGGTAATAATTATTCCAAACATGCGACTTTCTTTTGTATATGTCCCCTGGGTGCTTTCCGGTATCGTTCTGGGACCGATCGGCGGAGTAATAACCGGACTTGCCGGAGACGTTCTGGGACAGCTCGCCGTGGCTGTAGGCGGCTCGATAAATCCTCTTACCACCCTTTCGAATGCGCTGTTTGCATTGTTCCCCGCACTTGTATTCAAATTCTCAAAAATCAAAAAGGACTGGCTGAAATTGCTGATCGGAATGGCGATTTCGATGGTAATATGTACTATGGGAATAGGCGGCTATGCTCTTTACACCTGGTGGGGATACGACAAATCGATGAGTTTCGTAACCTATCTTGTAACCATAAGAAGTCCGCAAATAATTATTATCGCCATAAACTACGTATTGACTTTGCTCGTTTTGCCTGCGATAAAAAAAGCGAACTCGCTAACGACAAAGTCCGCTTCTTAAAAGTCAAAAATAAAACTCGCTTTTAAATGCGAGTTTTATTTAACCTTTATGAATTTTTAAGCATTTTTCAAATAGTTTTCCACCAGATCCGCCCCGTCATCGGCGGCTTTTTTTGCAAGGCGTTCATACTCCGAAGCGTCGCCGCCATCGCTTACGGCTCTTACAATCACAAACTCCGTGCCGCATTTACGACATATCTGAGCAATCGCCCCCGACTCCATATCGAATCCTATCGCATTAAACTTGCTTTTCAAAAATTCTATGTCCGCTTTAGAACTTACGAACTTGTCTCCGGTGGCTATCGTGCCCACTATGGCGTCGCCTTTTACTGCGTCTATAAGTCGAGAAGAACACGGGATAAAGGGCGAATCGAATCCCTGCAAGCAACCTAATTCGTCGCCGAAAGCGGTCGTATCGAAGTCGTACTGCACTACGTTTTTCGCCACGATTTGCGTACCTGTGCCGACTATTCCGCCGCAAGTACCCAAATTTATAACCTCACTGACATCGAACGACGAAAGCATTACGGCAGTAACGGCACCGGCGTAAACCTTACCTACGCCACTCAAGGTCAACACTACGTCCTTGTCGAAAATTTTGCCTGTATAGAAATCAAAACACAATATCGTTTTTTTTGTCACGCCGCTCATAAGCTCGCGTATTTTTTTTGCTTCGCCGTCCAAGGCGCAAATTATTCCTGTCATCGACTGTTTCTCTCCGTTAACTTTTTGTGTTTAAAATTTAATAACGTATCTGTATATAAGCTTCGTTTACGAAAGCAAACTGAATCTTAGCAACACCGGATTGTGGTCGGAAAACTCGTATCCTGTATCTACATTAATTGCCGTCGCCTCTACGTTTGCGCTTACTATGAATCCGTCCACTATCGCCTGATAATTTTTACCGGACTCATAAGGAATGTCGCAACTGCGACAAGTCGCAACCTCTGACTTATTTTGCGCTATGGCTACCGAAAATCCGTCCGGTAGGTCGCTCGGCTCGATGGACGCTATCCAATCGGGTTTGACTTCGTCCGTTTCGAACGTTCCCACGCTGCCGCATATATCGTGGTTAAAATCTCCGCCGACTATAACGTAATTTCCCTTTGCGTATTCTTCGGATATAAATTCACTTAGCATCTTCAGTTGTTTTGCACGTATTTTTCCACCCTCGTCATAAGCCGACATGTGTACGTTTATAAGTACCAACTGCTTATCCGAAACATTCAATCTCGTCACGACAAAACATCTGTCAAGATCGAAAAACTTACTTATTCCCGTATCAACGGGAAAAGATTTTCGCATCGAAGATTGAATTTTGTATCTGCTTAAAGTAATCATGCCGGAATTGCTCTTTCCGTGAGGATCGGAGAACGGGTAAAACAGGTATGACGAACGAAAGTTATACGCAAACACGTTCGCATAGCCGGTGGTTTTTTCCCTAAGCAAATCCAATTGGTTTACGTGATAACTTCGATCGGAATCAACGTCCGTTTCTTGCGTAAATACAAAATCCGGGTTTTTCTTCACTATAGTGTCCAATGCCCCGTTGATATTTTGCAAATCGGCTTCTTTGCTGCGAGCCTTTCCGCTTTTACCGACTCGCCGTTCTCCCGCTTTTGAATCGCCTACGTCCATAAAGAAGGAAAACTCTCTGTCGTATGCCCCGAATCCTAAATTGTACGTCATGATCGTGTATTCGGTACCGAGCATAATTTCCGATGTCATATTGTTGTTTATCGCTAACTCGAGATTGTCCTGAATACGCTCGTAATCGACAAAAAGATATATTACGTAACCGCCTACTACGAACACAATTAATCCGACGGCTGCCAGAACTGCCGTCACTATCCGTTTAACGATTTTACTCACGATACACCTCCCATAAAAAGAGTCGCACACACAGCCTAAGCCGAACAAAAATACGACTCTAAAGATACTTTATTATATCGGACGCCTTTACTGCGTTTTCGCCCATCGAAGCCGCAGCTTTTTCTCCGCACCTGCCAAAAACGTGGCATGCGGTAGCCAATGCTTCCAAAGGCGCAGTCCTGCACGAATACGCCGCAACTATGCCGGAAAGCACATCGCCACTGCCGCCTTTTGCCATTGCGGCGCATCCCGACACGACTTTATACGAAACTATGCCGTCGGTAACTAACGTATAAGCGTTTTTAAGTGCTAAATTCAATTTGAACTTTTTCGCAAATTCCCTCGGATCGTCGTTGCCCGCCAAACGCTCGTATTCTTTTACATGCGGAGTAAGTATAAGATCGCACTTTCTGCCTATCTCCAAAAAATTCGGTGAAGCAGACAATGAATTGATACCATCTGCATCTACGATAAGCCTTCCTCCAAAATTTTCCAACAGATGCTTCAAAATTTTCGCAGTGTCGGCATGCCTGCCCATCCCCGGGCCTACGACTATCGCATCTGCTCTTTCGCATATTTCTCCGGTAACGCTTTCGCTGAATTCGATATGCGTTTTGCCGGGGAAAGTAAGCAACGTTATTTCTTTTACTCTACGGCGATAACTTTCGATCATTCCGTCCGCAACACACAACGTAGTCAGTCCCGCACCCGCACTTACCGCCGCACAAGCGCTTAAAAGTGGCGCACCGACATAATTTCCGCACCCGCCTATAACGTAAACCTTGCCATAACTACCTTTATTGGTAAACCGATTTCGCTTGTATTTACACATCTCGTCGGTTATTTCCGTCCCGGGCAAAACAGGTGCGGTAATGTCTTCTACGGACGCAACCGCTAAAATAAATTCGTCATTCTGACTAAACTCGGTAAAAACAGGCTGTTTGGTTATTCCGAGGCTCTTTATCGCTTTTTTCGCTGCGTATTCTTTTGCCTGCTCTACGTTATCGAATTGAGATATTTTCGCTACCGCACTCGCTATCATAGTTTAACCGCATCCAACACTGCGTTGCTCACTGCGACCACACAAGCCGCTTCCAATGCCGTAAAATCGACCTGTTTATCTCCCTTCGAGATGCAAAACAAAGTATCTCCGTCATAGTCCGTGTGAACCGGACATATAGTCTTAGCCAAGCCGTCGTGAGCCACAGTCGCCAACCGATTTGCCTTTGCCTTTGTAAGCTTTGCGTCGGTGATAATGCAGCCTATCGTCGTATTGCCGGCCTCTCCGGATTTGGCGGCGCCGCCTATAAGAAGGGAAACGGTATCGGCATACGTGCCGTCAGGCTTTTTTGCACCTGCAATTATTTTTCCGTTATCGATGACGTCTCCGTAAGCGTTTAGCACAATCACAGCCACTACGGTCGCTTCTCCGACATTGACTTTTGCCACCCCCAATCCGGACTTACAGCAATTTTCTATCCCGAGTGCCTTACCTACGGTAGCGCCGGTTCCGCAACCGATCAGCCCTCCGCACACGTAATCTACGGCATTTTTTGCCGCTCGATATCCCATATCACTGTCCGGATAGTCGTATCCCTTTCCGAGCAAATCGTATATTACTGCGCCGCTAACGATGGGAACGACTTTGTCGCCTACCGCAAAGCCTTCGCCTCTATCTCTCAAATACTCCATGACTCCGTGACACGCATTAAGTCCGTAAGCAGATCCGCCGCACAGACAAACCGCATCTACTCTTTCGTTAGCTTTGTCGTTACTCAAAAGAGCCGTTTCTCTCGTCCCCGGCGCTCCGCCTCTGACATCGCAACCGCAAACCGCACCGCCGCAAAGCACTACGGTAACTCCCGTGATTCCGTTATCGGCATTGCCTATTTTTATTCCGTCGGGAAGTTTAATCTTCATCGGTCATAGCCCCCACTACGTTTTTTATTTCGTCGTAATCGAATCCTCTATACAAAAGGTAGTTATAAAATTTATTCTTATCTATTTTTGCGTGCGTACGCAAATACTTATCGGCGGCGTTTTTTAATGCGCTTTCGTTTGCCGTTTGAAGCGCCTCGGCAATAATGTCATCGCTGACGCCGGCTGCTTTCAATTCATTTTCCAATCGGCGTTTCCCTCTTTGTTCGCCGTACGTAGCCACAAATGCGAACGCATATTTTTTATCGTCGGCATAACCGTACTCTGCGGCTTTTTTTACCGCTTTCTCCGCTGCAGTCGACTCGAAACCTTTTCGTATCAGGTGGTCGAAAAGCTGCTTCTTTGTAATCGTCTTCTTAACGGCATAATTTATCCCCGCTTCGAACGCCCTTTTACATTCGTCCTCGTCTTTTATCACGGCTATATCTTCGTCCGAAACGACAACGTTTTCTCTGATACCGCATTTAAACGCAACCTCGTAGCTGACGGCAAAACTGAACTCGCCGTCAACGAATATATTAAGTCGATCGCTTTTTGCACACGGCTTTACAGAAGTAATCTTTCCCATACGCCAATTATACAACATGAATATTTTTTTTGCAATTACTCATACTTGATTTGACAAAAAAAATTAACGGAGGTAATTATGACCAGTAAAAATTTACAGGAATTGTCCGAACTTCTCGACAGCGAGAATCTTGCGTATCGCAAGTGCTGCAACTATGTTTCGGAATGCAAGGACCCCACGCTTAAAAACAAGCTGGGTAAGTACGCCAACAACCATCGAATCAGATTCGAGACGTTGCTTAGCTATCTTAACAACAACGCATAATAAGGAGGAAAATATTTATGCCGACCAAACTTAAACAAAGTAAAACGAGAAAGAACACCACTTCGATAACGCCGTTCGATACACGAAAGAAAACCTCTTCTTCGTCCAAGCCAAAGAAGTCGGACGACACGGAGATGGCGCAAGACAACTGCAAACTTACCGATAAAGAAATAATAAGCGACGTGCTTAGTTGCCAAAAATCTTTAATCAAGCTCTACGGCACCGCTCTATGCGAAACTTCTTGCCCCGAACTCAGAGATCTGATCGGCGACGGACTTAACGAATGCGCCCAGGATCAATTCGATGCGTTTTTATATATGAGCGAACGAAACATGTATCCTACAGACAACGCTCCGTCTCCCAAAATCAATCAGGCAAAGAAGAAATTTTCGTGCTGCGAAAAACAGATGAAAAATTAACGATGTCAAAAAACAAACACTACTGCGAAATTTCGCATGCGTCACTACGCAACGTAAAATCGCCTGCCGGTTACGGCGGCGATTTTCATTTTACGAAAAGTTCTACAAACTTGTCTCCCTCGATTTCATCGGGTTTTCCTTCTGCAACTACTTTTCCGTTTCGCATAACAATTAAGTAATCGGGCGAATATCGCCGTATGT
The DNA here is from genome assembly GCA_000435495.1 of Firmicutes bacterium CAG:552. GTDB lineage: Bacteria > Bacillota > Clostridia > Christensenellales > Pumilibacteraceae > CAG-552. The sequence continues at coordinate 4,790 of FR884052.1, read as the reverse complement.
CGTCAGGATCGGACGAAGCTATTACTACGTTATCGACGCCTTGTATTTCCGCCTTTCGATCGCCGAAAAGCAAACCCGGTTCGTCAATCAAAACGGCATAAGGATTGCGCTCGGATATCCGTGCGGCTATAAGCGAAACTTTTTCGTCGTCGTTAAGAAGCTTTACCTTAACGTCTTTCAATCCGAAGTTGCGCATGGTTTTCATAACCGTTTCCTGTCGCTCCGCTTTGGGCATCTTTCGTTTTTTCAGCGGAAAAGCCAAAACGTCGCTGACTTTTTGATTGTCCTTAGGAATCGACTGCTCGCAAACCAAAGCGAGATTTCTTGTCTTGGGCGGTTCAAATGAAACGTCTTTCCCGTCAATGAACACGAAGCCGTCTTTTATTTCCTTAAGTCCGCAAATAATACGGAAAAGCGTAGTTTTTCCATTGCCGCAAGGTGCCAATATAAGCGTTCTCCCGTCGGGAACGACAATGTTTAAATCATAAACTTTTTCGCCGTAATAGTATACTTCGACGTCTCTTAACTCTATCATATAATTATTGTAGCACACAAAGTCAGCTGACGCAAGAATTTTGCAACGAAGTGCAACAATCGTTTTTAAATGTATTTTCCGCTTTTAAATATTTTTTATGCGGTTTTCATTCAAAAAACGACACAAACGATAAATTTTGTGATATACTAAAGTTATGAAGTTTTTTCGCACTCTTATTACCGTCGGCAGATTCGGGATAAAACTCGCCGACAAGGGAGGTTTTATGAAAAAAAGAATAATTATATTCTCGATATGCGCCTTGGTAAGCTTGGCAGTTTTTGTCGTGGCTTTTTCTCTTTTTCGGTCAGTGCGCAACTTCCATTCCGGCACAATAGTGGCGGCACAAAAATTGCCGAGCAAAGGTTCTCCCAACGACTACAACGCCGAACAAAATCTGCGCTATGCCGCATACAAACTGAATTCGTCCAACTGGATGTCGACCTACTCTACGCAAACCGATGGCATAATTTCATGTACGGAAAGCGGCAATCGATACAAAAAAAATCGCAGCGTCTTGTGGCTGCGCAACACCGACGAATTGTTTCCTGCCGAAAACGGCTTGTTTGTAGAAGGCGAAACCGCAATTATTCGTATCGAAAACGACTACTACAGAATAAGCAAAGAAGATTACTTTAATAAATACGGGTTTGTCCCCTACGAACTGAGTTCGTTCGTAATAAATTCCGACACGAAAAAATCGTTTATCCAAGAAAGCTACGACAAAAGCACAGGCGTATACACATTCGTTTATACCTTAAAACCCGACTCTGCCGTACATGCGGACAAAATTTTGAAATACGAGATCGGACTTGTCAACGTAACTCGCAGTTATATCTCGGTCGTCGTAAAAATGAATGAAAACTGGGATGTACTAAGCACTACAACTACCGAAAGATATTCTACAAAAATTGTGGGAGATTTGACTTTTAACAAGGTAACCACCGAAAAGTTCGAATACGGATTAAAAGATATTCCCCACGAGTCAGAATACAAAAAGGCAACAGATTTCGGAAAATTTCCTATCGGCAATGCGAACGCTTTGATAAGCGCATTAAGCGATGCCGGAGACATGGCTTTTTCGATACCGTATAATGACGACGAAATTACCGTAAATTTGCTCTCGTCAACAAAAGAGGTACGAATTCGCTATGGCAAAAACGAGGTACGCTCAACAGCAACCGACACTTACATATACAGCAAAAACGCAGTAAAGATAGCGTTGCCGCTTGCGACAACCGCACTTATGAACGGAAACGAAAAGTTAAAACTGTTGGGCGAAATTTGTATGGTTATAACCGCCCCCGATGTAAAGGACATTATCAAATCTCTTGCTTCGGTCATCTCTGTAAATTCTTATGCCGTAAGCAACAACTTAAACAAAACGATCGCCTCTCCGAATTTCAGCCTAACGCCCGACTATGAAGTTGTCCGAAAAATACTGCGATCGATTGTTCCTGTAGACGACGGTATAAAAGCTTCGTTTTTGTTAGACGACGAAAATTACAACTTAACGATTTCTTTGAAAGAAGGAAAAATATCTGCGGCTACTATTAACGGCGCTACCATAAACGGCGGTGACAAACTGACAAAAGATTCGGCAGGCACCGATGTTACCAGACTGCTGGCGGACACCGTTATGTCCGCTGTAAAATGTCAATATTTTACCGTTACGTTTGACGATTTTTATTATAAAACCGCTGTTATTAACGGCAAGGCGAAAGTATCCTTAAACGGGCAAAACGCTTGCGCCGACCTGGACTTTACGATAGATAACAACACTCATAACTTTAAAATAATTTACGACGACGAATGTTCGCTTACATACAACGATACACAAAGTTTTTATCTGTCCAAAACGAATTTCTCCGATACGGTGTCTACGATTTATGACGCAATAAGAACAAACCATGACGGTTTGCTTCTTCGAAACACTCCGTCTGCGAATCGAACGAATTCATTTGCTCCCTATAACGAATTGCCGATATCCGATCTCACCGTTTCTAACATACTGTCATTACTTTCCGACTGCGAAATATCGGCGGCCGCAAGCGATGACAATCAGGTTATCGACTTTTATTACGGCGAAAAAATCTTTTCGCTCGGATACTCAGACGGCGTTCCTACTATCAGCGGCAAAGGATTCAAAGCAGACTTCGTAACAGATTTTTCGTTTGATATAGCCCCGACAAAACGTTTTGACATAAACGGAGCATCCGAATTTGCGAAAGCTGCAGCTAACACCGTAAATAAGGGCAACTGCTACTACAAAGGTAGCCTTGTACTGTCTGTAAAGACCGAGCTTATCAATCTCAACGTTTCAGATATAGATTTCGAGATTAAAGCGGACTACGGGAGCGGCAACGTTTACACAAAAATTTCGGTACCATCCTCTGCACTGACTACTAAGGCAAACAGCTTTATATTTGTTATAGGCGACACGGTTTATCTCAAAAGTGACCGATACTCTCTTAGCGTAGGTGCCGTTAATTTTTATAAAGAAACTTTATACAAAACAATGTCTGCGTCGGAATTTTACGACAACGTTACCGAAAATTTGCTGTTTTTAATTCCGCTGCGCGAAAACGTCGCAAACATAGTCGCCGCAAGTTTGCCTCCGATAGAAAAGCCTGCGAATATCGATTACACGCAGCTTCTCGTAAACTTATATAACGAAGACGACTCCTTTGTAGCCATGCTTAATATTGCGCCCATAACGGGTATAGAACAAAGCAGTTTGGCTTTAGAATTCATCGAAAAGGACGGATATTTTAATCAAGTAAACGCAGGGGTAAAAATATCCGTAATAGAATTGTCTTTAAGCGCAACAGCTCTCCCCTTTTCCTCCTCGATAAGCTTAGGCAGCGATACTAAAGTCCGTAAAACAACCTTAGAAGAAATGGCTCAACAGGTGCCTTCCGCATTTAAAAGTTACTCTTTAGGCTAAAATCATAATGAAAAGAATTTCACAATAAACCGCTCTTAAAAGTTTGCAAAAACTTTGGCGATATCATATAATGTATGTATGGAATTTAATGAGATAAAAGAGCTCGATAAAAAATATTCGATTATAACTTACCCTCGCAAGAATCTGTGTTTTACCCACGGCGACGGCAATTGCCTTTACGATACAAACGGAAGATGCTATGTCGATTTTGTTGCAGGCTTAGGCGAAAATTGTCTCGGTTACAAAAACGTTTTGTTGAATCAAGCCATCTGTTCGCAAGCGGACAAACTCATTAACTGCTCCAATCTTTACTACAGCGAAATGCACGCCCTATTGTCGCAAAAACTATGCGAAAATTCGGCGTTTACCAAATGCTGTCTAAGCAGCAGCATTTGGGATACTTTTCTTATTACGGCTACAATGGTCCGCAAGTACCGACGAGCCGCAAAAGACAACCGTAACTATTTGCTCATCGTCACCGATTACAAGAGCGAAAAATATAACGCCATGCGCAGTAAAGATTTGCATATCAAGGTTTGCGCTCCCGATATCAACGAGTTTAAAGCAGCGTTTACGGAAGACGTTTGCGCCGTAGTTTTTTTGCCTGTGCAAGTCGAAATCGGCGTAAAGATTTGTAAATTTGAGTTTTTGCTATCTGCTTACGCTATGTGCAAGGCGGCAAACGCTCTTATTATATATGACGAAACGGGCATAGGCTTAGGCCGAACCGGTACTAAGTTCGCATTTGAAAACTATGGTATTCAGCCTGATATCGTAATGTTGTCAAGAGGCCTCGGAGGAGGAATTTCCATATCTGCGGTACTTGCCAGAGGCGAACTCGTAGATGCGCTTCAACCGTCGGATCGAATAAGTTCTTTTAGAATTTCGTCTGTTGCGGCGGCTGCCGCCCTTGCCGTTTTGGAAGTGCTGGACGGCGAGTTGGAAGGAATTAAATATAACGGCGAATACCTTATAAGCAAACTCAGTAAGCTGAGTAAGCATAACTTCGTTTCTGATATACGGGGCATAGGCTTGCTTGCCGGTGTGGAACTTACGCCCAATCTTCCTGCCGCACGAATCGTAGGTCAACTTGAAAACGAAGGTTTTCTTATCGACGAGACGGCAAACAACACCTTACGAATAACTCCACCATTTACGATAACCGTGGACGAAATTGACCGAATGTGCGACGCATTGGCTGCAATATTTGCAAAAACCAACATATAAAGAAAGTAATTTAACGTTTAAAAGAAGTCCTTATGCCGAAATGAAATGCACCCCAGAAGTTGGACAGGAAAATAACTAAATTGC
>FR884051.1 GCA_000435495.1 Firmicutes bacterium CAG:552 | reverse complement strand
GATTGCAGCCGTTAACGATAACGTTTGCGGACAAGCCGTACTTAGAGATAGCAGCCGCACTCGGAGCCTTACCGCTTTGGATATAATAAGTTACGTTAGGGAAAGTTTGCGCTACATCGTCGGTAACGGTAGTGTCGTTTATTATAACGCTCTTTAGCGATTGGCTTCCGCTTTTTAGTATACGAGACAAATCTTTAAGCGAAAGAGCTGTTTCTATATACTCCAATTTTACGCAATTATAAAATACGTCGGCTTCGAATCCGGCAAGATTTTTCGGAAGTCTGACGCTCGTTATCGGGCACCTCGCAAATGCAACGCCTTCTACCGTAGTAACGTTATCCGGAACGTTTACTTTAGTTAAACCGCTATTCCAAAACGCCCCTTGTTTTATTGTTGTAAGTTTAGCGTTAAAGTCAATAGAGGTCAGCGATACACAACCAAAAAACGCAAAACCTTCAATAACGGTAAGACCGTCGGGCAACTTGACGCTGCTTAACTTAGCGCAATTATAAAATGCCGAGCTTTCTATACAGGTAACACCGTCGGGAATAGCAATACTTACGATAGATATACAGCTTGCGAAAGCGCCTTCTCCCATTTTGGTTACCGATTTCGGAATTTCAACGCTTTCAAGAGCCATACAACCTCTGAAGCAATTTTCGCCGATAGTCGTAAGCGTGTCGGAAAAAGTTACTTTTTTTAGCGAATAGCAGCCTCTAAACGCAATTTTGCCGAGAGAAATTACCTCCTTAGTCATGGTTACGCTACCGAGAGAAGAGCAGTTTTCGAAAGCGCCTTCGGACACTTCGGTTATGCCTTTACCCAAAGTTACACTTGTCAAAGATTCACATTCTTTAAATGCCTCTTTGCCGATAATCTTTAAATTAT
>FR884050.1 GCA_000435495.1 Firmicutes bacterium CAG:552 | reverse complement strand
CGTAACATCGGGCGGTGTAAAGACCGCTCTTGACGCAAAGGCGGCAAAATCGGAAATCGTCAAGACTTCGACAGGGCTTACCGATAGTGTCGATCTTATGCGCTACACGGATACGCTCACGATCAGCGGCGGCGGCGTATCGTAAGAGGAGGCGGCGGATATGGCAAACAAGACCATAACGGCAACAATCAAACATCGTCAAGCGACGGCGGCGACGTGGGAAAGCAAAAACCCCGTCCTCGCCGCGGGCGAGTTTGGATATGATACGACAAACAAAATCACAAAGATCGGCGACGGCTCGACCCCGTGGAAAACATTACCCGTTTTCGTTACAACGTCTTTCAACTTCGAAAAGGCGAGTTGGGCGGACATTGCGGCAATTTCAGAGTCGGGGCGTGCGGCGGCATATTTTGGCGTTGGCGAGGAAAAGACGATTGAATTGACGACAGGCGAAAAGGTTACGCTCGTTATTCTCGGTTTTAACCACGACGACCTCACGGGAGGCGGCAAAGCGGGTATGACGATCGGAATGAAAAACCTTCTTGCGACCACCTACAAAATGAACTCGTCAAGCACCAACGCGGGCGGGTGGGACGATAGCGCAATGCGCACGTCCACAATGGCGACGCTTTTGTCGCAGTTGCCCGCCGACTTGCGCAATGTGATAAAGCAAGTCAACAAAAAGGCAACGGCAGGGTCGCAGAGTACGACGATCACAACGTCGGCGGATAAGTTGTTTTTGTTTGCGCTTGCCGAATTAGCCTCGAAAACGGGGCTTGAAAACAGCACGGGCACGGCAATCAAAAACAATGCGGCAACGTATGAACAAGAGGGGACACAGTACGAATACTTCAAAAACACCGTCGGGGACGCGGATTTGTGGAAGGCTTGCCCCGCACTCGTCAAAAAACTTTCCAACGGCGGCGGCTCTGCTAACCTTTGGTGGTTGCGCTCGCCGTTCTTGGGTTACAGTACCTACTTTTGGTACGTCGGTTGGCTTGGGTAACAGTACCGCCTTTTGGTGCGTCTCTTCGTCGGGTGATGTCGGCGACGGCACCGCGAGCACTTCGACCGGCGTGTCCTTCGGCTTTTGCGTTTAATCAAAATATCGGGTAATCCGCGCCCTTGTATGGGCGCGGAAAAGCCCACAACAACAGGAGGTCAACTATGACATACGGATTTAAGGATATTCCGCTTGCGCCCCGCGCGCTTGGCGACGGGTTGATCGCTACCGCGCTTGACGGGGTGGTGTACACGGAAAACGGGCGCATACACGTCAAAGGAAACGCGGCGCATTACGTTTTCAAGCCCGACGGCTCGCCCGCGGGGTGGTATGCGCGCAACATCAAAACGTGCGACGACATTTACCTCGGAGAGGGCGCAAGCCCGACGATCGACTTTGAAAACGTCGAGGTTGAAAACGAGGAAATGTGGGCGGCAATCAAGCAAGAGGACGAGGCGGCGGAAGAGCCGAAAGAGTAACAAAAAATGTCGGTGTTAAAATCAAAGCGCGGCGAAAGCGCAATGCAGTTTATCGAAACCGCCCGCGAGTTGGAAGTGTACACGATCAAGCAATGTGCGCGCTTTCCGAAACGCTATATGTTTTTGATAACGAAGGATATTGTTGCGCTTGCAAAAGCGGTATATAACAACGTCAAGGCGGCAAACAGCGTTTACCCGACGAACGCCGCTGAGGCGCAATTGCGAAGGAACTACCTTATTACCGCAAATTGCGAGTTGCAATGCCTTATATCGCAATTGGATATTGCCCGCGAATTTGTACGCAACACCGATAGCAACAAACCGATAAACGGCAAGGTTTGGCAAACGTGGATTGACCTTATAACGACGGAGGCAAAATTGCTTGCGGCGTTAAAGAATAAGGACAAGGAACGTTATAAAACTTTGCTTGAATAGGTTGCGCGCCGCAAAGTATCGTCGCGGCGGCTCTGCTAACAATTGGTGGTTGCGCTCGCCGAACTTGGGTAACAGTACCAACTTTTGGTACGTCAATTCGTCGGGTGATGTCAACAACAACAACGCGAGCAATTCGAACGGCGTGTCCTTCGGCTTTTGCATTAGATATAGGCTCGACAAAGTAACCCCGCGCGGGCGAAATCAATGCCTTTGCAAAAGGGGTGCGCAACCTTTCCGCAAGGATAAATAAATACCCCGATGTAGTCGATCGGACGCTACTTGCATTGCCGTCTATTGTGGTATGGCGGTTTAATGGTCGGTACTACGGGCAATCCGAACGCCACAACGATAATAAGATTGTACGGGGTATCATATCGAAATGAACAGCAAGGAACGGCACGAGGCGCGTTATCAACGCAGAAAAGAGGAACGCTTGCGGCGCAAGCGGGAGAGAAACGAACAATACGGCGACTTTGACAAAGTATTTACGTTTGACAACCTTTATTGCGCCTTCAAAAAGTGTTGCCGAGGTGTCGGGTGGAAAGCAAGCACACAACGCTATAAAGCGAACGCCTTGCAAAACATAAACGACACGCTCCGCTCCTTGCAAAACGGAACATACAAAAGCCGCGGTTTTTACGAGTTTGACGTTGTGGAACGCGGAAAACCTCGGCACATAAAGAGCGTGCATATATCCGAAAGGGTCGTGCAACGTTGTCTTTGCGACAACGCGCTCGTGCCGATGTTCGGCAAATCTTTTATATACGACAACGGCGCGTGTATAGAACACAAAGGGATTGATTTTGCGGTGCGGCGGCTCGTGTGCCACTTGCAAAGACATTTCCGAAAACACGGCGCAAACGGCTATGCGTTGGTATTCGATTTTTCACGCTACTTCGATAATATCCAACACGAGCCGTTAAAAGAGGTGGTCGATAAGGCGTTTACCGATACGCGAATTGCGCGGCTTGTAAATGGGTTTATTGACGACTTCGGCGAGGTTGGGCTTGGTTTGGGTAGTCAAATCTCGCAAGTGTCCGCGTTGATGTACCCGAACAGACTCGACCATTACATCAAGGAAGTTTTGCACATAAAGCATTACGGGCGATATATGGACGACGGATACCTTATCCACGACAGCAAAGAACATTTGCAAAAATGTTTGCAGGAAATACGACGCATTTGCGCCGAGTTGGGTATCAAACTCAATGCCAAAAAGACGCAGATCGTTAAACTTTCCCGCGGATTGAACTTCTTAAAGCGGCATTTTATTTTGACCGATACGGGCGGGGTGATTATCAAGCCCGCGCGGAAAGGCATAACGAAAATGCGGCACAAATTGAGGACGTTCAAGCGGTGGCTCGACGAAGGGAAAATGACGATCGGGGACATACGGACATCGTATATATCGTGGAAAGGACACATAAAGCATTGCAACGCATACCGAACGACGGTAAATATGGACGCGTTGTACGATAAATTATTTTTGGAGGACGGCACACAATGACGGCGGAAGTAATCGCGCTTGTTGTATCCATTGTCGGCGGCATATCGGGCATAACAAGCATTGTCGCGTTTGTAGCCTCGCGCAAGCAGAAACAGCGCGACGACGGAGCAAAGGAGGCGCGCATAAACGCGAGCCTCGAAACGATTAAATTGCAAAACGAAAGTCTTTTGCAAGGAAATCACCAAATCACGACGAAACTTGACGGGCAAAATATCCGCTTGTCGCGTATTGAGCAAATTGTCGAGGACGCAGACCTCGCCACAATCCCGCCGAAGATCGCCGCGTTGGAGGCAAGCGTCAAATCCGCGCACCACAGGATTGACGGTATCGAACGAAAACAATAAAACGGAGGTGTAATATGAATTGGCAAGAGATCGTAATTACGGTCATAAGCGCGATTGTAACCGCGCTTGCGTCGTGGGTCGTATCGAAGATCACAACCTACATCAACACGAAGGTAAAGGATACCAAACTTAAAGGGTATCTCAACTCCGCCGTAACGGTGGTTGCAAGTGCTGTAAAACAGACATACCAAACGTATGTGGAAAATATCAAAGGCACGGACTTTTGGACGGAGGACGCGCAGAAAAACGCCCTCGCCGCCGCGTTGAAAACGACGAAGGCGCAGTTGTCGGGCGACGTGCAAAAGTACATACAATCCAACTTCGGCGACCTTGACAAATGGATTATAACGCAGATCGAGGCGGCAATTTACGACTTGAAAAACAAGCCGTCGGAGGTGGCAAATGCGAGTGCTTAAAGGTATAGGCTTTTGGCTCGCGTCTTGCACTTGGGGCATACTCATAACGGCGGCGGGGTTGATCGTCGCGCTTGCGCTCCTTGTTACGGGACACCGCCCGCGCCGCTTTCATTACTTCGTATATTTCGAGGTTGGCGCAGGGTGGGGCGGTTTTAGCCTCGGCGGCGTGTTTGTTGTAAACCGCAACGCCGCGCTTTCTACGAAACAGCACGAAAGCGGACACGGGTTGCAAAACATTATGCTCGGCGTGTTTATGCCGTTCGTGATAAGCATACCGTCCGTCGTTCGGTATTGGTGGCGGAAATACAAAGCCCGCCGCGGCGCGGTGTTGCCGCCTTACAATTCGATATGGTTTGAGGCGTGGGCGAGCGCGCTCGGCGAAAAACATTTTAAGTAAAATAAAAGGGCTACCGCGTTTTGCGATAGCCCTTTTACAATTCGTTTGATACTTACTTGCAACGTGTTATTTCGATGTTGCAACCGAGGTGAGGCGCGTCGGGCGTGCCGCCCGTGATGTCTTTGATAACGCCTTCAAGCGCGAAACCATTGTCGAACGACGACAGCAGGGACGCGGCAAAGTCTTTATTGATGTGTCCGAGCATTTGCCCCGTGCGGGCATTTATGACCGCCGCGGCGTTCGGGTACTCGCTTGTCGGTATGTGCTTGATAATCAGCGGATCACCCTCGCGGCTTTCCTTTATGCGTGCTTGCCGATCGTCGAACGACACGCCGACAACCTTTGTAAAGGCGGGCAAGGATACGCCGCCGTCGGCTTGCATATAGACGGCAACCTCGACGGAAAATTTGCCGTTTTCGTTTTCCGTAATGTCGGCTATTTCAATGCGATATTGCCCCGTCAATTGGTTGCCGTATTTTTCGGGGAAGTATCCGATGTCGCCGACATCGTGCGAGCAAACGTATAAATCCGTGTCAGGGTCATAATCGGCGATCACTTCGTCGCCTTCGTTGCAACACTCGATATTATCTTGCATTTCCGTATTGCCGTTTTTTATCAACTTGCAGACAAACGCGGGGGCGGTATTATACCGAACGGCAGGG
>FR884049.1:2240-2826 GCA_000435495.1 Firmicutes bacterium CAG:552 | reverse complement strand
TTTTAGTAGTAAAAACCATAGTTTTATCCTCTAATTTCAATTAAAACGGGCATTTTTTGAGTTTCCTTGAACGTTGGTTCGAGGATTTTTTTATTCATACCCTTAAAGATATCGTTATCGACGAAGATTTTAGTCGTATAAATAAGAGAACCCCGAAGGCTTTCACCTTCAGGGCTCTCGTCTTTATCGTATTCAATTGGTTTTGGGGTAATGGGTGTATCTACATAGTGTAGCATAATTTCGATACGGTCATCGCTGTACACATACACTTTTTCGACGAGCAATTCAATCATCATTTCAGGCTCTTGCTCGACGGCTTTCTTCAGATAGTTTTCAATAGTTTTTTTATCCAAAACTGTTTTTTCTTGCATACGCTCGAAAATGAGTTTTTCTTGTAAGTCCTTGCGAGTGGATTCAAGTTCTTGCAAACGGTCTTTTGTAGTGTCAGTAATAATGCCTTGTTCGATGGCGTTCATAATATTGTTTATTGATTTGTTTATCCGCAACAACTCTTTTTCAAGTGTTTTGACGGGATTATCGCCTAACAGTTTTGCATTATGTTGTTTGTATATTTCGTCTACGATTA
>FR884049.1:621-2189 GCA_000435495.1 Firmicutes bacterium CAG:552 | reverse complement strand
GTTTCTTGCAAGGCTTTAAGAACAATGCTTTCGAGTAAGTCTTTTTTAATGAACTTTGCATTACAATTTTTTCTATCGCTCGCATTCCAACATTTGTAATACTTGGAAACTTTACCGGACTTCGACGTTCCGCTGTAAGAGGTCATTCTTGTGCCGCATTCTCCGCAATAAACTCTTTTTCGGAGCAGATAGGAATAGTCCGGAATATGATTTCCGTATCGGTTAGCGTCTATTTTTGCTTTACAACGCTCGAATAATTCCTTGTCTATGATTTTCGGGTAAATGTTATCGTAAACTTCGCCATGTATTTCATATCTTCCCGTATATTTTTCACTATGGAGAATAACGTAAATATTTGCGGCGCTGAAAGGCTTGCCGCGATAAAGGATACCGCGTTCGGCAAAACTTATGGCAATTTCGTTACCGCGTTCACCGGCGGCGTATCTCTCGAAGATTTCTTTTACCACAGGACCTTCTTCGCTGTGGATAAAGACTTTTTTCTTTTCGGTGTAGTAACCGTAATTGAGTTTCCCTGCACAATGCAGTCCTTTTATTCGAGTTTCTCTCTGTCCACGTCTTGTTTTCTGAGATAATTCCTCGCTGTAATATTGGTTCATACCTTCGAGCAAACTTTCCAACAGTATGCCTTCGGGACTGTCGGGAATATTCTCCATAGCGGACAGAATTTTAATGCCGTTGTCTTTCAGGCGTTTTCTGTGCATAGCCATTTCAAACTTGTTACGGCTGAATCTGTCTAATTTGTAGACGAGAACGAAATCGAATTGCTTTTTATCGCTGTCCTTCAACATTTTTTGAAATTCTTCACGATTGTCGTTCGTTCCCGTAGTTGCTCTGTCTATGTATTGATTAACGATTAAAATACCGTTTCTTTCGGCATAATCGTTACATACACGGACTTGTCCTTCGATGGATTGTTCTGTTTGTCTGTCGCTCGAATAACGGGCGTAGATGACCGCTGTCTTCATTGGAAGCCTCCTTGTATTAGCTTTTGAGCACATTTTAACCTTCAAACCGGACACTTTTTTACCGGTTTGAAATTATTTTTTGCTCTTTTAGCAATTTTTTGCTTTGATCTGTCTTTCGACAACCACGAAAAATCAGAAAAAGGCGCGGCAGTCAAGCGGTATAAACAATAAGAGGCTTACGGCAAAAAAATATTGTCGTTTAAGTTATATGAATTTGAGTTTTAAGCCATATTTTTTTAACTTGACGGCAAGACTTTTTCTGATACGCAAAAAAAAGAGAAAGACATTGTAATCGAGCATATTGAAATGGACACTAAAACTATTCGTCTAAAAAACAATAAAGGACCGAACGAATATTTAGTCGAAGAATAGTGAAATATTTGATATTTGCGGATATGCCAACAAAAACATTTTGTATTTATGGGGAAAAGTCTGCCAAAAGTTATTGATTTTTAGATTGAAGTATGCTATAATCCTAATATAAAAAGTTTCGGAGGCGAGATATGGTACTAAAACGCAAGATATACAAAAGTTTTTTGGATTGGAAGGCAAATTGGGCGGGCAAAAGAGCTTTGCTTGTTC
>FR884049.1:0-587 GCA_000435495.1 Firmicutes bacterium CAG:552 | reverse complement strand
AAGGTGCAAGACGAATCGGGAAATCGACGATTGTAGAAGAATTTGCAAAAAACGAGTATGAAACATATATACTTATAAATTTTCAGTCAGATCTCGGTAAAGTAGAACAACTTTTTAAGAACGACATTTCCGATCTCGATACTTTTTTCCGAAATCTATCGTTGTTATACGGGAAAAGGCTGATAGAAAGAAAATCATTGATTATATTTGACGAAGTTCAACTGTTTCCGCTTGCAAGACAGTCTATAAAACAACTTGTTGCCGACGGAAGATACGATTATATCGAAACGGGTTCGCTCATAACGTTAAAGCAGAACGTGGAAAAGATTTTGATTCCGAGCGAAGAGAAGTCTATAAATATGTATCCGCTCGATTTTGAGGAGTTTTTGTGGGCAAGAGGCGATACCATTACGGCGGATATTATCAGAGACTGTTTTTTGAATTTGAAACCGTTAGGGCAAGTTGCACATAGAAAAGTTTTGAAAGATTTTATGTTATACGTTGCAGTCGGCGGTATGCCGCAAGCGGTTATAGAACTCATAGAATCGAATGATTTTTCGCGCGTTGACGAAGTAAAACGAGATATT
>FR884048.1 GCA_000435495.1 Firmicutes bacterium CAG:552 | reverse complement strand
AACTTACTATTGCGGAAAAATATCCGCTACCGTTCTGGAATTTAGTAAAGTAGACGGCGGCTACGGCGTAACCGGATTTAAGGAAAATCATAGCGCTTCGTTTCTTAAGATTCCTTCTATCGTAGACGGTACGCCGGTGGTAAGTATCTGCGAAAATGCGTTTTGCTCCGATGACGCCATTATCGATTTGTATATCCCGGATAGCGTAAAGAGCTTGGACAAAAATTGTTTTTCTAATGCAAAATGGCTCGAATCGGTCTGCTTTTTCGGCGGTAATGTGGAGATAGGCGAAGAAACTTTTGGTAATTGCGATAGGTTGGAAAGAATCGTTATAAAGGACGGTAGCGTATCTATCGGAAAGCGGGCGTTTAAAAATTCGGTCAACGTAACCTTTGACGAAGACACTTGTAATCACATCGTGTCTATCGGCGAAGAAGCCTTTTTAAAAAGTTCGGAGGACTTGAGAGAAGAAATAGTTGTATCCGACAGCGTAGTTTCTGTCGGTGCAAGGGCGTTTACAAAGTTTTTCCCTCAAAGGATAGTGATAGGAGCGTCGCTCAGAGATATAGGCGACG
>FR884047.1:24134-24384 GCA_000435495.1 Firmicutes bacterium CAG:552 | reverse complement strand
GGAGGGTTCAGGGATGAAACCGAGAAGCGGAAGAGATAAAAGATACGAAGAAAAGCATAAAAACGAGAGAAAAGCCAAAAACGTGGTATGGGGAACGAGTATGCCGAGAGGAGTAGCGGAAGAAATAGACGCATTTTTGAAGAAACACGGGTATACGAAAGTTAAACTCATAGAAGAAGGATATAAGTCGCTGTTGGAGCAGGCGGGAGAAATAAATACCGACCTTGCGAAGATAATGGACGGCTTAAAA
>FR884047.1:14535-24117 GCA_000435495.1 Firmicutes bacterium CAG:552 | reverse complement strand
GATAATGGACGGCTTAAAAGAAGAGAAAAACAACAATAAAACGTAACAAAACTAAAATATCGAACAGGAGGATTTTTGTGTTTATGGAGAGAGAACATAGTATCCATCCGGAGAGAGAACATAGTATCCGCACAATAAAGTTAAGGAGATTTGCAAAATAGAGAGTTAAATAAGGTAACGGATAAAAACAAGATAAGGGCAAGAAAAAACGAAACGCTGTATATCGTAAGCACTGAATCGACGCAATGGGCGCGAGAATCAGCATACGAGATATTAGAGCGTTTGGTAATGAAAAAATTTACAAGCCTGACGGAAGAACGGCTTGGATATGGTAAGTTACGAACTTGCTGTTTGGAATCTGACGGAGGTAAACAGATATGTTAGAATTACAAACGGCAAATAAAAATAAAAGAACAAAAAACGGAGGTGACGGAATAACCGCGCTTTATTGCAGGCTCAGCGTAGACGATAACGGTTCCGAGGGCGAAAGCAACAGTATCAAAAACCAAAGAGATATTCTCGGGCGGTATGCGAAACAACACGGATATCGGAATATTGAATATTATATCGATGACGGTTACAGCGGAACGAATTTCAATCGTCCGGATTTTCAGAGAATGATGTCCGACGTAGACGAAGGAAAAGTGAAAACGATAATTGTAAAAGATATGTCGAGGCTCGGAAGAGATTATCTGAAAGTCGGCTATCTTACGGAATTTACGTTTGCCGAAAAGAATATTCATTTTATAGCGATAAACGATAACGTGGATAGCGAAAACGGCTCGGATAACGAATTGATACCGTTCAAAAACGTTTTTAACGAATGGCTTGCGAGAGATACGAGCAAAAAAATACGCGCGGTGATAAGGAATAAAGGCGAATCGGGAAAACCGCTGACGAACACGCCGTCGCTCGGATATATGAAAGATCCGAACGACAAAAACAAGTGGCTGATAGACGAAAGGTGCGCACCGACAATCCGGGAGATATTCAGACTAAGCGTCAACGGCTATAATGCGCTTGCGATAGCGAAAATACTGACCGAAAAGGGCTACGACACCCCGAAAGCGTTTTATCTGAAACAGGGAAGAAATATGTATCGGAACGATACTACTGCACCGTATTTCTGGCACAGAAGCACGGTTTATAAAATCTTGCGTAATCCGAATTACATCGGATATCTCGTAAATTTCAAAACGACGAGAAAATCGTATAAAAACAAGCGATTTATCTATCGCGATCCGTCGGAATGGAAGATAATCGAAAATCATCACGAAGCGATTGTCGATAAGGAAACGTTTGATCTGGCGCAGAAGTTGACGCAGGTGAAAAGGGTTGTGAAAAATCACTTTGACGATATCAATATTTTCGCCGGATTGTTATATTGTGCCGATTGCGGCTTTCCTATCACTTTAAGACGTGTTGCAAAAAACAGGAACTATGATTTTTACGCTTGCTCAAAATACAACAGACGGACGAAGATTCAGTGTACGGCGCATTCGATTCTGAAGAGGGTGCTGAACGAATTGGTTCTGGAAGATATCAAACGGGTGATGAACGAAGTGAAAACGCACGAATCGGAGTTTATCGAAAAGTATCGTAAATGTTCGGTAAAAGAAATGCGGAGCGTGCGGCTCTCAGCGCAAACCAAAATTACCAAAGCGGAAAATCGTATAAAAACGCTTGACGATATCATCGCAAACCTGTATGAAGACAACGTAACCGGTAAAATTTCGGACGAACGCTTTGATTTGTTGGCGAAAAAATACGAGGCGGAACAAACGGCGTTAAAGAGCGAAGTCGTTGAGTTGAAAAAGGCGTTAGACGTTGTAAACGACGAAGAAAGTAATATTCGGGAGTTTCTGAAGGTTGTTAATAGTTATACGGAAATCGAGGAACTTACTCCCGAAATACTGAATAATTTCATCGACAGGATTTATATAGGCGAAAAGTATGCCGACGGAAGCGCACACAAACAGGAAATCAGGATCATTTATAAATTTATCGGTGCGGAAAGCACGCACGGGTATAAAGTGAAAGGAAGTCGTGTAGCCGAAATCTTTTAACGGCTGCATATTCTCCCTGCCGTTTACTCATCCGAATACGAGTAAGACAATAAAAAACGTCGCAGACAAAATCGTCTGCGAACGTTTTTTATGGAAGGTAAAAATGAAATTATATATTTTACGCTTTGTTGCTGCTGCCGAGAACGTTTACTATCTTGTGTCTCACACATTCGGTAATAAGAGTTCTTGCAGGTCCGAGATACTGACGAGGATCGAAGTGCGTCGGATTTTCTGCGAGGTGACGACGTATAGCTGCAGTGCAGGCAAGTCTGAGGTCGGAGTCGATATTTATTTTGCAGACAGCCATGCTTGCGGCTCTTCGCAACATATCTTCGGGAACGCCTTTGGCGCCGTTCATGCTGCCTCCGAATTCATTTATGGTATGAACGTATTCGGGGAGTACGGAGCTTGCCCCGTGAAGTACGATGGGAAATCCGGGAAGGCGTTTTTCCACTTCCTCGAGGATGTCGAAACGAAGCTTGGGTTCGCCTTTAAATTTGTATGCGCCGTGCGAAGTTCCGATTGCTATAGCAAGGCTGTCTACGCCGGTTTTTTCCACGAATTCCTGAACCTGATCGGGATCGGTGTAGCTGCTTTCTTCGGCGCTTACGTTTACGTCGTCTTCGACGCCTTCGAGTCTGCCGAGTTCGGCTTCTACTACTACGCCGTGGTCGTGAGCGTAATTAACTACTTCTTTTGTTATGCGAATGTTCTCCGAAAGGGGATGTTTGGACGCATCGATCATAACGGACGTAAAGCCGTCTTTGATGGATTGAACGCAAAGTTCGTAGCTATCGCCGTGATCGAGATGTAAGCAGATAGGAAGACCGGAGTCTTCTACGGCAGCTTCTACGAGCTTGCGAAGATATATCGGGCTGGCATATTTTCTGGCGCCTGCCGATACCTGAAGAATAAGCGGTGAGCGTTCGAGCTTGCCCGCTTCGACTATGCCTTGAATAATCTCCATGTTGTTTACGTTAAAAGCACCTATCGCATAGCCGCCTTCATACGCCTTTTTGAACATTTCGGTTGAAGTAACCAATGGCATTATATGTACCTCCAAAGTTAATCTGACTATATTATACTATATTAAAACGAATTACGCCACCAAAAACGCACGTAAAATAAAATTTTCTTTAATTTACTTTTGATTGACTTTTATCGCCGTTGCGGTTATACTTTATTTATAGTTGTTTTGCTTACTATTTATGCGAAGCAAAACGCCAAGGGAGAGAAAAATGAAAGACCCAAGAATAAAAACGCTTGCGCATAATCTTGTTAACTATTCTATAGCGTTAAAAAAGGGAGAAAAAGTTTTAATCGAAGCTTACGAAGTACCTTCGGAACTTGTCGTAGAGCTTGTCAGGGAAGTATATAAAGTCGGCGGTTTGCCTTACGTAGAAACTTTTGACAGAAAAGTTCAGCGAGCTTTGCTTACGGAAACAAGCGAAGAACATCTTAAGGCAATGGCGAAATATGCGTTATGCCGCATGGAGGACATGGATGCGTACATAGGCGTCAGAGGCGGCAATAATTCGTATGACTTAAGCGACGTTCCGCCCGAGAAAAACGAATTATATTCGGCAATATACGGTTATCCCGTGCATCATCAGACCAGAGTTTGCAAAACCAAATGGGTAATTCTGCGCTATCCCAATGATTCTATGAGTCAACTTTCGGGCATGCCTACCGAAAAGTTCGAAGATTTCTATTTCGACGTATGCAATCTCGATTACGGAAAAATGGATAAAGCCATGGATGCGCTTAAGAACCTTATGGATAAGACGGATAAAGTTCGTCTTGTCGCAAAAGATACGGATCTTAGCTTCAGTATAAAAGGTATCGGCGCAGTGAAATGCTCCGGTCAATGTAATATCCCTGACGGAGAGGTTTATTCTGCGCCCGTCCGAGACAGCGTAAACGGCGTTATTACTTACAATGCTCCGTCCATTCATGACGGCGTAAAATTCGAAAACGTTAAACTCGTCTTTAAGGACGGCAAAATAGTAAAGGTAGACGGAAACTATCCCGAGCATCTCGAAAAGATTTTCGATTGCGACGAGGGCGCAAGGTATGTCGGCGAGTTTGCTATAGGCGTTAACCCGTACGTAACGCAACCTATGGGCGATATACTGTTTGACGAAAAAATAGCAGGCTCCATCCACTTTACTCCCGGCGCTTGTTATGACGACGCATGGAACGGCAACGTTTCTTCGCTGCACTGGGATCTTGTGCTTATAATGACGCCTCAATATGGCGGCGGCGAAATTTGGTTCGACGACAAACTTATACGAAAAGACGGACTTTTCGTCATTGACGAGCTTAAACCGCTCAATCCCGAAAATCTTAAATAACTTACGGTTATAATCTCATTACAGGGAGTTATAATATATAAAACAAACATTAAAGGAGTTTGGTTATGAAAAATGTTAGAGTTGCCATAAACGGTTTTGGCAGAATCGGTCGTCTTGCATTCAGACAAATGTTCGGCGCCGAAGGTTACGAGGTGGTTGCAATAAACAACCGTACTTATAATCCCGAAATGCTTGCGCATCTGCTTAAGTACGATTCTACTCAGGGCAGATATGCGCTTTGCGACAAAGTAAGCGTTGAAGGCGACATGCTTGTTATCGACGGCAAAAAGGTAAAATTCCTTGCCGAAGCTGACGCTACGAAGCTTCCTTGGGGTGAAATGAACGTCGACGTCGTTTTGGAATGTACCGGAGCTTACACGTCCAAAGAAAAGGCTGCGGACCACATTAAGGCGGGAGCTAAAAAGGTAGTTATTTCCGCTCCGGCAAAAGACGCAATGCCGACCATAGTTTATAACGTAAATCATACTTCGCTTAAGGCTGAAGACGATATTATTTCGGCGGCTTCGTGTACCACTAACTGCCTTGCGCCCATGGCTAAGGCTCTTAACGATCTTTGTCCCATCGAAAAAGGCTATATGACCACTATTCACGCTTATACCGGAGACCAGTCGACATTGGACGCTCCGCACAAAAAAGGCGATCTCCGCAGAGCGAGAGCAGCTGCATGCAATATTGTTCCCAATACCACCGGCGCAGCTAAAGCAATAGGATTGGTTATCCCCGAACTTAACAAAAAGCTCGATGGCGCAGCTCAGAGAGTGCCTGTGGCTACCGGTTCGCTTACCGAACTCGTTGCAGTAGTTAACGGCGTAGTTACCGAGGAACAAATAAACGCTTATATGAAGAAGGTTGCCAACGAGTCTTACGGATATACCGAAGATCAAATCGTTTCGTCCGACATTATTGGTATGACGTACGGATCTCTTTTCGACGCTACGCAGACTAAGGTTACTTCTCTCGGGGACAAGACTTTGGTTAAAGTGGTTTCTTGGTACGATAACGAGATGTCGTATACTTGTCAGATGGTAAGAACTATCAAATATTTTGCTAACCTCAAATAGCTGCAAACACATCTAAGTAATTTATGATCGGCTTTGACCCGGCGGGGATATCCTCGTCGGGTTTTGCTTTTACATTTTTTCGAGTCGTGCGGACGTGCTGTAAATACGGAGTTGTCCTGTCTACAATGCAAAATATAAGACCGGGGGGCATAAAGCAGATCGGAGGAAATGGCTTAATCTAGCTTATAATAAAAATGAAAAACGTTGCCGCATTATATAGTTATATACGATGCGAATATCTTTACCGCACCGCCGCCAGCACTCGGCTTTTTCGTTACATTTCGACAAAAAAATGGTATGCGTATACTGTTTTTTGCGACAAAGTTATGTAATAAGCAGTCGGCAAATCAAACAAATAACGATTAAAATCGACATAAAGGAAAGCAGGATAAATGTCGAAAAGGATAGAGGTTTAGATTATGCGTGACGTAGTACCCGCATTATTCGTGATATGTCGACACTTTGCTGCCGAGAATGGTTTCAAGCGGAAGTGACGATGTTTAACCGAAGGCATCGATCGGCAGACGCTTTTTCTGCGCTATCGAGAGCCGAGATACCTAATGAGTTTTTGTATTTTTGCACAACACTTGACAACGGACTTGTTTTGCTGTTATAATTGAACTATAATAAGGAGAATCACATGAAGAAAATTATTACAATAGCCGTTTCGTTTGTGATGTGCGTTTTTGTTTTTTGCGCCTGCGTCTCTAACTCCGTGAGCGGAAGCTACGAAATGAGTTACATATGGAAAAAAGTAGTTATCGAGCTTGGCGCTGACGGAAATTTTACTTATACCGTACCCATAATGGCAGAAGCCGGCACGGAGTCGTTAAAGCCTGAAAAAGTTACGAAAGGCAAATATACGATAGACGGAGACATCATTACTTTCAAATTTAAAGTTACCGACGATATAGAGGGAGAAGTTACTAAGACGGCAACCGCTTCGCTCGACAAGGATGATGACGGAAAGATACTTTCTTTGACTGTGTACCAAAACCGCGATTTAGTCTGGGGCAAATACCGTAAAAAGTAAATTCAGGGTGTTATCGCATCGTAAGCAAAAACGTTATGACAAAATGCGGATTATGACGACGGTTTCTTGGGATGCAAGCGTGCGTCGAATCATGTCGAAACGTGCCGAATACGGCGTCCGGACTTTTTGCAACGTACCGATTTTTAAATAATGTCAATCAAACGCTTGCGTTTTCGGGCTCGGCTGTGTTATATTTAGCTCAAGCCGTACTATGTGGGGAGCTAGCGGTGCCCTGTACCTACAATCCGCTACAGTAGGACAGAATACCTGTTGCGGCTCTGCGTATGGAAAGCAGTTGCCGTTAAGTGATGTTGAGTCTAAGGTCTTGTGCAACGGAGTGCTATGAACCGTGTCAGGGCTTGACCGCAGCAGCACTAAGTAGATTGCGACGTGTGCCACGAGGTAGCTTTAGAGGAGTCGGCTGGCGGACGAACGTTTCGGTATGTTTTGTCAAGGCAGGTTGTACGGTGGTTTTTTTGTGAAAAATGACGATGACTTACGTTATCGTCTTTTTTTATGGAGCTATTACGGGCGCACTAATCGTAAATACTTGACTTAAAATGCGTCGAAGTTGTATAATAAATTATTATACGGATAAGTATTATCTATACGGAGAAACACATGTACGAAAAGGTAAATCCCAATCTCGATTTCGTCGAGAGAGAAAAAGAAGTAATCGATTTTTGGAAGAAGAACGACGTTTTTCATAAAAGCATAGAAAAGACCGAAGGCGGCGAAGAGTTTTCTTTTTATGACGGTCCTCCGACCGCTAACGGAAAACCGCATATCGGACACATTTTAACCAGAGTAATGAAGGACATTATACCGAGATACAAGACGATGAAGGGGTATCACGTTTTGCGAAAAGCCGGGTGGGATACGCACGGCTTACCTGTCGAGCTCGAAGTGGAAAAAAAGTTGGGTATGGACGGCAAGCAAGACATCGAAAAGTACGGTATCGAGCCCTTTATCAAGCAGTGCAAAGAAAGCGTATGGAAATACCAGCACGAGTGGGAGCTTATGAGCGACCGAGTAGGATACTGGGTAGATATGGAACATCCGTACGTAACTTACGACGATAATTACATCGAGTCGGTTTGGTGGGCGCTTAAAGAGATACACAAAAAAGGACTTATATACAAGGGACACAAAATCGTTCCGTACTGCCCCCGTTGCGGTACGGCGCTTTCGTCGCACGAAGTCGCTCAAGGCTACAAGGACGTAGAAGAGACGACTGCCGTAGCAAAGTTTAAAGTAAAGTCTGCCGACAATACTTATATTTTGGCATGGACGACCACGCCGTGGACTCTTCCGTCCAACGTTGCTCTTTGCATGCATCCCGATTACGATTACAGCCTTATCGAAGCCGACGGCGTAAGATATATTTTGGCAAAGGAGCTTATACCTAATTTCTTTACCGAGTATACCGAAATAGAAACCAAGAAAGGCAAAGATTACGAATACCTCGAATACGAGGGTTTGTTTGATTTTTATAAAGGCGAAGAGAAATATCATTACGTTACCAACGACAATTACGTAACTCTTACCGACGGCACCGGAGTCGTTCACATTGCGCCGGCTTTCGGTGAGGACGACGCTAACGTAGGCAGAAAGTACGGTTTGCCGTTTGTACAACTTATCGACGAAAGGGGTAAATTTGTAAGCGATGCAGGCGAGTTTGCCGGCGTGTTCTGCAAAGATGCGGACAAACTTATTTTAAAGGATTTGAGCGGCAGAGGATTGTTATTTAAGACAATGAAGGTTACGCACAGCTATCCGTTCTGTTGGAGATGCGATACGCCGCTTTTGTATTACGCTCGTTCGACGTGGTTTATAAAAGTTACTGCGGTAAGAGATTTGCTTATAAAGAATAACGCTTCCGTTAACTGGATGCCGGAGTCCATAGGCAAAGGACGTATGGGTAACTTCCTCGAAAACGTCGTGGATTGGGGACTTTCCAGAGACAGATACTGGGGAACTCCGTTGCCGATTTGGGTATGTCCCGATTGCGGAGAAATAAAAGTGATAGGTTCTAAGGCAGAACTTATCAAAGAGGGCAACTTAGACGGAGATATAGAGCTTCATAAGCCTTACGTTGATGCCATTACGATTAAGTGCGATAAGTGCGGCGGTAAGATGAAGCGTACGCCCGAAGTAATAGACTGCTGGTTCGACAGCGGTTCGATGCCGTTCGCTCAATATCATTACCCGTTTGAAAACAAGGATTTGTTTAAAAAGACTTTTCCTGCCAATTTTATTTCCGAAGCGGTGGACCAGACAAGAGGTTGGTTTTATACGTTGCTTACCATATCGACTTTGTTGTTTAACAAAGCGCCTTTTCGTAACTGCATAGTTTTGGGACACGTAGGCGATAAAAACGGAATAAAGATGAGTAAGCATAAGGGAAACGTCGTGGACCCGTGGAGTGTGCTCGATAAGCAGGGCGCAGATGCGGTAAGATGGTATTTTTACACGACGTCCATGCCGTGGCTTCCGTCGAGATTCAGCGCCGAGGCAGTAAGCGAAGCTCAGCGTAAATATCTCGGAACGCTTTGGAATACTTATTCTTTTTACGTTCTCTATGCAGAGATAGATAAATTCGATCCGTCGGCGTACGATTTTGACAAAGTCAAGTTCTCCGTAACGGACAGATGGGTGCTAAGCGAACTTAACAGATTGGTAAAGACCGTAAACGAGATGCTTGACGAATATCGTATTACCGAAAGCGCACGACTTATAGCCGATTTTGCCGACGAACTAAGCAACTGGTATATAAGATTGGGCAGAGAAAGGTATTGGGGCAGCGATATGACGGAGGATAAGGTTGCCGCTTATATGACGCTTAATAAAGTTTTGGTAACTTTGGCTAAGCTTACGGCGCCGTATACCCCCTTTATTGCCGAAAGCATTTATCAAAACATAGTGCGCAGCGTAGACGCAAATGCTCCCGTATCGGTGCATCTTTGCGAGTATCCGACTGCAGACGAAAGATTTATCGACGAAAAGCTCAGCGAGGGTATGAAGGTTGCCATGAATGCGGCGGCGCT
>FR884047.1:7317-14506 GCA_000435495.1 Firmicutes bacterium CAG:552 | reverse complement strand
CGCTCGTAGTGCGGCTAACATAAAGAATCGTCAGCCGCTCGGAAGAGTGCTTTTGTGCGGATCCAAAAAGCTTGACGACGAGTTGCTTAAAGTTATTGCAGACGAACTTAATGTGAAAGATATAGAATTTATAACCGATGCAGGCGAATTTGTAACTTACGAAGTAAAGCCGCAGCTCAGGACGCTCGGTCCTAAGTACGGCAAACTTATTAACGCAATAAGAGTGCACCTTGCCGCTAATGCCGAAACGGTGGTAAATAAAGTAAGAGCGGACGGAAAATATTCATTTGAAACAGGCGGTGTGGAAGTAGAACTCGGAGAAGAAGATTTACTTATCGGTGTAATAAACAGAGAGGGATATGCGTCCGAATCGGCAGGCGGATTGACTGCGATTTTGGATACTACTCTCACCCCGGCTCTTGTGCGAGAGGGACTTGTAAGAGAACTTGTAAGTAAAATTCAAGCCATGAGAAAGGAAAAGGGTTTCGAAGTAACGGACAAAATCAATATTTATTATCATACTCAGTCCGAACAGCTTAAAGAAATTCTTACTTCGGGTGAAATCGATAAGGACGTTCTTGCGGTAAGAATCGAGGATAAAGAGGGCGGTAAAACGTTGGTTATTAACGGTCTCGAAATCGAACTGGATGCGGAGAAAGCATGATTTCGGATAAATGGACAGACTATGAGGTTATAGCTACCGCAAGCGGCGAAAAACTGGAACGCTGGGGAAACGTTTACCTTTTGCGACCCGATCCGCAGGTTATATGGAAGGGCAAGGATTTAAAGAAATTCGATAAGTTAAATGCACACTACCATAGACACAATACCGGCGGAGGTTCGTGGGAGTTTCGCAAAAAAACTCCTGAAGAATGGCAGATAAGCTACGGCGATCTTACTTTTCTGATAAAGCCGATGGGCTTTAAACACGTGGGACTTTTTCCGGAGCAGGCAGGCAATTGGGATGCCATGAGAGCTATGGTTGGCGAGAAAAAAGACGTTAACGTGCTTAATCTGTTCGGATATACCGGAGGAGCGACCGTTGCGCTGGCTAAGCAAGGCGCAAAAGTAACGCATGTGGACGCAGCCAAAGCTATGGTTGACAGATGTAAGAGTAACGCAATGTTAAGTTCGGTAGCTCCGGACAGAATAAGATATATAGTGGACGACTGTTTTAAGTTTGTCTTAAGAGAGATAAAGAGAGGAAAAAAATACGACGCCGTTATAATGGATCCGCCGTCGTACGGAAGAGGTCCTAACGGCGAAATGTGGAAGATCGAGGACGGATTGTTCGATTTGGTAAAGCTGACCACGCAAATTCTCAGCGATAATCCGCTTTTTTATCTTATTAACAGTTATACGACAGGGCTACAGCCGGCAGTGCTTGACAATATTTTGGCTTTGACTATGCCGAATGGAAAGCACAAAGGTTATGAAGTTTGTTTGCCTACCGACGAGGGCATCGTTTTACCTGCCGGAGCAAGCGGACTATGGCAAGCATAAGAGGTGAGTTATGGAAGATTTAATCGTGTTATACGAGGACAACCAAGTAATAGTTGTGGTAAAACCGCAGAACGTTCCGTCGCAAGCGGATATTACGGGCGATCTCGATATGCTGACTATAGTTAAGAATTATATCGGCAAAAAATATAATAAAACCGGTAATGTGTTTATCGGACTTGTACATAGATTAGACAGACCTACCGGTGGGGTCATGGTGTTTGCTCGCACGAGTAAATCCGCTGCCAGACTCAGCGAACAGATTAAAGAAGGCGAACTGGAGAAAAAATATTTAGCCGTAGTTAACAACCGACTTAGAGACAAGCGAGGCAGATTGGTAAACTATCTCATAAAGGATGAGGACAATAATATCGTTAAGGTGGTTCCTGCGGCGATAGAGGGCGCAAAAAAAGCGGTGCTCGATTACAATACGCTCGAGTACGCCGAAAATACTTCACTCGTAGACGTAAAGCTTCTTACCGGCAGAGGACATCAAATACGTGCCCAAATGGCTGCGCAGGGTTGTCCCATATACGGCGACGTGAAGTACGGAGACTTACACAAAGGCAGGCTTGCGCTTTGGTCGTACAGCTTGAGATTTTTACATCCCACGACAAAGCAAATTATGACGTTTAAGGTATTTCCTCCTGTCGTTGCTCCGTGGACGCAGTTTGCCATAGAAAAGTATATAAATATTGTAAAACCCGAATAGGAGGTAATAATTATGAGTATAAGCTACGATATCGAAAGATTGCTTAGCTATGCCGAAATCAATTTGCTTATGGACGAAGCGGACAAAGTTTACGTTCGTAACGTTTTAATGCAAAAGATAGGGCTTACCGAATGGGAAAACTCGGAAGTGGACGAGGATGAATTGGAGACGGTTACACTTGACGAACTGCTCGATCCGCTTTACGCTTACGCCGAAAAAAACGGCTGTGCGTCCGATCGAAAAAAGTTTGTCGCAGCGGTTATGGACATCGTTTCGCTTAGACCGGGAGAGATGAAGGATATGTTCGAATCGCTTTCGGCGCATCCTGCAAAGGCTCTTGAATGGGCGTTCGATTACGCCGTAAAAAACGGTTACGCCGTCAGCGGCTTCCGCAGATGGGAAAACAAAGGCGACAAAAATATCGATGTCGTATTTGCCGATTGCGGACAAGTGTCGAGTTCGAAGTATCCGCAATGCGATAGGTGCATAAGTTGCGAGGGATACGGAGAAAATGCCAACGCACGATTTATCAATCTCGATATAGGAGACGGCAGCTGGTATTACAAAGCCGCTGCTAAAGCATATTACGGGGATATGGGTGAGGTAGTTTCTTCGCACGAGCCGCTTGTTATGAACGAAGAAACGTTAAACGCAATGTTCGATTTTGTAGAGTTTGCACCTTCTTACTATGCATGCGCATTGGACGGCGGTTCGCACAAGCATTTTAAGTGCGGCACAAGACTGTTGCCGGCGCACAAGTCTGCGGATGTTCGCAAGTTGAAGAACGCCGACTATCCGTATATCGGTATTACTCAGACCGATTGGTACCTCAACATGTTGCGTCTAAGCTGTACGAATAGGGCGAAACTCGTAGAATTTGCTAGTAACGTCATCAAAAAGCACGGGAAAACGCTTGTAAGCGTACGAAAAGTCGCAAACAAATTTGTTGTGGAAATAATATTGATTTCCGACAAACAGCCCAAAGCCGATCGCAAAGTTTTTGTCGGCGGAAGCGTGGGCGCATTCGATATGCTCGGAGTTTTTCGTATAGACGACAAGATGGAAGAGAGTCTGGAAGCTATCAAAGGTATTCTTACTAAAGACGTTAAATATTCTCAGACAGCTCTCGGCAAAGCCGAAAATTATGCAAAAATGGTTGCTTCGCTCGTTAAGGAAACGGGGGACGCAAAACTCGGTGACGTAGAGGCGGCTCTCGACATAAAAGAGGAAACAAAAAAGAATTTCGTGGCTTGTCTTACTGACGTAAGGGCATACGACGACAAGACTATAGAAGAATTATATAAACAGCTGCAGCTGCAATAACGGAGCTAAGTTATGTATTGTTCTAAATGCGGTAATTTAATACAAGAGGGCGATAGATTTTGCGCTCGTTGCGGTAAACGTGTGGATAACGAGACGCTTGTCTGCGGCAAGTGCGGAAAGCAATTGCCTTTTGACGCCAGGTTTTGCGACAATTGCGGAGAGCCGACCCAAGTAAGGCCGTCAGACTTCGCAGGTGGCGGCGAATCGGATTCATTCGCCGCAAAACAATCTTATTACGCAAAATCATATTCGTTCGAACAAAGCCCTTATGGTTCGGTAACGATAACCAAGTCGCAGAGCAGACTTATTTGGCTCACTGTGTTAGCGTACGTTTTTGCATTGATTTTTCCTCCGATTTCGATAATTTGTTCTGCAGCCGGGATAACCGTAAGTCTTAGTAACGGAGACGTGGCTATGAAAAAACGTTTTATCGCATCTATGATTGTTGCTGTCGTGTTGGCTGTGATTTTAAGTTTAAGCTATATACTGACTAACGGTTGATCTTTTGCTACCGGGAAATTTTGTATCAATTATCGCCATACGGTATAGCGATTTTGTAACACATAAAAATAAGTAAAACGTAAAAACGGACGTAAGAATTTTACTTGCGTCCGTTTTTTTGCATATAAAAAGTGCGATTCCCGGGCTGAGCCGAAAATCGCACCGAATGATTGTTAATACGCTTTTCCGAAATAAATCTTTTTTGTAGCTTTTTTGCCGCAGCAAACGCATTTATCTCCGCAAGGCGTTTGATCGAACGGCATATTTCGAGTGGAAGCTCCTGTAATTTCTTTTATTTTGTCTTCGCATTCTCTGTCGCCGCACCACATTCCGAGAGCGAAGTTGCCGCTGTCTACTGCATCTTTAAGCTCGGCAGTATCCGATACTATCTTTACGTGAGAATCCCTGAAGGCAAGAGCCTTGTTATACATATTGGTTTGGATATCGGCTAAGAGTTTCGGTAGTTCGGTCGCAATGTCGTCAAGACGTATGGTGAATTTTTCTTCGGTTTTGTCTCTGCGAGCTACCGTTGCCACTCCGTTTTCGATATCTCTCGGTCCTATTTCGATACGAACGGGAACGCCCTTCATTTCGTATTCGTTGAACTTCCAACCGGGGGTAAAATCTCTGTCGTCCAATTTTACTCTCGCTACAGACTTAAGCGCAATATATACTTCTCTGCATTTGTCAAGTACGCCGTCTTTATGCATAGCCACAGGGATTATAACCACTTGTACGGGAGCTATGGCAGGGGGGAGACAAAGACCTCTTTGATCTCCGTGCGTCATAATTACTGCGCCGATAAGACGAGTGGACACGCCCCAGGAAGTCTGATAAGGCGCCTTTAATTTGCCGTCTTTGTCGAGATACTTTATATCGAAAGCTTCGGCAAAACTGTTACCGAAATAATGAGATGTACCGGATTGCAGACTCTTACCGTCTTGCATCATCGCTTCTATGGAATATGTTTCTTTTGCTCCCGCAAATTTTTCTTTTTCGCTCTTGCGACCGGTAAACATGGGTATAGCGAGAACATTGCGAGAAAACTCTTCGTATATGTTAAGCATTCTGAGCGTTTCTTCTCTTGCCTCTGCTTCGGAAGCGTGGAGCGTGTGACCTTCTTGCCACAAAAATTCGCTCGTACGCAAAAACGGACGAGTAGTCTTTTCCCAACGAACGACGTTTGCCCATTGGTTGATAAGTACCGGAAGATCTCTGTAGGACTGTACCCATCTGCGGTACATTTCGCAAATTATCGTCTCGCTGGTGGGACGAACAACCAACTTTTCGGGTAATTCCTGATCCCCGACGTGGGTAACTAACGCTACTTCGGGAGCAAAACCCTCCACATGTTCGGTCTCCTTTACGAGATAGCTGTAAGGTATCAGCATCGGGAAGTAAGCGTTTTCGTGTCCGCTTTCCTTAAACCTTTTGTCCAGTTCTCTTTGAATGACTTCCCATATCGCATAGCCGTACGGACGAATAACCATGGTGCCTTTTACGGGGCCGTAATCGACAAGCTCCGTCTTGAGTACTACGTCGGTGTACCACTGAGGAAAATCCTCGTGCATATCGGCAATATTCTTTACAAATTCTTTTTCTTTAGCCATAATAGACTCTCCGCTTCTTTATAAATCGTAGTATAACTATTTTGAGTAATTTTGTCAACTGTTTTGAGTTGAGGCACAGGACTGCGGCAGTCGAATATGTTGGGTTTTCCACCTAAAAATGCTGCTAATGCAGAGCTGGCGGTTATTTTTTTGAGTAACGAGCGGCTCGTTCCGCCGTATATTCCTTGACGGGGGCGTAGCTTATGTAGTATAATAATTGGATGTAGGCGTATGCGTTGTGGAGGTATCGACAGTATGCGCCCGACTTACGGAGGATATATGCAAAATATTAGATTATTTTCCAGCGAAAGCGTTACCGAAGGACATCCCGATAAGATATGTGACCTTATTGCGGATAGTATTTTGGACGAGGCGCTCAGAGGCGACGAAAAGTCTCGAGTGGCTTGTGAGGTATGCTGCAGTACCGGCATGACATTGGTAATGGGCGAGTTTACTACTTCGCAGTATATAGATATTCAGCGCATCGTACGTGGCGTTATCAAAAGCATCGGATACAATGATCCTAAGTTGGGATTCGATTATCACAATTGTGCGGTTCTTACTTATATCAACGAGCAGTCACCCGATATTTCTATGGGCGTAAGCGACTCAATGGAAAGCAAAAAATCGGGAGATCCGTACGATCTTATCGGCGCAGGCGATCAGGGCATGATGTTCGGTTTTGCTTGTACCGAAACCGAAGAACTTATGCCGCTCCCTATTGCTCTTGCGCATAAGTTAACAAAAAAATTGACAGAGGTAAGAAAAAACGGCGTAATAAACTATCTTCGTCCCGACGGTAAGGCGCAAGTCACTGTGGCGTACGACGGATTTAAGCCTCTTTACGTGGACACCGTAGTCGTTTCGGCTCAGCACGACGACAGCGTAAATATAGAATCCGTGCGAAACGACGTAGCGAAAAAAGTTATAGAGGAAGTTATCCCCAAGGAGCTTTTGCGACCTCAAACGAAGATTTACATCAATCCTACCGGAAGATTCGTTATCGGCGGTCCTGCTGGAGACAGCGGCGTTACAGGAAGAAAAATCATCGTGGATACTTACGGCGGCATGTGTCCGCACGGCGGCGGAGCTTTTTCCGGAAAAGATCCGACAAAAGTGGACAGGTCGGCATGCTATTACGCAAGGTACGTATGCAAAAATATAGTAAAAGCCGGATTGTGCGATCGTATAGAGCTTCAGGTGGCTTATGCCATAGGCAGAGCGCACCCGGTTTCCGTATGCGTCAACACATTCGGCACGGGTAAAGTCAGCGATTCGCAGATTACCGAAATTATCGCAAAGGAATTCGATTTCCGTCCGGCTGCAATTATAGACAAGCTCGAACTTCGCAAACCCATATATGCGGCTACCACCAATTACGGTCACTTCGGTAAGAGCGATTTGCCGTGGGAACAGACGGATAAAGCGGACGAATTAAGAAAATATTTAGGATAATGAAGTTAAAAGGCAGCGTCGAAGAAATTCGTTTTCGTAACGAGGAAAACGGTTATACCATAGCGACTATCGACTCCCGAGGCGAGCC
>FR884047.1:0-7272 GCA_000435495.1 Firmicutes bacterium CAG:552 | reverse complement strand
GTTTCCGCCGGTAGTCGAGGGCGAAGACATCGAAGCCGAAGGCGAATTTGTAACGCACCCTAGGTTCGGAAGACAGTTTAAAGCGGAAAAGGTAGTTCGAATCGCCCCCGACACTCCGGACGGGATAGTCAGATTTTTGGGCAGCGGACTGATAAAGGGCGTTGGACCTAAAACCGCACTTGCAATAGTGTCGACGTTCAGGAGCAACGCTCTCGACGTTATAGAGCGGTCTCCGACCTCTCTTACGGTTATACGAGGCATTTCCAAAGCCAAGGCGTTGGCTATTCACGAAGAGTACATTAAAAACAAAATAATACAAGACGCCGTTATGTACCTTCAAGCGCAAGACATTGCGCTCGGTACCGCTCTGAAGATTTACAAAATTTACGGCGAGGAAACTATAAAAATCGTTTCCGAAAACCCGTATCGCATGATAGAGGACGTTGACGGAATAGGGTTTAAGATAGCGGACAGGATTGCGGTAAAACAAGGATTGCCGCTAGACAGCACTTTTAGAATCAGGGCAGGAATTGCGCACGCACTGTCCGAAGCCGAAGAAGCCGGCAATACGTTTTTGCCTAAGGAGGAACTCGTAGATGCGGCAAGCCTCGTGTTGAACGTCGATAAGGAAGAGGTAGACAGACAGGTCGACGCTTTGGTCATTGACGTTAAACTTAAACGGGCGGACGTAGACGGATATGATGCAATATTCCGACGAAACGTTTTTCAAGCGGAAAACGGATCGGCAAGCGGTCTTTTACGTTTGATAAGGGAATCGGACAAGATAACTTACGATGTGACCGAAGATATAAAGCATTTCGAACAGGTCGGAGGCATCAAGCTGCACGAACTTCAGAAGGAAGCGGTAAAAACTGCCGTAACTTCCGGCGTATCGATTATAACAGGTGGTCCCGGAACAGGAAAAACCACTGTGATAAAGTGCATAATCGATATTGCGGAAAAGCTTGGATTTAAGACAATGCTACTGGCTCCTACCGGCAGAGCGGCAAAGCGGATGAGCGAAAGCACCGGGAGAGAAGCTGCGACTATTCACAGGGCTCTTATGCAAGGCGTGGGGATTAACGATTTTAAATCGGAGACGACTCCGCTTAAGTGTAATCTCGTGATTGTAGACGAGGTTTCCATGGTGGATGTGTTTTTACTTAATATGTTGCTCAAACGTTTGGCGTCGGGCACGAGATTGGTTATGGTCGGCGACAAAGATCAGCTCCCATCCGTAGGCGCAGGCAACGTCCTTTCCGACGTACTTAAGTGCGGTCTTGTCGCTACGGCAATGTTGTCTAAGGTATATAGACAGGGAGACGGCAGTTCTATTGCCGAATCGGCGCATGCGGTGAATAACGGAATCATGCCGTCGCTGAGCAACAAGAGTTCGGACTTCTTTTTCGTAAGGTGTTCGGCGCCCGAAAAAATAGCTGCCACGGTGGTGGACCTTGCGGCGAGGCGAATACCTAAATATCTGAACGTAGACGCACAAAAAATACAAGTGCTTTGTCCGCTTAAAAACGGAGTATGCGGCACGATAAATTTGAACTCGCTGCTCAGAGAGCAGATGAATCCGCACGGCGAGCAGCTGACAAGCGGAGACGTGATATTTCGAACGGGCGACAAAGTTATGCACGTAACCAACAATTATCAATTGTCATGGGTACGAAACAAGCCTTATTACGAAACGGGCGAAGGCGTGTTTAACGGAGATGCGGGTATCGTTACTGCAGTTAAAGACAATGACATTTTTGTAACGTTAGACGACGGACGGGAGATAATATATACGCCGGATATTCGCAGTCAGCTTATGCCTGCTTACGCCATTACCGTTCACAAAAGTCAGGGTAGCGAATACGAAGGAGTTATAATGCCTGTCGTAGGCGGCAGTCCGATGATGATGACGAGAAATTTACTCTATACTGCCATAACGAGGGCAAAAAGATTTGTAGCTATGGTGGGCGAAGAGTATAACTTAAAACGAATGGTGGAAAACAATTATATTGCCAAGCGATACAGTGCGCTGAGCGCTTTTATGAGGGAGACGGACAAGCAGAGCAAGACGTTGTTTTTTGAGTAAAGCGACTTGCAAAAAATTCGTTTTTAACGATAACGGAGGAGAGTTTATGTTGACGGTAA
This sequence comes from Firmicutes bacterium CAG:552, assembly GCA_000435495.1. Taxonomy (GTDB): domain Bacteria; phylum Bacillota; class Clostridia; order Christensenellales; family Pumilibacteraceae; genus CAG-552. Next base: position 5,127 of record FR884047.1, on the reverse strand, counting down.
AGGAAAGAGATAACGATTATACCGAGGCGGCGCTTAAGGAACTTAACGGAACGCTCGGGGAAAACGAGAGAGTTCTTATCATGGACGACGACGGTCGTCCCATCGGTTTTTCGGTGCTTGCGCTTGACGGAAAGGACGTGCTTATCAGACAAGTGTATGTAAAAAACGATTACGATTTCAGATTTTTCGATCTGCTTGCTAGATCTACGCTGAATTTCGTAAATTTGTTCGACGTGCCTATGACCGTCAAAGTAAAAGCGGATGACTATTACAAACCTTTTGGTTTCGAGGCGGAAGCCGACGGCTATATGTATGTAAAAAGCGACAAAATAACTTTTAAGGGAAGCCTTTGCGGCGGACATTAGGGAGATATTATATATGGGAAATTTTATAGAAGAGATAATCGAAAGCGATCTCAAAGAGGGCAGATGTCAATCTGTAGTTACACGATTCCCGCCCGAGCCTAACGGTTACCTTCACATAGGTCACGTTAAGTCTATTTGTCTTAATTATTACGGAACTGCGGTAAAATACGGCGGTAAGTTTAATTTGCGTTTTGACGACACCAATCCTGCAAAAGAGGACGACGAATTTGTTAAGTCTATCATAGCGGACGTAGCGTGGCTCGGAGCGGATACGTCGAGAGTACTTTTTGCGTCCGATTACTTTGATGAAATGTACGAAAAAGCCGTATTGTTGATAAAAAAAGGCAAAGCGTATGTCGACGATATGACGCCGGAGCAAATTAAGGAAACGAGAGGTACTCTTACCGAGCCGGGCGTAGAGAGCAAAAACCGCAATCGTCCTATAGAAGAAAGCTTAAAACTTTTCGAGGATATGAAGAACGGTCTTATCGAGGACGGAGCGTTGACGCTCAGGGCAAAAATCGACATGGCTAGCCCTAACATCAATATGCGAGATCCTATTTTGTACAGAGTTCTTCATGCCGAGCATCACCGTCAAGGCAATAAGTGGTGTATATATCCCATGTACGATTTCGCTCATCCTATCGAAGATGCGGTAGAAGGTATAACTCATTCTATATGTACGCTGGAGTTCGAGGACCACAGACCTCTCTACGATTGGGTAGTGACGGAGTGCGAGTACAAAAATCCGCCGCACCAGTATGAGTTTGCACGTCTTAATATTAAGCGTACGATAATGAGCAAACGTTACCTCAAGAAGCTTGTGGAGAGCGGCGCCGTAGACGGATGGGACGATCCTCGTATGCCGACTATCGCAGGACTGCGAAGAAGAGGTTACACGCCGTCCGCATTAAAAACTTTCTGTGAAAACATAGGCGTCAGCAAAGCGAACAGCGAAGTGGAAACCGGCTTTTTGGAAAGCTGCATAAGAGACGAGCTTAATAACGAAGCGGAAAGAGCAATGGCTGTAACCGAACCGCTTAAGTTAAAGATAGTCAATCGTCCGGATGATTGGAGCGAGGAACTCGATTTTGAGATAAATCCTCTGAAAGGTGACGGTCTTACACGAAAGATAACGATAAGTAACGAACTTTATATCGAACGAACGGATTTTGAAGTAACTCCGCCGCCGAAATTTAAGCGACTTGTTCCGCAAGGCACCGTCAGACTTAAAAGCGGATATATAATTAAGGCGGTAGGATACGAGGTCAAGGACGGTAAGGTGGTTTCCGTAAATGCGGAAATCATCGAGGGTACCAAGTCCGGGCAGGATTGCGCTGTCAAGACCAAAGGCGTTATTCATTGGGTAGACGCTAAGAATTGCGCTAAAGCACAAATGCGTATATATGATTATTTGTTGAACGACAGCGAGGAAAAAGTGGATTTTTCGGAGAGAATGAACGCTGACTCACTGACGATATGCGACGGTTACGTCGAAAAATATTTGGAGACCGCACCAAAGCTTAAGTCTTTTCAGTTCCTTCGAATGGGGTATTTTTGCAGGGACAGCAAAAGCGATGACGTGGTTTTCAATAGGGTAGTTAGTCTGAAAGACGGATACAAAAAACAGTAAAGGCAGGATATTTTATCATGAAAAACATAGACAGTTATACTTTAAGAAAAATGTGGACGACTTTTTATGCGGAGAGGGGTCACGCTATTATTTCTTCCGCTTCGCTTATACCCGAAAACGATCCAACCGTATTATTTACGACTGCGGGAATGCATCCGCTCGTTCCCTACCTTCTGGGAGCTAAGCACCCGGCAGGCAATAGGCTGGCGGACGTTCAAAAGTGTGTTCGTACGGGAGATATAGACGAAGTCGGCGACGCAAGCCACTGCACGTTCTTTGAGATGCTCGGAAACTGGTCGCTCGGTGACTATTTTAAAAAGGAGCAAATAGCTTGGAGCTATGAGTTCCTTACCGATCAGAAGTATCTCGGTATAGATCCTAAGCATCTTGCCGTTACGGTTTTCGCAGGCGACGAAAACTGCCCGAGAGATGATGAGAGCGCAAAACTCTGGGAACAGTGCGGTATAGATAAGAGTCGTATATTCTATCTTCCCAAGGAAAATAACTGGTGGGGACCGGCAGGAGTTACCGGTCCGTGCGGACCGGACAGCGAAATGTTCTACGTAGCCGACGTTCCTGACTGCGGCGACAAGTGCGACCCTTCGTGCGATTGCGGCAAATATTTGGAAATTTGGAACGACGTATTTATGCAGTACAATAAGACTGCAGACGGAAAGTTTGAGCCGCTTAAACAAAAAAACGTCGATACGGGAATGGGATTGGAGCGTACTCTTTGTATCTTGCAGGGCAAAAAAAGCGTATACGATACAGACATTTTTGTACCTATAATCAATAAGATACGAGAACTTGCCTCCGTGTCCGATCAAAAGGCAGAACGAATCGTCGCAGATCACATAAGAACTTCGGTGTTTATTATCGGTGACGAAAAGGGCGTTACGTGTTCTAACGTTGACCAAGGATATATACTCAGAAGGTTGCTCAGAAGAGCTATTCGTTTCGGCCGTCAGCTCGGCTTCGAGGGCAATGCGCTTAAAGAAATCGCACTTACCGTTATAAACATATACAGAGACGTTTATCCCGAAATAGCAGCCAACGAAGGTCGCATAATAGAAGAGATAACGCTCGAGCAGGAGCGATTCGAAAAAACGCTTTCTACCGGCATGAAAGAATTTGAAAAACTGGTTCATTATCAGCAAGGAGACACGATTTCCGGTAAGGCGGCTTTCCGTCTTTACGATACGTACGGTTTCCCTGTAGAAATGACCGAAGAACTTGCCAAAGAGCACTCGTTAAAGGTGGACGTAGAAGGCTTCCACGCAGCTTATAAGGAGCATCAGGCAAAGAGTCATGCAGGAGCCGAACAAAAGTTTAAGGGAGGTCTTGCCGATCATACGGAGGCGATAACCCGACTTCATACGGCAACGCACCTTATGCACAGGGCGTTAAAAGAAGTATTGCATGACGAAAACGCAAACCAAAAGGGAAGCAATATTACCGAAGAACGTTTGCGCTTTGACTTTACTTTCCCGAGAGCGCTTACTCCCGAAGAAATCAAAGAGGTAGAGGACAAAGTAAACGAAGCTATAAAAGCAGACGTGGAAATCACATGTGAAGAGATGACTGTTGACGAAGCGAAAGCGCAAGGCGCAGTAGGCTTATTTACCTCTAAGTACGGCGAAAAAGTAAAAGTATATACTATGGGAAAATATTCTAAAGAGATCTGCGGCGGACCGCATGCAAAGCGTACCGGCGAGCTTGGACATTTCCGTGTTGTAAAGGAACAGTCTTCTTCTGCCGGAGTAAGAAGAATTAAAGCAGTCCTTGAATAAAAAACTTATATGCGTATCGGTGTTTTTGTGACGGCTGAATCGAGAGACGGTACAAGACGGAGCAAACAACGGAGGGCTGCTTGCAGGTACGTAACGGAGCAAGAAAAACGCATAAAATATAAGCCTTATATTTTATGCGTTTTGCAATAAATCAGGGGGGCGATTTTACAAGCTGCTTGCGATATTTAGCACTTAATAATGTAAGAGTTAACGATTTAAAGCAAGCTGCATTTCGCCGCTGTTTCGCAGGTGCAAGCCTAACGATACAGAAAGGACGGGAAGTATTATGGCAGATAACGAATCTCAGGAAATGCATCTCGAAACGCTTCTGAGAATTCAAAAGCGAGGTGTAAACGTAAGGGCTGTCGACGTCGCTGCCGAGTTGGGTTACAGTAAGCCGAGCGTGTCCAGGGCTGTAATTATTTATGAAAAAGAGCTGTTACATAGTTGTTCGCTCGGACGGAGTTATCGAGCTTACCGAACCGGGACGGTCGAAAGCCGAAAGCGTTTTATCTCGACATGAGGTTTTGACTAAAGTTTGTGAAAAAATCGGACTCGCTTTTGAGTCGGCAGAGGAAAACGCATGTAAGGTCGAGCACGTTATTGCGCAAGAAGGCATTCGATTAGATAAAAAACATTTTGATTTGTAACGTCACTATAAAATGCGAGTATCAGCCGTTTGGAAAAAGGGTATCCATTCGTTATAACGGCGTCGTAATTCCGGGGAAATTAAAGATGAAGTACGTAAGAATAACCAAAGAGAATATTGACCAGGAGCATATTTGCTGCGCAATGTCCGGGAATCAGAGCCTGGCGAAAAAGGAGTGGTTAAAACGACGATTTGACGAAGGGCTTGTATTTTACCGCAGCGAAGATAGAGGTAAATGTTTTATTGAGTACATTCCTGCCGAAAACGCATGGGTTCCTATCGATGCCGACGGTTACTTGTATATAGACTGTTTGTGGATTGCAGGGGAAATGAAAGGAAAGGGGTATTCTAACGACTTACTCGGCGAATGTATCAAGGACGCTAAAGAGCATAATAAAAAAGGCGTTTGTATTCTTTCGGCAGAGGGACGAAAAAGAGAGTTTCTTTCCGATGCGGAATATCTGAAGCACAAGGGCTTTTCGATAGCGGATAAATCGGATTGCGGCATTACGCTTATGTATCTGCCTGTCGTTTCCGACGCCGTGCCTCCGAAATTTTGTGAATGCGCCAAACACCCGACTGTTAGTGAGACGGGGTTTGTTTTGTATTATACCGATCAATGTCCGTTTACGTATTACTGGGTGCCGAGAGTGGCGGAAGCGGCAAAAGAACACGGCATCCGCTTACACT
>FR884046.1:8408-29144 GCA_000435495.1 Firmicutes bacterium CAG:552 | reverse complement strand
ATGGTAAGATTCGACGCTCGTAACGACGCTCATACCACCGGTTCGATTTATGTAGCTATAGGCGACAAGGTTAATTTGCCCGTTCCCGAAAATCTCGGTTACGACTTTGACGGATGGTACAACACCTATGGCGGAGCAGAGTCAAACGGCGCAAGATACGAAGAAGTCGTATATTCCGAAACCCGTGACATGGTATTGTACGGCGGTTGGAAAGCAAAGACTTATACCATAACGAAGGTTAACGGAGATGATGAGACGGAAGTTACCGCAGTTTACGGTCAACCGTATGATTTCGGTGTAGCTGTCAGCACAGACGATGCCGGAATGTTTGTAGGCTGGTTTACGGCGGCAAACGGTGGCGTTCAGCTTACCGACAGCGAAGGTAAATCCATCGCAAGCGAAGGTAATCCTGATGCGCTTTGGTTGTACCCCGGTACAGACAGAGTATACGCTCATTTCTCAAATAACGTATTAGAGTTTACTTTGCTTCAGGACGGCACGTATCAGGTTTCCAAGGGACCGGATATCGGACTCTTTACCACGGTCACCGTTCCCGCTACTTACAAAAACGCAGCTGTAACGGTTGTTGCGGCAAAAGCGTTTTCACTTTGCACTAACCTCGTCGAGGTTAACATTCCTAACACCGTTACTTCGCTCGTAAGTGCGGCTTTCGATTCGAGCAGAAAAATCGAAGCTGTAAATATTTACGACGCAGGCGCAGTTGGTCCCAAGTATTATTCGGATAACGGTGTACTTTACACTGACGATATAGCAGGTAAGGAAATATCTTATTATCCGTACGCAAGGGTAGGCGAATACGAAATACTCCCGGGTACCGTACGTATAGTATCCAAAGTATTTTATAATGTAAAATCGCTTACCGAAGTAGTAATCCCTTCTTCCGTAGGTTTTATCGGTCAGTCCGCATTCTACGGATGTGAGTCTTTAAATACCGTAAACTTTGCGGAACCCGAATCGGGCGACGTTGCAATTGATTTGCAGATATCCAAGTATGCGTTCCAGAGTTGTAAAGTTCTTAAAAACGTTACTTTGCCTGCTAGACTTCAAAATTTCGAGTCGACTATCTTTACCGGATGTATTTCTCTCGAAAATGTCAACATTGCTAAGGGTAATGCTAAGTACAGCAGCAAAAACGGTATTGTAACGAATGCGAGCGGCGACGAAATTATTTATTGTCCTAACGGAAAGAGCGGTGCTATCACCATTCCGACCGGAGTAATATCGATTGCTAAAGAAGCATTTAAAAACTGCGACCGACTTACTTCCGTAACTTTCCCGTATTCGGTTACCGATATAGGCGAAAGCGCATTCGTAAACTGCTCAAGGATATCCAGAGTTAAGTTTAACGGCAGCCCCGAAGCTCAACCCGTAACTATAGGCAAATTGGCGTTCTCGAGCTGTTACAATATAAGCGAATTGGTGTTTGAGGACGATTCTCTCGTAACTGTTATCGGCGCAGCTGCTTTCGAAAAGGCTAACGGTTTGCGCAGACTCGTTCTGCCCGTTTCCGTTCAGGAAGTAATGTCCGAAGCGTTCAGAGAGTGCCGTGAACTTACTTCCGTGGAATTTGCCGAAGGCGTTATCTCTATGACTGTAAGTAAGGACGCTTTCGCAGGTTGTATGAAACTTACCGAAATAGTTCTTCCTTCCACGATGTCCGAGTTCCCTGCCGAGGTAATCAACAACACCGAGTCCATTCGTTCTATCGTTGTACCGGCAAGCAGCCCGTACTTCGTAGCCGACGGAACCGCCATCTACAGCAAGGATAATACCGAACTTTACTATTATTCGAGATCTGCTACTTTTGAAAACGGAGTGTTTAAAGCAAAAGATTCGGTAACAAGAATACACGCTAACGTATTTAGCGAAAACAGAAACATCAAGAAAGTTGTCATAGGTAAAAATATCGAGCAAATCGATGATTACGCATTTGCAAATATGCCGAGACTTGTCGAAATCGAGTTCGAAGAAGGTACAAAGCCGCTTAACTTCGGCGTAGGCGTATTCAGCGGTAATGCAGGTATTACTACTTTTGCTTTCCCCGAGCGAGCAGCGACGATAGGCGAAGAGATGTTTAAAGGAAGTATGATAACCTCTATAAGCATCGGAAAAGGTATCGTATCCATAGGCGATTATGCGTTTAAGGATTGCACTATGCTTACTACCATAAACTTTGCTCCCGACGGCGCTCTCGAAAATATAGGCAAGTCCGCCTTTAACGGAGCCGGAATTACAAGCGTGACTTTCCCCGATAGCCTTCTTACTATCGGAGCAAGCGCATTTGGCAAAGTATCGTCGCTTGTCAGTGTGGAATTCAGCGCTACCTCAAAGATTAAGGTAATAGAACAACAGGCGTTCGAATATACGTCTATAACGTCTGTTTATCTTCCGGCAACGCTCGAAGAGGTTGGACAATACGTATTCCGCAGATGTGAAAAACTTGCCGTTGTAACGGTAGAAAAAGGCATAAAACTTGCCGGCTTTAACGTAGGTATGTTCTCATATACCGCAATTAAGGAGATAGAGATACCTAATACCATGACGTATGTTGGTACTTCGGCATTCGCTAACTGCGCAAGTTTGGAAAAAGTTACTTTCGAAGAGGGCGGTACCGAAGACTTGGTAATAGGTTGGAATCCGTCGGTAAATAAAAACGTAGGTATGTCGTTTAACCAATGTACTGCGCTTACGTCCGTTCATTTACCGTCGAGATTGGTGGAGCTTGGCTCCTCGACGTTCAATAACGCAAAGAAGTTGAGCGAAGTTACTTTTGTGGACAAAGCGGAAGAGGGAAAAGATCCCGAACCCAGCAGACTTGTTGAGATAGGCTCGTCCGCATTTGCAAACGCATGCTTTGCGACTATAGACATTCCCGATACTGTGGAAACAATAGAAACCAATGCGTTTAAAGGTAATACTAAGCTTAAGAGCATTGAGATTCCCGCAAGCGTTCTTAATAAGCCGAGAACGGGTACAAGTAAGCAAATTGTCGGACTCGGAACGTCGGTGTTCGAAGGATGTACAGCTCTTACCACTGCTAAGTTTAACGATAACAGCAGCGCAGAAGGTATGGAACTCGGTATTACGTTCTCCGATAAGTTGTTCTACGGATGTACCTCGCTTACTACCGTAAACTTCCCCTCGCATCTTAAGTGGGCTTACGGCGCAGGCACTACCATCATGCCTGCCATTTCGGATAATGCTTTTTATAATTGTAAGAAGCTTACTACCGCAACTTCCACTTCGGAAAAATATAAGTTAAGTGACGGCGTAGTTTACGAATACAACGACAACGGCGAAGCCGAAGTGTTGCGTATGTGTCTTCCCGCAGCAGTAGGCACTGTAACTGTTCCGTATACGGTAAAGACCATCTGCGCAAACGCATTCGCTAATTGCGCAAGCATTACCTCGGTTGTTTTCGAAAAGACTCCGAGCGATAAGACCGAAGTTCCTCTCGTTATTGCTGAGGCAGATAACAAGAATACTTTCGGCGCATTTACGGGTATGACTAAACTTACCTCTATCGAATTGCCCGAAAGACTTGTATATATTGGCGCATACGCATTTAACAAGAGCAAACTTAAGTCCATAACTATACCCGCAAGCGTTTGTGACCAAGAAGACGGTACTTATGCGATAGGCGATTACGCATTTGCCGCCTCTACCTCTCTTGCTGAGGTAACTTTCCCGACTAAGACGGTAGAAGAAGGCAAGACTTTGCCTGCAATGACCGTAGGTTATTCTGCATTCAGCGGTTGTACCGAGTTAACTACCTTAGATTTAGGTTACGGAGTTACTTCTATCGGCGGCCCGTACAATTCCAATAAAACCGGCGGCGCATTTGAAGGCTGCAAAAAACTTAAAAAACTTAGTATACCTGCAAGCGTAACCTTTATAGGACAGAACGCATTTAAAAACTGTACCGTTTTAGCGGAGTTGACTTTTGACGAAAATGTTCATCTTACCAAAATAGATAACTATGCATTTATTGGCTGTAAGGCAATTACTACGTTTAATATGCCTATAGCAGATACTTATTTAACAACGTTGACGTATACTTTGTTCGGTGATAATACTACAATTACTAAGCTCGTTATACCCAAAAACTTTACCGGTTTTAGGACTAACGACGCAAGAGTGCTCAGCGGATTTAACGGACTTACCGAGGTAGAAGTCGAGGCGGGCAACAAAGACTTTATGGCGAAGGACGGAGTCTTGTATCGCAAAAAGACAGTTACTGTCGACGGCGTTGCTAAGGATATTCCCACAGAGTTACTCCTTTATCCGGTTGCTAAGACGGGCGAATCGTTTACTATTCCTTCGACCGTAACCGTTATCGGCGGAGTTAACTTCGGCGGAACGACCACAAATCATAGTACACCGCTAAAATCTAACATAAACACGGCATTCAGCCGCAATGCAAGTCTTAAGACGTTGACTGTTCCCTCGTCCGTTACTACGATAGGCGACTATGCGTTCTACGGAATGAGAAGTCTTACCTCACTTAATTTCGAACAGCTCGGAGAAAACGACGAGCTCAACGAACTTACGTTCGGTAAGTACGCTGTCGGTGCTATTGCTAAACTTACCTCCTTTACCGTTCCCGCTCGTGTAAGCATAAACGGTCTCGGCGAATTTATGTTCAGTAATTCGACAAGCCTTGCTAAAGTCGAGCTTATCGAAACCGCAGAAGAAGGCAAGAAGAAGCTTATTCCGAGATTTGCTATAGTTGCGCCTAATATGTTTAATTCGACGGCGATTACGACCATTACTCTTCCTAAGAGCGTAACTACCATAGGCAAACAGGCGTTCTATAATTGTAAGTCTCTTACCAGTGTAATTTACGAAGAGGGCTGCCAAATCGAGACTTTCGGTGATACCGTATTCAGCGGTTGTACCAAGTTGACTACTCCTGCGTCTACCCTTATCAAGCACGCTAAGACGCTCGGCAGCGGCGTATTTACTAGTTCTGCGATATCCGGAGAAGTAACTATCCCCGAAGGCATAACCGAATTGCCGCAAAATACGTTTAACGGAAATACCGGCGTTACTAAGGTTATACTTCCCTCCACGCTTACTAAGATAGGCAGCGGCGCATTCCGTAGCTGTACTAAGCTCGAAGAAGTAGTTATTCCTAACGGTGTAACCGCTATCGACGGCAGCGCATTCAACGGATGTTCGGCTCTTAAGCGTATCGTAATTCCTACGAGCGTAGTTTCTCTCGGTAATAACATGTTCCAGAACTGCTCCAGCCTCGAAGAAGTCGTATTCGGCGGAAATAAAGTTACCAACTTTATGTTCTCCGGTTGCAGTAAGCTCAAAAAGATCGAACTTAAGGAAGGCGTGCTTCTAATCGGAACGAAAGCCTTTATGAATTGCAGCAGTCTCGAAGAGATTACTATTCCTTCGACCGTTCGCAACGAGCCGTATGCAAACAATACCACCCAGCAGGTTACCGGTATAGGCGAAAGCGCATTCGAAGGTTGCAGCTCTATAAAAACAGTTGTATTTACCGAAGGCGGTGTTGACGGTATTACTATAGGTACAAAAGCTTTCTACGGCTGTTCGTCTATCGAATCTGTAGTATTTGCAGAAAGACTTGTTAACGGTACCAAGAGAACCGGAACTTCCGGTAACTACGTATATGTCGCTATGCCCGCTATAGGCGACCAGGCATTCGATAATTGCGAAAAACTTTCAAGCATAACAAATTTAGGCTTGGTAGAAGGTATCGGCGATTATGCGTTCCGTAACACGGCTATAAGCGAGATAAGCATCCCGTCTACTCTTCTTACGTTCGGCGCATCGCCGTTCATGGGTTGCAGACTCTCTAAGATAGAGCTCGAAGACGGTAACCCGACGCTTTCAATAAAGGACGGCGTCGTATACGATAAGGCGTTTACGCAGATCATGATTTACCCGATAGCACGAGAAGGTAGCGTAGAAATCCCGTCTACGGTAGAAGAACTCGGAGACGGCGTATTCGCAGGATCTTCGTTGACTTCCATAGCATTGCCCGAAGTTCTTACCTCTATAGGAGATAATGCGTTTAAGAATTGCCGTAACCTTACTTCGGTAGTGCTTCCCGATTCTATAAAGTCAATTGGCGCAAGCGCATTCGAAGGTTGCGCAAAACTTACCGATATAAACTTGAGCGATGTTTTACTCGAAACTATAGGCGACAATGCGTTTAAGAACTGTATAAGCCTTAATGCAAAATTGCCGGGCTCGTTGACTTATATAGGAGCGTATGCATTCTACGATACGATTATTGAAAATGCATACATTGCCAATACCGTTGGCTTTATAGGCGAAAGCGCATTCCAGGATTGTCAGTCTCTTAAGACAATCGAGTTCCAGCCGTTAGGCAACGGATTGCTTAAGATAGAAGGAAGTGCATTTAAGGGATGTACATCTGTTACGTCGCTTGTGCTTCCTCGCAGATTGCGTTCTCGCTCTGTCAGCAGCATGAGCTATACCACTTATTATCCTGCAATAGGTAACAATGCGTTCGAAGGTTGTACTTCGCTTACGACAGTTACCGCCGAAGAAGATTATTCTACAACTCTTGCCGACTCTCTGTATGCGATGATCGGTGCAAACGCATTCAAGGATTGTGTGAATCTTAAATACTTCGAAGTAATGGGAGGTATTGGCGATGCAGGTACGGTTGCTGCAAATTTGAGCTATTCGCTTCTTAACGGAGCTATCGGCTCTAAGGCATTCGAAAATTGTACTAAGCTCGAGGAAGTAGTATTCCCCGATACGATCGTTCCGTACGCTTACGTTTCGATTTCCGATGATGCGTTTAACGGATGCTCGTCACTTGCTAAGATTAATTTGCCCGAAGACAAAATTAAGAAGATAGGCGAAAGAGCATTTAAGGGTACTGCACTTGCATCGGTAAGATTAACTTGCGGCGCAGTGGGCAGCGAGGCTTTTGCAGATTGCAGCAAACTTGCTTCCGTAGAGATCGAAGCAAACAGAGCAAATATGTTGTTCGGCTCGAGAGTATTTGCAAATTGCGGCAGTCTTGCTTCCGTATCCACGGCTTCGATTAGAAATAGCGGAACCGACTATACTATCAGTTTGGGCGATAGAATGTTCGAAGACTGCTCGGCTCTTTCCTCTCTTGTGTTCAATAAAAACGAAGAAGGACACACCATGATTTCCAATATCGGTTACATGGCGTTCGGCGGATGTAAATTGCTTACCGAAATCGAAATCGGAACTTACACGGCTAAAGACGGTAACGTTATGGTGGTTCGTAAGACTCAGCTTAACGGAAAGATTACCGATGTGGAAACCACCGTTGTAAATTATCCGACCGAAGGCGAAAATGCCGCTTACAAAGAGGTCGACGGAGTAATATACAGCAGCGACGAAACGACTATTGTTGCGATGACTAAAGCCGGCGTAAATTCTACGTTGCTTGCTAAGGCAAATACTATAGCGTCAGGCGCATTCGGAGGTATCGAGCTCGATACTTATTCGATACCTGCGCAGATAACCACTATTTCCCAAGGTGCGTTCGGCAGAGCTGCGATAAAGAAGATTACCGTTCATAGCAAGGTATCGTCTATCGGAGCTGAGGCGTTCGCTAACTCTTCGGTATTGAATGAAGTCGTATTCGAGGACGGCATATCCGTTACCGGCACCAACAAGAAAATGTTTGAAAACTGCACGGCATTAACGTCTGTGACGCTACCGTTTACTACAATCGGCGAAGCGGCGTTTAAAGGTTGCACGGCGCTTAAGAGCGTAATTGCACTTAAGGCAAATGAAATAAACAATTATGCGTTTGACGGTTGCTCACAACTCGATACCGTTGAGTTCGCAGCGACAGTCAGAGCCGGAGATTATTCGTTCAGAGGATGCGGCTTTACCGACATCGATTGGATAACCGAGTCTACGATTAAGAATGACGGAACGTTTGCGGACAACACAAAACTTAAGACGGTTAATATTACCGATAATAAGGTATATATGTTAGGAGAAGAAGCTTTTGCAGGTTGTTCTTCGCTCGAAACCGTTGTTCTTCCCGATTCGATTACTATGGTATACGCAGGAGTATTCAAAGATTGCGTTTCGCTCAAGAGCATAAACCTTGACAAATGCAAACTTGTAACATTGGGCGAATCCGCATTTAAGAATTGTCGCTCGCTTACCAAGTTGTCTTTGGAGAGCAGCCCGCTTAACGGACACTTAACCTACGGCATAATTAATGAGTCTGTTTTCGAAGGATGCTCGTCGCTTAAAGAACTTATCCTTCCCATATCCGTTATAGGATACGGAAAGAAGGCGTTTAAGGGTTGTACGTCCATTCGTTCGTTCGACATACCCATTTCCGTAAGCTCTATTGAAAGCGACGCATTCAGCGGATGGACCAATGCTCAGACGATAAATTGCAAAGGCAGATCTTCCGCATCTGCGGATTGGGTTCCCGGCTGGAACAGAAATTGCAATGCGAAGATAGTGTACGAAGAAGCGTAATTTAATCGACTTCGAACGACTCCGATAGGGAATTGTTCGTAACAGCTAATAAAGAGGCTGCGCTAAAGGAAACTTTGGCGTAGCTTTTTTATTTGTGTAAGACCGGTATCGGGGAGTAAACGGCAAAGATGAATAGAGTCTAATCGCTCGCTTGCGCCTTGGCAGCGTCTCTTGCCCGAGTTTTTGCGGCAATCTGCACGGATGGCGAACTGCCTGTTTTTTGTGCAAAACGAATTTAATCTGTTATATTTAATTTGTGAATTTTTGCATTTCGCTTGCCATAAAACTTTTTATATAGTATAATTAAAATATGAGAGAAATCGATACTGAGGTAATAGTAAAAAGCGTAAAAGATATGGTAGGCGAAGCGTGTTTCACTCTCGCCGACGGCGTTATGGACGCACTTAAAGCTGCCGAAAAAGGCGAAGCGGTATCCGCAAGTTCGTTTGCGCTCGGTGCAATAATCGAAAATGCACGCATAGCCTCCGAAAATCATATCCCTGTTTGTCAGGATACCGGCATGGCTGTTATTTTTGCAAAAATAGGAGTAGACGTTCATTTTAACGGTGATTTTAACAAAGCGGTCAACGAGGGCGTCAGACAAGGCTACAAGGAGAATAATTGCCGCAGCAGCGTTCTCGATCCGCTTACGAGAAAAAATACTTCCGACAATACCCCTGCTATAATTCACGTCACGCTTTGCCCCGGAGATAAGGTCGAACTGACGTTTTTGCCTAAGGGGTTCGGCAGTGAAAACATGAGCAAGTTATATATGCTTACTCCTGCTGCCGGGAAAGAGGGCGTTATGGATAAGATAGTAGAGGCGGTAACTTCTGCCGGCGCAAATCCGTGTCCGCCGATAATAGTGGGCGTGGGAATAGGCGGCACTGCGGATTACGCTATGCAGATAGCTAAAGAAGCGTTACTCAGAGAGTGCGGAACGCCGTCTCAGAGACAGGATGTTGCCGAAATGGAGCAAGCTGTGTTAAAACGCATAAACGAATCGGGGATAGGCGTTCAGGGCTTCGGAGGAGTAAATACGGCGTTAGAAGTAAGGATAGAGACATATCCCACTCATATTGCCGCATTACCCGTAGGCGTTGCCATTCAATGCAATGCGCACCGCAAGGCAAGGAGAATAATATGACAAAGAGAATAAACCTGCCTATATCCGATGAGGTAATAAAATCTTTAAAATGCGGCGATACCGTTTTGCTTACGGGCGAGATGATTACAGGCAGAGACGCAGCTCACAAACGCATCGTTGCTGCTATCGGAAAGGGACAAACCGAAGTAAATATAAAGGGAGAAACCATATATTATGTCGGACCTTGCCCAGCAAAAAGCGGCGATGTAATAGGCAGCGCAGGACCTACAACTTCGATGCGCATGGATTCGTATGCGCCTACGCTTATGGATAACGGACTTAAAGCCATGATCGGCAAGGGATTTCGTAACGATGAGGTAAAACGGGCTATTGTCCGTAACGGTTGCGTATACTTTGCTGCCATAGGCGGAGCCGGAGCTTTGTACAGCAGATGTATAACGGTGTCTGAGGTAATAGCGTATGAAGACCTAGGGACGGAAGCGGTACGCAGAATTACCGTAAAAGATTTTCCCGTAATTGTGGCTATAGACAGCTACGGAAACGATATATACGAAAAAAGGAGCTAGTATAGATTATGAATAAAACCATCACGATAGGCAGACAGTTCGGTAGCGGAGGCAGAGAACTCGGCAAACGTCTTGCCGAAAAACTCGGATACGCATATTACGATAGCGAAATAATAAGTCAGATTTCACAAAAGACGGATTTGGCAGAGTCGTATGTTAAACAAATATTGGAACATAATCCCATAGCTAATTATCCGATTACGATAGGCAGAACTTTTTATTCTCAGCCTTCCGCAGCCGTTATGCAGGCAAATACCGTTTATGCAGAGCAGAGCAATATTATAACGGAAATGGCGGATAAATCCGACTGCATAATAGTCGGTCGTTGCGCCGATTATATTCTTAAAGATCGTCATCCGCTCAGAGTCTTTGTATATGCGGATAAAGCATCTCGTATGGCTCGTTGTCGGGAAAAAGGTCACGAAACTCTTACCGATATGCAATTATGGCGTAAAATTCGTACGGTGGATCGACATAGAGCAAAGTATTATTCGTTTTACACGGGACTTAGCTGGGGTGACAAATTTAATTACGATTTGTGTATAAACACGACTAACGCACAGATAAAAGACATTGTAGAAGCTCTTACCCGTTTGGTAGCAAGTCGATGAGAGTGCTTTTGACGGGCGGGGCGGGTTATATAGGCAGCCATACCGCCGTAAATTTGATTTCAGACGGTAACAAAGTGCTTCTTTATGACAATTTGTCAAACAGCGACGCTTCGGTAATTAACGGAATAGCAGCTATTACGGGTGTTAAACCTACGCTGATTAAAGGCGACGTTCTTGACGAAATCGGGCTTGTAAACGCAATAGAGAAGTTTAAACCGGACGCAGTAATTCACTTTGCGGGGCTTAAATCCGTAAAAGAAAGCTCATTAAAACCGCTCGAATACTATTCG
Organism: Firmicutes bacterium CAG:552; assembly: GCA_000435495.1. Taxonomy (GTDB): domain Bacteria; phylum Bacillota; class Clostridia; order Christensenellales; family Pumilibacteraceae; genus CAG-552. The sequence continues at coordinate 18,055 of FR884046.1, read as the reverse complement.
ACAAACGTAGGCGGCATCGTTACTTTGCTTAGGGCGATGTTAAAAACGGGTGTAAATAACGTCGTGTTTTCTTCGTCGGCAACGGTTTACGACTCTCGTCAAAAGATGCCTGTCGATGAAAACGGGATAGTCGGAAACGCAGCCAATCCTTATGGCGAAACCAAAATAATTTGCGAAAAAATATTAGCAGATATATGGCGTCGTTACTCGCTTAACGTAACGATTTTGCGATATTTTAATCCCATAGGGGCGCATCCTTCCGCAATGATCGGCGAAAACCCCGTATATCCCAATAACCTTGCGCCTTATATAACCGAGGTCGCTCTCGGCAAAAGAGAGTATTTGGGTGTTTTCGGCAACGATTATCCCACTGTCGACGGTACCGGAGTGCGAGATTATATTCACGTTTGCGACCTTGCCGAAGGACATTCGCTTGCATTGAAAAACATGGACGGCTTAAAGGTGTACAATCTCGGTACAGGTAAAGGCAGTTCTGTTTTGGAGGTACTGCGAGCTTTTTGCGACGTGGAAGAGCGAGATATTCCTTATCGCATAATGCCGAGACGAGAGGGTGACGTAGCCGAACTTGTAGCTTGTTGCGACAAGGCTAAAAAAGAATTAGGATTTGCGCCTGTTTATAATCTTACCGACATGGCTCGCTCTTGTCTGGCATACGCTCGAAAGAATTTTTCAGGCAAAATTAAATAACATACTAAATTTAAAGTGCGTTGCATTATTTACGTAAGCTTTCCGTAGTTGTATTTGACTCGGTTTTGCAAGCTGCGTTTTGTAATTATTGCAACGTATTTTTATTGTTTCAGACAAAAAACTGACGAAATAATACTTTTTATGTAAAAGTTGTTAAACAGTAGTAGAATTAACTTGACTACAGTATGTGTTTATGATACAATACAGCTTAGATTTTTTGTACGGAGTTAAGTATGTCAAAGTTGGATTTAAGAAAGAAAATGGCTACCCGCAAGGGCAAAGCTATAAGCGTATTTGCATACAAATGCTTGATGAATTTTGTACTTAGACCGTTTTTAAAACGCCCGATGAACGTTGAAATCGTCGATAACGTCGGCGTAAAAAATATCAAAGAGCAGTTTATAGTCGTTGCCAATCATACGTCGAGATGCGATTATATCTACGTTGTTTCGGCGTTTTACCCCATAAAACTGAATTTTATGGCTGCGTACTGTGAGTTTTTTCGTAAACACCTGCACTTTATATTCGATATAATGCACGTTATACCTAAGCGCAACTTCACGGCTGACATGCACACGATAAAAGAGCTTAAACAGGTAGTCAAAGACGGTGGAAACATAGCGTTTTTTCCCGAAGGAAAGTCTAGCATTTCCGGAACGAATCAGCCGTGCATGATAGGTACGGGAAAACTTATCAAACACATGCGGATGCCAGTTTATTGCGTCAACATTAAGGGCGGCTATATGTCCAATACTCAATGGAACATAGCGGTAAGAGCGGGCAAGGTAGTTGCTACGCTTGACAAACTTTTTACCCCCGAAGAAATCGATAATCTTTCGCCCGAAGAGATTGAGCGAAAAATCGACAAAGCCATTTATAACGACGATTTCGAATGGAATAAAACCATGCGCATTAAATATAAAGGCAACGAAACCGTCGCAAACAAACTCGAAGAACATCTTTTCAGATGCCCTAAGTGTGGCAGCGAATTCGAAATGAAGGGCGAAGGCAACAAAATAGTTTGTACGCATTGCGGTAACGGAGCTACAATAAACGATTACTACGACCTTGTGCCGTTAGACAAAGATTGCGTGATTCCTAAAACGATAAGAGTTTGGTATGAATTGCAGCGTAGGGCTGTATATAGAGAGATAAAGAGCAATCCGGACTTTTGTATGGAAGAGGAGGTTACCTTGGGCATGCTTCCTAACGATCACTACATAGACAAACAATACACTGCCGAGATAGTAGGCAAAGGTAAAATTAAACTTACCGCAAACGAGTTTAGCTTTGTCGGCGAAAAAAACGGCGAACCGTTTGAATTTCATAACGACGTTCTTAATGTGCCTACGCTTATTTTGGAAACGGATTCGTCTTATTTCGGTACATATTACGAAGGAGAGTATTACGAATTTACGCCGTCACGCCCTGTCGTAACAAAATGGGTGCTTGCGACGGAAGAATGTCATAGGTTAAAAGGAGGAAAGTGGCAAAACACTTTGCCACAGCAACAGTGGATTTATGCCGATGACAAACCTTCGGATAAGGAAGAATATTATTTATAGATACAAATGAAATGCAGCGATTGCGTAAATGCGGCCGCAGTGCAAACGAGCAAAAAAGGCAGGCGAGTACACTTCGTCTGCCTTTTGTTTACCTCTAAGCATATAAAAGGCATAACTCATTCGGATACATTTTGCGGTTGATGATTTTGTGTACAAAAAGATATAAGCAAAGTAAAAATTTTAAATGCGTTTGCATTACGAGGCGTCCGATAAAAATATTTTTTATTAGAGCAAAATAACAGTTTTTACAATTGACAAATTGACTGCAAAGTGATAAATTTATATTTGCAGGAGTTTGGAGCAATTATGAAGTCTATTAAAGACATTTACAAAATAGGATTCGGACCTTCCAGTTCGCACACGATGGGACCGTCCAAAGCGGCAATAGATTATAAGACGAAATTCCCTTTCCAAAAGTATAAAGTAGTGCTTTACGACTCGCTTGCAAAGACGGGAAAAGGACACCTTACCGATTGCGCCATAGCAAAAGCGATTGCGCCGTCGGAAGCGGAAATAGTTTTTGACAAGGTTTCCGAAGCGCCTCATCCTAACACAATGGATTTCTTCACCGTGGACGAAAACGGCAATGCCTCTAACAAAATGAGGTATTTTAGCGTCGGCGGCGGCGATATTACATGCGAGAGTTCTAGGTTAACTACCGAGAAAAACGTGTACACTCATACAAAGTTTCGCACCATTGCAAAGTATTGCGACGAAAACGGATTTTCCCTTTCCGATTATGTATTTAAGTTTGAAGGAGACGATATAAAAGAATATCTTCTTATGGTATGGAGGACCATGAAGGAATCCATTTCGCAAGGACTTAAAGCTACGGGTATTTTGCAAGGCGGCTTAAAGGTAGAACGTAAGGCAAAGTTTTTGTTTAATCAAAGGTATATGGACGAGTCGCCGGAAACGAGAGAAAACAGACTTGTTTGTTCGTACGCTTTCGCCGTAGCAGAACAAAACGCAAGCGCAAACACAATTGTCACTGCTCCGACTTGCGGCAGCAGCGGAGTGCTACCGGCGGTTCTGAAATATATGCAGGACAAAAAGCATTTTTCGGACGATGATATTGTAAGAGCGTTGGCGACCGGAGGACTGATAGGTAATCTCATTAAGACAAATGCTTCCATCTCCGGTGCCGAATGCGGCTGTCAGGCGGAGATAGGCTCGGCATGTTCGATGGCTGCTGCGGCGTTGGGTGAGCTTTACGGCATGAGCATAGAGCAGATCGAGTATGCGGCGGAAATGGCGATAGAACATCATTTGGGACTTACATGTGACCCTGTGGGCGGGCTTGTTCAGATACCGTGTATAGAGCGAAATGCTGTTGCTGCGATGAGAGCAATAAATCTCGTCAGCTTGGCAAGCTTTTTGTTTACGACTCGCCGTGTATTTTTCGACACCGTAGTTAAGACGATGTACGAAACAGGTAAAGATATGTCGTGCAGATACAGAGAAACCGCTGAGGGCGGTTTGGCAAAGTCTATAAAGATAGACAAAATGAAATAACATTTAGGAGGCTACATAATGCTTACCTTAGAAAAGATAATCGAAGCCGAAGAAGTGCTTTCTCACGTGGCGAACAATACGGACATTTTGGAAATGCCCATAAAATGCGATAACGAAGTTTATCTCAAGACCGAGAACCTTCAGGTTACCGGCTCTTTCAAAGTAAGAGGGGCGTATTATAAAATATCCAAACTTACCGACGAACAACGCAAAAGAGGCGTTATAGCATGTTCGGCAGGCAATCATGCGCAAGGAGTAGCGTTGGCGGCAAAGCATTTCGGAATACCGGCGATTATTTGCTTGCCAGAAGGAGCCCCGATATCCAAGATCGAAGCGACAAAAAGTTACGGTGCGCAAACCGTGCTTGTCCCCGGAGTTTACGACGACGCTTACGCTAAAGCTTTGGAAATGCAAAAACAGTGCAATTACACATTTATACATCCTTTTGACGACGAAGACGTTATAGCGGGGCAAGGCACCATAGGATACGAGATATTGCAGGAAATGCCTTCGCTCGACGCTATAGTGGTACCTATCGGCGGCGGTGGTCTTATATCCGGTGTGGCTTTTGCGGCGAAAAAAATAAAGCCGTCAATAAAAATTTACGGCGTTCAGGCTCGTAATGCTTCGAGCATGTATAACTCCATTAAGGAAGGCCGGGCAATCAGACTTGCGTCGGTACATACTTTAGCGGATGGTATAGCGGTAAAACAGCCCGGCGAACTTACTTTCGAGCTATGCAAAGAGTATGTAGATGAGATTGTGACTGTGGACGAAAAAGAGATTTATACAGCCATTCTTACTATGATAGAAAAGAAGAAGATCGTTTCCGAGGGTGCAGGCGCAGTTGCTTTGGCTGCTACGATGTTTAACAAATTACCCATTAAAGGTAAAAAGGTTTGCTGTCTCGTGAGCGGCGGAAACATAGACGTTAACAGATTGTCGAGAGTAATAACTCAAGGTCTGCTTAATTCCGGCAGAAGATGTCTTATTACGATACAGCTCCAGGATACTCCGGGCCAACTCAGCGATTCGTTGCGTTGTGTGGCGCAGCTTGGTGCAAACGTAATTTCCGCACATCACGAAAGATTAGCTTCCAGCGGAGATATAGACACTTGTTACTTAAGATTGGAACTCGAAACTAGAGATTTCGAGCATATCGCCGACGTTAAAAAGGCTTTGGTCGACGCCGGTTTCAAAATAAGAGAATAATATTTTATCGGAGGATATAATCATGAAAAAAATTGTAACCGAAAAGGCACCTGGAGCAATCGGACCGTACTCGCAGGCTATGGTAGTAGGTAACGTAGTTTACTGTTCGGGACAAATACCCATTAATCCGGCTACCGGGAACATAGAGGCGACTACTATCGAAGGTCAAACCGAGCAGTCGTGTCTTAACGTAAAGGGCTTGCTCGAAGGCGCCGGAACTTCCATCGACAAGGTATTCAAGACGACTTGCTTTATTGCCGACATGGCTGATTTCGCTGCTTTTAACGCAGTGTACGCAAAGTATTTTACGTCTTGTCCCGCCAGATCCTGCGTCGCAGTAAAAACTCTTCCCAAAAACGTTCTGGTAGAGATAGAAGCTACTGCAGAGCTTTAATGCCCTGCGCCGAGAACAATCGGCGAGCAGACGAATTTTATAGTACCGAAAGACAAGTTTCGTTTTGTGCGGAGCTTGTCTTTTTTATTGTTTATTTTATCTTTGGCGCCGAAAAACTTTTGTGTGCTTGCAATGAAATTTTAGGTATAAAGTCGATATTTTTTCAAAAAACGTTGATTTGAGTGGAAAATTGTGATATAATCACTTTGTATAGGTCGAAGACTCTACTAAGGAATGCTGCTGTATAATGCGACGATATACGACTAATTTTTTACGGTTACGGTAGACGTGCGATGAAGAAAATAATAATGCTATTATTTGTATTTATTTGCGTTGGGACGTGTTTCGGTTGTGTTGAACCGCCAAATCCGTCTGACGTCTATTTTGACGTGACGATTGACTTCGATAACGGAGAGCAAATCAGCACGATAAAGGTGAAAAAAGGCGAATGTGTCGGCAAACCTGATTCGCCGCAGAAAAGCGGTTACGTCTTTAACGGATGGGCGTACGGAACGAGTGGCAGAGAATTCGATTTTTCTTCGGTTATACTTTCGGACGTTTATATAAAGGCAGTTTGGAAAAGCATTGAGGATGCTCGTCCGGTATATAAGGTGAATTTTTATGCAAAAGACGGAACTACGCTTATCAAGACAGATAGCGTCAGAGCGGGCGATTCTGCAGATGCGCCATTTGTCGCAGATGAAAAATTCTTTAATTTCAGCGGTTGGAGCGAAAGCGTTGATGCGGTAACCGAGGACAAAAACGTTACCGCCGTTTTTACTTACGCCTCCGCAGACGCCAAGCTTTTTGAATACGAACTTACAAAACAAGGATATTTCCTTATAAAGCGAATAAAGGACGACGCTGTTTTGCCGGTATATGACAAAGGTGCAAAATTAGCGTTGCCGCTAGAGTACAACGGCGTACCCGTAATAGGAATAGCGGATGCGGCAAGTAAAGAGAGCGGAGCGTTTTATAACAAAAATATCGAGTCGGTTTATATACCTTCTTGCTATACAAAGGTAGGCGCATATTCTTTTTACGGGAATCCGTTGCTATCCGACCTCAATATGTGCGAGGGCGTTACTTTTATCGGTAAGTATGCTTTTGCAGCCTCCGATATAGACGCAGAAGGCAAACATAGCGGCTATTTGAGTTCGGCTCTCACGAGGGTAATTATGCCGTCGTCCGTATATTCGATTGACGAAGGCGCATTCGATCATATAGGGGCTGCCATGGTTGACGGTATGCAAACCATGCTTTCGTGTACGGTAACTTTCGCCGAGGGATGCAGACTTTATCATATCGGAGCTAAAGCTTTTTGCGGCGTTTCGCTTGTTAATTTGACGATATTGCCGCAAGGCGAAATAGAAATAGGCGATTACGCATTTGCGGCGGATACTCTGAGCGGTTTTTCCGTTAGCGGAAAATACAATTTGCCTGTCTCCGCTTTAAAAAAGATAACTTTAGGTCGTGTAAAGGATATAGGCGATTATGCCTTTTTTGCGGCAGGAAACGGATATTTAAAGACAAAAGACGGATATGTCGTAACACGCAGTCCGGTAGCATTGACTTTGGATAGTAAAAGCGATATGTCGAGGATAGGCGATTACGCATTTTGTTTTGCCGCATTGACGGGAAACGTCGACGTAAAGAGCGATTATGTGGGAAAGAGCGCTTTTTATATGCATTCTCTTTCGCAAGTTAGGATAAACGAAGTAACGGAAGTGCAAAGTTACGCCTTTGCAACTTCGTCGCTTACCGAGTACACTGTGTCTATGCCTGACGTCATCAAAATCGCAGAAGGCGCATTTAAGGGCAGTGCTGTAACAAAAGCAGTCATGTCTACGGCGCTTAACTATGTGGGTGCGTCCGCATTCGAAGACTGCAAAAAGCTTTCGGTATTTGCCCTCGGTAATGATTTGACCGGTGTAGGCGACAGAGCGTTTTACGGATGCGGAGAATTAAAGGAAAAATACGAGTTTCGTAACGTGGATGTCGGCAAGTATGCGTTCGCAAAGAGCGGCGTCAGCGAAGTTGTATCCCGAAGTTCGATATTCAGGGCGTATGCGTTTGCCGAGAGCGAACTTACTTCGCTAAGCGGTTCGGTAAGCGCTATCGGCGAAGGTATGTTTATGGGTTGCTCAAAACTTATGTCTGTCGAATTGCCTCATTACGAACGAAAGTTCGGTATACCTGCAATGTGTTTTTACGGTTGTTCGGCATTGACGCAAGTTAAGTTGAGCGAAAGCGTAAATAAAATCGGAGATAGAGCTTTTTACGGTTGTTCGGCTTTAAAAGACATTGCGTTAAGCGTAAACGTAGAAATAATCGAGCCTTATGCTTTTGCATTGTGTTCGTCGCTTACGACGGTAGTCTTCGAGTCTGCTGAAAGCGGTGAGCAAAGCGCATTAAGCGAAATATGCGACTCTGCATTTAGCGGTTGTAAGGAGCTCACTGCGGTAAATTTGCCAAGCAGTGTGACAATAATAGGTAATCACGCATTTAGCGGAAGCGGGCTGACATCTTTCGTTACTCCGGTTTCGCTTCGAAAAATGGGTTACGGCGTATTTTACCAGCAAAGTTACGTTCAGGAGATAAGCGGCATGCAGATAAGCAAGAGGCTGCCTTCTCTTACGAAGTTTGTAGTTGCAAAGGAAACAGGGAAAATAGAATTTGATAAAAAAGGCACTTTCGACGGCGCAGAGGTAAAAAAATTCGAAGTCGAAAGCGATAACGGAGCATATATTGCCGAAAACGGAATACTATACGACTTTGACGGTAGCGTTTTGATTGCGTACGTCAGAGACGTAACCAAGCGAGAAATAACGATTAAAAACGGTGTAGTCGAAATAGCCGGCGGAGCGTTTTCAGGCAATGCGCTTATAAAATCGGTTACGTTTCCTTCTTCGTTGAGATATATAGACGATTATGCGTTTTTCGGTTGTGTGGGCATTACATCGATAACCGTGCCGTCGTCGGTGGAAAGAATAGGAGCATATGCATTTTCTGCGACAAGAAGCGTGCAGGGCGTCGCTGTCGAGCTTAACTTTGCGGACGACGCAAAACTTACAGAGATAGGCGAAAGCGCATTTGCTTTTCTGAATTTAAAAGTAGTAGAAATCCCCTCCGAAGTCCTTTCTGTAGGCGATTATGCGTTTTTCGGTTGCAAAATCGAAAGATTGCAGCTTCAACGAGCGAGTAAGTTGCAACATATCGGTAAAGGTGCGTTCAGCGGAATCAAAGCCGGAGCCAAGATCAAAGTTTTAGACTTTTCGTCATGCGATTCGCTCAAGGAAGTAGGCGAATATGCGTTTGCGTACTCTGCTGTAGAGGACATAATCTTCGGCGGCATAACTCATATTTCGGACGGAGCGTTTTACGGTTGTGTCTCTCTGGATACTGTAAAAATTGGTGAAAAAGTTTCGTTTATAGGCAAAGAGTCATTTAGAAATTGCTTTGCGCTAACCGATGTCATTGTCCCCGAAAACAATGTTTTAAGCGTCGTTTCGGCTTATGCGTTTGCGGGTAGCGATAACGCAAAAATGTCATACGTATTGTTAAATTTAGGACATACAAAGATAAATTCGATAGGAGAGTACGCTTTTGCATACAGTTTTTTGCGTCAAATCGAATTGCCTAACACTCCCTACGAACTCGGAGAAGGGGCGTTTTTCGATTGCGATAAGATCGAGTCGGTGCAGCTTGGGGAGTGCGTGTCCGTAGGTGAAAGCGCATTTTTGGGAGCAAGCTCGTTAAAGTCGGTCGAGCTACCCGGTTCTCTTCGGGTTATAGGCAAAAACGCATTTAGCGGACTTAATCTTCAAACTGTCATGATCGGTAACGAAGCAAACGGCAGTTCGCTAACCGTAATAGGAAAGAAAGCGTTTTTCGATTGTAAGTCGCTTGTATCCGTAGATATTTACGGAACTAACGTTCCTAAGCTCGACGGCGGAACGGACAATAAGAGTTTCTTTGTTATATCCGGCGGAAAAAACGTGAAAAGCAGCGTAAAAATTATCGTTGATGAGGGCATGAAGTCTTTGTATTTGCCGGACGTGTATGTTAACGACAACGGTTGGCAAGAGTATTCGGCTAATATCGTCGAGAGAGATACGACGCAGGAAGGCAGCGAAGTATTGCCGCCTTCTCTGCAGGACGGTAACGGAGCCGATGGGCGGAGAGATCCTTACGGACATCTGCCCGGTATAGCGTCGGCAAAAAAGACGTTTTACTTTTTGCCGACTCCGATA
>FR884046.1:0-8371 GCA_000435495.1 Firmicutes bacterium CAG:552 | reverse complement strand
AGAGGAATAAATCGCATTAAAACAACCGAGTTGTAATATATCCTCGTAAAAACTCGTAAACAATTTGTGATGACTCGGCAGCGGCGCAATATGCGACTCGCCCGATTACGGCGTTTGTTGACAAACAGACGAATTTGCCATTGCGGTAAACTTAATTTAAGAAATTCCGAAACCGAAAGTGCTTTTAGGACGACAAAAGATACATTTTTGAAAGTCGTAGTTTATGGGCAGCATAGAGTTTTATGCTGTATATCGGTTTATGATAAAATAAACACCTAAGCGTTATACAAAGCAATTAAACATTGTCGCTTCGTTACTCTGTTGATTGCTTATGTGTGGTTTAATGCCGTCGATACGTTTTTTGCAAAGTATAATAAAAAAACAGCGTTCTCGCATTTTCGGCGAAGACGCTGTTTTTATAAGGTAAAAGTTTTATTGCAATTTTTCTTCGATATAGTTTACGAGTTCGGATACGTTCAGTCTTACTTGCTGCATGCTGTCCCGATCTCTTACCGTAACGGTGTCACCCTCTAAAGTGTCGAAATCTACGGTTACGCAATAGGGCGTACCGATTTCGTCTTGACGGCGATAACGTTTACCTATCGAACCGCTGAGGTCATAAGCGGTGTTAAAATGCTTAGAAAGAGTTTTGTAAATCTCGTCGGCTTTTTCGGAAAGATTCTTTTGCAAAGGCAAAACCGCAACTTTGTAAGGAGCGAGAGAGGGATGAAAATGCATAACCACTCTGGCGTCGCCGCCCTCGAGAACTTGTTCCTCGTAAGCGTTGCAAAGGAATGCCAGCAAAGATCTTTCTACGCCCAAGGACGGTTCGATAACGTATGGCACATATTTTTCGTTTGTTACGGGGTCGGTGTATTCCATAGATTTGCCGGACTTGGCTTCGTGGCACTTTAAGTCATAATCGGTTCGATCGGCTATGCCCCAAAGTTCGCCCCATCCGAACGGGAACTTAAATTCGAAGTCGGTGGTAGCCTTGCTGTAGAAGCACAATTCGTCCTTATCGTGATCTCTTAATCGGAGATTTTCCTGTTTTATGCCGTGATCGAGCAGCCAGTTTTTGCAAAAATCTTTCCAGTAATAAAACCATTCGAGATCTGTGCCGGGCTTGCAGAAAAACTCCATTTCCATCTGCTCGAATTCCCTGACTCTAAAGATAAAATTACCCGGAGTAATTTCGTTACGGAACGATTTACCTATCTGACCTACGCCGAAAGGTATCTTGCTGCGAGTGGTACGCTGAATATTAAGGAAGTTTACAAAAATGCCTTGCGCCGTTTCGGGACGAAGATATACGGTAGAAGCGCTGTCCTCCGTTACGCCCTGAAAGGTCTTAAACATAAGGTTAAACTTTTTGATAGCGGTAAAGTTACTGTTGCCGCAATTAGGGCAGGGAATTTTGTGTTCTACGATAAATTGTTCGAGTTGTTCGTTTGACCAACCGGCAATGCTGACGTCGAGTTTTTTCTTGGCGATATAGTTTTCGACGAGATCGTCGGCACGATGTCTCGTTTTACATTCTTTGCAGTCCATCAGCGGATCCGAAAAGCCGCCGAGGTGACCGCTGGCTTCCCAAACGGAATTATTCATCAAAATGGCGCAATCCACGCCGACGTTAGTGGGGGAGGAGGTTACAAAACTCTTCCACCATTCTTTTTTGATATTGTTTTTAAGTTCTACGCCGAGCGGACCGTAGTCCCAGGTATTGGCGAGTCCGCCGTAAATATCACTGCCGGGATAAACGAACCCTCTTCCTTTACAAAGAGCGACTAATTTATCCATAGTTAATTCTGCCATAACATTCTCCTAAATTTAATACAATAAAGTTTAATAGGTGGAGTCAAAAAAGTCAAGCAAAATTAAATTAAATTCGGTCACACAATTGTCGGGCAATAAATATTATGAAGTAGATATATCTATTCGATATTTACGTACGGCCGTACGATACAAAAGAACGACAAAAGACAAAACGCAAGCAGCCGCCTCGATAAGGCCGATCGAGACGGCTCGGCGGAAGAAAGATAATATTAAAGGGGAGGAAAACAGGCGATGTGCGGATGTAACGATATTTTTATCATACTTTTGTTGCTTTGCTGCTGCGGAAAAGACAACTGCGGCTGCGGCTGCGAAAGACACGGCGGCGATTGCTGCGATCTTATTATGTGGTACATATTGCTCAGCTGCTGCTGCGGCGACAAAAACCGCTGCTGCAAATAATCTAAACAAGCTAAAGATAAACGTTTTTTCTAAGCAGCGACTTAGCGGAGGAGATCAAAAATCTTCTCCGTTATTTTTTTGCTGCCTTGGTTTAAAGAAAAAGCGGCGCAGCTGAAAAATATCAATAAAAATTCGACTGTCTACTTTGCATGTAAGGCGAGCTAAAAAACGTTGTCGCTTACGTTGCGCACCGAGTCTTGATCTAACGGCTTACTTGCCCTAAGTCACGATATGCGGCTACGTATAAAATTATGTATGCAAATATTAAATACCTTTTTACTATCTGCAAAATTTTAGTTAATCGGGATTTTTCTTGTATAATCATAAAAATACATGAGTAATTTGTGTCAAAACAATATTGACATTTTTTGGATACTATGTTAAACTTTTTGTGTTATTATATACAACAGCGTAGTTATCTCATGCTCTTTACGCAACTTACTATGCGACATATTAAGACAAAAATTTATCGCTTTACAAAACTTTTTTATTAGCTTAAAATGACGTCGCTTGAATACATAGTTAAATTATTGTCGATAAAATAAGGCTATTTTTAAAAATATTCCTATTTTTAAAAATAGTTTTGTGAAATTTTTGATTTTTAAGCAAAAATCTTGTCCAAAACCTTAAAAAATCTTGTCTATATTTACAGACGTAAATATAGACCGAGGTGAGAAAGCGCATACACTGCGCCGATTCCATTGGCGGTAAAAAAATCGCTTACACATTAAATCGGAATGTATTTAGACAAAGAATAAATTTTTACGACAAAGACGAGGAGGGACTATGGGTAAAAAATGTTTGGGACTTAAGGTTGTTATCTCTATCCTGTTTGTTATGGTTGCGTTTGCTACAGTCGGCTGTAACGATGCGGATTTGCCGCAAATGGAGGCTCCGAGCGGACTTTCGATATTTTCGGAAAGACTTTCGTGGATAGGCGTGTCCGGAGCAAAGGGGTATGTAGTAAAAATCGCAAAGGGAAAAGAAGAAACTTCGGTTAACGTTTCCTCTACGTCGTACGACTTGTCCGAGATAAAAAGCGACGGCGCATTTACGTTAAGCGTGTCGGCAGTCGGCGACGGTAAGGAATATTCCGATTCTCCGTTTTCCGATTCGGTCACTTATTACTGCGGCAATAAGACGCTTAGGTCGCTAAAATACGAAGAGGCAGAAGGCGGATACAAAATACTCGGATATGTCGACGGCGTGGATTTGCCGCTTTTGTATATCCCCTCGTATATAGAGCGAAAACCGGTCGTAAGTATAGCCAAGCGGGCGTTTAATGCAAGTAAGGCGCTTACGGCGGTGTACGTGCCGTCTACGGTAAAGGATATAGGTGACAGAGCATTTTTTGGTTGTAATAACTTAGACAGAGTAAGTATTCAGGGCGGTAATTTAAAAATAGGCGCTCATGCGTTTGCGAGCTGCAGATCGCTTAAGCGTGTGGTTTTTAACGGCGCAGCCGCAGAGTTGGGAGATTATGCTTTTAGGGGTTGCAGCAATATAGCGATCTATTATACGCAAAACGTTACGGCTATAGGGGAATGTGCATTTCTTGGTAGCGGCTTAAGCGGCGAGCTGGACTTAAGAGGAGTAAAAAACATAAAAAGCGGTGCCTTTAATGGTTGCGAAATAACGAGTATTACGTTTGGTAAAAATTTATCGGAGATTGGACCTTCTGCGTTTTTTAACTGCGACGATCTTAACGAAATAAAACTCAGTGACGAAAACGACGAATATGTTTACGTAGACGGCTGTCTGATAAGACGCTCGGACAATACTCTCGTACTGGGTTTGGCGTCGGCGGTCATTCCCGAAACCGTTGTTTCTATCGGTGATTACGCTTTTGCATATAGAAAAAATTTAAGCGAAATAGCAATTCCGTCGTCCGTAACGGCTATAGGCAGTTATGCTTTTGCTAACTGCGAAAATTTAAAAACAATAGAAGTATCCCAAAGCGTCAAAAGTATACAATCCTGCGTCTTTAAAAGCTGCGTTTCGCTTACTAAGGCGACCTGGAGGACTTTAGTATCGGTGCCGGACTCTGCTTTCGAAGGTTGCAGTGCGCTTACAGACGTAAAACTTAGTAACGTCGCCAAAATCGGAAAAAGAGCTTTTTCCGGCTGCATCGGACTAAAGGAAATAATTTTGCCGCAGTCGTTGACGGAAATAGGAGAATATGCGTTTAATAAGACTGCATTAGCAAGCATAACGTTGCCGCAAAGCATAGACAAAGTAGGTAATGGTTGGTTTTCGGACTGTAAATATCTCGAGACTGTAAATTTTGACGGCAAAATAAAAGAGATAGGTAACTCCGCATTTAGCAGCTGTATATCGCTAAAGAATATCGAAATTCCGTCAAGCGTGGTAAGCATAGGTAACTCCGCATTTAACAGCTGTACATCGCTAAAGAATATCGAGATTCCGTCAAGCGTGGTAAGCATAGGTAAATTTGCATTTATAGGTTGCAGTGCGCTATCCGAGGTGCTGTTTAACGAAGGCTTAAAGACTATAGGCGAATCGGCATTTCATTCTTGCAAGAGCCTCAGCAGCGTGCAATGGCCGCTTAGCTTAGAAGAAATCGGAGCGAGCGCATTTGCACACACTTCTTTTCCAGAGATATACGTTCCGAAATCTATAAAACAGGGTTCAAAGGTGTTTGCAAGATCTTACGGAACGCGATCTATGTTAAATTCTACTGGGTTAGGTAGTTTTATAGATGCTTTTATTCCTAATTCGATAGATACCCTCGAGTATGCTGCGTTGGCTTGGTCGCATTACAAACCCGTTGGCATGGCCGATATAATGGACTTATACGGATTGAGAGATAAAGATTTGTTTACAAAACTAACGTTGTACGTAGCAGACAACGAGCATATAGAGGAAAAGTGGCTCGATTACTTTAATATGCATAAAGTAAATGTCATTTACGGTTGCGAGCTGGATGCGGACGGCGCAGTCTACAGCGTAACGGCGTCTGCCGACGGCATAGTTGCGCCGAGACCGGACGAAATAAACGCTCCCCGAAAGCACGGTTATACTTTCGGAGGGTGGGTAACTTATGACGACAGCGGCAATATAGACAAGACGTATACCGAAAAAGAGATACTCTCTTTGCCTAAGGGTATAACCGTATACGCCAACTGGATAGAAAGGAGGTGAGTGTCTTATAAGTGCGACATATATTTTGTGTAAGCAAGTAGCGCCCGATCGAGAAAAGTTTTATTTTTAATTACAAAGGAGAATATTATCGATGAAAAAGTATTTTAAAAATTTTTTAATGTTAGCCGTAATTTTGACGTTTGCAATTATAGTTGTTCCGCTAACTTCGGAGCATAGCGAACGTAGCGAAGAAACTTTTAACACAAATTTTAGCAATAACTTTAATATAAACACCGATTTTCTTAACAGCGCTGTTCCTTCGATAGATTTGGAAGGAGAGGAAAAAGATATTTTTGTTATGACGTGGACATACGGAGAGCCGAGCTTAATTACCATTACTCTTACTCACCCCTATCATATCGACGTGGCGCAGGGCGTGGATACCGATGACGAAAATTTGTCGCCTAATCCGTCAGGTTACGGATATTTGGCAAGGGGAGTAAAAGAGGTAACGTTCAGACTTCCGCACAATCTTGAACATGAAAACGGCGATATTTACGTTATAGTGTACTCGGAGGTAGGCGTGAATTACGGTGTGCATAGGACTATCGACTATACCGGCTACGAGAAAAACTTTTTGCTTATTACCGACGCATATCACGAACCGCAGAACAGCAATCAAATAACAAAGAGTCAAACGGTCAATGCGGACGGAAGTTATTCTGATGACTTTGTTTCGTATTACATAAACAGAGAAATGTCTCCGTTCGACACCGTTTCCCCGTACGGAGCAACGATACTTCCGTATGACGTATGCTCAATGCTCCAGATATTCGATTACACCCGTTTCGAATACGGAGTAACGTTTACTTCCGAGCAAGGACAATATGAGTATACGCAATATCTAATTGGGTTGGTTCAGACTCTGAGAATGTCTAATCTGTGCGACGGCGTTATAATGTTCTGCAACAGGCGAGAGTTTTATAGCTTTGCAAATAACGCATGTTGGGATCTGCAGGAATATTTCGGCGAGCAGCTCTATACTTGTATTTTGGAAAGAGAGACGCATCATTATGCGCCAAATTCGAGAGACGCCTATATCTCTAGCGACGCTTTCGAAAAAGGTTATGCCATAGGATACGAGTTTATTAAAAGCGGAGTGGAAAACAGCCAATTTATAGTCGGCGAAAACAAAACGGTATTTGTTGTACCCACAAAGCGACTTAGCAATAGCGACGGGCAAAATGCTTTTAAAAAATTATCTCTTCTCGAACACGGTATAGATAGCGGTATAAGCGCCGCAAGGAGTCGTTTTTTGAATAACGATTCTACGGTTAGTCCTATTAACATCGATTTTAGCATTTATTATTGCGAAGATATGTCCGATATTTACGATGCCTATTTATACGGTTTGTTCTATCAGACGGCAAGGTATGTATTCGGCGATAATCGCTATCATATTCTTGCGTTCAAAGCCTTTTATAACTTTATAGGAGATTTCGATTTGGGGACGTTGAACGAGTTGGCTCAAGACGAATATTATAGTGGCTTGCCTACCGAAGTAAACGTGTTTGTAGAAGATGCGACTTGGTACTGTAAGAAAAACGAAAGCATTATAGACTGCTCTAATAAATGCTTTTTAATCGTTATTTCGACGCCGATTTTACTTCGGTAATAGGACTTAGTAAGACTAATGCTCTCGTTACTATATTCGCAAAATATCTTATGGGTAAGACCGATAATTTTCAATATAGCACGATAGTAGAGCTTGCGCAAAGTCGAGGTTATACTATTGACAATGTAAATTACAACCTTTACGGATACTACATAGATTACGTTACTCGGCGAATTGCCATGTAACGATATTTATATATAATTACAAAAAAGGAGATAATTATGAGGAAAACGCTACTGAGATTGTTAATTATTATTGTTTTTGCTCTGGAAGCCGAAAGTTCCGCCGGGACCGCCGGAACCGCCGGGACCCGGAGACAACGATCCTCCCGTAGTACAACTTATCGAGCTAAACGCTCCTACGGGGCTTAGTCTTAGCGGCGACGTCGTTTCGTGGGGACGGGTAGAAAATGCGAGCGGTTACGTTGTGCATATTGTCGGTTCGCACTTTGACGTTACGGTTTCCGTAACCGAAACTTCGTATTCGTTGCTTCCTAAATTAAACAAGGACGGAGCGTTCGACGTGACGGTAAGAAGCGTCGGAGATAACGTCACTTACAAAGATTCTCATTATTCCGCAGAAAAAATTCGTGGGGACGGGTAGAAAATGCGAGCGGTTACGTTGTAAAGATAGAAGGTACTAACTTTAATGTAACCGTACCCACAACCGAGACTTCGTGTTCGTTGCTGTCAAAACTAAGCAAGGACGGAGCGTTTGACGTAACGGTAAAAAGCGTCGGGGATAACGTTACATACAAAGATTCCGATTATTCTGCAGAAAAAGCAACTTACTATTGCGGAAAAATATCCGCTACCGTTCTGGAATTTAGTAAAGTAGACGGCGGCTACGGCGTAACCGGATTTAAGGAAAATCAGAGCACTCCGTTTCTTATGATTCCTTCTACCGTAGACGGCATAGCGGTAGTCAGCATTTGCGAAAATGCGTTTCGTTCCGACGACGCAATTACCTCGGTATATATCCCGGATAGTGTAAAGAGCTTGGATAATAGATGCTTTTTATATGCCAAAAAGCTTACTTCCGTTTGCTTTCTCGGCGGGAATGTGGAGATAGGCGAAGAAGCTTTTGGCGATTGCGAAAGGTTAAAAAGCATTGTTATAAAGGACGGCAGCGTGTCTATCGGAAAGTGGGCGTTTAAAAATTCGGGTAAAGTTACCTTTGGCGAAGACTCTTTTAATCATATCGTGTCTATCGGCGAAGAAGCCTTTTTAAAAAGTTCGGGGGACTTGAGAGAAGAAATAGTTATACCCGACAGCGTAATTTCTATCGGAGCAAGGGCGTTTACAAAGTTTTATCCTCAAAGGATAGTTATCGGAGCGTCGCTCAGAGATATAGGCGACG
>FR884045.1 GCA_000435495.1 Firmicutes bacterium CAG:552 | reverse complement strand
GGCGGACTAGAAAAAACTTCAGTAAAAAGGCAGAAAATATGGCAAAGAACACGGATAGTTCGATTAAATTATTAGTCTTATACGACATACTGCAAAAATCGACGGACGAAGAACACGCTCTTTCGACGAATGAAATCATAGAAGAATTGAAAAAGCGCGGCATTTCCGTTTCGAGAAAAGTTTTGCCGTCGGATATAGACTTGCTGAATAAATATGGGTATGAAATCTGTTCGTATGTAAAGAAATCGCGGTATTATTATGCCGTGCATCAATTTTTCGATACGGCGGAAATTACAATGCTGACCGACGTAATAAAAGCGTCAAAACTCACTGAAACAAGAAAAGAAACGATTATAAACAAGTTGTATTCCACGATAGGAATTTACAAAAACGCCGATAACACGGACAATATCATTTTCTTGGATTCTAAAAAGCACGGTAATTCGAGCATTATTTACAATATCGACGCCATAGAAACGGCAATAAAACAAAAGAAAAAGGTTTCGTTCTTGTATTATCATCTGGACGAAAATAAAAAGAAAGTCTATCATAGGGATAAAAAGCGTTACGTTTTCAATCCGCTGTCATTGATATGGAGCAAGGATAATTACTATCTGCTTTGTTACGACGACAGGCACGACGGAACTTCTCGTTACAGAATAGATAAAATGGAAGATGTTACGGTGGAAGCCGAGCCGATACTTGAAAAAGAAGAGTTCAACAATTTCGATTCGGAAACGTATAGAAAGCAAATCTTTTCAATGTTCGGCGGAGAACTCGAAGAAGTTACTATACAATTCGATAAAGAACTTTTGAGCGATATATACGATAAATTCGGCACGGATATAGAGATACAACGGAAGTATGGCGGCGCGTTGGAAACCACGCTTTCGGTTCAGGTAAGCAAAACTTTTTTCTTATGGATTGTAGGAACTTTAGGAAAGGTAAAAATAATCGAGCCGAATAGCGTAAATGAAAGGTTCGACTCATTCGTAAAAGAAATAACGGATAATTATTGATATGGAAAGCGGTTCATTCGTGAGCCGCTTTTTCGTATATAAAAATTTTTAATGTGTCGCTTAATCGGGACAGGTAGTTGTTGTAATCGATTTGCCTTTATGATATAATTCAAACACGAAAATAATTTCGCCCCTTGGAGAAACACCTATGAGAGCAAAGAATGAAGATACAAAGATAAGGATATATGAGTATATCAACGAATACATAAAAAATAATCGGGTAAGCCCGACGATAAACGAGATAGCAAAAAACGCCGGTTGTGCCGTATCGACCGCATATAAATTTTTGGAACGCTTAAAAGACGAAGGGCTTATAGATACGGCAGGGCGCGGACGAATAACTTCTTCGGTAAATAACTGGGAAATGGGGTATGCTCCGATTCTCGGAATTGTTGCGTGCGGAAAACCGAAGCTTGCGGTAGAAGATATTCAAGGGTATTTGCCGCTCAATATGGATTATTTCGGCAAAGGCGAATACTTTTTGTTGGTGGCAAGCGGCGAATCGATGATAAATGCCGATATAAAAGACGGAGATTTAGTTCTTATACGCAAGCAAAACACTTTTGAAAACGGACAAATAGCGGTAGTGCTTACGGAAAGCGATTGCTCGGACGAAAGTATGGCAACTTTGAAAAGAGTGTATCGGGATGATAAGAATAAGCGTTTTCGATTGCATCCCGAAAACGATAATATGAAAGATTTTTATGTCGAGAATATAGACGTAATCGGTATAGCCGTCAAGGTAATCAAAGACGTGATATAACAGCCGATTTTTCCCTTTTTCGGTTTTTATATAATAACGAACGCAAATTCAGTCCTGAAGATTTTGTGTTCCGAGGTATAACGCCGTGGCTTACTTTGGTATAGGAATTCCCGACCGTATCGTAGGTTTGTCAAATACAAACGGCATTATATTACGGGAGAAAGGAGCAATAGAACGCTATGGGAAGCATTAAATTGAAACCAAAAGCGGTAAAAGTGGTTTGTAACAACTGTTTTCGCATAACTACGGGTTATCGTGACGAGAACGGAGTTGTTAAATATCAATGCACGCGATGCGGAGCAACAAGCGTATCGAAAGTAATGGGCAGAAGGCACGTTCAATTAGATGTATATGCGCCTGCCGGACAAGAACTATTAGACGAGGATATGTAAAACAATACAATTTAATATGGAATTGCGTAGGCTTATGGTCGGTCTGAAACAGAGACAATGTAAAGCCATAGGATAAACAATTCTTTTCGGACGGTTAAACCAGACATATATGAGAGGCCGCCGATAGACGATAGGATTTCTATAATTTTTAGAATCCGTCGTTTGTCGGCGGTCTTTTTTCGTTTCAAGAAAAATTAAAAAAATCAAAA
>FR884044.1 GCA_000435495.1 Firmicutes bacterium CAG:552 | reverse complement strand
AGAGGCAGAACAAAAACCAACAAATTATTAAAACCAAAAACTCTCGACGGGAGGTAACCGCCTATGAATTACATTTAGTTTAAAAGCGCAGAGAAAGAACTTTTCCCTTGCGCTTTTTTTGTATCATCTGGAATTTTTCGGAAATTTTTTTTATTTTTACGCAACGAGACGATTTTTTTGTTGTCTTTATAAGTGAAAGGACGTTGCACAACGAAAAGGAGCGTTATGAACGATCAGGAAATTATTGCTTTGTACTGGGCAAAAGAAGAGCGCGCAATATCTGCAACGGCTGAAAAATACGGGAGTTACGGTCACGCCATCGCTTACAATATTTTGTATGACCGTTTTGATGCGGAAGAATGCGTCAACGACACTTATTTGGGTGCGTGGAACAGTATTCCCCCGCAAAGGCCGAACAGATTGGCTGCGTTTCTCGGAAAAATCACCCGCAATCTCGCTTTGAATCGCTACAAGCGCAACCATGCCGCAAAGCGCAGCGGAGGACAAGTTGAAATTGCTTTGTCCGAATTGGAAAACTGCATCCCCGACGTTAAAGGCATTGAGCAAGTTGAGGAAGAAGCGTTGTTGGTGTCCGTAATAAATCGTTTTTTGTTCGCTCAGACAAAAACGAAACGCAATATTTTCATTATCAGATACTGGTTCTTGTATTCAATACGGGATATTGCGGATATGTACGGTGAAAGAGAAAGCAAAATAAAGGCGTTATTGTTCCGTATGCGCAACGAACTTAAAAAATATCTCGAAAAGGAGGACATTTATCTATGAAACGACAAAAAGTTAAATTCAGATGGCTTTCGACGTTGGCTATTTGCCTTATTTTGGCATTATGCATCGGTATCTCGATTCCGCTCGCCGGTTGCAATAGCACGGAAGCGGAAGTCGGAACGGTGACAATGGAAATCAACCCCGGAGTTGAGTACGTTATTGTCCGGAACGGAAACGTAAAGGCGGTACGTTTTCTTAACGACGACGCCGAAAAATTGTTAGAAGAAATCGAGTTGAAAGGACAAAGTCTTAGATCCGCTCTGTCCCTTACCGTTGCCGTATATAAAACGGCAGGTTTTATGGAAAGTAACGATACCGTATTGATTTCGTTCGACAAAAAATTAAGCGGCGACGAAAAACTGAAAGAATCTGTCTCCGAAGTCGTGAGAGAGGCTCTTGAAAAAACCAAGTCCGTTCATACCGTGGTTTACGCTGCTGTGACGGACAATGACGAAACGGCAGCCATTGCGAAAAAATACGGCGTATCGCAGGGCAAAGCGCAACTTATCGCCGACGCAAAGAAAAACAGCAGCATGCCCGAAGAAGAGATTGCAAATCTACCCCTTGACGAACTTGTCGGATTACAAAAAGACGTTAACTCAACCATTATCGACTCCGAATATATCGGCATACTCAAAGCGAAAGCAATTGCATTGAACGACTCTGGGTGTGCGGCAAGAGTTGAATTTACCGAGGCAAGGCTTATTAACAAAGGAGTCAAATACCCTTGCTATCGTCTTGTATTCAACGACAAGCGCACACAATGGACTTACCTCGTAAATGCGGTGACCGGCGATATTCTCGAAAAGAACGAAGTTACGCTGTTCATATCTTTGGAAGAAGCGAAAGACATTGCCCTGAAAGATGCGGGAATTAAAGATAAACCCGAAGTGAAAGTCGTGTTTACCAAAGAAGAATTGAGCCGCAATTCCGGTCGTCCGTGCTGGATTCTGGAGTTTTACACGGCAGAATTTCAATATAGATACAAAATCGATGCGAAAACGGGCGAGATAATCTTTTTCGATTATCATATCGATATAAGAAAAGCAAAGGAAATCGCCTTGACGGATGCGGGCGTGTATGAGGAAATTGCAAAGATAACGTTCACCGTAGAAGAGTACGTCGGAGGCGGTATAAAAACCCCGTATTTCTACTTCGTGTTCAATAACGACGCTAT
>FR884043.1 GCA_000435495.1 Firmicutes bacterium CAG:552 | reverse complement strand
GTATCCGAAGAATACGTATGCATAAAAGAGTTAGCTAAAGTAGAAGGCTTTGCGTACGATAAGGCAAGCGGCAAGCTTAGCTGGAACTCGGTAGAAAACGCACGCAGCTATGTAATAACCGTAAACGGCAAAGCGACCGCACTTACCGTAAACGAGTACAGCTTTAAGGGATACGCAAAAGGCGAATACGAGATAAAAGTATCTGCATTCGCAAAAGGCTATGCAGAGTCCGTAGCAAGCGAATACAGCTTGGTAAAGAACGAGTTATCTACGCCGAGCAACGTAAAACTTGCAAACAGCGTACTTAGCTGGGACGGAGTAGAAGGAGCGCAGAACTACACTGTAAGGGTAGGAAACACCGAATACGAAGCGGAAGGAACCAGTTACGATCTTAGCGGAATAGCAATGGTAGAAGCTCAGGACTACGAGATAGTAGTAAGAGCTAACGCAGCGAGTGCGAGCGAGAACTCGGCATGGAGCGACGTACTTGACGCAAGATACCATGCGCTTAAAGATTCGCTTACGTACAGAGAGAACAAAGTACGATGGACTGCGGTAATAGGCGCAGAGAAGTACGAAGTAAAAGTAAATAACGGCGC
>FR884042.1:10950-24812 GCA_000435495.1 Firmicutes bacterium CAG:552 | reverse complement strand
CCTTTTGGCGGAGAGAGGGGGATTCGAACCCCCGATACGCTTATTCACGTATGCCCGCTTTCCAAGCGAGTGCCTTCAGCCGCTCAACCATCTCTCCACGGCTAAATATAGTTTGCGTTTTTGACGCTTGAGTATTCTACCATATATTGTACAAAAAATCAAGTAAAAATGCTGAAAATTTTGCTTTTGCAAAAATAATTTCTTTGCGAAATGTTGATTTGGTATGATATACTATAGCAGACCGATTAAAACAAATTAGACGAAGTTGTAAAATAAATAGAAGGCTAGAAAAATAGTATACAGGAGTGATGCACAGACAAAAATTGGTTCGATAAGCGGTTACTCGATAAGATATATTTTTAAAGTTTAAAACCGAAATTTTTTGATGAGTTTGTTTGGATACATAGGCTTAAATCTATGGTTTTGCCGTTGCAAGCGTGTATCGGTTATGGTATGTAGATTGAGAAGAATACCGCCATGGAGGAGAATTAGTATGGATATTGTTAAAGCAAAAAGTTTGCTAAAAGATTATACGTCTGTTGTTTTTAAAGACGATACAGTATACTACAGCGAGCATAGAGGAGTAAAGCCGCTGATGATTTTATTCGATAACGGCGTTGACGTTTCTTGTGGCGAAGCTGCGGATAGAGTGATAGGCAGAGGCGCAGCGTATTTGTATGTAGCGCTTAAGATAAAGCATGTTTCGGCGTATGTTATAAGTAAGCCGGCAATAGAAGTGCTTGAGCGTTACGGCATCGAGTTCGACAGTGACGAAGTCGCAGACAATATACGTAATCACACAAACACAGGGATTTGCCCGATGGAAGAGGTAACCGAAAACGCAACCTGCCCGCAAGAAGCTATAAAATTAATGAAGGCAAGATTAAAACAAATGTACGGAGATAAAGCATAATATTTTTGGGATAAAACGCATTGACGTATTTTGCGACGATTTCTGCGCAATTTTATGTGTTTAGGCTAAAGCGGAGATTTGTCTAAGCGAACTTTTTATTTACTTATTTTTATGTAAGGAACAAAAAATAGCATATAATCGATACCAAGAACACGCAACGATTCCAAAATATAAATTAAATTATAAAACGATTCTAAAAATCGATACAAAATATTGTTTTTTATGTTATAATAAATCTGTATATAATGTATATAAATTTGGAATTGATATAGTTGACCCAGATATTCCAATAACGGCTCCAGAAGTAGATGTTATAGTTAAAAATACACCATTATCCATAAAAACGATGACAACAAGCAGTGATAGATGGTCTTCCGCAAAGTTGATTTGGACTGTTGATGCACAAAAAGCTTTGCAATTTAAAAATACTTATATTCCGTATTGCGATATGTTAATGGCTAAAATCCATTGGAATGATAATGGCAAACTCTTACTTTTTTCAAAAGAATCACAAATTGGGGTTCTAAATCAAATTGGCAGAGATAGATACATTAAATTGCCAAAAGTAAACACAAATGCACGAGGAGTTGAAATCTCTCGGGAAGCTCTCTTGTTATTGGAAAAATGCCAAGATACAAGATGTATTGATATTAAATTCACAAGAGAAAAAATTGATTATAGAGAAGTTTATACTAAATGGCTTGATGCGTGGGGAGAAGACTATTAAACAAAAGCTAAATCGAAAACGATTAAGTTTTTTTGGTGCCGCCGGTCGGAGTCGAACCGACACGGTATCACTACCACCGGATTTTGAGTCCGAGTGCGTAGCCACTTAGCCGAGCGAACGAAGAGAGCGAACGCCACGAGCGAAAGCGAGTATTCCGCCACGAGGGTGGTGGAAGAGGCAGATAAAATCAAAAAGAATTTGCGGAAAACGGACAAAAGAAAAAGAACGCAGTATCACTACCACCGGATTTTGAGTCCGGCGCGTCTGCCAATTCCACCACGGCGGCATAGCGGTAATAATATAACATAAATTTTGCATTTTGACAAGTATTTTGCACGGCTATGAATAAAGTAATTGATAAAATTTTGCAAATATGCTACACTATATGCGTTGGCACGGCGAAACCGCCGAAAAAGGAGCGAGTATGGGAAATTTTATTATAATTGACGGTAACAGCCTTATAAATAGGGCATTTTACGCTTTACCGCCGCTTACCGGCAAAAACGGCAAGCCTACTCAGGCTATTTACGGTTTTGTAAAGATGTTGTTAAAGCTAAGAGAATACAACCCTACGCATATGGCTGTTGCTTTTGATTTGCGAGCGCCTACGTTCAGACATAAGGAATTCGATTATTATAAAGCCACGAGAAAACCTATGCCCGAGGATCTTGCGGTGCAAGTTCCCGTGTTGAAAGATTTACTTCGTGCAATGAAAATTGCGGTTATAGAAAAGGAAGGTTACGAAGCCGACGATATTATCGGCACAATGGCGAAAGCGGCGGAAATGCCTACTTACGTCGTTACGGGAGATAGAGACAGTTTTCAGCTGATAGATGACGACACCACGGTTTTGTTTACAAAAAAGGGGATTTCCGAACTTGACGAGATGACAGAAGAAACGCTCAAGTCGGCTATGGGACTTACGCCGTCCGGCGTTATAGAATATAAAGCTCTCGCCGGAGACACCTCGGATAACATACGAGGAGTGCCCGGCGTAGGCGATAAAAGCGCTGTGATGCTTATCGAAAAATACGGTAACGTAGACGAGATTTATGCACATATAGACGAAATATCCGGCAGCCTGAAAAGAAAACTTATTGACGGGAAACAAAGTTGTTACGACTCTCGCCGCTTAGCTACGATATGTACGCACGTGCCTGATCTGCCGCAAGTAAAGGATTGCCCGTTTATTTTCCCGTTCGCTCAAAACGTCAAAGATATGTTCGTTTTGCTGGATTTTAAGACGCTTTCGGCTAAAGCAGATTTATTCAGGTCTAACGGTACTGCAGAGCTTGAAGACTTAGGAAAAGAGGTTGTCGAAAACGATGACGAAACGGATGTGATTGGATTTGACTGGAGCGATGACGAGGTTTGCGCAGGGAGTAAAATATATAAAATAAGACGGGATTTACTGAGCGACGGCGAAGCGGAAGCTGTTGTAATAGAGCGAATAAAAGAGCTGTGCGAAGACGAAAACACGTTAAAAATTGTTGCCGACGGAAAGTCGCTAATGTATAGATTACGCAAATACAACGTAACGTTACGTCATTTTTTCGACGTTGCGTTAGCGCAATATCTTATAGATATGAGCATGGACTACTCATCGACCAAGGCTCTTATTAAAGATTACGATTTAAGCGGCAATACGGCTGCTTGCTTGAAACGAATATACAATATACAAAGCGAAAAACTCAAAAGTCTTGGTATGGAAAAGTTATATTACGACGTCGAACTTCCTTTAGTTGCCGTTCTTTCGGACATGGAACGAGAGGGTGTAAAGGTTGACATAAAGAAGCTTGACGAGTTATCGGCAGGATACGGTGTAGAAACTGCGGAACTTACCGAACGGATTTACGCCATAGCAGGTAAGACTTTTAATATTAATTCGCCTAAGCAGCTTGCCGAAGTATTATTTACGGATTTAGGCGTGCCCTATCCGCAAAAGTCAAAAAGTCGTTCTACGGGAGCGGAAATTTTGGAGCCGTTGCGGAATGAATACGAAATAGTAGCTCTTGTGCTTAAGTATAGAGCAATTTCCAAGTTAAAAAGCGTTTATCTCGACGGAATGAAGCCGCTTTTGAGCAAAGACGGAGTTGTTCATACCGAATTTAAGCAAATGCTTACCACGACGGGAAGGTTATCCAGCGTAGAACCGAACCTTCAAAATATACCGGTTAGGGACGACGAGGGGAGAAAGTTGCGAAAAATTTTCGTAGCAAGAGAGAGGAAAACCTTTGTAAGCGCCGATTATTCGCAAATAGAGCTTAGGGTTATGGCGCATTTGTCCGAAGACAAAAACATGGTTGACGCTTATATCAACGGTTACGATATTCATTCGGCAACTGCGGCGCAAGTGTTTGGAGTAAACATAGAGGACGTTACTCCGGCTATGCGAAGAACGGCGAAGATAGTAAACTTCGGAATAATATACGGTATAAGCGATTACGGATTGGCAAAAGATTTAGGCATCAAACCGTCACAGGCAAGAGAGTTTATAACAAAATACTTTGAGACGTTCCCGGCTGTAAAGGAATACCTCGAGAAATCGATAGCTTTTGCAAAAGAAAGCGGATACGCATGCACAATTTTCGGACGAAGAAGATATATTCCGCAACTAAATTCGTCAATATACATGCAAAGGCAGTTCGGCGAAAGAGTCGCTATGAATATGCCGTTACAGGGAACTGCCGCCGACATTATAAAAATAGCGATGATAAACGTTGCCAAAAGATTGGAAAAGACTAATTCTAAACTTATACTTCAAATACATGACGAACTCATTGTGGAAGCGGACGAAAAAGAAACTGACGAAGTTATTAAAATTTTAAAAGAAGAAATGGAAGGCGCAGCGAAATTAAAAGTTCCGCTTACGGCTTCGATAGGATACGGAAAAACCTGGTATGACTGCAAATAGTTACAAAAAAATAGCGCTGATAGGCGGCATTGCAAGCGGTAAAAGTGTCGTAAGCGGCATAATGAGCGAACTCGGCGCATACATAATCGATGCGGACGTAGTGGCGAGAGAGGTGGTTGCGCACGGCACCGCCGGGGAAAAAAAGCTGATTAAGGCATTCCCGACATGCGTCGTTGACGGAGCCGTGGACAGACGAAAACTGAGAGAACTTGTTTTTTCAGACAAAACCATGCTCGAAAAACTTAACGGAATTACTCATCCGCTTATAAAAAAGCGCATTGCCGCTTTGGTAGCCGAAAGCGACGGTGTAAGCGTTACCGTTATGCCGTTACCGTTCGACTTAAAGAATTACGATGTGGTGGTTTCCGTTTATGCTCTGCCGTTAAAGCGTATAAACAGACTTGTTTTACGGGATAATATTTCTATGCAAACGGCTCAGAGTATGATTTCGGCGCAATGGTCGGATCAAAAGATGTTGACTTCGTCCGATTTTGTTTTTGTAAACGACGGAGACTTGACAAAAATCAGAGCGGCGGTAGAGGAGTGGTGGCATAGCTACGTTTAAAAACAATTTAATCGTCTTGTGTTGCTTTTTGATAGCCTCAATTTCGCTGATAGTAATGGTTTTTCCGATACGATATAGCGATTCTGTGACAAAATACGGCAAAATGTTCGACGTGGAGCGTTCGGTCATATTTGCTGTCATTCATACCGAAAGCAAGTTTGACGCAGATGCGAAAAGCAGCGCCGGGGCGCTGGGGCTTATGCAGATAATGCCGGCTACGGCGGCTTGGCTTGCGCAGGAGCTTAACGTCGAATATAACGAAAGTATGCTTGTTTCTCCCGACTATAATATTATGTTAGGCGTTTACTATATTTCTTATCTAAGTAAGTCTTTTGAGGGCGATAAAGTGTTTGCAGCTTATAATGCGGGTGAAGGTAAAATCAGAGAATGGGGAAATCGCATAGCGTATAAGGAGACGAGAGATTATATAAAAAGAATAAAGATGGCAAGGGCGATATACGCAATGCGGATAGGTTAAAATATTTATTTAACGGAAATAATCTATGCGGAGGATTTTTATGAAGAAACCCGTTGGCATAGTAGAAGTAAAAGATTCGATATCTGCGTTGAAAGGCAAAATGTTGCTGATTCGAATAAACAAGGGAAGAAAAAGGATTATAAAATACTGCGGCGAAATAGAAGATATTTTGCCGTCTTTGTTTACTTTAAAGGTAAGCGGCGAAAAAAACGTGACTCGATTGTCGTGTTCGTACAGCGATATTATATGCGGCAACGTGATTTTGTCAGAGAAAAAATAATTGTGTCATATTATGCGACGCCTCACGATATAATATAGCGTTACAAACTATTTATTTGGAGGATTACCTATGGCATTCGAACCCGTTTATGAGGTTGCCGCACTTGACGGATTACAAAAGAGCTCTACGCAGCTCGTAGTGGAGGCAAAGTTAGTACCGCCGCATGGCGAAGAGATAAATAAGGTTCTCGGTATTTCCGCAGTTTCTACAGTATCCGCAACCGAAGTGTTTTCGGGTGAAGCGAGAATAAAAGGAAAGGTCGATTTTCGCATTACTTATCTTAGTGCAGATAATTCGCTTTGTTACCTCGAGTACACGGCGTCTTTTGCCGACAAAATAAACGATGACGGAATAAGCGGCGGGAACGTTTGCCTTTTCAGTAAGGTTATCGATACCGATATTACCAGTTTAGCGGAAGCCGAAATGAAGCTTTCGTCCGTTGTGGAAATATTTTTGCTTGCCTTTACTGCGAAGCGTATCAAATATCTTTCGTATGGCGGAGACGGATTGTATACGCATCGAAAGGATTACGATTTTACTACTTGCGTTTGCCATTTTACGGCAGGCGCTAAGGTTAACGTAAAAATGCCACCGGACGTAAGGTACGCCGAAAATCGTGCCGTTATTTCCTCTTGCGTTGCCGGCGACGGCATGGTTACGGTAAGCGGAGATGTGATTACGGACTATATGACTGATGCCGAAAGACTATCTGTCGTTACTCCTTTTTCGGTAGAAATCGAGGCTAACGGCAGTAAAGAGGACTTTATGGCATGCTGCAACGTTTTTGTGGAAAATACGGAGGTCAGCTCAGATGCGGAAGGCTATGACGTGGACGTGGCGATTTGCGGATTCGTTTCGCAGTCCAACAGTTTTTCGCCCGTAGTAGACGCCTTTTCCCTTAGTAACGAATTGATTAAAGGAGAGGAAACTACCGAATATTCGGTACTTAAGAATTGTTTTGTTTTCAGCGACGAAGTGGAGGGAACGGTTTCTTTAAGCGCAGGAATGCCGCTTGCGGACAACATTATTTCCACGCCCGGATTCGAAGTAATCGTTACCGGCGGGTATGCGCTTGACGGCAAAGCGGTAATAGAAGGAATGGTAAGACTTACAGCCGTTTATTTTAGCAACGAAACTTCTTCGGAAAGTTCGGTAAATATCGAAATTCCTTTTTCGCTCACAAAACGTGCGGACGTAACCGAAGGTGACGAAGTGACTGCCACCGCCGAGGCGGAAAGCGTATCTTGCAAAATTCGCAGAGGCAGCGACATAGACGCCAGAGCTACCGTATCCGTAAACGTGTTCGTAAGCAAAAAATGTTCCGCAACATACTTGTCCTCTATTGCTGAGGGGGACCCGATACAAAGTCCGTCATGTGCGTTTTCGGTGCATGTTATTGGAAAAAACGAAACCATATGGGACGTTTCCAAAGCGATAGGATTGTCACCGGAAGACGTGGAAAAACAAAACCCTCAGCTTAAGCAACCGTTTGTCGGTGGGGAGAGAGTAGTTGCGTATAGACGCCGAGAAAAGAGCGAACGCAGCTAAAGTTCGATTTAGCCGATGATTCGTTGAGTACAAAACGCTTTTACCTAACGTCGAGAAAGGGGAAAGCGTTTTTACGTTTAAAGGCTTTGAGTTAGCGGTTTAAGACGATACCTGAAATATCGTCAAACGGCAAAATGTTTTCGGTTAAATTTTGATATAATTAAACCACTTAAATAATACGTCGTTAAAAGGCAAAACCGCAGACGGTTTAAATAGCAAAACAATAAAACAAGGCAAAAATCGTTGACGTAAATTTTTATATGGGCTATACTATAGTAAAATATCGATTTAACGACGGGAGTACTATGGAAAAAGAAGAATTGTTGAAAAACGCATACGATTTGCTTTGCGAGTTTACGACGCCAAAGGCAAGATTCCCCATGTATTTTCTGTTAATGTTCGACGGAGACGAAAAAGTGACGGAGGCGTTGATTTTCGGCAAAGACAAATTATTGGAAGATACGTCGAAAATGCAATACGTGATGGACTTTTATGCGCAGAAGTGCGACGAATTCGAGAATAAAGTAACAATGTTGGCGCAGGCGTTGGGATGCAGCGCATATAATCTTTTTTTTGCCGCCATAAGCGACGAAGATTATATCGAAGATATAGAAAACATCTCGTGCGAGAAGTTGGTAGCATTAAAGCCGGGCGGCGATGCGGCGCAGATATGTGCCGACGTAGGGTTAAGAGAAGTTACGACGAAGAAGGTCTTGGACGAGATAAGGCGCATGAAATTGGAAGATTGACTTTTAAGCCTGCTTATGTATGCAGACGGTTTTGGGGACGGTAACGACGGCGCCGTATTAAGTTGACAAAATTTCATAAATGCATTACAATGGGAGTATCCTTTCAGTGGAGGGTACTTCCGTTTTTATGTCACGCTTTCAGCCGATTTTCATTGAAGAATTTTTGCCGACGGCAAAAGTGTATGTTGCGAGGTTGTGGGATAGCAATCAACCTGTTTTTTGCGAAAAAAGAAAGGATGCGATAGAAAAATGCAAGAACGAATTGCATAAAAAACAGAAGTATTGCGTTTGGAAACTGCTTGAATATGCACTCGCACGGCAAGGTTTCGACGTTCCTGTCGTTGATTTCAGTTTTGAGGGCGGCAAATGGATTGCGAGCGGAATTCGGTTTTCGCTCTCGCACAGCTATGATTACGTTGCGGTGGCAATCAGCGACTATCCGATAGGTATCGATATTCAAAAATACGTCGGCAGCGATGAGCGTGTGGCAAAGCGAGTGTTGAGCAAAATAAAGTATTGTGAATATCTGTCGGCCGTTGACAGGGATGAGTTTTTTATTAAAGAATGGACCAAAATAGAGGCAAAGTTTAAGTGCGGAGAGGGCGGCGAGTGTAAAACCGAGACTGTCGACGATTATGCTCTTAGCGTGTGCGTGGATTTGACGGAGAGAAAATAGATGTTTGTATCCGAAGTTTTTGTGCAAAATTACAGAAACTATATCAAAGAAAAAGTGTCTTTCGAGAACAAGACAAATTTTTTGGTGGGGAAAAACGCACAAGGCAAGACTAATCTGATGGAAGCGATTTATTTATGTTCGGTCGGAAGAAGCGCTAGAACTCCGAGAGACAGAGAACTGATTAACTTCGACAGCGACAGAGCGTATGTAAAAGTTTTTGTAAAGAAGCGATTTTCTGCGGACAGAGTAGAGATGACTCTGGACAAGTCTGCGAACAAAAGAGTGGCTGTAAACGGATTGCCCATAACCCGTATCGGCGAATTGATGGGGGTGGTGACCACAGTATTTTTTTCGCCGGACGAAATGAAAATAGTAAAAGACGGACCGAGCGATAGGCGACGTTTTATGGACATATCGTTATGTCAGATGTCAAAAGCATATTTTTACTTATTGTCGAGCTATAACAAAACGCTTTCTCAGCGAAACAAGCTGCTTAAAAACGGCGCAACCGATGACGTGCTGGATGTGTGGGATATGCAACTAGTGGGCCTAGGCAGTAAAATAATTAAGACGAGACGAGGATTTGTTCAAAGACTGGGAGAAAAAGCGGCGCACAATCATTCTTATCTGACTGACGGAGGAGAGTCGCTAAAATTAGGTTACGAATCG
This sequence comes from Firmicutes bacterium CAG:552, assembly GCA_000435495.1. Lineage (GTDB taxonomy): Bacteria > Bacillota > Clostridia > Christensenellales > Pumilibacteraceae > CAG-552. Next base: position 15,293 of record FR884042.1, on the reverse strand, counting down.
GAAAGCGGAGAAACCGTTGAGGAAATCGCCTTGTCGTTTAAGGAGCATTTGCTTAAAGATCGAGAAAAAGATAAACTTATGGGATACACCAGAAGCGGACCGCACAAAGACGATATAGCCTTTTGCGTCGGGGATACGGATATAAGAGCATTCGGTTCGCAAGGACAGCAGCGCACGGCTGCGCTTGCCGTTAAATTGGCGGAAATAGATCTTATTGCAGGAGAGAAAGAAGAATATCCGGTCTTGCTGCTTGACGACGTGCTGAGCGAACTGGACTTAGATCGACAAATACGCCTTCTGAATAAAATAAAAGATTATCAAACCATTATAACGTGTACGCATATTGACGACAATTTGACTAAGGCAATCGGTAACTATGCCAAATTTATGGTGGAAAACGGAAAAGTGACGAGGGGGTAATTGTAATGTATGACGTAGCAATAATCGGCGCCGGTCCGGCAGGCATTTCGGCGGCGTTGACATTAAAGAATTTGAGTAAGAATTTTGTGCTGTTCGGTTCGGACGAGTTATCAGAAAAAATTTTGAAATCCGAACGAATCGCAAATTATCCGGGCGTAGGTTCGGTAAGCGGTAAAGAATTTGTCGGTATGTTAAAAAAACAGTTAAACGATTGCGGAATTTCGGTTACTTGCAAACGAATCAACAATGTTTTTTTTATCGACGGAAAATTTATGCTACTTAGCGGCGACGAAATAATCGAGGCATGCGCCGTAATATATGCAGGAGGAACCGAAAGTATAAAACATATTAACGGTGAAGCCGAATTTTTAGGCAAAGGCGTAAGCTATTGCGCAACGTGCGACGGTTTTTTGTATAAAGGTAAGACGTTGGCAATCGTTGCCGAGAGCGAAAAATTCGAACACGAAGTAGAGTTTTTAAGTTCGCTTGCCGAAAAAACGTACGTATGCAGACTGTACAAAGGCGATTTGCCGCCGGTAGAGATATGCGGGGACGTAAAAGTGAATTCGATTCGAAACGGAAACGGCGACGTTATCCCGGTAGACGGTGTGTTTGTGCTTAAAAATTGTATGGCGGCGTCCGATTTGATTAAAGGCGTCGTGTCGGAAGACGGACACGTAGTTACCGATCGCAGTCAGGAAACCTCGCTTAAAGGCTGTTTTGCGGCAGGGGACTGCGTAGGCGCTCCTTATCAGATAGCGAAGGCGGTCGGCGAAGGAAACGTTGCGGCGCATTCTGCGGTGACATTTCTTGCAGCAAAAAATAAACTTAATCACGCAAAAACGCTTGCTAAATAAGCAATAATGTGTTATACTCGTATAGCTATAGTTGTATAGCAATCCTTATTCCTCAATTTTATGAGGGATCACAAGACCAAAAGGAGGTGTAGAATATATGAAAAAATACGAAGTTCTGTATATTCTGGCTAACAATCTTGACGAGGCGGCAAAGGAAGCGCAGATAGCTAAGTACGAAGCTATCGTTACTAATGCAGGCGGCGAAGTTACCACTACCAAGTGGGGCGTAAAGAAACTCGCTTATCCCATCAATTTCAAGAGCGAAGGCTATTATGTACTTACCGAGTTTACGGCTAACGCTGATCTTCCGCTCGAAATCGAACGTCAGATGCGTATAGCTAAGGACGAAGTATTGAGATTCATGATAGTTGCAAAAGATTAGTATAACTGCAGAGGAGACTTTAATATGAATAAGTGTGTGTTGGTAGGCAATCTCACCAGAGAACCCGAACATTCGTCTACCGCTAACGGCGTGGCGTTTTGTAGGTTTAGCATAGCGGTTAATCGCAACTATGCTAACAGCAACGGCGAAAGAGAGGCGGATTTTATAAATATCGTTACTTGGAGAGGACTTGCGGACAATTGCGGTAAGTATCTTACCAAGGGTAGCAAGGTAGCCGTTTCAGGTTCGATACAGACTCGCACGTACGAAAAAGACGGCGTAAAGAGAACTGCAACCGAGATTGTCGCTGACGACGTAGAGTTTCTCTCGCCTAAGAGTTCGGACGGACAGGCAACATCCGTTCGCAGTTCCGGCGCAAAGTCCTCGGGTATGGAACTCGAGCCGGTAGAAGATTCCGAGTTGCCGTTTTAAAGGAGTAAATTATGGAAAAGAAAATGAATAAAGTCGTTGATGGCGACGATAAAATGAAAAAGGCAAAGCGAGCTCCTAAAAAGAAGGTTTGCCAGTTTTGTGTAGACAAGGCTGCGGACATCGACTATAAGGACGTTTCGAAGCTTCGTCGTTATATTACCGAGAAAGGTAAGATCATTCCTCGCCGCACTTCCGGCGTTTGCGCAATGCATCAGAGAGCTCTTACTACGGCTATCAAACGCGCAAGATATATGGCTTTGTTACCTTTTAAGGCAGAGTAACAGTAGTATTAAAACGGCGGAATCGATTGGTTCCGCCATATTTTTTGTTTTGGAGTAAAAAGATGATTGCAGTAAACGACGTCAGTCTTCAGTTCGGCAGCAGGGTGTTGTTCGATCACGTTAATTTAAAGTTTACCAAGGGGAATTGCTACGGTATTATAGGCGCTAACGGAGCGGGCAAATCCACTTTTTTGAAAATTTTGTCCGGGGAATTGGAACCGAATAAAGGGGAGGTCGTCGTTGATAAAAACGAACGTATGAGCATTCTTATGCAAAATCAGAATGCCTACGACGATTACACGGTGCTCGAAACAGTTATGTGGGGCCATAAAAAGCTTATGGAAATAAAAGCCGAACGTGAGGCTTTGTATTCTAAAGAAGATTTTTCTGATGAGGACGGCGTAAGAGCAGCGGAGCTCGAGGGCGAGTTTGCCGAAATGGGCGGCTACGAAGCCGAATCGGACGCAGAAACGCTTCTCAATCAGCTAAAAATAGACAGCGATTTGTTCTATTCGCTTATGGCTGACGTCGATCCCAAAATTAAGGTAAAAGTTTTGCTTGCGCAGAGTCTGTTCGGAAAACCCGACATTCTTATTTTGGATGAACCTACCAACAACCTTGACGTTTTAAGCGTAAGGTGGCTCGAAGATTATATTATGGCAATGGAGGACAGTATAATTATCATTGTGTCCCATAACCGCCATTTCCTAAACAGGGTATGTACGCACATTTGCGACGTCGACTTTAAAAAGATCAGAATATTCGTAGGTAACTACGACTTTTGGTATGAATCTTCGCAACTTTTGCTTAAGCAGAGTAAGGAACAAAACAAAAAAATCGAAGCGAGAGCCAAAGAACTTCAAGAGTTTATTGCAAGGTTCGCCGCAAATGCGAGCAAGTCCAGACAGGCGACCAGCCGCAAAAAAGAACTCGAAAAGCTTAAGCTCGAAGATATTCAGCCGTCGAGCCGCCGTTATCCGTTTATAGAGTTTAAGTTCGAAAGGGAAATAGGTAACGAAATTCTCGAAGTCGAAGGGCTAACAAAAAAAGGTTTCTTTGAGAATGTGTCTTTTAGACTCAAAAGAGACGACAAAGTGGGGTTTGTGTGCAGTAACGGTCAAAACGTTTCCATGCTTTTCGATTGCATTATGGGGCTCGAAACACCCGACAGCGGAAAAGTTAGATGGGGGCAGACTATTATACCCATATATTTGCCGCAGAATTACGACAATTTTTTTGACGGTGTGGATTTGACGCTTGTACAATGGCTCGACCAATTTTCGAAGGACCATTACGAGGAATATCTCAGGGGTTGGCTGGGTAGAATGTTGTTTTCTAAAGAGGAAGCTCTTAAAAAAGCCGCAGTGCTTTCCGGCGGCGAAAAGGTCAGATGTATGCTCGCAAGAATGATGTTGCAGGGTGGCAACTTCCTTATTTTAGATGAGCCGACAAACCATCTGGATCTGGAGTCTATCACCGCCTTAAATAAGGGCATGACTAATTTTAAGGGTGGAATGTTGTTTGTGTCTCACGACCAAGAAATTATGGAAACCGTTGCAAATCGTATTATAGAAATTAACGGCACAAAGACTTTCGACAAAGATATTACTTACGACGAATATCTTGACCTGAGAGGGTAATCGCCGAAAAAACAAGAATAATGTATGGCGCAGGTATGAGTTTTTACTTACAGAATGTGTGATGAAGTAGATATATCCGTGTGTGATTACAGCCGCATGTTGAACATTACTTTTTATGTAAAGCGTGCGGCTGTAAATCAAACTTTGATACGTATCGTGTTTTTTATTACATTTTTTAGCTGAGACAAAAAAACGCTTAATCGGCGGTAACGCTTGACACAGCGATGTTTTTTTGTTACAATAATCGAGTTAAGTAGTTGCGAACAATGTGATTACTGCGATATAAATATTCGGAGGCTTATCGAAGCGGTCATAACGAGGCGGTCTTGAA
>FR884042.1:8308-10803 GCA_000435495.1 Firmicutes bacterium CAG:552 | reverse complement strand
GGCATAAAAATCGATTTGGATGGCAAAAAGAAGAATCAGCCGGGCGTTTAACCGCTCGGCTTTTCTATTCATTTATTCGATTATTTGACCGTCTGTAGAAATTGTTACCACTCTCCAGGGAAGGAATTTGCCGCTATTTTGCAATGCGGTTTTTACGGCGTTTTCTATCCCGCCGCAGCACGGGACTTCCATTCGTACGACAGTTACGCTTTTAATTGAGTTTTCGGCAATAATAGCCGCAAGTTTCTCGGCATAGTCTACGCTATCGAGTTTAGGACAACCTACGAGAGTAATCCGATTGCGAATAAACTCGTTATGGAAATCAGCGTAGGCATAAGCCGTGCAGTCCGCCGCAACGAGAAGGTTTGCATTTTCAAAATAAGGCGCATTCACGGGGACGAGTTTAATCTGTACAGGCCATTGCGACAGTTGACTGCTTACCGATATGCGTTGAGCGACAGTGCTCGGATCGTGTTTGATTATCTTGGATTGTGTGCCGGGGCAACCGCACGGCAATCTTTGTCCGAATTTTTGCATTTTGGCTTGTTTCACCGCTTGTTCGTCGTATGCCGGAGCCTCTCTTTCTTCAAACGTAATTGCACCCGTGGGACAAGCAGGCAAACAATCTCCGAGTCCGTCGCAATAGTCTTCGAAAACAAGCTTTGCTTTGCCGTTTACCATAGCGATTGCGCCTTCATGGCAGGCATTTGCGCACGCACCGCAACCGTTACACTTTTTTTCATCGATTTTAATTATTTTTCTTATCATTTTTTACCTCCGTAAACTTCGTTTGCTTGTCTTTATGCTCAAAGTATAGTACAATTCATTTGTAATGTATGTTGAAATTTCAACAAACGGAGGCTTTTGTGAATAATTTTATAGAAATATTAACCGAGTGTCGATTATTTCTGGGCGTGGATCGCAACAATCTCTGTAAAATGATCGGTTGCCTTGGGGCAAAAACAAAAAAATTTACCAAAGATCAATTTATATTATCGGAAGGCAGCGAGGCGAAAGATGTAGGAATCGTATTGTCGGGAGAAGCACAAATCATAAGAATCGACTTGTTCGGTAACAGAACTATTCTTGCAAGAGTTGTTCCGTCGCAGTTATTCGGAGAATCTTTCGCTTGTGCCGATATGAAATCGATTCCCATAAACGTTGTGGCGACAAGCGATTGCGAAGTAATGTTGATAGACGCAAAACGCATTACGCAAACCTGCAACGGTGCGTGTGCGTTCCATAGCAAAATGATTTTTAATTTATTGAAAGTCGTTGCCGAAAAAAATATAATTTTTCATGAAAAAATTGAGATAACATCCCAACGCACCACCCGTGAAAAATTAATGACTTATCTGCAAATACAGGCGAAAAAAGAGGGAAATAGCACTTTCGATATACCTTTTGCCAGGCAGGACCTTGCCGATTATCTCGAAGTGGAGCGAAGCGGTTTGTCTGTGGAAATAAGTAAATTACGAAAAGAAGGACGGATAGAAAACTATCGAAACACTTTCAAACTCTTGTCGCAAAACGAACGGGAATAAAGATTATCCTTTTTATACTAAAGATTGTTTATTTACAAGTGTTAATGAGGTTTTTTGTTTGTGGTCGCACAAACAAAATGCAAAACTATTCAAAGAAATTGAGGCTTTATAATACGAAAATAGTCATAAAAACCATTATATGGCAAATAGACAATTCGATTTACATTATTAACTCAACGCAGAGAGAAGAAAGACGAACAACAAATGTTCGTCTTTCTTATTTTTTTGATGGGATTGGGAATTCTAACGGGTCGGCATCCGGTTTGTAATGGACACCCGTTTCAGTTGGCTTTAAGTGCATATTTTTTGTATGCTCGTTTTTCTACGTCGCATCATCGTGACATTTAAAGCGATAAGTAAATAGACGTTCTAAAAAATACGCAAATCGGGCAATGCGTCAAAACGAGAACGTAGTTAAGTTCGGAGAATCAGTGAAAAGCGAACAGCGTTTAATATCAATCTAACAGGCTAAAGCGAAAGCGGCGTAGAGATAAACAGGCAATCACAAAAGGAGAGATAGCAAGAATTAAAGATGGTGCAGCAATTAGAGATATAAGAGTGCGCACGGAAAAGAGGGCGAAGTAATTGCAAATATAAGCGTGATATAAGCGTTGACACGTTAAAGACGGTGCAACAATTACAAAGATAAGCGTTATACATGCCGAAATCGGTGCAAATTACGAAAACTTATCCCAATAATCACAAAACTTACTCTGAGATACAACTAATATAACAAAAAATAAAAAGAGTACGATTTTGCATACTACGTAGCAAAATCGCTATATTCGGTGCATACAATATTTGTCAAAATGTGAAGTTCATTGTATTTTTGTGTTACCTTAAAATTGTATTAAAAGTACTAGTTACAGTCAAAAAGTATCAAATTGTGTTCAATAAACGTGAAATTTTTTAAAACGGTAAAAAATAGTTGACTTATTGACAGGGGCGGGG
>FR884042.1:5902-8277 GCA_000435495.1 Firmicutes bacterium CAG:552 | reverse complement strand
TATTATGTGTATAATGTGAAAGATTTGGGCAACGAATCTTGGCATAATTTTCACACATGGAGAAACGAGCAGAATGAAGAACAAATTTGTTTTGGTTTTGGTTGCGCTATGCATCGCCTTTACGACGATGATCGTCGTAGCCTGCCCTGCCGAAGTAGTCGTTCCCGGTCCCGAAACCGGTACCTATTACTACGGCTCGGAAAACGAAGAAAGTTTGCTGTCACTGTACGACGGAAATAAGTTTACGCTGGTAAACGAGAAAGGCACCGAATACGGTACCTACGTTATAGAAAGCGGAACTATAGCTTTTACCAAGGCTAACGAAAAAGAGCCGAGCGGTACGGCTACGTACAACGAAGCAAACAAGACCGTAACGATAACGGACGGAGGGGTATCTAAGTTATACTTATTTAAGAAATACTTCGACGTAACGTTCAACGTGTACGAAGGAAAGACGGAAGTCCAAAAAGTCCTTAACGGCAAGACGGCGATAAAGCCGGCAGATCCTACGAGAGAAGGATACGACTTCTACGGCTGGTACGCCGATGATAAGTTTGTAACGCCTTATTTATTCGAGGGTAGGACTATAACGGGCGACGGCGTAAACGTATACGCAAAATGGGAGTTAAAGTCCTCGCAGACCGAGTACGTAATCGATTTCGATCTCGGATACGAAGGGGCGGCGATAGCTCCCGTAACCACTCGTAACGCAAAACTTATCGACATGCCGGCGGATCCGACGAGAGAGGGATACGAATTTAAGGGATGGTGGATAAGCGATTACGAAACGAGAGAAAAACTTACCGTAGAGTTTGACGCAAAGAAGGAATTTGACGCAAACACCACTCTTTTTGCGGTATGGAATAAGGCAGGCGAAAATGCTCTTACCGCCGGAGTAAATAACGAAGGCGTGCATTGGACAGCGTCTACCGAAGTAGTTACCGTAAGCGTAAAAGGCCCGCAGGGATTTACGAGCATCGAGCAGCAGGTAAGCGGTAAGGCTTACACCGTAAACTTCGGTTCGGCTCCCGCAGGCGATTACGAAATAAGCATAACGAGCGGCAATAAGACAGTAAGCGTATATTATAAGAATAAAGCGCTTACGAGAGTATCTCGCTTTAGAGCGGACGGCAGTATGCTTTTCTTTAACAAAGTGGCAAATGCTACCGATTATTACCTTACTATTGAGTGCGGCGACGAAAGACACAGCCACACAATGTTACATAACGGAAATTCCAACGTATATAACTTTGCAAACTGCAAGATGATTGACGGCGGAATTAAGTTTGTCGTAACGGCATCGGCAGAAGGCTATGCGTCTTCGGTATCCGAAGCGTTTGTATGCGAAAGAAAGTTAGATAAAGTAAGCGGATTTAATTACGACGCAGCTACGGGATACTTGTTCTGGGACGAAGTGGAAAACGCAAGAGGATACGTAATCGGTATCGGCGGCAAAGAAGTAAAGACAACGGCAAATCGTTATTCGCTTAAGTCTTTCGGCATAGGCGAAATAAACATGGAAGTTTATGCGGTAGCCAAGGGATACGCATCGTCGTCGGCGGTAAGTTACAAGGTAAATAAGACGGTACTTGCTTCGCCTACTAACGTAAAGATACTCGGCACGCAGCTTAGCTGGAACGGCGTAGAAGGCGCAACGGGCTATACCGTAAGGATCAACGGCAGAGAGTACGACGAAAGTACAACCACGTTTGATTTTGCGCAAATATCGCTTACGGAAGGCGATGAATGCAGCGTCAGCGTACGAGCAAACGCAGCGCAAGCCGCAAACAACTCGGTATGGAGCGGAGAACTCGACGCAAGGTATCTTCAGCTTGCGGCGTCGCTTAAGTACGGCGAAAACAAACTCAGCTGGAACAGCGTAATAGGCGCACAGACGTACGAAGTAAGAGTAAACGGCGAAACGCAGGCGAGAGTGACGAACAGTCACATTAAGCTTGTTTTGAATAAGTCCGGCATAAACACGGTATCGGTAAGGTATTTCGATAACCGAGGTTGGTCGGAGTTCGTAAGCATGGACGTAACTGCATACATGGTAATGTTAGACAGCCGCGTCGGCGACGTGAGCGTAATATATGCGGCAGTAGGCGACAAGCTCGAACTGCCCGTTCCGGAGAAGCCGGGGTACGAATTTGCGGGCTGGTATAACGTATACGGCGGCGCAGCTCGAAACGGAGCAAAATACGAGGATATAGTATTCTCGGACAACTGCGACATAACTCTTTACGCAGATTGGACAGCCAAAAAGTATGAAGTAAAGCTTTTTGACGCAAACGACAACGAGGTAGGCACAGCAAACATAATTTACGGAGAAGACTATCGTATCGAACCGATAGAATCTCAAAGCGCAGACGAAA
>FR884042.1:5127-5870 GCA_000435495.1 Firmicutes bacterium CAG:552 | reverse complement strand
TTCGCAGGTTGGTATACCGGTAAAAACGGCGCAGGCGTACAGCTTACCGATAACGAAGGCAATTCGGTTAATCCGTGGCTTTTGACCGACACTTACGAAGTGTATGCATATTTTGCCACTGACGTGCTTAGTTTTACGCTGAGAGAGGACGGAACGTACTATGTACAAAAAGGTGCGTATTTCAACAAGTTTGCAGTTGTAACCGTACCCGAAACTTACAATGGCGCAAAGGTAAGCGTAGTTTCGGCGTCAGCGTTTGCTTATGCCACCGGCATCAAAATTATAAATATACCGGACACTATTGAAATAATAGAAGTAGGTACAGCATTTACCGGTGCAAGTAAACTCGAAGAGATAAACATATACGAGACGGGCAATGCGGTTAGTCCGAGATACAGTTCGCACGAAGGCGTACTTTACAGCCAGGACGTGGCGGGCTTGGAACTCGCAGTATTCCCGAGCGGAAAGAGCGGCGAATACGTAATTTACGACGGCACGAAATTGATCGGTTCGAGAGCGTTTTATAATGCTTACAATGTAACGAGCGTAACCATTCCCGGTTCGGTAGCAATCATAATGCCCAGCGCATTTATGGGTTGCCGTAACATCGAGACTTTGACCATACTCGACTCGGACAATCCTAACGAGGAAAGCGGACTTAAAATAGCCGACCACGCATTTTATAACCTGCGCAATCTTACTACGGTAAACTTGCCGGCAAGACTCAGCTCGTTCTCACCGGC
>FR884042.1:0-5102 GCA_000435495.1 Firmicutes bacterium CAG:552 | reverse complement strand
TTCAGTAGCACCGGAAAACTTTCGACCATAAACATTGCTAAGGGCGGTAGTATGTACGCATCCAAAAACGGTATGGTAACCAACGCAGCCGGCGATACTCTTATATATTGTCCGAGCGGCAGAACGGGATACGTTCGTATACCTGCCGGCATAGCGACTATAGCCGCAGGTTCGTTTATGCAGCATTACTCCATAACCGAAGTATACGTTTCGTATTCGGTAGCTACTATAGAGAATAACGCATTCGAGCTTTGCACCAACCTTCAGACGCTTACGTTTGAAGGCAGTCCGAGCGCAGTAGGTATGACGATAGGCAAGCAGGCGTTTATGAGATGTTATGCGCTCAAAAACGTAATATTCGAAAAAGAATCGGCGGTAACCGAAATCGGCGAAGAGGCATTTTCGAGTTGCAACGTACTTGGAGACTTGACTTTGCCTGCCACTCTTACCAAGATAGGAAGTTTGGCGTTTAAGGACTGCTTGTCTATTCGAAAGGTTGTAATAGCAGAGGGTAATAAAAACATAGAAGTGGCTATGGACGCATTCGAAGGTTGCGTAAGACTTTTGACGATAACCATTCCGTCCACTATGGAAACGTTGCCTATAGAGGCGATAGCCGCATGTCCGAGCGTACGTAGTATCGATATTGCGGAAAATAATCCATACTTCAGCTCCGACGGACTTATAATATACAATGCAAACAAAACCGAGCTTCTCTTCTATTCCAAGACGATTACTCCCGAAAACGGCGAATATACGCCTATCGATTCGGTAGTAAAAATCCGAGGCGGAGCATTTAGAAATAACGATAGGATAAAAGTTCTTAATATAGGCAAAAACGTCGAAGAAATAGACGATTACGCATTTGCGGGTATGAGTGCGCTTACCACCGTAAACTTCGAAGATTCTACTTCCGCTCTTACTCTCGGAAAAGGCGTATTGCAGGGCACCGGCTCGCTTGGCAATATCGTTTTGCCGTCCAGAATAAGGGAAATAAGCGAGGAAATGTTCCGAAATTCGGCGATTGCCGTCGTAACGATAGGCTCGAGCGTTACCGTTATAGGTAAAAACGCATTTACGGGCTGTACCGGACTTATGGAAATAATATTTGCGGAAGGTTGCAATATCGAAACCATTCCCGAGTCGGCGTTCGAAAACGTAGCGGCAGGTACGATAACCATACCTAAGTCGGTTAAGGTTATCGAGAGCAGAGCGTTTGCAAACGTTTCCGCAAGCGAAATAATTTTTGAAGAAGGCAGCGTCCTTACTACCATAGGAGACGGCGCATTTACCGGCAGCGCCCTCGTATCTATATCGATTCCTTCCTCCGTAACTACTTTGGGTAAAGGCGTATTTGAGGGCGCAAAGAAGCTTACTTCGGTAAGTTTAGACGGCACGGCGCTTGTAAACATCCCCGAGAGGACTTTTACGGATTGTAGAAAGCTTAAGTCATTTAACGTGCCTAATACGATAAACGATATAGGATACAGAGCGTTTTACTGCTGTTACGATCTTGCGAGCGTAACGTACGAAGCAGGCGGCGACGGCGCACTTACTATCGGCGATCAGGCTTTCCACCTTTGCTCTAAGCTTACTACGTTGGCACTCCCGAGTCGTACCGAATCGATAGGTAAAAGCGCATATTACGCAACAGCGGCGACTGAGGCTACGTTTACCGACAGCGAGATGGGCGGAACGGACGCTACGTCCGGGCTTAAGCATATCGGAAGTAATGCATTCGAACAAAGTTCGCTTAAGACAATAGAACTTCCCGAAGGGTTGCTTACTATAGGCAGCTATGCGTTTTCGCAGTCTAAATCGCTTACTTCGGCTGTAATACCGAGTACCGTAACTAACCTTGAGAAAAGCGGTAACGGCGCACAGATACTCGGCGTAGGCAGATTTGCGTTCTATAGCACCCCACTTACCGACATAACGTTTAGACCGATGAGCGGCGAAAAGCCCGAAGGCTATCTCGGCGTTACGCTCTGCGATACTTTCAGTATTTGCAGAAAACTTACAAACATAGTTTTGCCGGCAAATATGGTTACCGCTCTCGATAACAAAAATAACGTTATTCCCGCAATAAGCGCAGACGCCATGGACGGTTGCCCGCTCAGTCAAATCACGGTAAACGAAGGCGGCAATCACGTAGCCGAAAACAATATCCTTTACCTTACCGAGAACGGAGTTAAAAAAGAGATAATCGTTGCGGCTAAGTCGGTAAGCGGCGAGGTAGTTATCCCGTATACCGTAAGCAATATATGGAGAGGGGCCTTTGATAGTTGCGAACTTATTACTTCGATTAAGTTCGAAGCTACGCCCGAAGGACAGGCGGCAGTTCCTCTTAAGATTTCTGCTTATCCCGATACTTTCCCTCTCGGCACATTCAACGCTACCAAGTTTACTTCGATAGAACTTCCTTCTCGCACTGTCGGTATAGGACCATACGCATTTGCATATTCCGGTCTTACTTCTATAAAAATCCCGGGGGCAGTCGTCGATGACGGGGATGAGTTTGGCATAAGTCGCTATGCGTTCGAATATTGCGCCGATCTTACTGTCGTGGAATTCGAAGAGGGAGCAGAGAACAGAGTGCTTACCGTAGACGATTATGCGTTTAGGGAAACGGCGATAACAAGCCTTACTTTGCCGGTCGGCACGGTAAGCATAGGCAATAGCGCATTCTATAAGTGCGCAAACCTGGTAACCGTAAATATTCCCGATTCTATCAAAGAGATCAATAAATATGCCTTCCAAGGATGTACTTCGCTTAGCAGCGTAAACTTTGCGGAAGGCACGCATCTTAAAATGCTCGACTCTTCGATATTCGCCGGATGTACTTCTCTTATCGAATTCAAATTACCCAAGTCGGACACTGCAAAAGATTTGTTCGGTTCGAGTTCGGCGGTAAAGAAGTTCACTCTCTCTAAAGACGCTTTGCTTAGTGACGGAGTGTTAGTCGGTCTGACGAGCTGCGAAGAATTCGTTGTCGAAGAGGGTAACACTTCATTCGTTGCCGAAGGCGGAGTGTTGTATAACAAAAATAAATCCACTCTTATAAGATATCCTCAGTCTAAAGCGGACACATCGTTTGCAGTGCCGGAGGGCGTAACGCAGATAGGCGATTCGAGCACGCAGTCGGCATTCTTCGGCGCGTCAAACCTTACTTCCGTTTCCATTCCTGCAAGCGTAAGAACTATAGGGGCTGCAGCATTTTACAACTGTAATGCGCTTACTAATATAGACTTCCTTGCTGCAAAGGACGGCAACAATTTTGACCTTTCGATAGGAGAAGACGCATTCGGATACAGTGGACTTACTTCCATTGTTATACCCGCCCGTGTAGCAGCCGTTGGAGGCTTGTCGAGAGGAACGTTCAGAAACAATACTTCGCTTACGAGTGTAACCTTTGAGAAGGGAAGCAGAATTACCTCTATACCTACAGAAGCATTTAATTTCTGCACTGCGCTTAAGTCTATACATCTCCCCGCTACCGTGACTGAAATCGAACGCAATGCGTTTATTTATTGTAAGTCGCTTGCAGCGGTAACTATAGAGGAAGGCGGAGAAATTCTTAAGATAGGCAACACGGCATTTAAAGGCACCAAGCTTTCGGTTACCAATATAAACGCTTTGATTAAGAACGTAACCGAAATTTCCGAGTACGCATATCAGGAAACGACTTCGACCGTGGACGAAGACGGAACTTTAGTTATTCCCGAAGGCATAACCACAATAGGCAGAGAGGCGTTTAGAAAGGCAAACGGTATCAAAAAGATTCAGTTCCCCTCGTCGCTCGTTTCGATAGAATCGTATGCCTTTAGTGAGTGTAGCAACCTTACTGAAGTTGTTATCCCGGACGGCGTAATTTCTATTGGTGACAGTGCATTCAGAGGCTGCGCATCGCTTAAGAAGGTAGTAGTGCCTTCGTCCGTAGTCGATTTGGGCAATTATGCGTTTATAAGTTGCTTTGCGCTCGAAGAAGCGGACGTTGCGTGCGATATCGGTTACAGAATGTTTGACGGTTGCGATAAGCTGAAAAATCTTACGCTCGGCAATACGGTTACCGCCATCGGCGATTATGCGTTTAACGGATGTGACAGCCTCGAAAGAGTGGTATTGCCGTCCTCGCTTACTAACGTCGGTGAAGTTCCGGCAATCGGTAGGGAAGCATTTAGAGACTGCAAAAAACTTGAGTCGGTGGCTTTTGCCGAAAACTACAACCAGATTACCATAGGCGAATGGGCATTTAGTGGCTGCATAAACTTAAGCAAAGTTGTTTTCCCGTCCAACTTAGTAAATATGGACGCCGTAAACAAAGTTAATTGCGCTATAGGTGCTTATTCATTTGCCGGATGTACCTCTCTTACCGAGCTGATCGGCTTGGAAATACTGGAAGGTATCGGCGATTACGCATTCAGTAACACCGGACTTACTTCGATATATATCCCGGCTACGCTCAGCGTATTCGGAGCGTCGCCTTTCCTCGGTTGCAAGCTCCAGAGCGTCGAACTGATGGACGGCAACAACACCCTTATGCAGCAGGACGGCGCTATATACGACGCAGCTATGACCACGCTTATGCTGTTCCCCTTAGGCTATGACGGCGACGTGACGATACCCGAAAGCGTTATTGCGCTTAACGACGGCGTGTTTGCAGGTTCGATGATACGAAGCATTACGCTTTCCGCCGGACTCAGAGAGGTGTCCGCAAATGCGTTTGACGGCTGCGTAAATCTTAAAAAGGTCAATTGCGAAGGCGGTCTTGTTTCGATAGGTAAATTTGCCTTTAGAGGATGTACTTCGCTCGAGAGCATAGAGTTTTCGATAGCGCTCGATACGATAAGCAGCAGCGCATTCCAAGGTTCCGGTCTTAAGAGCGTAACTATCGGAGTAAACGTTACGCTTATCGCCGACAGGGCGTTTAAAGATTGCGTAAATCTCGAGAGCGTGAACTTTGATAAACGAGGAACTAAAACACTCAGGATGCTCGATTATGCTTTCGAAGGTTGCGTTTCGCTTACCGGTCTCGAGCTTCCATGGAGACTCCGAGACATCGTAGAGAAGAGGACATTCGTCAAACCTACACCGCCTCATTT
>FR884041.1:24663-31789 GCA_000435495.1 Firmicutes bacterium CAG:552 | reverse complement strand
ACTGTCCAACTTTTGGGGTTCATAGCATGTCGTGTCAAAGGCGTTATTTTTATATTTGTTCTCCTTGTTTACACAAGAAAAGGGGGTAAAACGGTAAAAAAAATTATAAATGAAGCTTATAATTATATATTAAACGGGGAAAGCGATTTGTGTTTAGCAAAAAGTATTTTATTTATGCGAAGGAAGTCGCTTTTCTATAGCATTAAATGTCGTAAATTAGTTCTTAGCGAAGTAAATTTCGATATGCGTATTGCATAGGATTGGCAAAATGCGACCAAAATTTGCCCGATTTAAAAATTTCACAAAAAATTTTTGCCAAAACTATTGACGAGTAAGTTAAACTATGGTAATATATTTGTAACGATTCTGTGACAAATCAGTCAAGCGAGTGCATGCTGCGTATACTGCAGTGATAGAGCAATTCTTCGATTTGTTACAAATATGCTTGTAAGCGAGATTTTTTTGCAGGAGGTTACAATGGAGAGCAAGCAGCATAAATTTTTGGCATATCCGGTTAATTTTACCGTATTCGTCGTTTGTTTGGGGATTTATCTCGCCGCTTTGGTTTACTTTATCGTGTATTCGATAGTGGCGTACGATCCCGAAAATATAGGGTGGATTATAGGCATAGCGGTGATCATGGCGTTCGGTGCGGCATGCTTCTTTTTGATAGGTCATTATTCGCTCACGTTTCACGTTGTAGTAATAGACGATAAAAAGATATCCGTGCGAAGTATCTTCGGTGAAGTTTATAATTGTAATATAGAGGACATCAAAAGTATTTCCGTAAAGCACGGACGTAAGGGAGCTGCGTATATCCAAATCGAAGATTCGGAAGACAGACATCAGCCGCAGCTTTTGTACAAAAAAGGTGCGCATATTCGTTTTAGATATACTAAGGGTCGGGTAGCTCTTCTTAACGAAATATGGCACGGCGACGTAAACACGGTGCCAACTCGTGTAAATGCGCAGACAGACAGATAAGCTTTTTCATTTTCATACCTTTTAGAAAAAAGCTCATGTTCGTTAAGACACGAGCTTTTTTCTGACTGTAAAAGTTGAATACGTTACTTGCTTTTATTGTCGGATGCTGTAAAAACAGCGCAATTGCCGCCGCTTGATAAACGAGTAAAGCCACTTTGGGTTGAGCAAACGAATAAATCGTTTGCTCAAATTTCTTTAGCCTGTGGAAAATATCGATGCGTTTACAGGTAACCGCTGACTTGTTTTCGGCATTGTCTGTGCGGCTATTGCTTTAATATGTTTTTTACTTTTAGTAAGTTGCCGTCGACGCAAAAAATTATATCGAATCCGGCATACGCCATGGCGTATTCTCTGCCGTCGCCATGGTAAGAGGGGCGAGGATCGTCGCTTAAACATCGGATAAGCGGGGCTCGCTTGTCTTCAGGCAGTTTGTTCAGCAATTCTTGCGGAATATTGACAGAAAGCGAATCGAGACTGTGTTCGTCAGCGTACCCGCAAGTTGCGTCGGGGTGACTGTCGGTAAATTTTAAGTAAGGTTTTATGTCGTATATCGGTGTTTCGTCCAAAATATCCACGCCTTCGACGAGGAGAGTCACTCCGTCCGTATAATCGACTTTGACAAGTTTTACGGACGAAAGTCCGATGTTGTTAGGTCTAAACGGCGAGCGAGAAGCAAATACTCCGATCTTCTTATTGCCGCCGAGTTTTGGCGGTCGTATCAACGGTGACCAACCGTTGTGCGCTTCGGAAAAGTCAAAAAGTACCCACAGGTGTGAGAATTGCTCGATTCCTCTAAAGGCGTTACGGTCGTTGTACGGAGGCAAAAACACTATTTTGCCCATTAGCGGAGCTCTGCCGCTTTGTCGAGGAATGCCAAATTTTTCGGGGAAGTCGGTATAGATGGTTGCTATTTGTTTCAGTTCCATACACGTCGATTATAACTTTAATGCGTTTGATTGTCAAGCGTTGACAAATAACGTCTTAAAGGTGTACAATATACGGGATATGAATATAAACGATATAAAGTGTTTTTTGCTGGACCTTGACGGTACGGTATATATAGACGGAAAACTCATTGCAGGCGCAAAGCAGGCAATAGAAAGGATGCGCAAACAAGGGAGAGTTGTTTTTTTGACCAATAATTCTTCCGTTACTAAGGACAGATACGTAAAAAAGCTTAACGATATGGAATTAGGCGTGACCGAACTCGATATTTACACTTCTACGGACGCAACGAAGAATTGGTTAAAAAAGAACAGACCTTTTTCAAGGTTGTACGTAGTTGGAAGCGATGAAGTGATTAGCGATTACGCAAAAGATTTTTGCGTAACGCCGCCTTTCGATACGGTTGTGCTGACTTTCGACAAAACGCTTACTTACGATAAATTAGTTAAGGCGTGTGATCTTATCTCTCGTGGAGCATTGTATTTGGCGACTCATCCCGATTACGTTTGCCCTATGGAAACCGGCTATATACCCGACGTCGGTTCGTTTATTATGCTTGTCGAGGGCGCAACGAAGCGGAAGCCGGACGTGATTTGCGGCAAGCCCTATGCTCCCATGGCAGAAGGAATAAGCGAATTTACCGGCGTCTCCCCCCGTTTTACGGCAATGTTCGGGGACAGACTTATGACGGACATAAAGTTTGCATGCGACAACGGTATGACCGGTGTTTTGGTGCTTAGCGGAGAGGCGACCGAGGAAGATTATCTTTCGAGCGGACTTAAAGCGATTGTAAAAAGGTCGATAGCGGAGTGGGACAGATGAAGTATCTTTGTTTTGACATAGAGAGTTGCGACGGAGGCAGAGGCGGAAGTTTATGCAGTTTCGGATATTGCATAGCCGATGAGAATTTTAATATCATCGAAAGCGACGATATTTTGGTTAATCCCAAAAAGGCGTTTAACAAGCGACTTTTCGGGTCGGTAATAAAACTTGCGTATAGCGAAGAACAGTTTCGCGCTGCGCCGAAATTTCCCGATGTTTATAGCCGTATAAGGCAGCTTTTCGATAACGTCACAGTCATCGGGTTTTCGGTGCTAAACGACGTAAACTACCTCGCCGACGCAATCAGAGCATACGGTCTTGAGCAGATTCATTACGAGTTTTACGACGTGCAGCTTATGTACGGCATTGCAAGGAAAGAAAGCAGGTCGTATTCGCTCAGCACCGCAGCCGACGAGTACGGAATAAAGTTTACCGAGCATCGTTCCGTCGATGACGCTATTGCTACGCTAAAAGTGCTTAACGGGCTATTGAATAAATCCGATTTGACGTTTAACGAATTCGTAGACAAGTTTGCTGTAATTCCCGGACGGATAGGCGAAAGCGGAACGCATCAGTGTTATACGGATATTGTGTATTCAAAAATCGATTACGATAGCGAAAAAGTACGACGAAAACTAGTAGAGGAACAGGTGCTTTCGCTTAAATACAATAGAAAACCCGACCTTCCTCTTGCAAAAAAGGTGTTTTGTTTTGACGACGATTTGGAAATAGGAGATATAAACCTTAGTCGAGATCTGATAACGGCAATATACGCAAGAGGCGGTAGGTATACGTCCGGCGTTGCCAACGCAAACGTATTCGTTTATACCGAGCCGGGATCGTCCAGGTACAATTATGCGAAATTTACCGTTACCGAAGGTCATAGACTTAACTTTATGACGTCTGAAGAATTTTTGAAGTTGTTGGGTGAGATTCCGCATTTTGAATATGACGACGCTGTGATTTTACAAGCAAGAAACAGGCGCAAAAGGTTGACTAAGGAGCGACTTAAAGATGCGGAGGCACGAGCAAAAGGAATAGATCAGGCCGAAAAGGAAACGAAACCGAGAAAACACGGGAAGAAGAAACACAAGAAAGAGGCTGCCAAAAATGAATAACAAAGAGCTTGCCTACCTTGCGGACCTTGCTTCCGTAGTTGCGGATGGCGTGATTATATGTACGCATCCACGAGCGATAAGTGCGTTTTTTGATAATTTAAGCGAAGAAAGGCTTGCCGAAATTTGTGACGGTTATGCGACTAAAGACAAGGAGTCGTTGTATGTTGCAATAAACGTATGCTTAAAAACGGGACGTTTGCCGTCCAAGGCGATGATGTCCGATATTGCCGACAATGTAAAAAAGCATTGCAAGTCGGAGTTTTATAAGGACGAATACATAGATACGATAAAGCTACCGAACGTTAAAAGCGGTGACTTGACTTTGGCGTACGCAACGTATGCAAAAGACGAGATATTTCAGTATGATATGCCGCTTGTAGATCCGCCGGCATTAAGACTGGGATATTTTGACGAAGACGTGTCTTTCCCGGCAATATACGAGGGAAATATGCCTTGGGTAAGCGCATGCCCGTCCGAGATAAATTCAATGAGCGGTTCTTTGAGTGAAGTGAGCGGCAAAGTGTTGGTCTTGGGATTAGGACTCGGATATTATCCGTTCATAGCGTCGCAAAAAAGTAACGTTCGTGAAATAACGATAGTGGAGATAAACAGTGGAATTATAGATATTTTTACCCGATACGTTTTACCGCAGTTCCCTATGAAACAAAAGATAAAAATAGTTTGCGCAGACGCCATAAAGTACATGGCAAGCGTCAAAAAAGGCGAATACGATTATTGTTTTGCGGACATTTGGGAGGGCGCAGAGGACGGTGCCGACAGGTATATCGCTATAAAAAAATACGAAGCTCAATTGCATGGAACAAAATTCTCTTATTGGATCGAAGATGAGATAAAGAGGTATCTTGGCGATGAAATATGATTGCATAGTAATCGGCGGCGGCGCATCCGGAATGGCGGTCGCTGCGGCGGTAAGAGGAAGAACGCTCGTTATCGAGCGCAACGAGCGTTTAGGAAAAAAACTTTCCGCTACCGGTAACGGACAAGGCAACGTAACGAATCTTAACGTTGCCGAGGATAAGTATTTTACGAGCGGCGGCAAAGAAATAATTGCCGATGTAATAAAACGATACGACTGTTCGAAGATAATCGAATTTCTTTCGGGATTGGGAGGAATCTACCTCGCCGACGATAGAGGACGAGTGTATCCTTCCAGCAGACAAGCGTCGTCGGTAACAGATGTTTTTCGCTTTTATCTTAACGACAAAAACGTGGAATCGGCTCTGGGTCAGAGGGTAGAAAAAATAAAAAAAATCGGCGACGTATTCGAAGTAACTACCACCGTAAATAAATACGTCGCAAGCAACGTGGCTTTGTGTGCCGGAGGAAAAGCTGCCAAAAACTTTGGGACCGACGGCAACGGGTATATTCTTGCCGAATCGTTAGGACATACTTTGGCGCCACAGTATCCGTCGCTTGTGCAGCTAAAAACCGATATGTCTAAGATAAAAGGATTAAAGGGCATTAAGGTCGCCGCTTCCGTTAGGTGCTGCGGCGTAGTAGAAAACGGAGACGTGCTGTTTACCGAATATGGAGTCAGTGGCGACGCAATATTTCGTATTTCTGCGTACAGACCTTCGGAGATAAATATAGACTTGTTGCCAAGTGTAAGTAAATCGGATCTGGTAGAAGCGATGCGTAGAGAAAAAGACAGACCGTTATGCGCAATCGTAAACAATCAAATTGCCAATTCGGTAATCCGCAGAGTAGGCAACGATATAGAAAAGATAGCAAACGAAATTAAATCGCTCAATTTGACAGTGCTCGGAACGCTGGGCTTTGATTATGCGCAAGTTACGAAAGGCGGAGTAAGACTCGCCGAGGTAAACAATGATTTGATGAGTAAAAAACAAAAGGGGTTGTATTTTTGCGGTGAAATTTTGGACGTGGACGGACTTTGCGGCGGTTATAATCTGCATTGGGCGTTTGCGTCGGCGCTACGTGTCGCACGGAGTATTAACGAAAACCTGATAAAATGATAATTTCGGACATAAAATTAAGGGTAGGACAGGAACACAAAATTTTTGCGGAGACTGTTAGAAGGTGCGGATACGAACCGCCCTATTTTCGCATACTCAAAAAATCTTTGGACGCCCGTAACAAATCAGACGTCAAGTATGTGTTTTCGGTGGAGGTAAGCAAAGAACCTTTTGCAAGTAAAAAGACGGTTGTCATAGACGCAAAAAAAATTCCGACTCTTCCGATTGTCGTTGTAGGCAGCGGTCCTGCCGGACTTTTTTGCGCAATCAAGCTTTGCGAATACGGATTTAAACCGATAGTAGTGGAACGGGGCGACGAAATCGATAAACGTATATCGAAAATCGAGGCGTTTGCGAAAGAGCGACTGTTGGACCCCGACAGTAACGTGCAATTCGGCGAGGGTGGAGCCGGAACGTTTTCGGACGGAAAACTTAATACGAATACGCACGACGGATTGATTGGCGAGGTGTTGGAAACGTTTGTAAACTTCGGTGCGCCGGAAGAAATTAAATGGCTCAATAAGCCGCATATAGGAACGGATAAAATCAGACTCGTTGTCAAAAACATGCGAGAGTATTTGCGGTCGAACGGGTGCGAGGTGAGATTCAACAGCGTCCTTACCGACTTGGAAATTAAGGACGGGAAAGCAATTGCCGTCAAAATAAACGGCGAACGTATCGAAGTTTCGGATGTGGTTATAGCGATAGGACATAGCGCCAGAGATACGTTTGAGATGCTTTATCGTAATGGCGTAAAGCTTTCGTCAAAGGACTTTGCCGTAGGTGTGAGAGTGGAACACTTACAAGACGATATAGGATTTGCACAGTACGGAAAGGCGTATTCGCTATTGCCGCCTGCCGATTACAAACTTGTTTCGCACGCTTCGAACAGAGCGGCGTTTACCTTTTGCATGTGTCCGGGAGGCTACGTCGTGCCTGCCGCAAGCGAAAAAGGCGGAGTAGTTACTAACGGCATGAGCAATTATGCGAGAGACGGTAAAAACGCCAACAGCGCCGTTATTGTCCAAGTGAGATCCGGAGATTTCGGAAGCTCCGTTTTTGACGGAGTAAACTTTCAAAGAGAGATAGAACGGCGAGCCTTCGAGATAGGAGGCTGCGATTATACGGCACCGGCGCAGCTTTTGGGCGACTTTCTTTCGGACAGACCGTCTCATCGTTTCGGCAGAATAAGGCCCACATATCCGTTTGTAAAGCCCTGCGATTTGTCAAAAGTATTGCCGTCGTTCATCGTCGACGCTC
>FR884041.1:7982-24633 GCA_000435495.1 Firmicutes bacterium CAG:552 | reverse complement strand
AGAAGGCGTTTATAGATATGGACCGCAGGCTTAGAGGGTTTGCTGACGCAGAAGCGGTTTTGACTGCGCCTGAAACAAGGACGAGTTCGCCTGTCCGTATAGACCGCAACGAACGTTGTGTTTCGGTTAGCGTAGAGTCTCTTTATCCGTGCGGAGAAGGCGCAGGATATGCCGGCGGTATTACGTCGTCTGCTACCGACGGATTGAGAGTGGCAAGCGCTATATTTAAAAAATACGACAATATATAGAGACTATGCGGAGAATGTTTCAAAAAAATTATAAAAAAAAATAGATTTAGATGTGTAAAACATTTGATTTTGTCGGAGATATTTGCTATAATACTTTAGCCTTAGATATGGCGGCATAGCTCAGCTGGCTAGAGTACTCGGTTCATACCCGATTGGTCGTAGGTTCGAATCCCACTGCCGCTACCATATACATGGCTCCATGGTCAAGCGGTTAAGACATCGCCCTTTCACGGCGGTAACTCGGGTTCGATTCCCGATGGAGTCACCATGTGGAAGCTTAGCTCAGCTGGGAGAGCATCTGCCTTACAAGCAGAGGGTCATAGGTTCGATCCCTATAGCTTCCACCACAAAGAACTTCGAAGCGATTCGAGGTTTTTTTCTTTGTAAAAAATGGTATTAGTTTGCTCGCTGTTGTTATTGTATATAGCCGGCAGTAGGCGCACAAAATAATCGAACTACGAAAAGATTTTAAAGCATATTTAATGTCGATTAAAGTTTGCGTAAATAAAAAATCAGGCCGATAAATCAATCTTAGTCAGTCTGATTTTTTATAATGCAAAAGCAAAACGTTATGTGTTTTGTCAAAAATCGGTCGAATCAGACCAATTTGCTTAACAAAGTTATAAATCCGTTAACCTCTTTTTCGTCCAATTTCGAAATATATTCGTTAAGTTTGTCGATGCCTTTCACGGCGCAGTTCGAAGAGGTCGACTTTGTATACGGGTTAAAGTAAGGAGAGCCTTCTGCATTGAGTTCATTCATTATTTCTTCGACGAGCGATTTGTGTCGCACAACTGCGCTGCGGAATTTATTTTGTAGTCGTAATGCTTCTTTAGGAGTATTTGTCATAGACGCTATGCAGGCTCTTACGCTTATTCCTTTTCCTTTTGCGGCGAGAATGCGTTTTACAAGCGAACGTACTTCGTCCGGAGCAAACGTGCGAAACGCAGCTCGTTTTTCACGTACTGTCTCGATGCCTATATTTTGAGCAAGCGAGGGTACCAGTTCAAACATTTTAAGCTGACTGTAATAGTAGTTTCTGACGCTGTTTATCGACTTGCCGCTTTTTTCGGACATTTGCGTAAATGCGACTTTAAGTCCCTTTCCTTGAGAGTATGCCGTTTTTGCCAAAGCAAAAAGTTCTTTTGTTTGTTCGATAGTCCAATTATTTTCCATGTTTTACCTCCGATTGATACAAAGATTATGTCCTTAAAAAATATTTTGTATACATTGAATGTCGTTAAGTGCATAAAATATTATATGGAAATAAAAGTTGTGCTTTGTCCGGAGTCGGATTGCGTGTACTATATAAGCGGGAGTTTTTTTGACGGGAAGGAATTCGTTACCGAAAGCGATAACGTTCTTGCAGTTACGGTGATGCCTTTAACCGTGCGGTACGTTCCGTATACATTTAAACTGATAGGCGGGAGAGCGGAGGGTGGTAAAGCGTTGTCCTGTGAATGCGATGGCAAAGTATACGTAAAAATACCTATGCAAAGTTTGTTGCTTTTTTCGGACGGACGAGATCCGATACCGTCTGACTGCGGAAGCAAATTTTTCTCGTTTGTGCGATGCGGTGCATTTAACGAAGCTCTGAACATGCTGAGTTCGGACTTTAAACTTACTAACGAAGATTTAAAAGCGTTTTTCGCCGATTACATAGCGGATATAAGGCTTAGGGATTATTATATTCTAATTGACGCTAGCGGCAAAGGACACAGGTGCTTTTTGTCGATGGCAGGGGAAAAAATAGATAATATTTCTATTGAATAACGTCGCTAATTTTTAGTAACGTATAGCATAATTGTTGTGTTTTCGGGCATAATAGAAATACCGTAACTTAGCTTTTGGGGCGAAAGATCGGGAAAAGGAGAACACAATGAAAAACAAAAACAAAAAACGTAAAAACGTGGTAACGACTGCGGCGGAACTCGAAGCCGGCGTAACGGTTAAGCAGCTAAAAAGCATCCCGCTTTCGGTGGAAGCCGAAGCAGGGGTGGACGGGGTGACTTCCGATGCGCCCGTGTCGCATTCGGCGAACTATAGGATGATTACGGACGATAACGACGAAGTAAACAGCCAGGGTTCGTAAAGACTAAAGGCGCTATAACAATGGCGTGGTGCTTTATGCAGAAATCTACATAACGTAGCAGAGTTTTGCGAAAAAAGAGTCAAACGTTTTGAAATCACTCCGAAATTTTTGCATCGAGAAGTTGTATTTCAGGATTGTTCCGACTCTTTTTTGTATGATTTTATGTAGGGAAATGGCAGGTATTTCCTTTGTCCGTGTGACTGCAATGTACCGATTTGTGATTTCGAGTAACCACAACGTAACCGTCGCATAATCTCGATGTGATGTTTTTCATCGTGCGCAATCAGCATACACGAAAGAAAATGAAAAATAACATACTTTACAAAGCACTTTGGGCTACAACCGTGAACTTTCGGATATATATCTCGACCAATGCATACAAAGCGGTAAAAGGACAATAAAAAAGGACGACGCAGAAAAACGACGCCCGAAACAAAACGGAGCGAAAAAGGCTTGGAATATATAAAAGGAATAAAACTCAAAATATGCCGACGAGCGAAGAATTATGGGGCGATTCGCCAAGCGGGTTAGCGGCGAACGCCCCATTTCGCTCGGACTCCAAAGTTGACCTTTTTATCCGAGTTTTAGCAAATTGTTTGGCGGGTGCTTGAGCACTGCAAAGCGGTGCGCTTGTATAAGTCAAGCACCCGCTAAAGAGCTATTTATTTTTTCTATTGCAGTTGGAAAGTTTTTGACCGCTACAAATCGGAAGTTTTTCTCAAAAATTTTACAAATGATTGTTAAACAAAAATTTTGACAAACGCATATAAAAAGGAAGTCCGACATAACTCAAACTTCCTTTTACTTTTTTGTTATTTTGTCAAATCATTTTTGATACATCGGTCTCACGTTCAATACGTAATATAGACTCAGAGACCGTATATTTGTAAGTTGCTCTAAATGTACCTGAGAAAGTTTTATCATAAAATTCTCTTTTATAAATACAAACACAAAACCATCCCTCGGAAGAATTAAAAAAGCTTATCGGTATACTGTATTTCTCTGTAAAATTAAAAATTTCTTTATTGTTTTCATCTATTTTGTAAGAATATTTATCAGCCGGATACTCATTGATTTCATCCCACAAAAGAAACAAATCGTCTACATTATAGGGATGAATTTTTGCTATTCCCCAACCATACACTAAATTTTCGGAATATTTTTTGTCATAGTCTTTTTCCAACCCCAAGCTAAAAGTAGCCTCGACTTGATTAGTGACTGCTAAATCCACAACATCAGAGAAAACAACATTAAAAGAAGTTTCTTCAGGATAAGTGTTTTTTTGGGGCGTACAAGACAATAAAGAAAAAGCCAAACAACAAACAATCACAGCGCTTAATGCTTTTAATTTCATAACGACGACCTCCCAAAACATTATTTTATAAAGCAATTATAACAAAAACGAGATAATTTTACTCTCCGCTTGCAAGCACGATTTCAACGCTCGTTATTTCTCCGAACGTTGACGGTTCGAATGCAATTCTGTGCGTTTCGTATTTGCCGCCTGTTCCGCCGTAATTTCCGTCATATTCCGTATTGTTTCCGCCGCGGCGGTAAATGGTTGCAAATTCTTTTGTTTCTTCGTCCACCGTTTGTATGCCGCGGAAAACAAATTCTTTCGTTCCGTTGACAATTACTTTTATATCGTTTACGGTGCTTGCAAAGCATAAACTAATCGAGAATCTGTTGTTTTTAAGTCTGTAACTGCCGTACCTTTCGGCGTTCAGAAGGTAATCGTTCTCGCCCCAGTCCATAATTTTCGACTTAAACTCGATGTTTTCGCGAGTTAAAGCGGAGTCGCCTCTCATATAATCTTCTACACCTTCGGCAAAATCAACGTCGTAACCGTCCGCTCGTCCGTTTTGGTAGGCTGAGGGTTTATCGAGTTCTATATACCAACGTTTATCCGTTTCGTTATAGAAAAATTTGCCGTCTGCGGTTTTGCCGTTTACCGTAACTTTTTTGTACTTTTCGGCAAGGTGACGCACTACCGCATTATCGTGAAGCGGCGCATAAATTTTGCCCTGTGTATCATAAAGCGCTTGCAGCGTTTCTATCCGGTTGAAATCGCCGTCGTATACGCCCCCATTCAAAATCGTTAAGTCGGTATATACGCTGCGAGAATACGATTGTCCGGTAGGGCTGAGGCGCAGTTGTATTTCCACGTCCGACAAAACTGCAATTTCCCAAGTTTTTACCTGTTTATCGCCGACGATTTTTGTATTTTTTTCAACATACTTGCCAAATCCCGAATATTCACCATGAATCATAAAGTCGTCGGGGAATGCGATTTCGCCCGTATGCGTAGCCGTTATGATGATTTTTGTGCCGTGTTTTACTTTTTTTACATCCGAATTGATTTTGTCTTTCAGTTCCGCAAGCGAAGCAACCTTAATCGGAGTCGATTCTTCCGTTCCGAATACGTACTTCAACTCATACGAAAATTCGTCCAGGACTTGCTCCTGATCATTGTCGTCGTAGGTCGCCGTTACGTTGTAACTTTTTAATGTTGGCTTGCCCGTAAAAGTAATGTGGACGTCGGAAGTCGGATACACTTCGTAATCGACGACGGTTTTGTTGTCGTTTATAATTGACGCTTCCTTTCCGTTGGCAAATATCTTAAAGTCGCCTTTGTCGTAGCCTTCTTTGAACGTGACTGTTACGAAAAACGAGCCGCCTTTACCCGAAGTAAAATAGATGGTTTCGACGTTTCCGCTTCCGCTTGCCATAGTTCCTTGTCCGTTTTGGATACGCTCTACGCCTTCGGGAAGCACGGACAAGTCCTGAAATGTTATTTTGTATTTAGTATCCTTGTTGCAGGCAGTAAACAAGCATACAACGCAAACGAGCGACAATAAGCACAAAAGCAATTTTTTCATAGTTTAAAAACCTCCTGTTTTTCAATTTTTTAAAACGGTTTATAAGTAAAAATATTTCCGTTTATATCGTTATATTAGTTAAAAAGTAACAAAAAAGCGCAAGGAAAAAGTTATTTCTTTGCGCTTATAGTCTTATGTGTTTCATAGGCGGTTACCTCCCGTTGAGAGTTTTTGGTTTTTATAATTTGTTGGTTTTTGTTCTGCCTCTTTATCTTATTTTTAATGTTTCAGTATCCCTATATGGATATTGTTGAATATATTATAGCACAAAATTTTTGTTTTTTCAAGTTTTAATGCGCTATGCTATGTGAAATATATAAAAATTATCTCTCTTTACCTTAACAATGAGCCAAACTCAATATAAATTTAATTTTAATACTTAAAGGTTTTCTGTATCAATTTTTTGCCGCTGATTTTCGCTTTTCACTGTGCTACAATGCGATGAGGAAAGGCGATAAATCGGAGCGTTATATAGTGTCGTATAAAGAGTGTCCATAAAAATATGTCTTAGTGTAAAAATTCGATAGAATAAATGCTATGCTAAGACGTATGCGTTGTGAAATTCAATTTGCCTAAGCTTTTGCGGTTAAGTTTTGTAAAAGGATAACCAAAATATTTTTAGTTAAAGTAATTTTACGTGTTATGTTGAATTCGGCACTGTTAAAGGCATATTATATCGAACTTTTCAGGAGGCGCAGACGGGAATCGATGCGCAACAAATTATATTCAGCCTTTGTTATCAGTCTTTTTGTCTCTGTCTTTGTCCAAGTCGCAGTTTTTACAATTGCAGCAACCGCCGGAGCAGCAACCGCCGCCTTTGCGTTTCCGTCTGAAAGAAAAGACTACGGCAAGTATAACTGCAACCGCTACCGCTATGAGAACGATTATATCGCCCGCTGCTAATTTTTCGCAAATTTCGTTCAAGCTGCTATTCCTCCGATAAGATAAACTATTAACGCTGCGACAAATGCTATTGCGCACTGCATTATGACTATCAGTGAAGTTTTCCACCTCGATGCGAACTCTCGTCTGAGAGCAGCAACGGCGGCAACGCAAGGCGTATAAAGCAGGGTGAACGTCAAAAAGCTGCACACCGCAGGGAGCGAGTCGAATATGGACGGAAGTACCGATGCAAGAGCGCCGGTATCGCAGCCACAAAGGACCGCAAGAGTGGATACGACTTGTTCCTTGGCAATGAAACCGGAAATCAGAGCAGTAGATATGCGCCAATCGCCAAATCCGAGCGGCTTAAATATTACGGAAACCCATTTGCCCATTGTTGCAAGCAAACTCATGGAAGAATCTTCTACGGGATTCAGTCTATAATCGAAAGTCTGCAAAAACCATATCGCAACTGTCGCTACGAATATTACCGTAAAGGCTCGTTGCAAAAAGTCTTTTGCTTTTTCCCACAAAAGCAAACCTACGCTTTTGGGCGAGGGGAAGCGGTAATTGGGCAATTCCATAACGAAGGGGACAGGCTTGCCTTTAAATGCTGTGTGATTAAGTAAAAGCGACATCAACAAACCTAGCGTAACGGAGCCTAAATACAGCGCAAACATAACTAAAGCGCCTTTGCCCGGGAAAAACGCCGCCACGAAAACCGAATAGACGGGGATTTTTGCCGAGCAACTCATAAAAGGCACAAGCAACATCGTCATTTTGCGGTCTCGGTCGGAGGATACCGTTCGAGTCGCCATTATAGCAGGTACCGAACAGCCAAAGCCCATAAGCATAGGGACAAACGATCTTCCCGACAGCCCGATTTTTCGTAATGGTTTATCCATAACAAAAGCAACTCTCGCCATGTACCCGGTGTCCTCCAAAATGGACAGAAAGAAAAACAGGGTTACTATAACGGGCAGAAAAGAAAGCACACTGCCTACGCCGTTAAATATTCCGTCTATAATCAGGCTGTGTACGATGGGATTGAGTCCGAATTCGGTAAGAGCGGAGTCTGTTACTGAGGAAAGTGAATCTATACCTAATTTGCATAGCCACTGTAAGCCTGCTCCGATTACGTTAAACGTCAGCCAAAATATTAGCAACATTATTGCTAAAAATACGGGTATTGCCGTATACTTGCCTGTAAGTATTTTATCCATTGCTACGGAACGGCGATGTTCTTTGCTTTCCGTGCATTTTTTTACCGAGCCTTCCACGACGGATTCGATAAAAGAGTACCTCATATCCGCAAGAGCTGCATTTCGATCCAATCCGGTCTCCGATTCCATTTGTACCAGGCAATGCTCGATAAGCTCTTTTTCGTTTTCTACAAGTTTAAGAACGTCGGCTATGTCGCCTTCGCTTTCTATTATTTTGGACGCGCAGTAACGAAGAGGTAAATTTTCCTCTTCCGCATGATCCTGAATGAGGTGCATTACGGCATGTATGCAACGGTGGCAAGGTGAATCTGCGGGGCAAAAGTCCGCCCGAACCGGTTTAATTTTGTTTTTTGCCACGTTATATGCTTTGTCTACAAGTTCCGATATGCCTTCGCCTTTGATTGCGCTTATAGGCACACACGGAATCCCTAATTCTTTGCTTAGTTTATCTATGTCGATTGTTCCGCCGTTGGCTCGCACTTCATCCATCATATTCAGGGCAAGAACCATGGGGACGTCGAGCTCCAGTAACTGCATAGTCAGGTACAAATTTCGTTCGATATTAGTTGCGTCTACGATGTTAATGATACAATCCGGCCGTTCTTCTAATATGTACTTGGTCGTGACTATTTCTTCTTGCGTGTACGGGCGTAGCGAATATATACCGGGCAAATCCACGACAGAACCGTAGCCGCCTTTTATTTCGCCGATTTTTTGTTCGACTGTAACGCCGGGAAAGTTGCCTACGTGGCATCGCATGCCTGTAAGCGCATTAAATAAAGCGGTTTTCCCGCAATTTTGATTGCCTGCCAAAGCGAATTTCATTGTTTCACCTCGCTAGTCGCTTCTACGGTTATAACTGAGGCGTCTTCTTTGCGCAGAGTCAGCTCGTATCCGCGTAGCCTTATTTCGATGGGGTCGCCCATTGGTGCGACTTTTCGCAACATAACCGTTGTTTTGGGGATAAGCCCCATATCGATGAGCCTGTTGCGCAGACTGCCTTCGCCGCCGACTGCGATTATTTTTGCCGATTGTCCTATGGCTAATTTGTCGAGAGTCATAATAGCTCCTAAGCGTAGATTCGTGTATCATAATAGCACTTTTTTTGTTTGCGTGTCAATCGCAGAGCCATGCTATCGAATATTCGCAGCGGTAACCGTTGCATAAAATCGTTCATATATAATTTTATGACAGTTGCAAAATTTGGAGGCAGTTCGCTCGACGGCGCAGACAGAACGGCAAAAGCCGTTAATATAGTAAAAAAAAGAAAATTCGATTGTGTGGTGGTAAGCGCTCCCGGAGGTAAACCTAAGGTAACGGATTTGCTGATATCGGCGTATTTCGAATGGGTAAACAGCGGCGACTGCGGGAAATATTTTGATATAGTAGCGGACAGGTTTGAAAAAATCGCACGTCCGTTCGGATTGGATATAACCAATTTGCTTACTTTTCTGCGTGGCGAAATAAATGCGGGCAGAAGTTACGATTATGTCGTGTCACGAGGAGAATTCGTAATGGCTAAGATAATGGCGCAGCTAACCGGTTATGATTTTTGCGATGCGACAAACGTCATTAAAATAAGCGGAGTTGCGGATGCCGAGTCTACGGAAGCGCATGTGCGCACTGCAAAATTTCCGTGCGTCGTACCCGGATTTTACGGTAAAGAGCCTAACGGAGCAGTGCGGCTTTTACCGCGCGGAGGCTCGGACGTTACGGGGGCGCTGATTGCTTCGTCGCTCGACGCTATGTACGAAAAATTTACAGACGTATGTGGAATTTTTGACGGATACGGCGGCGTTATAGATAGAATAAATTATAGCGACGCAAAAATTCTTACTTACTACGGCGCTAGCGTACTGCGGTACGAATCCGTGGATTTTTTGGCGGAAAAAAATTGTGTTATGCGTATAACGGACGGTTTGGCAAGGGGTACCGTTATATGCGGAGACGCCGAAACTCCGAATGCGAAGTCATCGAGAAAGATGTATTTTTCGAGAGGAGAAAGCTGTCGTCACGTAACGGAAATAATAGACAAGGGTTTGAAAATTCCGCTTGTCATAAACTCTTTTGACAAAAAGCTCATGCTTATCGACGATAACGATTTTTCCGAAAAAGCAGTCGAACGTATTCTTAAATACGGAGATACGAAGCGAGTTTCGGTTACCGCTTATTTGGGCAAGTGCAATGACAAGTACGATTTTGATATGGGCGATTATAAGTTGAGGATAGACGATGGGCGATAAAAAAACGTCCGACCATGAGATCGGACGCAAAAAATTAAAGTTTTACAGGCGGCGGATTGAACGGAGCAATATAAAAGCTTCCGTATTTTATCACTTCGAAAACGGCAACCGCCGTTAACAGCATTACAATTATAATGCAAAGGAATATCGATACTCTGGCAGCCAGATAACTTGCTCTTAGCCGTTCGGCTATGGCGAGATACATGGCAAACAGCCAGATTATGGTCGACGGCAGATAGATCGAAGCTATAACGTTAAGCCCGACGTCGGAATCTACTTGATAGGAGATAACGCCTATAATAATAAGCAAAAGCGCAATTGTTGCGCACAAAAGACTCAACCTGTTAAAAAGTGAGGTTGACGGAGGGCTTTTTTCCTCTAAGTTTATGGAATTGTCAAGTTCTTCTGATGTTGTCATGGTATTTGAACAAGAAAAAAGGAGAGCACAGATAAATCGCTCTCCTTAATCAAAGACTTAGATGTTACTTATCTTCCTTTTTTGCAGACTTTTTGGTTGCCTTTTTGGGAGCTTCTTTCTTATCTTCCTTTTTATCGGCTTTTCTGGTTGCCTTTTTGGGAGCTTCTTCGGCTACTGCTTTTTTAGCCGCTGCTTTTTCTTCGGCTTCCTTTCTTGCGGCTTCGAGAGCTGCTTCTTCTTTAGCTATCTTCTCGGCACGCTTTTCGGCTGCGATGGTCTTGTTGTCCTTCTTTACAACGATGACTTTTTTACCGCTCTTAACGTCCGAAAGGCTTTTGGAAAGTTTGGACTTATGGTTGTCCGCACAGCTCTTTGTGATGATGCCCTTGGTCGCAGCGCCGTCGATGATCGAAATTGTTTCGGGAAGTAACTTCTCGGCAAGTTCGATGTTGTTGGTTTCGATAGCGGTGCGGAATTTCTTTATAGCGGTACGATACTCGCTGGTAAGCTGAGTATTTCTTTCGTTTTTGGTAGCGTTAACTAATACGCGCTTTTTTGCAGATTTAATGTTTGGCATTTGTAATCTCCTAAAGATATCTTCTTTGATTTTCTAACCAAACCATTCTAACACATTTAAAATATAAAAGCAAGTAATAAGAACGGGTTTTTAGGCACAAAATAACAATAAATTTTTATTTTTTAACGGAGAAGCTATTTATGTATCCTATTACTGATATGGCAATGGAGCTAAAAACGGGTAGTATAAGGCGCAAAACGGAGCATACCGTGCGTACCGACATTACTTTAGACGAAAAAGACGCACGAAGGTTAGGCAAGGCGCAAGGCACTTATATTACTGTCGAAGCGGATGCCGACGCAGATAACGACGAACTTGTAAGTTCACTTGCAGACGGGCTTAAGGAGACGAGCGGAAGAGCGGATAAAGTTTTGGTGGTCGGACTCGGAAATCCGCATCTTACCGCCGACATGCTCGGAAATCTGGTTACAGACAAGATAGAAACGGGAGAAAGGATAAAGGCGTTGAGGCCGTCTGTAACCGGTGTGACCGGAATCGAAAGTTTCGACGTAGTAAAGGGGGTATGCAACGTAATAAAACCGGACGTCGTGGTTGCGGTGGACAGTCTTGCTTCTGCTACGGTATCGAGAATAGGCAGAGCTTTTCAAATTTGTTCGAGCGGAATAACGCCGGGAAGCGGCGTGGGCAATCACCGAATACGGTTGTGCTACGAAACGCTTGGGGTAAAGGTCGTCAGCATAGGTGTGCCGTTGGTGGTGTATGCGTCTACGATAGCCGAGGAGTGCGGTGGAAAACCCGACGGCAAACTAAGCGAACTTATAGTAACGCCCAAAGACATCGATTACCTTGTGGACAGGTGTGCGGAGGTTATAAGCAAAGCGTTGAGCAAGGCGTTTGTAACTTAAAGTAACGACGGCGAATATATAACGTGTGTGGTTGGCGTGTTTGACAGCGGAATAGGAGGGATCACGACGCTTTGCAGTTTGCTTGAACGAGGCGGAGATTTCGTTTATCTGAGGGATAACGTCAGATATGGAGACAAAAGCGACAAATTTATAACGGCGAGGACGCTTTCTGCTTGCGCTGCGTTGAAAAAAGTCGGCGTCGATACTATAGTAATAGCTTGCAACACGGCAACCGCCGTGGCTATAGAAAGACTGCGTGAGCTTGACGGCGCCGTAAAATATATAGGTACGGAACCTGCCGTAAAGCCTGCTCTTAAAAGCTGCAAGTTCGTGACAGTTGCGCTTACGAAAGCAGCTGCAGAGCAAAGACGATTCCGTTCGCTGATAAGCGGTCACGAAAGTCGGATAAAAGTCGCAGCTTTCGACAGGCTTGCCGAGGATATCGAAAAAGCGAATTTCGAAAAAAGAACGATGATAAAAATCGCAGAGCAATTGCTTAATGAGGTCAGCGGAGACGGACTTGTTTTGGGTTGCACTCACTACGTTTTTTTAAAACGATATATCGCAATGCTATCGCCTTCTTTAAAACTTTTC
Source organism: Firmicutes bacterium CAG:552 (assembly GCA_000435495.1). Lineage (GTDB taxonomy): Bacteria > Bacillota > Clostridia > Christensenellales > Pumilibacteraceae > CAG-552. Next base: position 12,611 of record FR884041.1, on the reverse strand, counting down.
GACGGAAACGAAGGCGTTGCAAAACAATTGCCGCAAAGAAATAACGCTACTGTGAAATTTCTTCGGATTCGTTTTTAAGCGGTCGCCGTATACACTGTTACAGAGTTTTATCCTTGCGATATTTTGAAGTTTTTTCTTTCTTGTTTTTGCCGAACAGAAGAACTTCGCCGTATCGTAAAAGGCGCATTTTCGTAGGTACGCCGTCGATATGTAACGCAGTTACGGTGTCGTCGCTTAACATAACGTCGGTTATTTTCCCCAAATATTTTCCGTTTCGGGCAAACGCAGACTTGCCGATCGGATTGTTTTCGAAGACCGGAGATAATAGCGGAGAATAATTGTTTACGGTGGCAACGTCGAAAAAAGTACCTTTAAGCGCACCGAACGGAATATAAACGCTTTCCTCGGACGGAGAGAAAATCTTGATAACGATTGCTTTTTTCAGAGCGGAATCGAAACAAACGTTTGCCGCCGTTCCGATGAAAGAGGCGGTTAAAAGAGAAAGCACAGGCTTCCCCGTAAGTTCGCTTAATTTATACATTGAGTTCTCCCGAAAATTATTTTTATGTTTTATTTTACAAATGCTAAAAGTCGATTATTACATAAATTGATTTGACATTTTGCCGATATTTGGGTAAAATGTAGCTACATAGGAGGATAAAGATTATGGTAGACAAAAGTATGACTATTTACGAAGTTTTGCAGCTTAAGCCCGGATGCGAGAATATATTCTTTTCGTTCGGAATGCACTGTCTCGGCTGTCCCATATCGAGAGGCGAAAGCGTAGAAGAAGCGGCTGCGGCGCACGGCATCGACGTTGACGCCCTGATTGATGCGCTTAATCAGTTTAACGCCTGAGTCAAAGCAATGAAAATAGTAGTCGGACTAGGTAACTATCCGCCAAAGTATGCCCATACTCACCATAATATGGGTTTTTTGGCTGTAGAATGTCTTGCCGCAAGATACGGCGTTAAATTTAAAAATAAAGAATGCGAAAGTCTGACTGCCAAGGTTTACGAAAACGGCGACACTATCGTGCTTGCTCAACCGCAGACACTTATGAATTTATCGGGCGTGGCGGTTAAGCAGTTGCTCGCAAAATACAAATGTTCTCCGAGCGACCTTATAGTTATATACGACGATATAGATCTGCCGAGGCTGGGACTTAGAGTAAGGGCAAAAGGGAGCGCAGGCACGCATAACGGCATGCGCAACATTATAGAAAACATTCGCACCGAGGAGTTTCCTCGTGTGAGAATAGGTATAGGGAGACCTCCCGAAAGAATGCCGCTTGCGGATTTCGTTTTAAGCGAAGTTCCGAAATCGGAAAGAGCGGCTTTTTGCGAAGTAATAGAAAAGGCTGCGGACGAAACGCAAAAACTCATCAAAGGGCAATTGCCGGGCGAAGTTTCTGGAGCAAAGACTTGAATTTTAAAGATTTACTTAGCGGCGGTATAGCCGCCAAAATACTTAAAGAGCTTAAGGACGGAAAGGACGTTTCCGTCCTTAATGCGCATTTCGGACAGCGTACCGTAATATCGGCGATGCTTCCGTCTTTCGTATACGTTTGCAGCGACTATGTTATAGCAAAAAAGGCGTACGAGCAAATATCTTGTATTCGTGACGACGTAGTTTATCTGCCTGCGCTTGCGGATCCGCTTAATTATACCCGAATTTGCGCAGGTGACGAAGTTAACGAAAGATTAAAGGCTTTGTATATGATATCTTCGGGAAAGGCAAAGGCGGTGGTAACTTATGCGGCTGCGATAATGCAGTTGTTCCCCGCCAGAGAACTTTTCTCGGGGCTTGGACTGCGATTGAAAAAAGGGAAAGAAGAGGATTTCGCAGCCATTCCCGATCGACTTGTCAAAGCCGGATACAGGCGGGTATTGCAGGTGGACGGCAGCGGTCAATTTGCCGTGAGAGGAGATATACTCGACATATCGCCGCCTTCGCTTCCCGTCGGGACGGGAATAAGAGTAGAGTTTTTCGGCGACGAAGCGGATACAATTAAAAAGTTTGATTATTTTACTCAGTTGTCGACTGAGGAGATCGACGAAGCTGATATTTGTCCTAATACTTTCGTGACCGTAGGGGAAGCGGATTTGAGTAAGATAAAGGGCAATGCCGATGCGATAAGAGCGGATATAGAGCAAAAGCTGAGCAAAGCGGATAATTCGCTGTCGTTTATATATCCGCTATTGCCGCACAGCACTTTTTCGGAATTTGTTAAAATGCCGTATATCGTTTACGACGACGCAAAGCAAGTCGCAGACTCCGTAAAAATCGCCATGACGGAATATAACTCTCGACTTAAGTCGATTATTTTGTCTGGCGCTCCGTATGTCGAAGGGCAGCTGAGCGACGACGTTTCATATAATGGCGGTAAACTTGCATTCCATTCGGTAAATTCGGCTAACAGACTTTTCACGCCTACCGCAGTAGAAACGGTACAGGACACACAAGTGCTTTCGTACAGGAGAAATCCTATTGCTCTTTGTGACGATATAAAAAATTGGGTGGCTAACGGCTACCGGGTTACACTGCTATGCGGGGATGAAAAACTCAAATATAATTTGGAAGAAACTTTGGACCGAAACAAGGCGTTCGGTGCAACGCTCAGCTCGCAAAAATTAGATACGGGATTTATTTTTCACGACATAAAGCAGGTTGTTATAGGTACGTACGATCTTGTCGGCCATAAAAGCGCAGCTAAGGTCAGACGTAGTAAAAAAGACGCCTTTACCATGGCGCAGGTTGGCGATTACGTCGTGCACGAAGTGCACGGTATAGGTATCTGCGAGTCGGTCGAAAAGATGACGATGGGCGGCAGTACGAGAGATTACATAGTAATCAGGTACCGAGACGGCGACAAACTTTTTGTACCCGTGGAGAATATGGATTCTCTCAGCAAATACGTCGCAGGAGAAGAACAACCTAAACTAAGTAAAATAGGCGGAGCGGATTTCGCCAAAGTAAAAGCCAAAGTAAAAGCGTCCGTAAAAGAAATGGCGTTTTCGCTGCTCGAACTGTACGCAAAACGTCAAAAATGCGAAGGACATATATATTCGTCGGACCTTACGTTGCTCAAAGATTTCGAAGCGACGTTTCCGTATGCCCCGACCGACGATCAGATTGCTGCGGTTAACGATTGTATAGCCGATTTGACAAGCGGCAAAGTAATGGACAGATTGCTTTGCGGAGACGTAGGGTACGGAAAAACCGAAGTTGCTTTGAGGGTGGCGTTTAAAGTAATAGAAGAAGGCAAACAAGTCGCTTTCATTTCGCCGACTACGATTTTGTCCGATCAGCATTACAGAACGGCGAGCAAACGAATGCATGATTTCGGCATCAACATAAAGTGTTTCAACAGATTTCGCACTGCCTCCGAGATAAAAACAGATCTTGATTTGCTCAGTCAAGGAAAAATCGATATGGCGGTAGGTACGCATAGGCTGCTTTCCGGCGACGTGAAATTTAAAGACCTCGGACTGCTAATACTCGACGAAGAACAACGCTTCGGAGTGGAGGCGAAGGAAAAACTGAAGTTGTTAAAAAATAACGTAAACGTATTGACGTTATCCGCAACGCCTATACCTCGCACGCTTCACATGTCCATGACGGGGATAAGAGACATGAGCGTGTTGGACACTCCGCCGGCAGAGCGTATCCCCGTGCAGACATACGTCACCGAATATTCGGAATCGTTACTCAAAGACGCCGTAACGAGAGAACTCGGAAGAGGCGGGCAGGTATTTATTGTATATAACCGAGTGGAAACGATTGAAAAATTCGCAGCTAACGTAAGAGCTGTTTTGGGCGACGTAAAGCTTTCGGTTGCACACGGGCAAATGAAAGAAAGCGTCTTGGAGCGGACTATATCGTATTTCGCAGAAGGCGGAACGGACGTGCTTATAGCGAGCACGATAATCGAAAACGGAATAGACATGCCTAATGCAAATACAATGATAGTAATCGACTCCGACAGGCTCGGGTTAAGTCAGCTTTATCAGCTCAGAGGCCGTATCGGTCGCAGTAACAAGCTTGCGTATGCGTTTTTTACCTACGACGACGGTAAATTGTTAAGTGAAGCCGCATACAAACGATTGGAGGCGGTGACGCAATACACCGAATTCGGTTCCGGGTTTAAAATAGCTATGCGGGATCTCGAAATAAGAGGTGCGGGAGATGTTTTGGGCAAGGCGCAACACGGTCATATGGAAAAAGTCGGATACGACATGTACTGCAAGATTCTCAAGGAGGCTGTTGCGGAACTTGGCGGGGAGGAGACGAAACAACAGAGGGAAATAAAAGTGGCAATAGATTTTCCTGCCTTTATCCCCGACGGATACGTTACGGACGAGGAGTGGCGTATGCAATTGTATTCTCGTATAGCGTCGATAAAATCGCAGCAGGAGGCTGCAAAGTTATTCGAAGAATTAAAAGACGTGTACGGAGAGCCTCCGCAATCGGTGCGTAATCTCACCGCAACCGCCATGGTAAAAAATCTGGCGAGAGAAATAGGCGCAAGCAAAGCGACTTTCAAAAGAAACGAATGTTCGGTATACTTCGATATGGCAAAGGAAATTACTAAAGAGACGGCCGCCGCAGCCAATGCTACGGGCGGGG
>FR884041.1:0-7961 GCA_000435495.1 Firmicutes bacterium CAG:552 | reverse complement strand
TGCTACGGGCGGTGCGGTTATGTTATCGCCGCCGAGACTGACTTTTTCGGGAGCGTCTTGTCAAAAAAACCTAATAAATTTTTTGTCAAAATGTGTCTTCGCCGCTAAAAACTCTTGATTTTTCGGCTCGATTATTGTATAATGCTAAGTACTTGTAGGCGCATGCCTGATATTATAACTTTTTTAGAGGATCAATAATGAAGAAATTCGCATGTTTACTATTAAGCTTGATAATTTCCGTGGGGTTGTTCTGCGCATGCAGTCCCACCTACGACGGTACGTTTATCAAGCACGACTACGAAAGGGACTATTCTCAAGTTATTGTTAAGATAGATCCTATAACTCAGAGCGGCGACGGATGGGAGTACACTTCCGAGCCCATCGAGATTTATAAATCGCAACTCGTAAGCTATTTCAACACATACGGACCGACGTATATTCAGTCCATGGGCTGGACGTACGAACGTACCTTAGAGACGCTTTTGGAGCAGATTATCACGCAGGAGCTTGTCGTATTGGAAAGCGACGTGAGATTTGAAGCAAAAGATATCTATTGGACTAAAGACGATATCGAGACAGTGCAAAAGGGCGTGTACAAGTCCATCGATTCTTCGATACTCAGTCTTTGTAACGAGATTTTGGAGGCTGCAGGCAAAGATAAGCTCGAGCTTACCGCAGAGAGTACGGATTCCGATACGGAAACCACATATCCCGTAAGAGACGAAAAAAACGAAGCGGACGACGAGAGGGTTTTTTACACTTACGGCGAGGGCAACAAGCATGACGGTTGGTATTTGTCCGAGCCTTGGTATAACGAGGGCAAAGAGTTTTATTTCTCCTATAACGGCAACTACGGCGACGAAGAAACCAAGTCTCTTTTCAGAGAAGCGGTTAAACGTTATATTTCTTCTATGGCAGAAGCTTCAGCATCTCTTATCGGAGTAACTGACGAGGAAAAGAAAACCATCGAAAACGAGGTCGATATACTTAGGCGTTTGGCGAAAGTAACGGGCGCAGGCGAAGCATATCGGGTTATAGGAAAGACTTTGCTTTGCAAAAAACTTGTCGGCGACAGTTTGATTGATAGTCAAAAGATGGCAATTCTGCAAGATTATATCGAAAGCAGCGTTACCGTTACCGAACAGGATATCTTGGCAAAGTACAATTCGATTGTCGAAACTCAGATGACCAAATATAAGGATTCTTCCGCTTACGACACGGCGATATCCGGTACTGATACGATATTGTACAGACCTAATACCGATTACGTTAACGTTAAGCACATTTTGCTTCCGTTCTCCGAAGAGCAAAAGCAAGATCTTACCAGACAAAAGGCGTTGCTTACCACTAAAGAGTACGAAGCGAAGAGAGCCCAGAAGGTGAACGAGATAGTCGTATACAGACATAAAGACGGCGAGGATGACAAGACAAAGACATATACTGTAGCTCAGGTGTTCGCAGAAATCAAAGCGGCTATGAGCAGAGTTCGAAGCAGTGCTTACGAATCGGAAAGATTGTTTGACGATTTCATTTACCTTTACAATACCGACCCCGGAATTTTCGATAAAGAAAACGGATATGCGGTTAAGTACAAGCTCGGAGACGGCGAATCGGAAACATATATGGTCGAATTCGCAAATGCAGCGAGAGAGTTTAGAGATAAAGGTTATAAAGTAGGCGAAATGCTCGACCATTACATTGTAACCGATTACGGCGTTCACATTATGTATTACGTTGCAGATTATGAGGCGAATGCTCTCGGACTCAACGATTACTTTACCGCAGGAAGATATACTACAGTACGTAGCTATATTGAAAATCTTGTAAAAGAAAAAGCGGTAGAAGATGCATATACGGAATGGAGAGACCAAAAAATCTATTACTATCGTAACGTGTACGGTTCCAGTAAGGAGAACGATACTCAAGGCGTTGTAACCGTTTATAAAGACAGATACGCAGACCTTATACAAGACTAAAAGCAAATAGACGCACAAAGTCGCAAACGAAGAAAATCGTTTGCGACTTTTTTTAAATGCGGCGGTTTGAGACGCTGCCAAACTATTTCTTCAGCGTCTTTGTTGCTGCTTAAAAGGGGCTGAATATAACGCCATTTTTGCGATTATAATTTTAATGCTGCAATACACTTGTCACGGGGCATCGGAGTTTATTGCCTATAAAAAACGTCTGCATAATTGCAGTTTTGTTTAGGGCGTCAAATTGCCGCTTTTTACATCGAATCGATATGTATGACTGAGGTCCAAAGAAAGACGATTTTTGAAAATCGACAAAGAGACTACAAAAACAACAAATATATTACTCCTATGTATGTATAAACGATTTATAATATACGTATGACAAGCGACACAATTATATTTGAAAAAAATGCGCTAGATGCGTTGACTTCGGTTGTCGGGGAATTTGCCCCTCCGCTATCCAGAATTACGTTGGTATGCGACGATGAAACGTTGAGCGCAATTATAAGACAAAGGTTGAAGGAATATCGTATATCGGACGGTATAAAAGAAGATACTGCGCTCGTAATAGGAGCCGGCAGCGAAAACTCGGTTTACAAAGCAAAGAAGACGGCTATATCAAACGCTTTTAAAATAATCGTCGTTTCGCCACCCTGGTGCGACGCATTGCTTAATGTCGATGCGTATGTATTCGATCCGCAATATATATTAAAGTCGGACGTGCCGTCTTTGTTCGGCGCAGTTGTTTCGAGAGCAAACAGCGCAAGCGACGCAGCGGTAGATAACATTTTTTACGGCGAAAGACGCCTGACTTATGCGAAAAAAGCCACATCTTTGGCAAGCTCGCTGGCAGGCAGAGATGCGACGGAAGGCGAAATAGCGGATGCGGCGTTTAAGTCTGCGGTTTTGAGCCGTTTTTTGCCTTCGTACGGCGAAGCGGCAGTCTCGTACCTATTTAAAGCTTCGCAAAAAACGGAGCTGAGCATGGGGGAACTGCGAATGTTGTTTGCGCCGGCGCTGAATGCGTTATATCTTTATCATTTAAAGAACAGACGATATATGACGTTGCCGCCCGACAACGAGTATCGAAAAATTCGACTTGCCGAATTGGGGGTAAAGTGCAAGCCGAGAAGATTGCTTATGGGAAGGGAATGTTTGGAAACGGAATACAAACTAAACTTTTGCAGCGGCGAAACTATATCGACGTTGGCGGAAGCAAATAATATTCTCAGAAAGGGGTTTGTCAAGTATAAAGCGCTTTATTCGGATCTGGGCTTTTCGTTAAACTCCGTAAGCGGAGATTTTTCTGCGGCAATAGCTCTTGCTCCCGACGCTTGCCGTACGCAAGGCATACTCGGCGTTTTAAAGGACCTGGGAGAATTAGATTGCTATATCGATTGACTTAAGCGCCGGGCTATGATAAAATTTATGTATGAGTAACGTGCTGAAAGTATTAAAAAACAACGGATTTGCATTTAGTAAAAAATTCGGTCAAAATTTTATTTTGGACGAAGATTTACTTTACGATATAGTAGAGGGCGCAAATATCAATAATACGGATACGGTTGTGGAAATCGGCGCCGGCGCCGGTACGCTAACTTCTGCGCTTTGCGACAAAGCGGCTAAAGTTTTTGCATTTGAGATAGATAGCAGACTGCGCCCCGTACTAAACGAAGTTCTTGCCGACAAATCTAACGCAAACGTAATCTATGAGGACATAATGAAAGTTTCTCCGGCTAAACTGAAAGAGATAACCGGAGGAAATTTTAAGGTTGTGGCAAACTTGCCGTATTACATCACGTCGCCCGTGCTTTTTTATTTTTTGGAAAACGATTTTCCGCTTGACGGGATAACCGTAATGGTGCAAAAAGAAGTTGCGTTACGTATGGTTGCCAAGCCCGGTACGTCGGACTACGGCGCTTTGACGCTTGCGGTATGCAGTAGGTCCGATCCGTATATAGTCAAAGAAGTCGGCAGAGAAAAGTTTTTACCGCCGCCGTCTGTTGACAGCGCAGTAGTCCGAATGGACATGAAGATAAAGATTGACGAGAGCATTCGGGAGCAATTTGACAAAACCGTAAAGTGCGCTTTTGCCATGCGTCGAAAAACGCTTGAGAACAATTTGATGCAGTCGTTCGGACTAAACCGAAGCGATTGCGCAGGGATTCTTTCTGCCGCTAAAATCGACGAGAAGGCGAGAGGCGAAACGCTCGATCTTGACAAAATGCAAAGTCTGACCAAAGTTCTTATACAAGAAAACGTTTTCGGGGATAAAAATAGAAGATAAATTTGACGAAAGCGTTGCTTTTGCCGATTTTTTGTTGTATACTTTCGTTATAATCAAATAAAATTTGGCTAAAGGAGAAATAAAATGGATTTTTTAAAGGAACATAACATTGTTAACGTAAAAAACGTGTTTAGAAATTTGTCCGTTCCGTCGCTCGTCGAATTTGCGCTCAAAACAGAGCCGTGCAGACTGACCGATAAAGGAGCTTTGCTCGTAGAAACCGGCAAATATACCGGCAGATCGCCTAAGGATAGATTTATAGTTGACGAAAAAGGCGTAAACGAGGAAATCGCATGGGGTAAAGAAAACGTAAAAATAAGCGAGAGTCGCTTTGAAAAAATATACGATAAGGTTTGTAAATATCTCGACAAAAAAGAAAACGTTTTTGTTTTTGACGGATTCGCAGGTGCCGACGTAAGTTACGCTTTAAAAATCAGAGTTATCAACGAATATGCGTCGCAAAATCTTTTTATGCACAACATGCTTATCAGACCTTCGGCGAAACAGCTCGAGGAATTTTCGCCCGAATTTACCGTGCTTTGCGCCCCTGGGCTTAAGCTAGATAAAGACGAGTGCGGCATTAACAGCGAAGCGGCTATTGTAATTTCTTTTAACAGAAAAATGGTGGTTATAGCCGGTTCGAAATACGCAGGAGAAATGAAAAAGTCGGTGTTTAGCGTAATGAATTACATTTTGCCGCACAAAGGAGTGCTCGGAATGCACTGCTCGGCAAATATGGCGCTTGACGGTAGCGGCAAAACCGCTTTGTTTTTCGGACTTTCAGGCACCGGCAAAACCACGCTTTCCGCAGATCCGTCCAGAGGACTTATCGGCGACGACGAACACGGTTGGTCGGACGACGGTATATTTAATATCGAAGGCGGCTGCTATGCGAAGTGCATAAACTTGTCAGAAGAAGCCGAACCGGAAATTTTCGGTGCGATAAGATTCGGCAGCGTAGTCGAAAACGTCGTAGCGGATAATGACGGAGTTCCCGATTATACCGACGGTTCGCTTACCGAGAACACCAGAGTTTCTTATCCTATCGACTATATTACAAATAAAGTCGTTCCCGGAGTAGGCAAACATCCCTCTACGATTATATTCCTCAGCGCAGATGCGTTCGGAGTTTTGCCGCCTATCAGCAAACTCACCAAGGAACAGGCAATGTACTATTTTGTATCCGGTTACACATCTAAAGTAGCCGGTACCGAAAGAGGAATCACCGATCCCGTATGTACTTTTTCGACGTGTTTCGGTTCACCTTTTTTGCCGTTGCCGTCTGCGAAATATGCGCAGATGTTGGGCGAAAAAATCGAAAAATACGGAGCCGACGTGTACCTTGTAAATACAGGTTGGACGGGCGGCAAGTACGGAGTGGGCAAGCGCATGAGTTTAAAGGCTACAAGAGCCATGGTAACTGCTGCGCTTAACGGTTCGTTGGCAAAAGTCGAATACAAAAAAGAGCCGTATTTCGGTCTTAATATTCCTGTTTGCTGCGAAGGCGTCGATTCTGCCGTACTCGATCCGCAAAATACTTGGTCGGACAAAAAAGATTACGCATCGACGGCAAAAAAGCTTGCTTTGCTCTTTGTGGAGAATTTCACGACAAAGTATCCCGATATGCCCGAAAACATAGCAAAAGCCGGACCTAAGGCTTAGATAACTAATAAGTATATAAATACCTCTAAATTCGGCTTCGGAGAGCAATTGTTCTTCGGGGTCGAATTTTTCCTGAATATAGCCGCAACAAGAACCGAGTAGCCGTACGGTATAAGCGCATTTATAAATACGTAAGGCTAATCAGGGGGGGGGAGACATCGTTTACGGTCGGAATCGGGCGTAAGGTACGGTTATGGGCGGCGATACGCAACGTACGGCGCAGAAGTCGGAGTAAGTGCGGCGAGAAAACCAAAAATCAAAAATTCGCTAATTTTTTTATAAAAGTAGTGCAAAACAGTTTACAATGATATGCAAAATGAATATAATGTGGATACGTAATTAGTGAGGATTGTTATGCAAGAGAAACCTAAGTATATTATTTGCCCACGCTGTGAGCTTAATTACATCAAAGAACAAGACGAATTATGTAACGTATGCAAAGCCGAACTGGGATTGCTCGGCAAAAACTTTTTGATACCAGAGGACGAGCTCGAAGCCGAAAGCGGCAAATTGTGTCCGATTTGTCACGTCAACTATATTGACGAAGACGAGGAGATGTGCATTATTTGCAAAAAAGTAAAAGAGGCAAAGGAGCAGCCTGAGGACTTGGAAACGAGTTGGAAAGCCTTTGTAGACGAGCCCGAAGAGGAAGTTCCGCCCGAAGAGATATCTTTGGAATTAGCTGCCGAAGAGGAAGAAGAGCAAGAGGAAGAAGAGGAAATCAAAGATTACAAAGAAGTCAGCGATTTCAATTACGATATAGATCCTCGGGATTTCGAAGTGGAAGAGGACGAAGAAGAAGAGGAAGACGACGAGGACGACGATATTTAGCGTCAGGCAGAAAAATTTTTCAATTAAATCAATATAGACGAGTCTTATAAAAGCACCCGAAAAGTCGAACGAAGAGAAAACTTTTTGAGGTGCTTTTTTATAGTCTCGTTTTTTTATGCAAAGATAAGTATTTTGTCGGTGTTTGGCCGAAAGAGGATTGCCTGCAATACGATAGTCGGTATTTACTGAAAAAAGTATGCGACTGCGTAACGGCATAATAAATTTTTACCGAAGGCTGAGCCTATAGCACCCTTATAAACCGGACGAATTAACGTACGTAGATAAGCAATAACAACAAGCAAATATGGCAAACAGTCTGTAATTTGCAGCTTCCGAGCCGGCTGTAAAACAAATGTTTTTGATTTTTTAGTATAACAATTTATTCATATTGTATATACAATATCCACAATTGCCAATATTGTCTAATTATCAATACATATAAAAAGATGAAAATTTGATGAAATTTTTAAAAATAGGGGCAAAATCTTGACCTAAAGTCGATTTTTTGGAGTCTATATTAACAAACAAAAATTTACACACGAAAAGGAGGAAGAGATGAAAGAAAAAAGGACTTTGGTAAGCGTGTTAATAGCACTTACGGCGGCAGTAATAGCGATAGTCGGTGCGGCGGCAATATTGGGGTGCGCAAAAGATAAATTAGGTACGCCGCAAGACGTAGTTGTAGACGACTACGAAATACTCAGGTGGAGCAAAGTCGAAGGGGCAGAGAAGTACGCCGTAAAAATAAACGACGTATATTACGAAGCGCAGAGCAACGAATTAGACATCTTTGAGTTGACGGACAAGGTAGGCAGCTACACAATCGAAGTAATGGCGTTTGCAGACGGGAAAGAACAATCACAGCCGAGCGAAAAGGTCGTAGTGGAAGTACCGTCGTGGTCGGGAAAACTTGCGGTAGCCGAGCTTAATGACGGCAGCGGCTACTTGGTGGAAGGGAGAATCGCTTTAGCAGAAGGAAAAGTAGTTGTGCCTAGCGAAGTAGACGGAAAACCCATAGTAGGCTTTACCGAGTACGGCTTTAAAAACTGTACAAAGATAACAAGCATAATTATACCGGATACCATAACTTCGTACGGAGATATTATGCACGATCCGTTCAAGAACTGTACTAATTTAAGACGAGTAAAGTTTTCGCGCGGGGCTACGACAGTGAGCGGCTTCGAAGGATGTGAAATGTTAAAAGAAGT
>FR884040.1 GCA_000435495.1 Firmicutes bacterium CAG:552 | reverse complement strand
TTTGTCTAACTTCTGGGGTGCATTTCAACATCAAAGGCGTTTTACATTAAAATTATCGTTGTTGAATAAAACTATATCCCCCCCCCCTGTAAAATTCGTAAATTTCATATACGTTTTGCACTTTCTTCGACGAGCGCTTTAAATAACGGATGCGCTGAATCCGGACGGGACTTAAATTCCGGATGGAACTGACAACCGACATAAAAACGATTTGTGCCGACTTCGACCATCTCTACGAGTTTTTCGTCAGGCGAAGTTCCGCAAAGCGTCATTCCGCAGTCAGATACTATTTTTCTGTAATCGTTGTTAAACTCGTATCTGTGGCGATGACGCTCGCTTATTTCCGCTTTTCCGTACGCCGAATAGGCTTTTGTATCTTTTTTGATTACGCACGGGTATGCTCCCAACCTCATCGTTCCGCCCTTTAGGCTTACGTTACGTTGATCGGGCATTAGGTCAATAACTTTGTGTTCGGCGCTTTCGTCGAATTCGCCGGAAGTTGCGCCGTTAAGTCCGCAAACGTTACGTGCGTATTCTATTACCATCATTTGCATGCCGAGACAAATACCGAGACACGGCACGTCGTTTTCTCTCGCATACTTGCACGTCGCTATCATGCCTTCGGTTGCTCTTCCTCCGAATCCGCCCGGAATAATAATTCCGTCCGCATCGCCGAAAATCTTTTTTGCCGTATTGTCCGTTACCGTCTCGCTATCTACCCACGCTATATCGACTTTAACGTTAACCGCATAACCGCCGCTTCGGAGCGCTTCGGCTACCGACAAATATGCGTCGTGCAGCGCCACATACTTACCGACAAGGGCAATCTTTACTTCCGTTTTTACGTTTTTAGCTCTTTTTACAAACGCCTTCCAGTCGCTTAGCTGCAATCTGCCGCCGAGCTTGAGCGCCTTACACACCGCCTTGTCCAACCCTGCGTTGTGCAACGCTATCGGCGTTTCGTACAAACAATCCAATGTAATGTCCGAAATTACGCAATCGGGTTTTACGTTGCAAAACAGTGCGATTTTGCGACGTATATCTTCTCCGACTTCGCCGTCCGAACGCAATACGATGACGTCGGGGTTGATCCCCATACCTTGCAATTCGTTTACGCTATGCTGCGTAGGCTTAGATTTGTATTCGTTAGAGCCGCTTATATAAGGCACGAGACAAACGTGAATATATGCGCAGTTCTCTCTGCCTACGTCCAAAGCGAATTGCCTTATTGCCTCCAAAAAGTGCCTCGATTCTATATCGCCTATAGTACCGCCGATTTCTGTGATAACTACGTCGGCCCCGGTAGCAACGGCGGCTTTTTTTATAAAACGTTTTGTTTCGTCGGTAACGTGCGGTATTATCTGTACGGTTTTGCCGAGATATTCGCCCTTTCTTTCCTTTTCTATAACCGAATTGAATACTTTACCGGACGTAAGGTTGGAATATTTATTGAGCTGAGCACCGGTAAATCTTTCGTAATGTCCTAAGTCCAAATCGGTTTCCGCTCCGTCGTCGGTAACGTAAACTTCTCCGTGTTCGCACGGATTCATGGTTCCCGGATCCACGTTCATATAGGGATCCAGTTTTTGCACGGCTATTTTGTAACCTCTTTGCACAAGCAATCTTCCCAAAGACGCCGCAACTATACCTTTTCCCAATCCAGATACAACGCCGCCCGTTACGAAAACGTATTTTATCTGTTTCTCTTTCATAAATTCTCTCCTTTAGTAAAATAACGCATGCCTCTTTGCCTCTGCGGCACAAAAAAAAGGCGTTTTTTTTTAGGGGTATTCTAACCTCTAAAAAAACGCCGATACATCGACTGCGTCGTCTAATCGTCTACAAACTTAATGACAAACGCTTATTAAAAACAAGCAATATAATAATACTTGTCGGATTAAAAGTCAAGCGAATACAAGAATTTTTGCGAAAATTTATAAAATTTAGAATGTAAATTTATTGCAATCCGGGATTCGACTCGCTTACCTTATTTTCGTTACAGCTTAGGTTTACATACCTGACTATCTCCGGTCTAACAAACGAATTTTTTGCGAAATTATGTAAAAACATACGGGATTGTTTTCGGAAACTCGCAAAAACACTGCCGCTTTAACGAGCATGCCATCGTAAGCAAAAAAACTCTTTTTGGGGCGGCATACTAATCATCCGTCATAGCCGCAAAGACAAGGAGCCCCTTCCGCTAACTCGATTCGATATTTTTTCTTCATCCCCATCGGCTCACGTCATTTAATTGAGTTTTGAGGCAAGATGAAAAAGGCGCAAAAAGCCGAGCAAAATGCGTAATCAAAAAGTTTAAGTTTTATTAATCCGTTTTTCAACTTCCTCAAGTCGGCTTTTTATTAAAATGCAATCTTTTTTGTATAACAATCTTCTTCTACTTTATTTTTTTGACGTAACTTCGCCTGCGTTTGTGTTGAACGCTTTTAAACGCTTTCCACTGGTTTTGAATTTTTGTGTTCGTTTCCAAATTAAGGTTTGTCTCGGCGTACTTGATTCCGCCTTTCGAAAGCATTTTTATCATTTCGCCAATAATCGAAGTGGCTATCGCTTTGCTTCTGTATTCAGGAATAACGCCGATTAACGCCAGGTCTACTACTTCGGGTTTTTTGATTGCTCTCAGCGTTCTGAGCACAGCGATCGGCGTCAATTTGCCTCCGCTTTTTTGCAATGCCTTGCCTATAGACGGGAATGCGATGCCAAAGCCTACAATTTTGTCGTTTTTGTCCAAAATGACGGTTGCGTAATCTACGTTTATAATGAATCTGAAACTATCTATAAGATTTTTCTTCATCTTTGGCGTAAACGGCACGGACTGGTAAATAGCTTCGTAAGTTATGTCCAACACCTCAAAAAACTCGTCGCCCCACTTTTTTACGAACTCGCGCGCATTTTTTGCCACGCCCAAACGCAATCCGTATTTTTTCATCATAAGATCGGAAATGCGCTCCATACGTTCGTCTGTCTCGTCAGGAGCATAAAGCTTATACTCCACCCAATCGACTTCCTTTACAAATCCGCAATTTTCGATAAGCTTTACATAGTATGGGTAATTATACTGCTCCTCGAATGTGGAAATCTGATCGAATCCCTCTACTAACAACCCCTCTTTGTCCAAGTCGGAGTATCCGAGCGGTCCTACGATTTCATCGGTTCCTTTGGATTTGCCCCAGCATTCTATAGCACGAAAAAGTTCGTTTGCCACTTCTTGGTCGTCGATGCAATCGAACCGAGTAAAACGAATACGGTTTTGCTTCCATTTTTCATTTGCGACTCGTTGCAAAATTCCTTGTATTCGACCTACGGTTTTCCCGTTTTTCTTCGCTATGAAAAATACCGATTCGGCTTGTTCGGAATACACCGTATCCTTCTTAAACAGCGCTTTTTCGTCGGCGTACAGAGACGGCACAAAAAAAGAATTGCCTTTGTACAATTTCAAAGGAAAATCTATAAATTCTTTAATTTCCCGCCTCGTTTTTACTTCTCTGATTTCTGTCATAATATTCTCAAAATTATCTATGAGATGCGTGAAAACAAACTCCGACCGTATCCGGACCGCAATGACTGCCTGCCGTGGGATTTACCGTCACAATTTCCGTACGCAAATCGGATCCAAACAATTCCTTTAGTCTCTTTTCCATATCCGCTGCCAGTTCGTAGGCGTCGGCATGTCCGATAATAACACGATGCGATTTTATGTCTTCTTGCAAATTGTTTACATAATCCAAAATTGCTTTCATTGCCCCACGCCTACCGTTTGCCTTTGCAATGGAAGTCATCATCCCGTCGCTGTTCATCGTCAGAATGGGACGAACGCCGAGCAGTCCGCCCATCATCGCCGAAAAACCGCTTACCCTGCCGCTGCGAGCAAAAAATTTCAAGTCATCCGCATAAAAATAGACGGCAAACTTGTCCACTTCAGTTTTTGCCCAATCGAGAATTTCATTTGCGGAGGCTCCCTTTTTCGCCAATTCGCCGATTTCCAAGGCGATAGCGTAGCTGCAAATTGTAATACCTTTGGTATCCACGGTATACAAATTACGATCGGGATATTTCTCTTTTAGCGTTTGCCAGGCAAGGTGCATGGCGTTAAAAGTTCCGCTCATTGCTTCCGAAAAATGCACGTACAAAATGTCTTTACCTTCCTTAAGAGTAGGTTCAAAATATTCGATATATTTTTCCGGCGAAAGCGCAAACGTCTTGGGAATTTCTCCGCTTCGCAATGTATCGTAAAACACTTTTTGATCAAACTCTTCGAAGTCCACATACGGGTAAATGTCTTTCCCCTTTAAAACGTAAGGCATACTGATAAGTTTGTAACCGTACTCCTCCGCTATTTTCGGCGTAACGTCGGTGTCGGTATCCGTAAAAAGTTGGTACATAAAATTTCTCCTTTGTATTTCATTGAAAGTTTTAGTCTTTCTTCATCGCAAATGCGCATGATAAGAAAAACTTTTCCGATTCAGCAAAACCAAAATATACTCGAAAGCACAGCAAGCTTCGTCGAGTATTTTGTGTCATAAAAAACGTATGCAAATAACGTATCCGCAAAAATGCCATAACCAAGCTTTGCATAAGTTTTTCCTAATGATTCGAATCGCTTAAAGAACATTCGACATAAATGCGAATGTACAAAAACGGGTAGGCAGATTGAGCTACCTACCCGTTTTGTTTTGCGGATAAAACTGAATTTTAAAGATCGTAATACATCTCGAATTCTACGGGAGTGGGAATCTTATTCATCTTAGCAAGTTCGCTGCGCTTAAGGTCTATCCAAAGTTTTACAAGTCTCTCGGGGAACACTCCGTCCTTGGTAAGGTAATCGTGATCCTTTTCGAGTGCCTTAAGAGCTTCTTCTAGCGAAGTCGGAAGATGCTGAAGTTTTTTCTGCTCCTTTTCGCTGAGGTCAAATAGGTTAAAGTCAAACGGGCCCCATCCGTTTTTGTGCGGATCGATCTTGTTGATTACGCCGTCAAGACCTGCCATGAGGATAGCGGCATAAGCGTAATAAGGATTACAAGTTGCGTCGGGATTACGCAATTCAAAACGCTTGTTAAGCGGTGACTTTGCATATGCGGGAATACGTATTACAGCACTGCGGTTAGCGGTTGCATATCCGATTGTAGCAGGAGCTTCGAATCCCGGCACGAGACGCTTATAGGAGTTAGTGGAAGGATTGGTGAACGCACAAAGCGAAGCTGCGTGCTTAAGCAATCCACCCATAAAGTAATGTGCGGTTTCACTAAGCGACGAATAACCGTTTTCGTCATAGAACACGGGTTTTCCGTCTTTAGTAAGAAGCATATGAACGTGCATTCCGTTACCTGCCTCGCCGAATATCGGCTTGGGCATAAACGTTGCGGTCATGCCTTCCGCAATCGCCTGATTTTTGATTACGTATTTGATAATCATCGTGTTGTCTGCCATCTTGGTCATATCGTCGAGTTCTACCTCGATTTCTACCTGTCCGGGACCACCGACTTCGTGATGATGATATTTAACTTTTACGCCCCAATCTTCGAGCATCATGCACATACGGCTACGAATATCATAGGTTACGTCCTGAGGCTTGCAAGCGTGATAGCCGCCCTTATGTGCCGTATGATAACCGTTGTTTTGACATTCGTCGTCGCCGCTGTTCCAATCGGCTTCCCATGCGTCTACATGGAACATAGCCTTATTGGGCTTATTTTCGAAAGCTACGTGGTCGAAAAGATGGAATTCGAACTCCGGTCCGATAATCATTCTGTCTGCTATACCGGTTTTCTTCATATATTCCTCGGCGGCTATAGCTACGTTACGAGGATACTGATCGAAACGGCTGTTGTCTTTGTCTATAATTCTTACGTCGCCCGACATAGTAAGAGTCGGTTCTTCTGCAAACGGATCGACTACAGCGGACTCTATGATGGGTACAAATACCATATCGCTGTTTTCTACCGGCGCAAAACCGTAGTTGGAACCGTCAAACCCGATGCCGTACTTCATAGTGTCTTCGGTAAATCTTGCGGTAGGAATCGAAAGATGATGCCATCTTCCGTTAATGTCAATCATCTTAAAGTCAATCATTCTGATGCCTTCTTTTTTGCAGAAGTCCAAAACGTCGTTAACGCTTTTAAACATTTCTAATACTCCTTTAGTATCGTTATTGAGTCTATTGTAACACAATAAAATACTTCCGTCAACCCTTTTCCGCCTCCTTAATCAAATCGAAACGCCATTAACCGGTTTTATTTTGCCGCTTTAATCGGCTATAAAATTTCTTTCTATGTGTTTGATTAAAAAAAATCAATTTTTTTTGCAAAGCACCGCAAAAATGTTTGACAAACCGCAATAAGGTTTGATATTATATGTAAGCTGTTTGGCGCGTGGGGGTATAGCTCAGCTGGTAGAGCACCTGCCCTGCAAGCAGGGGGTCAACGGTTCGAACCCGTTTACCTCCACCACTTTGCCAACGCTGCCCTAAGACGCAGGTAGCGTCATATTTTTTATAAAGGATTGTAGCTCAGCTGGTTAGAGCACCACCCTGATAAGGTGGGGGTCGGTGGTTCGAGTCCACTCAATCCTACCAAATTCGGGAGCGAATTTCGCTCCCGTTTTTTTATCTAAAAAATGGCTAAAACCCAATAATTTCGGACATTTTAGGACTTTGGCTAAATTTTAATTTTAATAAATTCGAGTGCCTTAAAATCAAAAAATTCACTCAAAATTTTGACATCAAATATTTTTTACTTAAAAAATTGCATTAAAAAAGACCGATAAGAATAGATTTTTCCTATCGGTCTTTTTCTAACTAAAACTGCCTAAAACTGATACGTTTGATGTCAATTGATGTCAAAATTGATGTCAACTTTTTTATTCTTTTGAATGTGTAAAATCCTCTATTTGTTTTACGATATTTTCTTTGGTGTCATTTGCATTTTATGTAAAGATTGTAGCTCTTTTTTTCTCCCAAAACTTTATTTGCTACCAAAGAATAATATGTTTTGCGAGCAGTATTTGATTTTTTAATATGTTCAATTGCTTGGTCTCTTGTATCACCGTACTGCAAAGTATTTTGTGAAATTTTTATATAGACTATTGACAATTGCCGAAAGTATGCTACAATGAAGTCGACGGCATTTGCCGCATCCCAAAAGTAAAGGAGACAAAAAAATGGAAAAAGACGACGATATTATCACCCTTCTTACGGCAGAAGGCAAAGAAGTAGACTTTATGGAAGTTGCGGGCATTGCGTTGAGAGGAAATTATTACGTAATTCTGCAACCGGTAGAATTGCTTGACGGAATGAGCGACGACGAAGCGCTTGTCTTTAAAGTAATCAAAGGCGGCGACCAAGACAAATTTCAAATCGAACTTGACGACGAAATTATAGACGGCGTATTTGAAGAATACAACAAACTGTTAGACGAAGCGGAAAACAAATAACAGCAGCTTAAGTCCGCACAAAAACAAACCGTTTCGGCTGCGACGTAGTGGCAAAAAAACAATGCAAATTAAAACAAATCTGCACTGCCTACAAGTAAATTTATTATACGTTTATGCTTTTTTAAGACAAAACCGTTCGGTCCCTATCGAACGGTTTTGTCTTTGCACTCATTTATTTGCATATATGCGTTTTTTACGGATACGGTTATATGACAACCGGTAAATATAGCTGCGGCTGCGAGCAAAGGATAGCTCAGTATCGTTATTCCGGAAAACAAAAATATCAGCGACGGCAACACCGACAAAACAGTGGCCTTAAAAACAGACAATTTGCTGCAAATAAACCATCCGAGCAAATACAATGCGAGCAAAACTCCGTTACATATCAAGTACACCGTTAAACCGTTTTCAAACCAAAATTCGCCATATAAATGCGGAATGTTAAAAATCATAAGCAAAAAGCACCCGAACCGTCCGACTTGCTCTAAGCAAAGCACGACCTTGTTTTGATAAAGGTTGACAAACCCCTCCTTATTCTTTGACGCATAGACGATATTCGGCGCAAGTAACGTCGCTACTATAGCTAATCCGTAATAATTAAACCAACCCATTTTTAATTCCTCTTTTGTTTAATTTCTTTCGCTACGCCGAATCGCACTCTGTACGAACGAACATATCCGTGTTTTATCCCCAAAATTTTCTCCCTCTTTGCCGCCGGATTGAAAAATCCCGAATTCATAAAATGTGTAAACATATAATTTACTTTTTTTATCTTGCCGGCGATTTCCTCGCAAAATTTACGCATAGGTGCGCTTATGACAAAAAACCATACCGGCGTACACAACGTTACTTCGTCATAATTACTTAGTAACGTATTTAAATTTTCTATCGGCATACCTTTTTTCAGCATACCGTATCTTCCGCACCACCAAAATCCCGCATCGCCTTTAATCCGTTCTTTTGCTGCGATCCCGAAGACTACCGCTCCGCTTTTTGCCGCAGCCTCCAATGCAGGTCGCTTAGTATAGCCTGTCCGAGAAAAGTATACTATAAGTTTACTTTTGTCACTGCCTATCAACGGAAAATCTTGCTCTTCGGCTTCGACAAACTCCGACTGTTTCATTCCCACAAAACATATATATCCTGTTACGAACTGCGAAACGCCGAAAAAAAATAAGATACGGACAAAAAGTTTGTCGGAAAGATTATAAACTGAATCGTTATCCAAAGCATCAGCGTAAAACCGAATGCCATCCCAAGAACGACCCCCGATTTCTTCTTAAAAAACAGTGTTGTTGCAGTCAAATTCGTGACGCCGTTTACGGCAAGCAACGCAATCCCCGAAAAAGTATAATCCGTAAAAAGCGTCTCGCTGAAAGGCAAAACACGAAAGTACAGAAGCAATCCGTCCATTTGCAGAAGCTTTCCGCTGGGGTCTATAACCATGCAAGTCGAACCGAACTCTGCCCCCAATCCGATAAAAAACGTCCAGAATATCAATACAACCAGCATCACCTTATATCTTGCATTTATCTTAGCTCTCCCGATTATTTATGGACATATTATAACACTTTTGCTGCCTATATGTATATATTTTTTAACCTCGCTATTGACTTTTTTTATTATTGGTGATATTATAGGCTTGAAGGAATCCGCACAAGCGCCGTAAAAAATACTAATACAAAGGAGTATCAAATGGAAAAATCCAAAGTTTACTTTACATCCGATCTGTCGCCGCAGTCTTTGATAAAAATATACGAAATGTTGGGCGTAGAACTTAAACCTCAAGTCGCAATAAAAGTTCATTCCGGAGAAAAAGGAAATCAAAATTTTTTACACCCGGACTTCTTCAAACCGTTAATCGATCGCATCGGCGGCACCATAGTGGAATGCAACACAGCATACGACGGACAGCGCAACACCACCGAAAAGCACATTCGACTCATGGAAGAACACGGTTGGAGCAAATATTTTGACGTTGATATTATGGACGCCGAAGGCGACGACATGGTTCTCGACATAAAAGAAGGCAAGACCATACACAAAAATTACGTAGGAAAAAATCTTGCCCGATACAATTCCATGGCTGTACTTTCTCACTTTAAGGGACATCCTATGGGCGGATGCGGCGGCGCTTTAAAGCAGCTTTCCATCGGTGTCGCATCTTCATTCGGCAAAGCGTATATTCACGGCGCAGGCGATCCTTCCAAGCTCTGGACAGCAAATCACGACGATTTTCTTTCCTCTATGGCAGATGCGGCAAAGTCCGTAGTCGATTACTTTAAAGGTAATATGGCGTTTGTTAACGTGATGAAGAACATGTCGGTCGACTGCGACTGCTGTGCGGTAGCCGAAGACCCGTGCCTAAAAGACATCGGCATTCTTGCTTCTACGGATCCGGTAGCCATAGACCGAGCATGTATCGACCTTGTTTTACAATCAAATGACAGCGGAAAAGAACATTTTATGGAAAGAGTCCGTTCGAGAAACGGCGAATACACCATTAAATGCGCCGTAGCCCTCGGTATCGGTAGCGACAAATACGAGCTTATCGATATAGCTAAATAGCTGTATTTAGTACATCGGCGGCATCGTTTGCTTCGGTTTGTACGATTTCCCATCTTCCAAAAGCAAAATTATTATCCTCGGGAACAAGAAAACCGCAATAAAAAACATCGGTCAAAAAGCGTCTCCGTTTCTTATTATGACTTTCTGAGTTCTTCGAATTAAGTGATTATATGTAAAAATCGTCAACCAATCGTATATGTCGGTTGACGATTTTTATTATTTGTTTTTGCCGCCCGGTAAATATGCCATAGGATCCACATATTCGCCGGACTTCTTCATTTCGAGATGAAGATGAGCGCCGTCGGCACTCTCGATTATCATAACCGAGTCTACTTTGCCTATTTCGTCTCCTGACTTTACGTTATCGCCCTCTTTGACCTTTATTTCGCTAAGCGACTTGTATACGGCTATAAGTCCGTCCGTCTGCTCTATGGTAACTACTCCGCCTTCAAGCGTGGTAGTTTCCACCTTAACGACCTTGCCGTCGTAAACTGCCTTTACTACCGAGCCCACCGGAGCCGTAAAGTCAACGCCGTTATGCGTACGCCATTGCTTTAACGTAGCGTTATAAACAAGCTTGTCCGAAAACTCTTGTCCGAGCGTATACTCGGCAAGCGGCATAACGTATTCGGTTTTTGCGTCTCCGTTAGCCGGCACAACATTATCGGGTTCGGGTTTGTCGGCAAGCGTTACGCACAGCGTGATGACTATAGCGCACACCACGAATACACAGCCTACTATAAGGGCACCGAGATTTTTCTTTTTGGTTGAATCAGATTTTGAATAAACTTTCATATTGCCTCCTGTCGAATATGATTATTATCTTACTTGGCGACGTTTATACATATTTTTTTCGGTCGCCGCCGTTTTTTAGTAACTGCCTTTAAGAATAGGGCTACCCACTGAAATTTTATTTCCCCGCACGGCTATCATAACATTGACTTTTTCGCCGTGCACACGCTTGTAATACGCCCTGAGCGGAGTGTATGCGTATATGACTGTCACACCGTCCAAATATTCGCGCCAAAGTTCGTCGCAACATTCGAGTGCCGTAGTTTCGCTCCCGTAATAGTCTATGCGTTCTCCTTCTCCGGGGATATAACAACCTTGACGATATAGACAAAGACCGAGAATTACCGCCAAAGCTCCCATTAAAGCCACTAATCTTCTCATACGGCAAATTATTGCCCCTTTTCGAATATTTATACTCGTCAAATAAAAAAACTTTGCCTTTTTAAAAAGACAAAGCCTTTATATTTTAACTGTATTATCGCAAGCAGCGTTTGCAAAGTTAACGCATTACAAAAATTCTATTCCGTAAGGTAAAGTTTCAAATGCAAATGTGCGCAAACCTTTTGCCGTAAGTTTTTTCGCTATTTCTCTTGCGTCTTGAGTAAACGCATATACCGTAGAGCCGCTGCCGGTCATGTTAGGGGTAAGTCCCTCCCTCTCCAACTCGGCTGCACAAGCGCAGATTTGCGGATTAATTTCGCAAGCCGCTTTCATAAGCATGTTCCCAAGTCTCATATTCTGCGAAAAGCCCGAGTTGTTATCCGTAGGCAAATCGCCGCCCACCTCGTCAAACTTCTTGTATACGTCTTTTGTTTCCACTCCCGTCGAAGTAACGGCAACTCCGGTAAAAGTACCGTCGTAAGGAAGTTTTTCCACCTTTTCTCCCGTTCCGGATATTCGTGCGTATCCGCCGCTTAGCATATACAAAACGTCGGAACCCGTTTTTTTGCAAACTTTAGCATAATTTATATAGCGCTTTTCAAAATCGAACAGTTCGCTTAGCGCAGCTATGACGCCGGCTGCGTCTGCCGATGAGCCACCCATCCCGGCGCAAAACGGGATATTCTTTTTTACGGTCACGTCAACGCCGAAATCTCCGAAATCATCTCTAAGCGCCTTTATGGCTTTTATTACCGTATTTTCCTGCGGTGCAACGAACACGTCCGAATCGAAAGCAAGGTTTATTTTACCGTCCAATCTGTCGCTTACAAATATAGTGTCATAAACGTTTATCGAGGAAACCAGAGAATCTATTTCGTGCAAATTCCCCGTTTTTTTACCTACGTTTAACGTAAAATTTATTTTAGCGTACACATTTACGCCTACCTTCTTTTTCATCGGCTCTCCTATATCTCCACTTCGACGCTCGAAACGAAATGTTCCTGTCCGATAAGCGCCAATATATCGTTTTTGGCTATATCTCTGCCCTCAACGTCGGTATATCTGATATGTAACATATCGCCTTCGTTAAGGACCAAGTCGCCGTGCTCGTCTATCTCCGAGTCCCGACGTTTCTTTTGCACGGATAAGACAAAACAGTTAGGCGGCCACAATACGTCTCTGACGTGTTTTCCTTCGGCAAAAGAATTTTCGCCCACTATCGCATGCGCCTCATATACGATATGCTCCTTGCCCTTGTTTATATTCTCTATTTTGTCTTCTACGACGGCATCGGTCACCGATTCCACACCTACAAGCTCGGTTATGCAATACGCAACCCCTGACGCAATCGTAACGCCCAAAAGGTTATTCCAAAGCGATAACGCTTCCAAACCGAACGCAACGGCTATTATCGGAGTTTTCATCATTCCGGACATGCACGCCGCTATCCCGATGAGCTGAACGGTAAGCGCCAGCGAAGAATCCATACCCATAACGACAAGTAGTTTTGCTACAAGCGCACTTGCGGCAGCGCCTACTGCCAAAATAGGCAAAAATATTCCTCCCGTTATACCTGACGAATTCGCAAAAAGGGTAAGCAACGATCTTAAAACAAGCGCAGCAAGCAAAAAATACCACGGCATCGACGAATCTAACGACTCTTTTATAAATTCGTGTCCGGTAGACACAAAAGAAAAAGAAATCAGACCTACCGCTATAGTCAGTGTAAAAGCCGCAAAAATTTTATTTTGCACACCGATTTTCAATTTGTCGGCTATCTTTTTTACGCCTTTATACAAAAACAAAAAGCCCACGGAACATATCCCCATTACAGTGCCTACGCAAAGAGGTATCCATAAATCTTTAAGCGCCATCGTAGCTCCGTCGAATGCCGGAAAAAGACTCGGACTTACGCCAAGAAGCGGCGTAAGCAATTTTACCGTCACGGTACATACCGAAACGGCGACAAAAGACACCGTTACGAGAAGGGGCGAAATCTTGTGATGCGCCTCCTCTATCGCAAACAGTATCCCCGAAACGGGGGCTCCGGTAGCAGCCGCAAATCCGGCACATGCGCCTGCCGTCATAATATATCTGTCCAAAGCTTTTTTGCTTTTGCCCAAAAGCTTTACCGAACCTCTGCCCAAAGCGGTACCCATTTGTACGCACGGACCTTCGTTACCGAGAGGAACTCCGGTAACGAATCCCGCTATTGATAGCGTAAATACCGAAATAAAATTGGCGAACCACTTAAACGGAATTCGGCCTCTGAGCACCGCTACGGACGTAGGAATACCGCCGCCCATTGCAGACGGAAGTCTTTTATAAACCACAGACAATATCCACGAAAACAGATATGCGCAAACAAGTGCTATCGGTACGATCCATAACTTTTGTCGCATGGCGTCATAACAAGTTTGAGATAAACCTATCGCAGTCGCACATAAGTATTTATACCCCGTAACTACGCATCCTACCGCCGCTCCGGTAATGACCGAAAACGCTATTGCCGCAGTAACAGATTTCTTTATCTTGTTGGTTTTGCTGTTTGTCATAACATCATCCTACGCACACGATTAAAAATAACGCCTAATTAAATCACTTTTACACCTGCAAAGTCAACCGATTTTGCACAGTTTTATCTTAGTCATACGCTTTTTTGTGCAAGCTTCTTTAACTCGTCTTTGCGGAATTGCAAGGTGTACAGCGAATAATACTTTCCTCTTTTTCGCAGCAGTTCGGCATGCGTGCCTTCTTCGATGACCTTTCCGTTTTCGAGAACCAAAATCTTATCCGCTCGCATAACGGTGGAAAGTCTGTGCGCTACTACTATCGTTGTCGTAAAATTCATCATACGATGAAGCGAATTTTGTATTATCGCCTCTGTTTCGCTGTCTATATTGGAAGTCGCTTCGTCTAATATCAAAATATCCGGATCCGTTATTACCGTTCTTGCAAACGAAATCAACTGTCTCTGTCCTACAGAAAAATTCGCCCCTCTTTCGCTGACTTTTTCGTCCAGTCCGCTCGGCAATTTTTTTATCATTTCGTCGGCTCCCACGCTTATGCACGCCCTTTCGATCTGTTCGTCGGTATAGTCGCCGCTTAAGACGATATTATCTCTGAGCGTACCCGAAAACAGAAAGACGTCCTGCATCATCTGACCGAATCGTTTTCGAAGCGAAGCTATCCTTATATTTTTTATATCGATACCGTCTATCGTTATTTTACCTTTTTGAGCGTCGTAATTACGAGTAAGCAACGCCAAAATCGTAGACTTGCCCGCTCCGGTTGCGCCTACGAGCG
This sequence comes from Firmicutes bacterium CAG:552, assembly GCA_000435495.1. Taxonomy (GTDB): domain Bacteria; phylum Bacillota; class Clostridia; order Christensenellales; family Pumilibacteraceae; genus CAG-552. The sequence goes on along the minus strand of FR884040.1, from coordinate 8,754 downwards.
CCAAAGTCTGTCCCGCTTCGATTTTAAAAGAAACCCCTTTTAGCACCCACTCGGCCTCGGTGTATCTAAACCACACGTCGTGGAATTCGATATCGCCTCTCAGTTTTTCTACGTCCACAGCCCCGTCTGTATCCGTCATAGACAAAGGCGTATCCAATATCGTAAACACCTTTTCGGCAGAAGCAAATGCGGACTGAAGCCAATTAAAATGCTCGGCAAGCATCTGTATGGGATCGAAGAATTTGCTTAAATACATATAAAACGCCACTATGGTTTCGGCGGTAATTACTTGTCCCATAATTTCCGCACCGTCCAATGCACCGTAACTGCCGAGCAAAAACAAAACGAGTACGGACGTCACGTAAAGCAAATACACCATCGGTCTGTAAACCGAAAATACAAATATTCGTTGCCTGCGAGCTTTGTAAAGATCGGAATTTTTTACGTCGAACTCTTCTTTCTTTTTATCCTCGCAATTAAACGCCTGCGTAACCTTAACCCCCGAAAGATTTTCGGACAAAAATGCGTTTAAAGCGGATGTCCCGTCCTTGACTTTGCGATGAGCCGCCCTGGCGAACTTACGAAAGACTAAAGTAAACAGCACTATAAAAGGCATGAAGCACATTACAACAAGTGCCAAGGCGTAATTTATACTGAACATTGCAGCAGTAACGCCTATAAGCATAACCGCCTTACTTATAAGATCTGCCAGCACATTTGTAAACAATGTGGAAATGGCGTTGAGATCGTTGGTTACTCTCGTCACCAAAGTGCCGACCTTCATGCGATTCAGTTGTTCGTGCGAAAAATTTTGTATGTGACTAAACACATCCTCTCGCATAGCCGAAATTATTTTTTGCCCGGTTTTTTGCAACAAAACGGACTGACAATACACCGCCACTGCGGAAATTATCATGGCAAGCGCATATACCACAGTCGGAGCTATCAGCTCGTTTAATTTAAAATCGCTCTTTATTATGCCTTCTATGTAAGCTACTATCAAAGGCGAACATACGTCGTATCCGATAGATACGAGTATAAGAAAAGCAACTGCCAAAAAGCTCTTACCGTGCGCCTTCGCATACGAAAGTAACCGTTTTATAAGCACTTTGTCGCTTAAATTTCGAATTGCTTTGGTTTGAGTATTATCCTTAAACGTCACCGCTGCTACTATCAAAATCGCAGATACAAGCCCTGTTACCGCTCCGACTATCAACAAAGGAAGATACTTATTCATTGCCGCCCTCCTCGTCGAGTTTTTGCATATCCGCTACCAAACGATATTTTTCGCACGTATCGTACAGTTTGTCGTGACTTCCCGAGCCTATGACCAATCCGTCGTCCATGTAAACTATTACGTCCATATCTCTTACCGAAGAGATTCGGTGCGACATAAGTAGCGTCGTTTTGCCGGCGCGCTCCTTTTTGATGCTATCCAAAATATTCCGTTCGGTCGCAGTGTCTACAGCCGAAACGGAGTCGTCCAATATAAGTATGGGAGCTTGCTTATAAAAAGCTCTTGCCATGGAAATTCGCTGTTTCTGCCCGCCGGAAACGGTTACGCCTCTCTCCCCGAGCACCGTGTTATATCCGTCCTTAAATGCGGTTATGTCACCGTCAACGTCTGCCATAGACGCAAACTTGGAAACATCGTCATCATGCTCATTGCCGAACGCAATGTTATTGGCTATGGTATCGTTAAACAAAAAGTTATCCTGTGGCGCATAGGCAATGCTGCGACGCAGCGACCTAAGAGTAAAGTCCTTTATGTCCCTTCCGTCTATTTTTATACTGCCGTCGGGGGCGTCGTAAAACCTCAGCAAAAGTTCCGCAATCGTCGTTTTTCCGCAGCCGGTGCTACCTAATATCCCCACATTTTGTCCTGCTTTTATATTAACGCTAACGTCTTTTAACGACGGACGATCTCCGAGCGGATAAGTAAAACTAAGATGCCTCAACTCTATCTCTCCCTTTACTTCGTAATCGGCAGCGTCCGGAGCGTCCTTTACCAGCGGATCGGTATCGAGCAATTTGGTTATTCGTTTTAACGATGCTTTACCCCTCGAACCGGTGTCTATAAGTTCTGCGACTGCCATAACAGGCCAAACCACTGTCCCGAAGTATCCCAAAAACTCCAAAAGTTCGCCTGCGTTGAAAACGTCACTATACACAAGGTATCCGCCGTATCCCAATATGATTGCCTCTACCGAACCTACAAGCAAAACTATTATCGAATTAAGCAGTCGAGACATCTTTGTAAATTCGACGTTGACCTTTTCGTTCTTTACGTTTAGTTTGGCAAATCTCGACAGCTGAGCCGCTTCTTTTACAAACGCCTTTATTACGGAAATCCCCGAAAAAGTTTCTTGTGCGAAATCGGAAAGCGACGCATACACCTCTTGCCTGAGTTCCCATTTTTTTGCCATAAACTTGCCCACAAGGGCGCTGAGAGCTATCATGAGAGCCATAGGTACCATGGCAAGAAGCGTAAGCTTCAAACTCATATTCGCCATTTTATACACCGCTAAGCCGCCTAAAAACACAGCGTCGAAAAATCGGAGTATGCCCCATCCGAAACACTCGTCGATAGTTTCGAGATCGTTTGTAAACAAAGACATCAGCGAGCCTACTTTGTTGTCCGCATATTCGGCGGCAGACAAAGTCATACACTTGTCGAACATCTCTTTACGAAGCGCCGTTTCTGTCTTTGCCGACGCACTTAAAAGTGAAACTCGCCACAAAAAACGACTTGCTACTGTTATCGCAATAATAGCCACCATCGGCATGCCTATATTGTTTACCACAAATGCAGCGTCAAAAGCGACAACGGTTCCGCCCGCTTCTACGAAGCCGTCGTTTATTCCGTTAACTATTAACTTATAATACTCGGGAATTTTCAGCTGAGCAATGTCAACGGCTATCAACGCTATCAACCCTGCAAAAATGTAATGAAAAAATCGCAAGTAATATTTGTTTATGTATTTACCGAATATCATCTTGAGATTTATTCTACATCATCGCAAAGGTAAAGTCAACTTTTATTGTACTTATCCAAACAAATATCGACAGCTTAGATATACAGCGAAAAGCGTTTTTATATATCTTAAAACAATGCAAATCGCTATTATGATAACACTTGCAGTCTAATCGTCGATTTTTATCGCTTAATTATAATTCGATAGACTGTCGCAAAAACGCATACAAGCCGACTGTTCAACTCTTTAAATTCGTCCGACCGCTAAAAACTTTTAATCCGTTTTCCGAACTCAAAAGAAAAAAAGGCCCGAAACCACCGTTTCGAGCCTCGATAAACTTGTCTGTATTTAGTTTGCGTTGCTTTCGTCCGACTCTGTCTTAAGCTCTACGGACGGATCGTACTTATCGTCGTCGATTTTTACGCCGAGAAACTGTTTTTCCTGATCGATACGGGTAAGATTGACAATCATCATATAGTCGGAAGCATAGTCGTCTACTTTGCCGAACATAGCTACAAAATCACCGAATACGTCGAGCTTAAACGTAGCGGACGTATTCATATCGGTAGCAAGGCTTTCCGCTTCGCCTTTTTCGAATGCCGAAGTTCGCATAAACTCTCCGCTGTTATTAAAGTAAACGTATCCGTCCTTTACGGCAAGCAAATTGCTTACGGTACCGTCGTATATCGTTATGAGTTGCTCGCCGTCATAAGAGAATATTCCGCTCGACTTCGAACATATAACGTAAGTCTGGTTAGATCTTTTGTCGGGACGAACTCCTATAACGGTCGTATAATCGGAAATGTTTTCCTGTGCAAACGCAGTTCCGGAAATATGTCCGATAAGCGGATTGTTTGCGCCGAGTGCATTTTCGATATCTGCGTAACGAGCCTCGTAAGCTGCCTTATACGACTCAGAGTGAATCATAAACGCTTCGTGGAAATTACTGAATTTTATCTGCTTACCGGCAGGTCTGTCTTCTTCGAAGAATACAAAACCGCCGTCAACGTTTTTGAGCGTAATGTCGTATCCGGGCGAAAGCAAAGTAATGCGCTCGCTTCCGTCGGGACGAATAGCTTCGGTTATTTTACCCGCTCTGACGCTATCGTCGTCGGAAATGTCTCTGGTAAAGTACACGAAATCTTCTGCCGAGTTAGTGTCCATACCCTTATAATAAACTTCTTTTACGGGAAACAAAACGTCCGTCACGGAAGATGCGATTATTTCCGCTTTTTCTGCCTTCTTCGCACCTACGGTTACCGACACGATGTCGTTGCCGTCATGAACGACGAGGTACACCTTTTCGCCTTGCTTATAAAAAGCGTATTTTGCGGTTTTGTCGGATGTCTTTGTGGTGTACAGTTTTACGGACTTGCTTCCGTCAAGCTTGGTTCGATAGAAAGAAATTTTTTCGGTTTCGAAATTACCCTCTCTGTCTTGGCTGTTTGCGGGCGACGCATAATAAACGCTATCGTCGAAAATAAATACTCCGCCCTTATCGTAGCCGGCAGTGCCTATAGTCTTGGGTGCAAGACACTCCGAAGTAAGTTCGTCGATTTCTTCGGTAATCTCGACAGGTTTTTTGTCATCGTCATATACGATCTTGCCGTCGTCGTCTTTTTTGTAACCGGTAACGATAGTAGCTTTATGTGTTACAAAATCGCTGTTAGCAGCTACGTCGAAAGTGCTTACGAATGTCTTAACCTGCGTAGTCACGCCAAAAGCGTCGGTATAAGAAACAAGACGATCCTCGCCGCCGTTGAGTTTTGCTCTATACAAGCCGCCCTTGTTGACTTTGCCCCATAGGTTATCGGATCCTGCGTCGTCATAACCTCTGTATCCGTTGATATAATAAATATAGTTACCGTACTGAACGGCGCTGCCGCCGTTACTGAAAACGCCGTAAGAAGTATCTTGTTCTCCTTCCAAAACGCCGGGCGTAAGAGTTTCCGAACAACCGAAAAGCGGCACGCACAGCAATACGGCGGAAATAATAACGGCAATTATCTTTTTCTTCATTGCTTTCTAGCTCCAATTATAGTTATAGTTATCTAAAACATTATACCTTTTTAGGCGCAATTAGTCAAATTATTTTGACTGCATAAAGCAATATAATTGAAGTTTTCCCTTTTACGGGGCAAGACTCTCGCATTATTTTTTGACTTAACGACAAAATTATCTATTGTCTTCTTAATCGATCAGCTCTTTTTTGACAGAGTTTTCCCAGTAACGCCGTCTTGATAAAGCATATAATATCCTCTGCCTCCACCCACCGACAAATACGTACCGTAACCGGAAAACGCCTCCGGGAGCCGATCGCTTTCACTCGGCACGCCGTAACAAATATAATCGTCTACGAGTCCTACTACGTAGTACCGCCTATCGTCATACATTATCTTGACGAACCTACTTCCGGGGATAACCTGCTCTATTTCTTTACAGCGCTCGTACGAAGAAAATAACTTGCTTACTTTGACGCTGTTTTTCTCGTAAAAAGTGGCGTCTCTGCCCCGAATAGTAAAGTTATCTTCGTGAGCGGCGGCTACAAAAGTCGACGAATTGTTCGTCTTATCCCTAAGCGAACGAACGGAATTTTCGTTTTGCCTATAATCGGAAGTATCGCTCTTTTTAACGGGGTAATCCGCATTTTGTCTCTGCTCGTTGTTTTTTCCCGCTTGCGGCGATACAAAACGCTTCGGACCTTTTACCGATAACGGATCTGCCCGCAACAAAGTCGGTTCGTTAGGCGTTTCTTCTTTAAAAGCGTATGTGTCCGATATACTGCACGTCGGCTTAACTTCATCGACATCGGATACCGACACGACAGAACAGGCATCTTCCTTAGCCTGCGCCGACAGTTTTTCATAATAGAGCTTATCTCGTACTGCGTACGTACCCGTTTTCGTTTCATCGTTGAGGCGGCTTTGCTTATCATTGAGCGAAAGGAGTGTGGCAGAACTACCGAACACGCTTCTTACGCACAGCCGATAAAAATAATCTCCTGCGTAATCGTTGCTTTGTTCGCTCTTCCCTTTATCCTCCGCTGCATTTTCCTTAACAGTATTCGACAAAGCGATGTTTACCTGCGATTCGTTCACAGTATTTTGTTTTTCGCTTGCGCCCATACCGGATTTTTGTTCGTCGCTAAGCGTCTTAGTATGTAATTCAAAATAATTTTTTTCGGCTATAGCATAATCGTCGTATGGTTTGATGTTTTTAAAATAATCGCCCGGCGATGAAACGCCGCTGTATTTTATCGCATTATCTCCCGCCCGTCGGCTAAGTTCCTTTGCCTCGTTCATTATTCGCTCTTCACTTAGTTTCGTCGGGCAATTGCTTCCGTAAAGCAAAACTTCGGTATCGGATATTACGGCTGCGTGAATTTCGTCGTAATCTATGTCGCCCATTTCTACCTTTACTTTTTCACCGCCTATCTTGGTTATAAACGAGTCGCCGCCGGAAATAACTATCAGGCGGCGATTTTGCCCATCGATACCATTAAGGGACAATTTCCCGGTCACTCCGTATGCGTTTTTTTCCAGCATCAGCGAACCTCTGCCCTTGCCGGAAAGTATTATTAACTTTTTAATTAGCCGCATCTGACGCTCCTTTAAAAGATTATACAATATACCTATATGAAATATTAGGGCAAATATTGCATTATAAAGTCAAATTTGCTCGCTTCCGAACATAAACGCATATCTCTTCTGATATACGAAATATCTTGTATTCGAAAAAGCGGAGCCCGGACGAGATGCACACCAAAAGTCGAACAAAAACGAAAAATTTTAAGAATATTTATATTTTTTCAACATTTAGAAAATTACCCTTAAATCGAAAATGAGTCCGACACAATACCGAACTCATTCTCGATTCATTTAATTAATTTTTTGTCAAATTCCTCTGCTTCGCATCACCGATGTTTTCGCTTTTGTTTTTATCAAACTTTGTTGCCTTAATTTGCGTATTATGTCGACTCCCATTGGTATTCAAAACGTCAAAATACAGCAACTCTCCTACATCTTGACATTTTAATGCATAACACAATTATTCACGACCATGGCGAAAAATCGCATACATACCAAACTTGCATACTATCTGTATTAAACAGATATCTATTAGTCTCCGAGCATATTAAAAAACATTATGTCGTCAAGTTGCTTAAATTCTTCGCTAGCGCCGTCACCGCTCATAACCTCAGGAAAAGTTTTTTTGTATACGTTTGCCTTGTTTTCCTTATCTTTCGCCATAAGACGCTGCTTTCGTTTCTCTTTTATTTCTTCTATGGAAACGTCGGCGTTAAATTTCGTATTTTGCAGTTCTATACTATTTCGCCTCGCCAACAAATACAACAGTCCGTCTAATCCGATAAGCACTGAGGCAAGGATCAGTAACGTACGCCCATAACCGTTCTTTTGCGCAACAAAAAATACTACGCTCATGAGAAGCACGGTTATCGTAATTGCGATAAGCACTGTAAGACAACGTTTTACATGTCGAAAGTTTCGGCTATGCCTTTCTCTGTCTCCGTCACAATCTTTATGGGGATACTTTTTTATATCCATAATTTGTTTTTGTTTTCGCATCGCCGGAAGCTATATCCTTTAAAATCAGTATTTGCGCTCTATTTCCCAAACGAACGTTACCGTATCGTTTACTTTGATATCGTCGGGAACGATATTTATATCAGACAAACATGCCTCTGCCTTCATCATACATCTTCCTTCGACTTTATAGTCTGTATCGGAACACACGTTTATATCTCCAAAATTATAATCGATGGAAAGTAATTCTCCCAATTTTACCCCGGCTGCCGAGCAAAGAACGTTTGCTTTTTCATTTGCGTTTTGCGTTGCCGCATGTAATAGTTCGCTACTTACCGCAGACGGATCTTTAACCGTAAACGAAACGGTCAACTCCGGCTTTGCAACACAACGGGATATTGCAGATAAAATCGAGGCAAGCCGCTTAGCGTCGAAGCCAAACTCTACTTTTAAAGTGTGACTGCACGCATACCCCTTAAATACGCTCTTATAATTACCGCCTTGCTCTCTAACGCTTTCGTAAACGGTTCGCACGCTGAAATCGGTCGTTTTTAAGGCGTCTTTACCGAATCCAATTTCTTCTAACGACTTGTTAAGCGCATCTATCCGTTGCGCCGCCGTCAAGGTAGTCGTTGTATACTCTTTGTCTTCGGTTTCCAATCTCATCGATATTACGATAAGATCCGGTTTAACGGAAGCCTTTCCAACTCCTTTAACCGTAATCGTTTTCATTGGTTGTTTTCCTCCGATATTTAAATTCTAATTGTATTATATCATATTTAATGCAAAAAGTAAATACGTAAAATTTTCCTCTAAGATTGAGCAATCGAATTTCCCTTGCTTGCGATTTAAACGTACCTAAGGCGATTTAAGCAATCGATTTACTTTAATTAGGCAAACAACGTCGACGTACGTCATGGCATTTCCACTCTCGTTGTTTCTTCGATTATTTCATCGCCGTCTTTGTATCTCAAGGATTTTATGAGTTTTATTTTGTACGCTTTCTCTTGCTTCATCGACCGACCTCTATAGTATAATTCAAACTTCCACCTCCCTAAATAAGATAAAACTTCTCTTTAATTACATTATAACATATTTTTGGACGACAAAAAAAGCCGACTTTTGCTACTTTTGCAAAAATGTCGACTTTTTATCTTGGCGCCTCAGGTAGGATTCGAACCTACGACATTTCGGTTAACAGCCGAACGCTCTAACCACTGAGCCACTGAGGCTAA
>FR884039.1 GCA_000435495.1 Firmicutes bacterium CAG:552 | reverse complement strand
TTCCTTGGTGTTCTTCCTAATATAAATACAATGGCGACGGCTATAAAAATTATAAAAATATTTTATAATATATGACATAACGCTGTCAAGTATTATGTGTTATAGTATAGAAAACATTCAGGAGGAACACAATAATGTATATTTGCGTAACGTGCGATTCGAAAGTTAGAGCAGGAGACGTTTTATTTTTGGAGAAAAGCAGAGACTTCGGTGAGGTTGCCGCAAAGGCGGTTGGCGGAGCTATCGTAGGATTTGTTACCGACATACAACCTGACGGTTGCGTATCGAAACAGTATATCGAAAATAAGATAGGGAGCAGACGCATATTGGGGCGCGCTGCAATTACCGGCGGAAATGTTGCGCTCTTCAGCTGTGAAAACACATTTGCGGAACATGCTCGAGAAACTTTTGCAGCAGTGTAACGGCAAATTTATTGTCCCGTGAAGAATTAGTTGACTGCTGACTATAGGTTAGGTACGTAAATACAAAGCAAAGGCGATATGAATGCGTGGATTTCTTTCTCATATTTCTAAAGATATATATTTCATTTATGTCATGTTCGGCTGTATATATGTTGTTAATTGCTGCGGCTTTATAACACATTATAAAAAACCATATAACTATATTTGTTTATGGAATGAAGGAATAAAAGGAATGGGTGAGTTGGATTCGGGACTGAAAGGCGGTGCGGTGTGGCAGAACAGACACGGGGTGCAAAA
>FR884038.1:39971-40091 GCA_000435495.1 Firmicutes bacterium CAG:552 | reverse complement strand
CTTTTTTTAAACTTTTTTTATTTTTTCTCTCTGCGCTTTTTCACCCTTCTTCTGCTGCTACCTTTCTCCCTTTATACCGCTTTTTCCTTAAGGACATCCACTCTCGCCTAAACTCTTTCC
>FR884038.1:0-39945 GCA_000435495.1 Firmicutes bacterium CAG:552 | reverse complement strand
TCCCTACTGCATTATTTCGCTTACACAGTAAAACACTCCGCTTGCTCGACAATGCGGAGTGTTTTACTATACATATCTCTTTATACTTTTAGCTGCCGTTTGTGCGCTTTTATCTTTCGCCTATTCTTTAGCCTATGTCATTAAGGAAAGATATGTAATGGTTGCGTCCACGCTATTTGTTTTGTAAGAACAATAAAAATATCATTATTATATTGTATAAAGAGCAATCCGTTGTAAGAGTACGTTTGCGAACTATGCGCTTGACGATTATTTATAAATGTGTTACACTTATCGTAGCCGCAGTTCTGCGACAACCCTTGATATATAAAGCAATTATCTTATTTTTATTGTTCAGTTATTATACATTTAGGACAAGTTTATAGGAGCAAGATATTAGAGGCTGTCAAACGGACATAGCACAGCAAAATACATAATATAATTTGAGTGAACCAAATGAGAGTAGATAAATTTTTGAAAGTATCCAGAATATTAAAAAGACGTTCGGTAGCTGCGGACGCATGCGACAACGGAAAAGTCATCGTTAACGGCAAAGAAGTCAAGCCGTCTTATCGTCTGAAAATAGGCGACGTCGTAACCATAGCCTTCCTTTCCGGGAATTTGACTTTTACCGTTAAAGGACTTAACGAAAAAGCGAACAAAGAGGAGGCGCACGAACTTTATGAAATCAACTGACGCAGTTATTCTTTGCGCAGGAAAAGGCGCAAGAGCAAAAACCGCAAAAAACAAAGTCCTTTGCTATTTTGGGGCAAAGACCGCCATCGAATACTGTTTGGACGCATTCGCTCCGTTTTGCAACTCTTTGATAGTTGTCGCAGCCGAAGACGATATCGACGAAATTAAAGAAATATCCGCTCCGTACTCTGCAACGGTTACAGTCGGCGGCGCAACAAGATTTTTGAGCGTTCTAAACGGACTCAAAAAAGCGACCTCTCCCACAGTAATTATTCATGACGCAGCCAGACCGTTCGTTACAAAAGAAATAATAGAAAAATGTATAAAATCTGCCGAAACGCACGGCAGCGGCATAGCGGCAACTCCAACCGTCGACACTATAAAACGAGTAGAAAACGGCATGATAGTAAAAAACATAAAACGAGACGGTTTGTACAACGTCCAAACGCCACAGGCATTTGACACAAAAAAAATCGTTGACGCATACCTGAAAGCAGCGGAAAACCCCAACTCTCTTTACACTGACGACAGTGCGGTATTTGCCGCCTACGGTTACGCTCCGGTGATAGTAGAGAGCGATCCTTCCAACAAAAAAATAACGACGCCTCAAGACATAATTGCATTGCCTCCATGCCAAAAAATAGGTAACGGTATTGATTTTCATCGACTCGTACCAAAGCGCAAGCTCATTTTGGGCGGAGTAGAAATTCCTAACAAAAAAGGTCTTTTAGGTCATAGCGACGCAGACGTTCTTACGCATGCCGTTATGGACGCATTACTGTCGGCAATCGGCATGCCCGACATCGGCGTACTGTTTCCGTCCACGGAGCAGTACAAAAACGCAAACAGCTTAGAGCTTCTCGACGAAGTTATGCGATATGTATCGGAAGCCAAATACTCGATAATGTCCGTTTCCGCCGTAGTCATTGCAAAAGAGCCGAAGCTCAGTCCCTTTATGACGAACATCAGACAAACGCTCGCCGAGCGTATGAATCTGGAACTACATCAAATTAACGTTTCCGCAACCACAACGGAGGGAATGGGCGTAATCGGTCAAGGTGACGGTATGGCTGCGACTGCAGTATGTTTACTGAACAGAACCGAAAAATAGCACTTACGCAAAAAACGTTTTTGACGACATAAGCGCCGTTTAAATACAAACGTTTTTTGTGAATTACGCACTTTCCGCTAGAAATTCGTAAAAGGTGCGTTTCGAATTATCGTTTTATGAAATCGAAGCATATAAACTCTTAATTGTGTCGCAGAAATTAAATTACGTATACAAAAAACGGAACGACTTCCTATCGTTCCGTTTTTATTTGTCATCTACGCTTGCTTTACGATTTTACAAACGTTATCTCTTTTTTTCCGAATACAAAAACTGCCTATAGTCTCCGTCCTTTTTGTAATAATCCAATCTGTCGCTGTATTCGTAAACAAGCATATTCGGATTGCTGCGCAACCTAAATATACGAGGCTTTTCGTCGTAAGTCGCCGCTGCCCTGTCAGCATAATACGTCGCCGACCTTTTTTGCGCTTCCGTAAAAACGGATTGCGTCGGATTTTGCGGATACGAATACCCTGCGTAACCGAGTCCGTCAGCCTTTTCGGATGTGCTAACGCCGTCATAAGGCGCAAACGTATCACTGTTTTGCGGACGTTGCGGCGGATATTGCGACGGCATCGTATACGGAACAAATCCGTTTTGCGCAGGCATAGCTTGTTGCTGCGTATAGTTTTGCTGCGGCGGCATCGGTTGCTGATAAGAGGGCTGATGGGCGGGATACTGTCCGTACGCCTGCGCATAACCGTTTTGCTGCTGAATATATCCCTGCTGCATCTGTGGCTGCGAAGGAGAAACTGCGCTTTGCAAAACGTCCCCGGTTACTTGCGTTGCGCTGCCGACAGGTTGCGGCGAGTTTACGGTAATATTTTCATCGGGAACCGATTTTCGATTCTTTTTTTTCGCCTCTGCCACATTGTAATCGACATTCTTTTCCTTTTTCGTTTTGTTCTTCCTCGCAGACACTGCCATACTTATCCATAACGCCAATCCGAGCGAAACAAACAATCCCAAGAAATAAGCCGTGCCCGTCGTTTCGATAGGTATACCAGCAATTGCAATAACGATAAGAAAAATCACCGAATATAGTAGCGGAACCCATAGTCCCAGCGCAGTCAAAAGCCAAGCAATAACTTTACCGATTGCCGCAAAAAAAGATTTTATAGCTTGTACTATCGCCGTAATGATCATTAGTTAGTCAGATTCCTCTTACTTTATAATGTCCGTACCCATGTACGGTCTCAAAACTTCCGGTACGGTAATAGAACCGTCTGCGTTTTGATAATTTTCCATAATAGCCGCCGTTGTACGTCCCACTGCGAGACCGCTGCCGTTAAGAGTATGAACAAGCGCAGTGGAGCCGTCTTCTTTGCGGTACTTTATATTCATTCTTCTTGCCTGGTAATCCACGAAATTAGAACAAGAAGATATTTCTACATATCTGCCGTACGAAGGCATCCAAACTTCTATATCATAAGTTTTTGCCGAAGAAAATCCGGTATCACCGGTACACAGACATACGACTCTGTACGGCAAACCCAATTTTTTGAGAATAGACTCTGCGTCTGCGGTGAGTTTTTCCAACTCGTCAAAGCTGTCTTCCGGTTTTACGAACTTAACCAATTCCACCTTATTAAATTGATGCTGTCTGATAAGTCCCCTTGTATCTCTTCCGGCGCTACCCGCTTCCGCTCTAAAGCATGCGGTATATGCGCAAAATTTGAGCGGCAACTTTTCGGTTATGACATCGCCCCTGTACATGTTGGTTACAGGCACTTCTGCCGTAGGGATAAGAAAGAAATCGTTGTTTTTTACGTTAAAGGCGTCGTCTTCGAACTTTGGTAATTGTCCCGTGCCGGTCATGCTGGCTCTGTTTACCATAAACGGCGGAAATATCTCGGTATATCCGTTAGCGGTATGCGTATCCAGCATAAAATTGTATATCGAACGCTCGAGTCTTGCTCCCAACCCTCTGTATACTGTAAACCTTGCTCCGCTTATTTTTGCAGCCGTCTGCGGATCGAGAATATTGAGAGAAGCGCCGAGGTCCCAATGCGGCTTAAGTTCGAAATCGGCGACTCTCGGTTCGCCCACTCTGCGAACTTCCACGTTGTCGTTGTCGTCCTTGCCTATAGGCACGCTCTTATCGGGAACATTGGGGATAGAAAGCACCGCCTCTTTGAGCGCAGGTTCTATCTCTGCAAGAGCGGCGTCCAACTCCTTGATTTCCTCCCCGAGTTCTTTCATCTCGGCTATCATTGCCGAGGCATCGCCCTTATTTCTCTTTATAACGGCTATTTCATCGCTGACTTTGTTTCGAGTGGCTTTTTTCGTTTCCACTTCCATCAAAATCTCTCTACGTTTAGCATAAAGCGATAGTACTTTGTCTACGTCGTATTTTCCGCTGCGATGGCTCATAGCGTCTTTTACATAATCGGCATTTTCTACTATTAATTTTATATCAAGCATAATTCCTCTCCGCCACGGCGCATAAACATCGAACGAACTAAGATTTTACACAACTCAAACTCAACCGATCGATGCGCCGAAAAAACAATCTTTAAAATTTCATCGACCTTATTATACAACAAATTCAGCCAAATAGCAAGACTTATAAAGTAATTTGCTTTATTTTTATACATTTTGTTTTAAGTAACAGCAAAAAATACACCGTCGATGCCGCCAATCCTGCTAATAAAGCAGACTTTACCGTTCGCAACGAACTTAACGGCAAATAAACCAATCCGAAAACAATCGAGCAGACGATTACGACTAGCGTTTTTTTACATAAAACGCCACCGCACTTTAAAGCCGCCGCCATATCCGAAACAGCGGCGACGGCATAACAAACCACCGAGCCTATAGCCGCCCCGAAAATCCCGATTCTAGGAAGCAATACGAGAGAAACCGTTATTTTTAAAACGCAACCGATAGCCAGATTCAATAACGGAATTTTAGCCCGTCCGTTAGCTTGCAGATAAGCCGACGATACCGAAATCAAACCGCTTAGCGGCACGTTTATCGCACAAATTCCGAGTAGTTTGGCTGCAATTTCTCCTTCTTCCGAGTTAAGCGACGGGTATAACGTAGCAAGTATGGGTCTTGCCGAAAACAACAAAACGAAAAAGACAGGCAAAAGCGTAGCAAGTATTTTGTCTGTCCTAAAATCCTTTGCGCCCCTTGCCGCCTCAGGCAAAACCGCTGCGGCTACGGCAACGCTTATTACAGACGGCACGTTTACTATCGAACCTACCGGCCCACTCCAAACTCCGTATAACGACGTAGCCTGCTTCCCGAGTACATTAATTATCACAAAACTATCTGCCGCCAATGTCAAAGGCAACGCAAGCGAATTAAGCGTAACCGGCAGCGCAGTCGAATAAATGCCCCTCAATATTTCTCGATTGTTTTTTTTCGCTACGTCTTCTCCGAATTCAACTACGTCGTAATTTATATCTAACGTATGCTTTTTTCTTCCAAACAGGTAAGTAATAATCAAAAACAACGTTGCCGCTATTTCGCTTATAGTCACGCCTGCAACTGCGCCACAAACGCCGTATATTACTCCTCTGCTTATCCAGGCTTTTGCCAACGCCACGCCTACAGCCGCCTTAACGATCTGTTCTATAAGCTGACTTATGCCGCTCGGCAACATATTTTGATATCCTTGAAAATAACCTCTGAAGCATGCTATTACACCTGCAAAAAGCACGGCGGGCGTTATAAATTTGTATGCTGCCGAAGCGTCGGGATTTCCTTGAAGCGATGCAATTTGCTTGGAAAAAACAAATACGACCAGCAAAATCAACGTAGAAATTGCAGAAACCGAAATTACGGACAGCGTTAAAGCTTTATGCGCACTTCTTCGATTGAGACTGACGAACGTACTTATGGCGCACGGCAAGCCGCCGCTCGCCGCCGTCAGGACAAGCGCATAGAGAGGAAACACGGTCTGATAAACGCCTATGCCTTCCGATTTAAGCACCGCCGTAAGCGGAATTCTATAAAATGCGCCTATTGCCTTGGCGGCGATTCCTATCAATGCGAATACAGTCGCTCCCGAAAAAAATTTTTTCATCTGTATTAGTATTCTTTTGCCGTCCACTATTATTCCCCGACGCTCGCAAAAAGGTTCTATTATTGCCGATATTGTAATAAAATTTAACATGAGACGAGTCTTTTCGCTGGCAATGCTTATCGTAGGCGCAATAATAGGGGCAGGATTTGCAACCGGTAAAGAAATATCTTCTTTCTTCGGTTCGCCCGCTCCGCCGCTTATTGCCTTGGCTGTAGGCTTGTGTCTGTTTTTGCTTTGTTTCGGTTTTTGTCTGCTCGGGTCTGTTCTCAAAGCTAAAGACTTTGCCGACGTAAATAAGAAATTGCTCAAAAAATTCGGATACGTAGCCGACTTTTTTTTAGTTCTAAACAGTCTTATCGTTTTATCGGCAATGTTGTCCGGCATGGATTCGTTACTTAACGGAGTTATTCCTCTATCCCCGCTTTATTCCACTTTTTCAGGCGTTATCTGCGCTTTAATAGTAAGTAAAGGATTAAAGTCGGTAATCAACAGCAGCCTTCTTTTGGCTCCCGTCATGGTAATAATAATTCTTGCAATATGTTTGCTTAACTTCGGAGATACGTCACCGTATCCGATTACGTCTAAAAGTCTCGGCGGCGCAATAACTTACGTGTGCATGAACATTATGCTTGCTTGTACCGCTCTGGTCGGAGTAAACGAAAAGCCCAAAACTATATTTTGGGCTTCGCTTATAGCCGCCTTCATCATGACGATGCTTATGCTGTTTATAATATTTGCGCTTAACGGCAGCGACGTAGCCGACGATGATATGCCGCTTATAAAGCTTGCGTCTGAATCGAAACTGACGTATTATCCTTTTCTTTTTGCGGTGGCAGCCTCCATATTCACTACCATGACGACTGCGATGAACGGACTTACCGACTTTCTCGGCAAAAAGCTCGACAACGTCGCTGCGCCCTGCGCTCTTATTCTCGGACTTATCGTAAGCAATCTGGGATTTGCAGGCGTAATCAATTTATCTCTTTATACTTTTAGCTGCCGTTTGTGCGCTTTTCGGTTTCATTTGAATCGGTGTATATTGCCGATTAAGAAACGGCTTAACAAAACTGGCAGCCGTTTAATCTTATCGTTCTTCATCATTCTGCTTGCATCTTGCTATTTTTGCAAATAAGTATACCACCAAGGCGACAAAAAGTGCGCACATTATACCGCCGAAAATTCTACCGACTAACTCCGAACTATTTATCGCAAGCAGAACGCCGAGAAAAATCAATAAACCGCAAACGACAGCCATAATGACAAATCCCAACCACTTCGGTACTTTTGGGTTGTTAATCGAGTCCTCTATAAATGGTTCCATACTAACTCATTTATTTAAATTCATTTAAGATTTAAAACGCAAACACCTGCAAACGTCTATTCGTAATTGCTGAGCTTATCACATCAAACGTTATGTTATTTTAAAACGTTTTCTATGTTGCATTGTTCTTTAATACTTTTTCAAGAAACCTGCCGGTAAAGCTTTCTTTTATTTTTGCGACGTCTTCCGGGGTACCCGTTGCTATTATCGTGCCGCCGCCGTCACCTCCCTCCGGACCGAGGTCTATTATATGGTCTGCAATTTTTATTACGTCGAGGTTATGCTCGATTACCACAATACTGTTTCCGTTGTCTACCAGCTTTTGCATTATGGTAATCAGCTTGTCCACGTCTGCCATATGCAAACCGGTGGTAGGCTCGTCCAAAACGTATAGCGTACGTCCCGTTGCTCTTCTGCTAAGCTCCGTCGCAAGTTTGACTCTTTGCGCCTCGCCTCCGCTCAGCGTTGTTGCCGACTGTCCGAGTTTGACATAACCGAGTCCTACGTCGAAAAGCGTCTTTATTTTATTGTACACCGACGGAACGCCTTCGAAAAAATGCACCGCCTCTTCTATCGTCATCTCAAGTACTTCGGCAATGTTCTTGCCTTTGTACCTTACTTCCAACGTCTCCTTATTGTATCTTTTGCCTCCGCAAACTTCGCACGGCACATATACGTCGGGCAAAAAATTCATCTCTATTTTTATGATTCCGTCGCCCTGACAATGTTCGCACCTTCCGCCGCTTACGTTAAAACTGAATCTGCCGGCTTTATATCCTCTTTGCAATGCGTCTTGAGTCTTGGCAAAAAGTTCTCTTATGAAAGAGAATACCCCGGTATAGGTCGCAGGATTGCTTCTCGGCGTTCTGCCTATCGGGCTTTGATCTATTACTATTATTTTATCGAGCTGTTCTAAACCGCTTATGCTTTTGCACTTACCGACGCTGAGTTTTGTACCCATAAGTTCATTGCTTATTGCGGGTGAAAGGGTTTGATTTATAAGAGTGCTTTTTCCGCTGCCCGAAACGCCGGTTATCGCAGTAATTACTCCGAGCGGAATATCAACGTCGATATTCTTTAAATTATTTTCGCTTGCGCCCTTTATCGACACGTATCCTTTGGGTTTTCTGCGATTTGTCGGAATTTCTATTCTTTTGTCTCCTCTCAAATACGCTCCTGTGAGCGAATCTTTTGAGTTCATAATCTCCTCCGGCGTTCCGCTTGCTACAATGCTACCGCCGTGAACGCCTGCGCCCGGACCTATGTCAAGAACATAATCTGCAGCTCTGATAGTATCCTCGTCGTGTTCTACGACTATAAGCGTATTACCCAAATCACGCAACCTTTTTAGCGTGGCTATGAGTTTTTCGTTATCTCTTTGATGAAGTCCTATGCTCGGCTCGTCGAGTATATACAAAACGCCGGTTAAGCCGGAGCCGATTTGCGTGGCAAGTCTTATACGTTGAGCCTCGCCTCCGCTCAGCGTAGACGCTCCTCTCGACAGGGTAAGATATCCTAAGCCCACATCGATCAAAAACTTTAAACGAGCTTTTATTTCTTTAAGAATAAGCTTAGCAATGGCTGCTTGCGTTGGCGACAAAGAAAGTTCCGAAACGAAGCCATACATTTTAACGACCGACATATCGCACAACTGCGATATGTTTAGGCCGCCGACGGTAACGGCAAGCGCCTCTTTTTTCAATCTTCTGCCGTGACACTCCGGGCAAGCCGACTCTCTTATAAACTTTCTTATTTCGCTTTTGATGTATTCGCTCGTAGACTCTCGGTAGCGGCGTTCGAGATTATTTATTACGCCTTCGTAAGTGCCCGAATAGCTCCCCGAAAAATTCGAACTCGAATACGAAACGTTAAGCTTTTCGCCACCGTTGCCGTACAGCAAAATACGTCTGATTTCCTCGGGCAATTCTCTGAACGGAGTATCTAACGAGAAACCGTATTTTTTGCTTAACGCTCTGAAATACATATTTGCAAAGTCGGAATCGAAACCCCAACCGGTTATCGCCAACGCCCCTTCGTTAATGGACTTGCTTCCGTCTCCGTATATAAGGGTGGGATCTATTTTTTCCAAAAAACCCAATCCGGTACACTGCGGACATGCTCCGAAGGGACTGTTAAAAGAAAACAGTCTAGGTTCGACTTCTTCTATAGAAACACCGCAGTCGGGACAAGCGTATTTGGTAGAAAAAAGCTCGTCGCCGTCCTCCTTGCTTATTACAACCAATCCCTCGGCAAGCTTAAGAGCGGTCTCTATGCTATCCGAAAGTCTCGTACGTATGCCGCTTTTTACAACGATACGGTCTATTACCACGCTTACGTCATGTTTACATTGACGATCTAAAGTTATATCCTCGTCTAAGGAATAAACTTTTCCGTCGACATTGACTCTGGCGAAGCCACTCTTGCGATACAGCTCGAATTTATCCTTAAATTCGCCTTTTCGCCCTCTGACTACGGGCGCATTTATCATAATTTTGGTGCCTTCGGGATAGCATAATACCTTATCTATAATCTGGTCAACCGTTTGTTGCGATATTTCCTTCCCGCATGACGGGCAATGCACCACACCGACTCTTGCATACAAAAGTCGTAGATAGTCGTAAATTTCGGTTACCGTTCCGACAGTCGAACGGGGGTTGCGGGCAGTCGTTTTTTGGTCTATTGCTATCGTAGGAGACAAGCCTTCGATGCTTTCGACGTCGGGCTTGTTCATTTGCCCCAAAAATTGTCTCGCATACGAACTTAACGACTCCATATATCGTCGTTGACCTTCCGCAAAAATAGTATCGAACGCCAAACTCGTCTTGCCGCTACCGCTCAATCCGGTAAACACGATAAGTTTTTCTCTCGGCAAAACTATATCGATGTTTTTTAAATTATTTTCTTTCGCCCCTTTAATGACGATATTATCCATTCTTCATACCCCTTTTTATCTTAGCTTGCAATTCTTTTAACTCTGCTATGCGGTCTCTCATCTTAATTGCCGTTTCGAAGTCCAAAGCTCCTGACGCAACCCGCATAAGGCCTTTGAGTTTTTCTATCTGATCGGGAATATTATCGTATTCGACGCTCACTTTAGTGGTTATTTCCAAAGTATTGCTTATCGGTTTTACTATAGTCTTGGGAGTAATTCCGTTAGCTTTGTTATAATCGTCCTGAATTTTACGTCTGCGCTCCGTTTCGTCCATAGCGACTCTCATAGAATCCGTTATTACGTCGGCATACAAAATGACCTTGCTCTCCGAATTTCTCGCCGCCCTACCGACAGTTTGAATGAGCGCAGACGAAGAACGCAAAAAGCCCTCTTTGTCGGCGTCGAGAATCGCAACGAGTTTTACTTCCGGTATATCTAAACCTTCTCTCAAAAGATTTATTCCGACTACTACGTCAAAGTCGCCTCTCCGCAGTCCGTTGACAATTTCGATACGCTCCATTGTATCTATATCCGAGTGCAGATACTTTACTTTTACACCTTGTTCTCCGAGATATACAGACAAACTTTCTGCCATACGTTTTGTCAAAGTAGTAACCAAAACCCTACCCTTGCTCTCTACCGTTGCGCGAATTTCTCCCAAAAGATTGTCTATTTGCCCGTGCGAGCCTCTAACTTCTATCGGCGGATCCATAAGCCCCGTAGGTCTGATAATCTGCTCAGCCACGTTAGACTCCGCAAGAGAAAGCTCGTACTTAGCCGGGGTTGCCGAAACATACACCGTTTGCCCTATGCGAGCGTTAAATTCGTCAAAATTGAGTGGTCTGTTGTCGAACGCCGCCGGGAGCCGAAATCCGTAATCGACGAGACTGGTTTTACGAGACAAATCTCCGTGATACATCGCCCTGATCTGAGGCACCGTCATGTGACTTTCGTCTATAAACAAAACGAAATCTTCGGGGAAATAGTCAAGCAAAGTGAACGGAGGATCGCCGGGTTTTCTGCCGTCGAAGTATCTCGAATAGTTTTCGATACCGCTGCAATAACCTATCTCCCTCATCATTTCCACGTCATAATTTACTCGTTGCTTTAATCTTTCCGCTTCTAGAAGTTTTCCGCAATCTTCAAAAAATTTGACTCTTTCGTCGAGATCTTTGAGTATCTCCTCTGTGGCTTTTTTAAGCTTGTCCTGTTCGACCGCATAGTGACTTGCCGGAAAAATCGCAACGTGGTTAAGTCTGTTGCGAATCCTGCCGCTCACTGCGTCGAACTCCGCAATTCCGTCAACCTCGTCACCGAAAAATTCGATACGTACGCCCGTTTCGCTTGACGAAGCAGGAAAAACGTCAACGATGTCCCCTTTTACTCTAAAGTTAGTTCGAGCGAATTCGACATCGTTACGCTTATAGTTTATTTCCACAAGTCTGCGGATAAGTTGTTCTCGAGACAATTGTTGCCCCGGTCTTATAGAAATGCTCATACGGTAATAATCTTCGGGCGCACCCAATCCGTATATGCAAGAAACGCTGGATACGACTATTACGTCTCGGCGTTCCTGTAAAGCGCATGTCGCAGAATGTCGCAACTTATCGATTTCGTCGTTTATCTGCAAATCTTTTTCTATATATGTGTCCGAAGAAACGATGTATGCCTCAGGCTGATAATAATCGTAGTAAGAAACGAAAAACTCCACTCTGTTTTCCGGGAAAAACTCTCGGAACTCATTACAAAGCTGCGCCGCAAGCGTTTTGTTGTGAGCCAAAACCAATGCAGGACGGTTTATGTTCTTTATCACGTTTGCCATAGTAAACGTTTTTCCGCTGCCGGTTACGCCCAACAGCACTTGATTTTTTATACCGTCTTTAATCCCTTCGGTTAGTTTTTCTATTGCCGCAGGCTGATCGCCCGTCGGTTTAAATTTGCTTACAAGCTTAAAATCCATACGCTTATTATATCACCGCAGCAAATACATTGCAAGTAAATTCCCGATTAAGCGTATTTTTTTGTCTTAAGCATTAAAAACGTTTTTTATAAAGGTAGCATTGTGATACAATAATATATGCAGCAATATATATCCTCAAAAAGTCTGTCACAAAATCAGACTTTTAAAAACATTTTCAGGACTACGATTATATGGATAAGGTAATTCTTCACAGCGATTTAAATAACTTTTACGCATCTGTCGAATGCGCCCTTTGCCCCGAACTCAGAGGCAAACCTTTAATCGTAGCCGGAAGCAAAGAAAAACGTCACGGCATAGTTTTGGCAAAAAACGAAATAGCAAAAAGTCACGGCATCAAAACAGGCGACACCATATGGCAAGCCAAGCAAAAATGCCCTGCGCTTGTGGTCGTTCCGCCTCATTTCGATCTTTATATGAGCTATTCGGAACAAATATTCGAACTATATACCGAATTTACCGACCTAGTTGAGCCGTTCGGTCCCGATGAATGTTGGCTGGATGTAACCGGTTCTATGCATCTCTTCGGAGACGGTAAACAAATTGCAGACAAAATAAGAGCTGAAATCAAAAACCGATTTGCCCTTACCGCATCCGTAGGAGTAAGCTTTAATAAAGTGTTCGCCAAAATGGGCTCGGACATAAAAAAGCCGGACGCCACTACCGTTATCGACAGAGATAATTTTCGTTCGATAATATGGAAACTCCCGGTATCCGATATGCTTATGGTCGGCAAAAAAACCGCCGAAAAACTCGACGGACTAAACATCCACACCGTTGGTGACTTAGCTAACGCCGACAGCGGCGCATTAACCAAGCTTTTGGGCGTGAACGGTATGAGCATATATAAAAGCGCTCGAGGCGAGGATACGACTCCCGTACGGAAGTATCATCTTTCGAGAGAAATAAAGTCCGTCGGGCACGGTATGACCGCCGTAAAAGACATAACCACTGAAGAAGACGCAAAAACTCTTATCCTTTACCTATCTGATCTTATAGCCGCTCGTATGCGAAAATACGGTGTCAGAGGTTGCGGAATATCCGTACATGTGAGATATTACGACCTGAGCAGCGAGTCTAAGCAAGCTACCATGCCGACGACTTGCGCATCTTCCATTATAGCCGAACACGCTCTAAAGCTTTATCTTTCGATAGCAAATAAACCGGCGAGGACCATTACCGTAACCATATTTAATTTGACGCACGGCGATTGTCAACAATTGTCGTTTTTTGGCGATGACGTTGAAAAAGCGGAAAAATTGGACAAAGCGATAGCCGCCATACGAGCCAAGTATGGAAAAAAATCGGTAGGCTTGGCAGCAATGATCGAACAAGACTTTATATACGACAAAAGCGACGCAGAAGATTTTTTGCCATTTAAAAGATGATTTTATAATGTATTTTTCTCCCGCTTTAAAACCTTAACCGAGCTACTTCGTCAAACCGTCTTTGATTGTCGATTGTCATTGCAGTTTTGCAATTTGATTTAAAAATTGCTTTTCCGATTTTGCATACCTGAAACTCGGCTATACCGCTGTGCTCTTTGCTCCGAAACGAAGATACTCCTTTCACCCTGCTTATATCTTACATTAAATTGCTCGTAAATAACTCAAGTGTATTTGTTTGCGCTCGGAAACGAACTTTATATTGTCCGATGCTTTAATATACGAAAACGGATAGCATTACCGGCAAAAAAGTTTCAAATAAATATTAAATCATTGTTTCCTATTTAAACTCACCGTCTTTTCTGCAAATAAACCGTTTTACATTCGTAAAATTAAAATAAATCATAAAAAAAATATCAAAGTTGCGTTTTGCCTACACAACTTTGATATTTTTAGTATCACACATATAGATTTTGACTGAAGTGCATACACAAATCGGACTTTGCGCTACAGACTGTAAAACAACATTCCCAACACAGCAGCTCCGAGTATAACGATTATAGGCGAAAGCGCCTTTTTGCGTATCTTTTTATATACCAAACACGCTATCGCTACGGCAATCATTATCCCCAAAGATATAAAATCGAACGGTTTTAAACTAAGAGTTTTGTACGCCATGTTCACAGCAGTGCCTATTATTAGTCCGACAACGACGGGTTTTACGCCGTTAAGCGCTTTATTGACTGTTTTGTTCTTTAAAAAACCGGTAAACAACGACGCTATAAGTAAAATTATAATAAACGACGGAAGCACTACTCCGAGTGTCGCAACCAAAGCGCCTAAAAATGCACTACCTTCCGCTCCGCCTACGGCAGTACCGACGAAAGTCGCCATGTTTATGGCAATGGGACCTGGCGTGGTTTCGCTTATCGCTATAAAGTCGTACACAGTCTCTATCGGAATCCACCCTGTGGTTTCCGCCATTTCTACTATCAGCGGAATCATTGCGTAACCACCACCGAAAGTAAACAATCCTATCTTAAAAAAATTCCAAAAAAGTTGAAGATAAATCATTGTCTATCCTCCTTTTCCTCAATCGCAGCCCTGTCCTCGTTCGGTGACGACTCATTGCTACGATTTTCTTCATCTTCACCGAATCTTTGCGTATCACCGGAAGTTTCGGTTATTATTGCAGTCTGCGAATAGCCTTCGATAGGCACTCGTTCTTTTCTGTCCGTAATCGAATAATAAGTCAGACCTATAACAGCTCCTATAAGGATAATAAAAACAGAGGAAAAATTAAGATCGAACAAACTTATAACCACAGTTGCCGCAAGCGAAAGCGTCGCTATCACCAAAGACAATACGTTCTTTTTCAAATTCTTTATCATCTTTAATCCGGCTCGTAATATCAAAATAGTTACCGCAGCCTGTATTCCCTTAAATGCTCTTGCCACAAGTTCCAAAGCCAAAAACTCTTGCACAAAGAACGATATGGCGAATATTATCACAAACGAAGGCAATACTACGCCGAGCGTGGCAAACGCCGAACCCAGCACGCCCGCAACCCTATATCCTATAAAGGTTGCCGAGTTTATAGCTATAGGTCCCGGCGTAGATTCTGCAATAGCTATAATGTTGAGAAGATCGGGTCCTACAATCCATTTTTTTCGCTCAACGGTTTCGGTTTCGATAAGCGAAATCATTGCGTAACCTCCGCCGAAAGTAAACAAACCTATCTTAAAAAAAGTCGCAAACAGCATCAAACATTGTTTAAACTTCGTTTTCATCATTCCTCCGTGTCTGCTTTGCATTCAGCTCCGCAGGTTATTGCGGAATCGGCGCCATCTTCTTGACTATCCAATATATCCGCATTATGCCGTATCCCGTCGCCGCTATCGGAGTCGCTTGAAAGCGGCTCGTTACAGGATGCCTTCTTGATAAACGCTATTAAAAACGGCAGGCTAATAAGTCCGCTTAATGCATCCGCAACCGGCTGCGCAAGTTGTATGCCCGTAAAATCCCATAGCCATGAAAACAACAGTAAACACGGAATAAATACCAATCCCGACCTGAGCATAGCAAGAAAAGACGCCGTAGCAGCCTTTTGAATACTTTGGTAAAGCATATTCGCCGTTACGGACAACGGCAAAAACAACGCTCCTATCGAAGCGAACATCAAGGCGTTTTTCCCGCACTCAATTACCTGAGGTTTCTTCTGAAATATCCATATCACCTTTTCCGGAGCAACTATTCCCGGTACTGCAAGCACCGTCATAAGCACAAACCCTATGAGAACCGTAAACGTAAGCGCTTTTTTAACCCTGTCGATTTTGCCTGCAGCGTAATTAAATGAACATACCGGTTGAAATCCCTGTCCAATGCCTAAGCCGACGCAAAGAACCAAATTGGTGTATCTGCCTACTATGCTCATCGCCGCTATTGCGCTATCGCCGAACGGCTTGGACAGATTGTTTAGCAGTCCGCTGGAAATAGAACTAAGTCCTTGTCGTATTAACGACGGGAGTCCAACCGCAACGATGGACAATATCATTTTTGCTTTTAAGGAAACGCTTTTTAGCCTTATTTTCGTCTGGGCGTTTTTAAAGTACATAATAAGCAGTATAACAAAACTGATCAGCTGTGATACTGCCGTAGCTATTCCCGCTCCGGCTACTCCGAAATTGAACTTACTTACAAGTAACCAATCGCCGAATATATTAAGCAATCCTCCCGTAGTAAGTCCAATCATTGCGTAAAACGCTTTTCCTTCATAACGCAAATTGTTATTGAGAATAAGCGACATTATTAAAAGCGGGCAAGACAACAAAACATAAGTTCCGTAATCTACGGCGTACGGTAAAATGGTCTCCGTGCTGCCTAAAAAAAGCATGAACGGTTTAATAAAAATAAGACCTACCGTCATCAAAATCAAGCCTGCCCCGCCACCCAAAAAGAACGCCGTAGAAACATATCCGGACGCTTTGTCTATATTCTTATGAGATAATTCTTTGGAGACATAAGTCCCCGATCCGTGCCCTAGCATAAAGGCTATAGCCTGAATAATTGCCTGCAACGTAAACAGTATACCTATAGCGCCTTGCGCACTTTCGCTCAACCCGCCTACAAAATACGTATCTGCCATATTGTAAATATTGGTAATAAGCATGGATATCGTAGTAGGCAATCCTAACCTCAGCACCAGCTTATGTACGGGCGTTTCCGTCATTTTTTTGTAGTGAAGTTCGGCGTTTTTATTAGCTTCGGCAGAAGCCATATCACTCACCCGAGTCCTGTTTTTTATTTACAATCATACCGTTTATGGCAAGCTCGAAATCGCAACCGAGTAATGTTGCGGCTTTTTCGCTGAATTTCATGCGAGACATATAAATCTCCATATATTCCATAGGCGAACTTATGTCGTTCATAAATATATTTAGCCTGATAACCTTTTTTTCTTTATCGACGGTAACGAAATTCTTCTTAATGGACAGATTTACTCTGTCGTGAATATCCGTGGAATCGTAATTATCCCTTCTCACGCGGCTGCGATGGGCATCCGACTTGTCGGCTATTATAAGAGCGGCGCTTACCGCATTTACGGGAGTTCCCGTTTCTTCTTCGTGATTTCCTATAGCCGAAGTAAGCGTGGCTATCTCGGCGGGCGGCATTTTCATCCTCGTAAAAATTTGATAGGTCAACGTTGCGCCCGTAAGCCCGTGGTGATGACGATTTACGCTGTTTCCTATATCGTGCACCCATCCTGCGATTGCGCCTAGTTCCACAATACGTTCGTCGTAACCGAGTTCCTGCAAAATGTATTGGGTTGTCTTACTTACGTAAGAAACATGTCTTATCCCATGCTCGGTATATCCCATCGCTTCCAAATTATGATTGGCGGCATCTATCAACGTACGCAACTCTTCATTGCTTTTTACCGATGCAAGCGTTACTGTTTTTCGCTGCATTTAGCTCCCCCTTTTATCGCCTTATATTCTTCGTCATCGGTAAAATCTCTCAATTGATCATCGACAACGCCGCCGAGCGATTCGATTGCGTTACGAATCTCTATATAATCCGCATAAGATGCGGTATCGAGCGCTCTGTAAAGCATAGCGGCAGCCCTTTCGTCTCCGTATGCTGCAAACAATCCGCAACAAAGCGGCAAATTTTCTCCGCTTGCAAAAAGTTCCTTCAATAAAGAAAACGTCCTTTCGTCTTTGTCAGAGCATACGAGGATCTCTGCGATTGCGCTTTTCAGACGCAAATCGGCGTCTTTTTCGATATCGAAAAGAAAGTTTTTCGCAGCATTCGCCTTATACTTAAGCTCCGTAACTATAAGTTCGAAAAGTTCGTCGTCGTCCGTACGAGCCAGCAAATTAACAAAAGCTTCTACCGGAGTTTTGTCCGCATTGGACAGCAATTCCGCAGCGCAATAAACGACGTCTTTATTTTCGTCGTAAAGCAACGCCGTAAGTAATTTTTCGGGAGAACGACGCTCTAATGCGTCCATTACGGCGTATGAAGGCGAGCCGAGCGAACATTCCTCTCTGAGTTCGGATATCAGCTGTTCGTCCGACATCTTTTCTATAACGTTTTTCGGCGAATCGTTTAACTCGTTATCGAAAAGATTATACCACGTGTCGTATGCAGACGCAAATTCATCTTCATGTATATGCCCTTTGCTTTGAATATATTTACCGAACAATTTGTCAAATCCGTACATCAGTATTAATCTCCTTATTCTATCGCCAGCAGCTCCTTGGCTTTGTTATATTCGTCATCACTACAGTTAAACACCTTTCTTGTTCCGCCTGCGACCTCGTTCATCAACGCTGCCACTGCGATTATGGAAAGCGAATTCGCCTGTTCGACACTCAGAGCGGAATATTTTTCGGTCAAATAATTCAGAGCTTTTACAAGTCGTGACGACTCGTACTCGCCGCTAAGAGAAAACAACATGCAGTTTTGGTAGAAAGCAGCCTTAAGCGTGTCGGGCGCAGTCGGATGCACGACTTCCACTTCTCTATACGCATTGTACGCTACGAATTTTATAACATCGACTTTTTCATCACAAAACTTAGCGTACAGCATATGTCGCTTTGCCGTTGTCGTAACCATCGGATCAATCAGCGCATCATCAATGATGTCTGTAAAATAATCATCTTTTGCAATTGCGGTAGTTGCGGTAGCCTGAAACAATTCGTCCTCACCGCTATGAAGCAACCATTTTATCTTTCGCTTGAGCTGTTTGTCTCGAATTTCCGCAACGCCTATAAGGGCATCCTTTATATCGCCCAGCCACTTTAGTCTTATCTCGAAAATAGCGTCAGGAATCTTTACGTCCTCGCCGTCAAGCAACTTTGTCGTTATTTCGTTTACCATCTCGTCGTCTCTGTATATAAGCTGCGCATCATAGCAATATTTACGCCAATCTTTTTCGTCTGCTTTCAACGACGCTAAAAATAACATACAGATTTTATCGTAGGGGAAATTTAACATTCTCTGCTTTAAAAATGCGGCGGCTTTGTCGGTAAATCCGTAATTATACAGCGCTAACGCTACTTTTAGAGCGTCAGATTGGTCGGCGCACTCTATCTTCTCCATACTATCTGTAATTTCGTTAAGTTTAACCGCATCTCCTCTTTTGTCGGCTATCATAGCTTTGAGGATGTACGAACCGGCACAATCTTTTTTTGCCGCCATTGCTGCGTTTACCATGCTTTCCGCTTTTTCGAGATCGCCTTCCTCAAACGCAACGGTTCCTTTGACTATGCAGGCGTCTGCATATTGAACTGCCGAGGTCGGTATTTTATCAAGCGTTGCGAGAGCTTCATCTTTGCGATTGCTTTCTATCATAACGATAGCGGCGTCAAGGTGCTCCGAATAATCGGTTCGGTCGGTCATTTCGAAAAATTGTTCGTTTACGGTCATATCGTCAATAAACGCCTCTGCCGGAATGCCTTCCTTAACCGCCTCTGCCATATAAAATACAGCGGCGCCCTTGTCCAAAATCTTATAGCAATCTATTAGACCTTCTATTGCGCCTTCCTCTTGTTTGTCCTCCGCATATGCTCGCATAAATTCTCTTACCGCCTCGCCGGTAAGTCCCATATCGAAGTAAATGTCCCCTCTCAGCACGCTGATATACGGCAAACAATCGCCTTCGTCTTGTTCTAA
This sequence comes from Firmicutes bacterium CAG:552, assembly GCA_000435495.1. Taxonomy (GTDB): domain Bacteria; phylum Bacillota; class Clostridia; order Christensenellales; family Pumilibacteraceae; genus CAG-552. The sequence continues at coordinate 20,315 of FR884038.1, read as the reverse complement.
ACGCTGGCAATAGTAAAGCGCCGATACGTATTTTCCTTCCGACTGCATCGCAAGCGCCGCATCGAAATTACTAAATTTTTTTGTTTCTTTTTCCATTTAATCCTTAGTTGCGACAAAATACACTCTGTCACCTTTGTCATAAGACGTTACGCTAAATCCGATTTTTTCAAGCGACTCGGTTAGCTTTTTTGCACTGTGAATATATTGAATTTGCGTTTCCGTCTTTTTTTGATACAGCTCACCGTGCGGCACAAAAAAAGTCAAATCCAATCTGACGTAATCTTTAAACAGTGAATTCTCCCATATATAAGTTACGCTGTCAACGGTATCCGTGTACACGTTATTTCCCAAAATCTTTTTTAGTTTCTTTTCGCTGCTAATGTCAAAAACGAGCTTTCCGCCCCTTTCGATATACTCGTATGCTTTGCTGAAAAACTTTTCGGGAAAGCGCAGATAATTAACGACGTCGCACATTGCGGTAACGAAATTTACCGAAGTCGGAGGACAAAAGTTTTCGGCGTCATCCATTACGAGCGTAACTTCCGAGCCTACGCTTCGGCACCTTTTCTCCGCCATGTCGAGCATACGAGGCGAAGCGTCAACGCCTATAACCCGGTGATCTTTCGCAAGCGCCGCCGTAACTTTGCCGCTACCGCACCCCATATCTACGCCGCTAAACAGCCCTCGAACGTTGTTTAACGCAAATTCGATCCACTCCGAATCGTCTCCTCGCATAAACTCGTCGTAGTAAGAAGAAACTACTTCATACATTTATTTCGCCCTTTTCTTTTTTCCCTTGCCGGTAGAATTTTCGATTGCGGCAGTGAAAATATTGTAATATACAAAATGCGTATAATCTGTCCAAACGCACGCTATATACGAGAATCCCAACATCGAACAAATCATAATAACTAAAATTTGCAGGAAGAACGAATCCCCCATAATCATTAACAGTACGGCAGGTATCGACGAACCTATCATGATAAGTAAATTTTGTAACGGGAACGACCTAACGAACAAAGCTGCGTTTTTTATCATTTTGCCCATGGGCAGATAATAAAGAGCGGATTGCGTTATGATAAACATCGCAAACGTAAGCACCGTAAGGATAATAAGAGAACTGATTACTATCAAAGCAATCTTCCATCCGAGCGGAAAAGACGGCACGCCGAAACCGCAAATCGACATTTCCAAAAGAAAATACGCAAGAGCCGCTATCGCTCCTATCCACAAATGGACAAACCAGTTGTTTTTTACGCCCTTAAAAAACTCCTTCCAAACTTTTACGTTGGCTCCGAGCATGTGATACTTAATTACGTTAAACACGCCTGCGAGACCGACAAAAGCTATTGCGATGCAAGGCAACAACATACAAGTGCGAGTAAGCGCAGTGGCGAAAGTCGCTTCGTCGTAAAGCGCCTGAGCGTTATCTGTAACGGGATATCCAATACCGAAATTTGACGAAAACGGAGCATATACCGAATCTTTCGCCGCAAGCATAGACGCATATACGAGAACCGCAAACAGCGGCAAGCAAAATATAAGCATTATCCAGTTGGCTTTGCTGACATCGTTCATTCTGCCCAAAAAGACTTCTTTCATCAACCCGAAACGACTGCCGGACGGATAGTTTTTTACCAAATATTCGTGATTTTCTTTATCTACGCTAACTTTTTCCAAAATGTCCTTTGTCATAGTACCTTCCCTATCTCTTTACTGATTCGGCTCCGTTACACGCAAAAACCGCTTAATGTACTCAATCGTACATTACCGAAGTAGTGTAACATATTTTTACGGTAAACTCAATCGTTTTTATGTCGATAATAAGATTTATTGTGTGTTAGACGGACGAAACGCTGCATATACTGATTTTATAAACAGCTCGGAGGTTTTTTCTGATGAAAAATTTGAAGATTGCCGTAGTAGGAGCAAAAGGGCTCGTAGGCAGAAAAATGATAGACGTTCTTCACGAAAGACATTTCGACGCACCTTCGCTGTTCGGCACCGCCGCCGACGAACTCGAAACTCCGTACGGCGTTTTGCCGATAGCCGCACTGACGACCGAAGCATTGATGCAAGCGAAACCGGACTACGCCCTTATGGCGGTAGACGCTGCGGTAAGTCGAAAAATAGCGCCGATGCTCGCTGCACTTTCGATTACGGTTATAGACAATTCGACAGCGTTCAGAATGAGCGAAAACGTTCCTCTTATAATTCCCGAAGTAAACGCAGCCGCAGTTGTTTTTTCTAACGGCATTATCGCTAACCCGAATTGCACGACGATTCAGCTTTTAACCGCCGTAGCGCCTTTGCACAAAGCGTACGGCATAAAGCAAATGATAGTAAACACATACCAGGCGGTTAGCGGCGCAGGCAGCGATGCTTTGAAAAAACTAAAATCCGGAGGCGAAGTTGACGGATACACACTAAAAGATAACGTCGTTGCAAAAATCGATGACTTTTGCGATAACGGATACACAAAAGAAGAAATGAAAATCAAAAACGAAACGGCAAAAATTCTTTCGGAAAATATCAAAGTTTCGGCAACGTGCGTAAGAGTCCCCGTAAAATACGGGCATGCCGTGTCCGCATATCTGACTTTTAGTCAGCGTGTAAGCGCATCCGACGCAATTAAAACTTTGGCATCGGCAAAAAACGTCGTTCTCTGTAACGTACCTACTCCCCAAAACAGTGTCGGCAACGACGGCGTAACCGTAGGACGAATACGAGAGGACGGCGACGGCTTATGGCTGTTTATCACGGCGGACAATTTGCGCAAAGGCGCTGCAACAAACGCAGTGCAAATAATAGAACTTTTGGAGGAGTAAATTATGAGTTTATTTTACGGAACGGCAGTGGCGTTAGTTACGCCCACAATCGGCAGCGAGATAAATTACGATGAGACGGATAAACTCGTCGAGCGTGTTACGAAAGGCGGAGCGAACGCATTAGTGGCTTTGGGAAGCACCGGCGAAGCGGCGACGCTCGACGACATTCAAAAAGAAAACTTTGTTTCCTACATACGCAAAAAGACTGATATGCCGTTAATTGTAGGCGTAAGTAGCAATAATCCTGATACGGTGATTAAAAATTGCGACATGGCTATGCGAATCGGCGCAGACGGCGCACTAATCGCAACTCCGTTTTACAACAAATGCACTCAGGAAGGCGCCTACGAATTTTTCGAATACATAGCAAACAAAATATCACTCCCCTTTATTGTGTACAACGTCCCTGCTCGCACGGGGTTTAATCTCTTACCGACAACAACCGCCCGTATTTGCCGAATAAAAGGAGCGGACGGAATAAAAGAAGCAAGCGGCTCGCTTGCGCAAATACAAAAATGTCTTGCGCTCGGTTTAAACGTATACAGCGGCGACGACGCACTCACTGCCGAGACCTGCATGTACGGCGGAAACGGCGTAATTTCGGTAGCCGCTAACGTTGCCCCAAAGCAAATGTCGCAAATAACGTCTTTATGCAGACAAGGCAAAACTAACGAAGCAGCAAAAATTCAATTCGACTTATTGCCTCTTATCGAAACGCTTTTCAGCGAAGTCAACCCTATTCCCGTGCGAGCAGCGCTTAAGCTCGTAGGAATCGATTGCGGAAAACCGAGACTTCCAATGACGGAAGCAACTGCAGCAACAATAGAGAAACTTAAAATTCAACTTAAGGAGCTGAACATAACATGATAAAAACTTATATTTACGGCATTTCCGGCAAAATGGGCAAAACGATTACGGAATGTTTGCCGGACGACTTTGCTCTTGTAGGCGGTGCCGACAGTCGCCATACAGACAAGTGCGGTGCCGACGTAATAATCGATTTTTCATCGCCGGCGGCGACGTCCAAAGTAATTAAACTTGCAGATAAAATGAGCTGCCCTGTTGTTATCGCAACCACCGGACACAACCAATCGCAAATCGAAGAAATCCGCAAATGCGCAACTCGCCACGCCGTGCTTATGTCTGGCAATATGAGCATAGGCATACATCTGATAATGCAGATGTGCAAAGATTTAAAAGGAATAGCCGATTGTGAAATTGTAGAAACGCACCACCGCTCAAAAAAAGATGCGCCATCGGGAACTGCCCTTATGTTAAAAGAAGCTTCGGGAGCAAAGGCAATTCATTCGCTGCGACTGAGTTCGGTTATAGGACAGCATACGATAACATTCGGATTAGATGACGAAATAATCACCGTTACTCATACGGCGCTAAGTCGCAAACTATTCGCTTTAGGCGCAATAAAAGCGGCAAAATGGCTGATAACCATGCCTCCGTCTCTATACAACTTCGATGACTTTGTAAATTCGTCTACGCATTACTATAATTACAATTCGGAAAGGTAAACAAAAAAACTTCGATACGTATTTAAGTTTTTGACACCAAAAACATAAATCGAACGTGCCTGTTTTTATGCATTATAATAAACTGTATTTAAGCGTTAAAAATCCGTCGCTTTCTGCGACGGATTTTTAAATTTACCAATCTTCTTTTACCGATATTTTTACATCGTCGTAAAAGTCAAAATACTTACGTTTGAAGGCTTCTGCCTCTTTGCGCTGTTTCTCTTTTTTTATTTGTTCCTGTGTCTTAACAGCGTCCTTATCCTTTGACGTTACTTTAGGCGTTTGCATCTTCTTCGCCGTCCGCAACTTCGGAATCAAACGTTTGATCGTCCTTCACTCTTACGTCTTCGGGATAAATACGCTTGTAACGCTTCATGCCGGTACCTGCAGGTATCTGCTTACCGATAATGACGTTTTCCTTAAGACCGATAAGCGGATCGACTTTGTTTTTGATAGCCGCTTCGGTAAGCACTCTTGCCGTTTCCTGGAAGGATGCTGCCGAAAGGAAAGATTCGGTAGCAAGTGCCGCTTTTGTGATACCGAGCAAGGTGTGTTTTGCGACTGCGGGCCTGCCGTAATTTTCCATAGCGTGAGTGTTCACCTCGTCGAATGACGAGAGGTCAACCATTGCGCCGGGGAGGAATTCGGTATCACCGCTATCTTCGACTCTGACCTTTTTAAGCATCTGTCTGACAATAACTTCGATGTGCTTGTCGTTTATCTGAACGCCTTGGCTTCGATATACCGATTGAACTTCTCTAAGAATATAGTCCTGAACGTACTTACGTCCTTTGGTACGAAGAATATCGTGCGGATTGATAGGACCTTCGGTAAGTGCGTCGCCTGCCATAACCGTACAACCCTCACTGATAATGGGCTTGAGTTTTGCGGTGTAAGGTATGGAATAAGATTCTTCTTTTTCGTTTTCGCACTTAACGATGATGTCACGCTTTCCGTCTTTTTCGATAATGGAAACTGTGCCGCCGTGTTCTACGACTATAGCTACGCCCTTGGGCTTACGAGCTTCGAACAATTCTTCGACTCTCGGAAGACCTCTGGTTATATCTTCGGCAGCTGCGACACCGCCGGTGTGGAACGTTCGCATGGTAAGCTGAGTACCCGGCTCGCCTATAGACTGAGCTGCGATGATACCAACTGCCTCGCCGATACGTACCGGCGTAGAACCTGACATGTCTTTGCCGTAGCATTTTACGCAAACGCCGTGTTTGCTCTTACAGGTAAGAACGGTACGTATAGTAACGCCCTCGATACCTGCGTTCTGAATAGCCTTTGCCATATCCTCGGTAATAAACTCGTTACATTTTACCATTACGGCGCCTGTAGTCGGATTAATTACGTCTTGAGCGGCATATCTGCCGTTGAGACGATCGGCAAGCGACTCTATAACCTGATTTCCTTCCATGATTGCTGTAGTGTATACGCCCTTGGGAGCAAATCCTTCGCAACAATCGTCTTCTCTTACTATAACGTCCTGAGATACGTCTACCAATCGACGAGTAAGGTATCCCGAGTCCGCAGTCTTAAGTGCGGTATCCGCAAGACCTTTTCGTCCGCCGTGAGAAGAAATGAAATATTCCAAAACCGAAAGACCTTCTCGGAAAGACGAACGAACGGGAATTTCCAAAGTTTTACCTTGCGGGTTAGTCATAAGACCACGCATACCGGAAAGCTGAGCAATCTGTTTCATGCTACCACGTGCACCGGATACTGCCATCATGTTGATCGGGTTAAACTTGTCGAGCGTCTTTTTGAGCGCTTTCGTTACTTCGTCGTTTGCTACCGTCCACTCGTTGACAACGAGCTTGTACTTTTCGTCTTCGGTCATAAGACCTCTATCGTAAAGTTTTTCGATGTTTATAACTCTCTTTTCCGCCTCGTCCAAAATACCCTTCTTTTCTTTGGGTATGTTCATATCGAATACGGACGTGGTTATTGCGCCGATGGTAGAATATTTATAACCGAGCGATTTTATGCTGTCCAAAACTTTAACGGTTTCGGTTGCGCCCTTAAGCTTAAAGGTAGTATCTACTATCTCTTGCAATTTCGACTTATCCACGCATACGTCGATTTCCAAAGTAAAGGGATTGGATGCGTCGCCATGCTTTATAGAGCCGTCTTCGGCTTCGTACAATTTAAGACCGAGATCCTGCGGAATAATTTCGTTAAATATAATTCTGCCGACGGTGGTTTGAACACGTTTAGAAACGGGCTTACCGTCAATTTCTCTGGTTACTCTAACCCAGATTTTACTCTGAAGTTCGATTTCTTTGTTAGCGTATGCCATCTTGGCTTCGTCTTTGTCACAGAAGATTTTGCCTTCGCCCTTAGCTCCCTGCTTGGAAATGGTAAGATAGAAACATCCGAGTACCATATCCTGCGTGGGCGAACATACCGGTCTGCCGTCACTGAGCTTTAGAATGTTGTTTGTGGCGAGCATCAAGAACCTTGCCTCTGCTCTCGCTTCTATAGAAAGAGGTACGTGCACTGCCATCTGGTCGCCGTCGAAGTCGGCGTTAAATGCGCCGCACGCAAGCGGATGAAGCTTTATAGCTCTGCCTTCGACAAGTACGGGTTCAAACGCCTGTATGCCGAGACGGTGAAGTGTGGGCGCACGGTTTAAAAGCACGGGATGCTCCTTGATAACTCCTTCGAGAACGCCCCAAACCTCTTTGCCCGCTCTCTCAACTATACGTTTTGCAGTCTTGATGTTGTGCGTTTTGCCCTGAGCTACGAGTTGGTGCATTACAAACGGCTTAAAGAGTTCGAGCGCCATTTCCTTGGGAAGACCGCACTGATACATCTTTAATTCGGGACCTACTACTATAACCGAACGTCCGGAGTAGTCTACACGTTTTCCGAGAAGGTTTTGACGGAATCTACCCTGTTTACCTCTGAGTAGTCCGCTGAGAGATTTAAGTTCTCTGTTACCTGCTCCTGAAACCGCCTTGCCTCGTCTGCCGTTATCGATAAGCGAGTCAACGGCTTCCTGAAGCATACGTTTTTCGTTACGGATTATAATATCGGGCGCCTGTATCTCCAAAAGCTTTTTCAATCTGTTGTTACGATTGATGACTCTGCGATACAAATCGTTTAAGTCGCTGGTTGCGTATCTGCCGCCGTCAAGCTGAACCATGGGTCTGAGTTCGGGCGGAAGTACGGGAAGAACGTCAAGTACCATCCACGTGGGATCCGTGCCGTTTTTAAGGAATGCGTCAAGGATATCCAAACGCTTAATGGCTTTTACTTTCTTCTGACCTGTGGAGTTTTCTACAATAGCCTTAACTTCGTCGTACTCCTTTTTAAGGTCCACTCTCGAAAGCATTTCTTTTACTGCTTCGGCACCCATACCGACTCTGAACGCCTTAGGTCCGTACTGTTCCTGGAAAGAAAGCACTTGCGCATCCGAAAGGACTTGCTTATACTGCAATTCGGTCTCGCCGGGATCGAGCACTATGAACGAAGCGAAGTATACGACTTGCTCAAGCGCTTTGGGGGGAATATCCAATAGCAAACCTATACGACTCGGCACGCCTCTAAAATACCAGATATGCGTCACGGGAGCGGCAAGCTCTACGTGTCCCATACGCTCTCTACGCACCTTTGCTCTGGTAACTTCTACGCCGCACTTGTCGCAGATAACTCCTTTATATCTCACTCTCTTATATTTTCCGCAATAACACTCCCAATCCTTGGTAGGTCCAAAGATACGTTCGCAGAACAAACCGTCTCTTTCGGGTTTTTGGGTACGGTAGTTAATCGTTTCGGACTTGGTAACCTCGCCGTGCGACCATTCTCTGATTTTGTTAGGTCCGGCAATTGCGATTTGCATCGAGTCAAAATTGTTTAATTCAAACATTATTACTTCCTCCTACCCTTAGTCGTTATCGTCGTGAATATCGAGACCGAATATGTCTTCATTCTCATCCACGTCGGAATCGGCAAACGGATCGTCCACGTCGAAATCGAACGTATCGTCGTCTGCAAGTATGTCTACGGGTTCGTGCTCGGAACCGAGATCGCCGTCGAATGCGTCTTCTTTGCCGATGGAAATTTCGTCGTCAAAGGTTACGCTGCCTCTTTCGTACTTGGGCATATGCTCGTCGAGTTCCTCGTTATCTTCCATGAGCTCGCGAATAGCAATCTCTTCGTGATTTTCGGTAAGAACTTTGACGTCGAGAGCAAGAGACTGCAACTCCTTGATAAGTACCTTAAACGATTCGGGAATGCCGGGTTCGTTGAGATTAAGACCTTTTACTATAGACTCGTAAGTCTTTACTCTGCCTACCACGTCGTCGGATTTTACAGTCATTATTTCTTGCAAAATGTTGGCTGCGCCGTATGCATACAATGCCCAAACTTCCATTTCTCCGAAACGTTGTCCGCCGAATTGCGCCTTGCCGCCTAAAGGCTGCTGCGTTACGAGAGAGTACGGTCCGGTAGAACGAGCGTGAATCTTATCGTCTACAAGGTGAATAAGTTTTATCATGTACATATAGCCTACCGTGGAGCGATTTTCGAAAGGCTCGCCGGTTCTGCCGTCGTACATCTGAATTTTGCCGTCCACTTTACCGTCGGTTATAAAACCGTTCTGCTCCAACAAATCGTGTATATCGCTTTCGAGCGCACCGTCAAAGGTCGGCGTTGCCACCTTCCATCCGAGCGCTTTGGCAACAAGTCCGAGATGCACTTCGAGTACCTGACCTATGTTCATTCGGGAGGGTACGCCGAGGGGGTTAAGCACTATCTGAAGGGGAGTACCGTCTGCCATAAACGGCATATCTTCTTGCGGTAAAATACGAGAAATTACGCCCTTGTTACCGTGTCTGCCCGCCATTTTGTCACCGACGGATATCTTACGTTTTTGAGCAATGTAAACTCTGACGAGCTTGTTTACGCCGGGGCTCATTTCGTCTCTATTGGCTCTCGTAAATACTTTTACGTCTACTACTATACCGCCTTCGCCGTGAGGAACTCTGAGCGAAGTATCTCTGACTTCCCTCGCCTTTTCGCCGAATATGGCTCGAAGCAATCTCTCCTCGGGAGTAAGTTCGGTCTCGCCCTTAGGCGTAACCTTACCTACCAATATATCGCCGGAATCGACCTCGGCGCCGATACGTATAATACCGTCTTCGTCGAGGTTTTTGAGCGCATCGTCACCGACGTTGGGAATATCTCTGGTTATTTCCTCTTCGCCGAGCTTAGTGTCTCTAGCTTCGGTTTCGTGCTCTTCGATGTGAATGGAAGTAAACACGTCGTCTTTAACGATCTTTTCGCTGATAAGTATAGCGTCCTCGTAGTTATAACCTTCCCACGACATGAAACCTACTAAAATGTTTCTGCCGAGGGCAAGCTCGCCGCCGTTGGTCGAATGTCCGTCCGCCAAAACTTCGCCAGCTTTTATAACCTGATTTTTACTTACTATGGGACGTTGGTTAATGCAAGTACCTTGGTTGGACGACTGGAATTTCTTCATGGTATACGAAGCTATCGTTCCGTCTTCTTCCTCGATCTTGATTTCGTCTGCGTCTACGTATACGACTTTGCCGCCCTTGCGAGCGATTACCATTACGCCTGAGTCGTACGCTATACGATGCTCCATACCCGTTCCGACAATGGGCGATTCGGGCTTAAGCAAGGGAACTGCCTGTCGCTGCATGTTGGATCCCATGAGCGCACGGTTGGTATCGTCGTTTTCAAGGAAAGGTATAAGCGCAGTAGCGACGGATATCATCTGTCGGGGAGAAACGTCTATATAATCTATTTCGTCACGAGAAATTTCCGCTATGTCTTCTCTGTAGCGCATAAGCACACGTTCGTTAACGAACCAGCCGTTTTCGTCAAGCGGCTCCGTAGCTTGCGCCACTCTGTATCTGTCTTCTTCGTCTGCAGCAAGGTATCTTACGCCTTCGGGTCCGGGAACGACTCTCTTGTTCTTTTTGTCCACCATACGATACGGAGCTTCGATAAAGCCGTACTCGTTGATGCGAGCGTAAGACGAAAGCGATGATATAAGTCCTATGTTCTGTCCTTCGGGAGTTTCTATGGGGCAAAGACGAGAATAATGCGTATAGTGAACGTCTCGAACTTCGAAAGAAGCACGTTCTCTGTTAAGTCCGCCGGGGCCGAGCGCAGACAACTTACGTTTGTGCGTAAGCTCCGCTATGGGATTTGTCTCGTCCATAAACTGAGACAACTGGCTGGAACCGAAGAACTCTTTAATCGCACTTGACACGGGACGGATATTGATAAGGTTTTGCGGAGTAAGTTCTGCATCCGACTGAATTTGCATTCTCTCCCTGATAACTCTCTCCAGTCTTGCGATACCGATACGGAACTGATTTTGAAGCAACTCGCCTACCGAACGAACTCGACGATTGGCAAGGTGGTCTATATTGTCTACCGAACCTATCTCGTATCTGAGACCGATAAGGTAATTTACGGTAGCTATTACGTCGTCTATGAGAATATGCTTAACGATAAGGTTATCAACGTTCTTTGCGATAAGTCCCATCAAAACTTCTTCGGAACCTTCCGCTTCGTCGATAAGCTTCTTAAGCGTGGGATAATGTACCATTTCGTTAATGCCGAGATCTTTGGGATTGCACGACACATAACCGTTAAGCTCTACCATGTTATTGCCGGTGATTACATGATGATACGGTTCGGAGGAAACCACGATGTCGACTTCGTTTATACCTGCGTTTTGAATACGATAGGCGGTTTCTTCGTCGATCACCTCGCCTTTTTTAACGTACAAAACACCGTCGTCGTCGATAACGTCACCGTTTGCGACCTGTCCGGCTATTCTTGCTCTCAAAGCAAGTTTTTTGTTGAATTTATATCTACCGACTCTGCTGAGATCGTACTTGCGACGATCGAACATAAGTCCTTCGAAGTAGCCTCGTATACTGTCTACGTTGGGAACTTCGCCGGGACGGAGTTTGCGGTTAAGTTCTATGAGAGCTTCCTCTTCCGTCTTGGTAGGATCTTTTTCACACGTATTGCGGATAAGCTCGCTGTCGTGGAAAAGCTTTGTTATGTCTTCGTCCGTACCGAATTTGTTTTCTTCTGGCTGAGTAGCGGACAAAGCACGAAGAAGTACCGATGCGGGAACTTTACGCGTACGGTCTACATGTACCCACAAAAGCCCTTGCGAATCTTCTTCGAATTCGAGCCAAGCGCCTCGAGAAGGAATATTTGTTGCCATATAGTACGCCTTACCGGTCTTGGGATCCTTTTGAAGATCGAATACTACACCGGGAGAACGAACGAGCTGACTTACGACTACACGTTCCGCACCGTTAATAATAAACGAACCGTTAGGCGTCATGAGCGGGAAATCGCCCATAAACACGTCTTGTTCGATGGCGTTTTCCACTTCGCCGTTTTCGCCGTAAATCTCCAATCTTACACGGACTTTAAGCGCAGTGGCAAAAGTTGCGTCTCTGTCTTTACATTCTTTTTCGGTGTACTTGGATTTTCCGTCGAGATGATGATCGAGGAAATGAAGTGCAATCCTACCCGAGAAGTCTGTAATCGGCGAAAAATCTTTGAGAACTTCGTCTATACCATGCTCTAAAAATTCATTGTAAGACGCCTTCTGGACTTCGATAAGCTGCGGCATCTCGATAACTTCCTGCACCTGAGCAAACGAAAGTCTTTCGCTGTTGCCGTACTTTACCTTTCTTATGGTTCTTTCGGACATTTATAATCTCCTTTTTTTGGAGCAGGTTTCCGTCAAAAGCAGAAACTCCGCATAATACGCATTTTTTAAATGTACTACTTTTTGGCAATAAATGTCAAGTGATTTAAACCAAAAAAAGTCAAAAATATTTTTTCCGAAATTTTTTTGTTGCATTTTTGTTTTTGCTCGTTTACACAATCTCACTTTTCGACGTTATTCCTCACGATTCGTCAAAAGGCAACGACAGAAGTTATCTCACGGATGGCGCTCTACATCGACCGCAAATATTGTGATAAATATAATACCTAATGTTCCGAACTTCGGACGATAACGCCTGTCATTCGCTTTGAACGGTTAATATGCAGAAGCCTGGACACGGCGAATCAAGGCGACTTATCAAAATGAGATTTAACGCATATCCTATCGAAAATCGACAAATTTTAAGTATGCCTGCAGCGATTTGTATATGCTCTTCGCCCACGTCACGGCATTTTGCAGAAAAAATGCAGCGTTCGGATTTAGCTTGCATACAAAACAAAAATACGACTCTCTGCATAGTAAGAGAATCGTATTCGTTCCGGTCGTTTCAAATTTCTTTTATGTCGCTATATGTCGCTATCGTCGCAAGTCGTTCTGCTTTTAAAACGCAACGAATTTGCGATAACAAATATATAAGTTTAACGATATGGAATTGTTGCAAAAAACGATTATTTGCTGAAATGTTCCAAGTATTTGTCTACGTGATTTTTTACGGAATTCTTCGCTCCGATTACTTGCACCGTTTTAGCGTCGATACGCATTTTTTTAATAACGCTACCGAGTTTTTCAAGCGACGATTCGTCTATGGAATATACGTCCGTCAAGTCGATAATTACGTTTTCGCATGCGGAAGTCGCTTCGATTGCTTTCATAAACCTGGAGTAATTGACAAAGAAAACGGAACCCTTTACCTTAATCGTACCCTCTTCTTGCGTCACGGAAAGACCTTTTTTGAAACTTTTTACGTTAAGAATAAGCGCAAGCGCAATACCTCCGATTACGCCGTACGTAAGATCAAGCACCACAGTCAACAAGCACGTCACAATCAAAATCGCCGTATCTCGTTTGCCGAACGCAGCAAGTTTTGCAAACAGTCGGAAACGGCTCATATTTATAGCCACCGACACGAGTATTGCCGCAAATACGGCAAGCGGCACAAACTTCATTACACCCATAAGGGCAAAATACATTATCAGTATCACAACGGCATGTGTCATACCGCAAATCGGACTTTTTGCGCCGTTTTCTATACCTGCCGCCGTTCGGGCAATAGCTCCCGTCGCAGGTAACCCGCCCAAAAGCGACGAACCTATATTGGCTATTCCCTGCCCGATAAGTTCCTGATTGGCGTCGAACGTTGTCCCCGTCATCCCCGCAGCCACGGTAGCAGACAAAAGGCTTTCGATAGCGCACAAGAAAGTAATTACTAGCGTAGGAACAATAAGCGAACCTAACTTTATATCTTTTACCGACGAAAAATCGGGCAGTTCGAATCCTGCTTTTATATCGCCGTAACGAGAACCTATTGTAGCCACGCTCGCACCAAAACACTCGTTAAGCAGCAACGTCAGCAAAGTGCAGACGATGAGCGCAACAAACGACGCAGGAATTTTTTTGCTGAGCTTTGGCAAAAATATCACGCATGCAAGTCCGCAAGCAGCCACTATCGCCGTCGCTACGTCAAAGCTCCCTATTCCTCCGATAATGCCGATCAACTTACCTACTCCGCCGTTATTCAGAGCTTCGATACCGAGCGCCGAACACGGCGACACTGTCAAACCGAAAAAATCTTTGACTTGTCCGAGAATTAGCGTAATACCGATACCCGTCGTAAAGCCTATAGTAATCGGGTACGGAAAAAACTTCATTACGTTACCGGCTTTTAGTATACCTAACAGAATCAACAAAACGCCTGCCGCAGCGCCTGAAAGCGCAAGTCCTATAAGACCTATATCGGGATTACTTAAGTAGCCGAAAAGTATAACTACAAAAGCAGCAGTCGGACCGCCTATTTGGTACGGACTGCCTCCGAATGCGGAAATAAGAAATCCGGCTATAATCGCCGTAACTATTCCGTACCCGATGCCGTTTGCGCTAACGCTTTGCGGCACCGATTGTATTCCCAATGCGATGGATAACGGCAACGCTATAATTGCTACCATCAACCCTGCCATAAGGTCTGACAGAATGTATTCTTTTTTGTACGTCTTGAGCGACTTAATCAACTGAGGCATGTGCGCTTCTTCCTTTGTTATCGTTGCGCCGGGCAAAAACCCGACCTGCGCATTATAATTCATCGCATAGTCGGTTGTCAAACAATCGGCAGAAGTTTTTTCCGTTGTCTGGTTTTTTCGTACATAACGCCTTCACCGTTTTACTGCAACCGGAGTTCTTTATCCCAAACGACGTATTTCAAATGCAATATTTCCCTCCGCAAAGGCATCGAAAAACTCAGGGATGACGATTGAAATCCCTGAATTATACTTATTCCGCAATAATACTTATCCTATAACGTACTTATATCAGAAACACGTTTTTCGCACTAAGCAAAACATTCTCAGTCGAAATGTTCTTTTTCATATTCTACAGCGTTCTTTACGACTTCAAGCGAAGCATAAGGAGACTGAATACGTTTTGAATATTTGCGACTTCGACGACAGGTTCGGCAATAAGATGCGGCAGTCCGCAAAACGCCGTAAATTCGGTTTCGTAGTCGCTATTAAAAGTAATTTCAAATTTTCCGGTGAACGGTTAAATACCAGCGAGGTAATTACGGCATACAAAAAATTGCTTTTACCGGAACCGGAACTGCCGACGACAAGCATATTTGCCGCCACGGATAAATTGACGTTTCGTACTCGTTTTTTGTGTTCTTGCCCGGTACAATTATCAAATCATTGCCGTCTTGTTCAGGCAACTTTTTAAGCCGACGACTTCTCGACTTTTTCTCGGAATTTCTACGCTAAAAACTGCTTTTTTTATCAAAGTGACAGCGAACAGGCGTTTTCGTTGTCAAGGAAAGCTCCGACTTAAAATCTTCAACTTTTTTTTCAATGATAAACAATTCGAATTGATTACGTTATACGTTATAACCGTAGGTCCGACAAAATAAGATTGTATTTCGGCAATTATTCCGATTTTGCTTAATTCGTCGATTATATTTTGTTTATTTCCCTTAATAAAATCTTCGTCTGCTTTCAACTCCGTTTCATTAACTTTACAATCGAGCAACTCTACCGGAATTCGGTATTCTTTCATAGTAATCCTCCGCACATGTTTTCTTTCTTTCGGAAAATACATTTAAGGTCTTTCGCCATCGAAACAAATATACTTTTTGAAAAAGCGACATAAAGACAATTTATAATGAGTTTTATCGTAATATAACCGACTTTAATCCGATTGTCATGGCAATCGGCGCCGAATTACGGCTACTACCTTGTCGTTAACGTCAATGCACCAACCGATTTATCCGCATTTTTCTCTAATCCGCAATCTAAGCGCATATCACGATTATTTATAAGCGTACCGACATCGTCTACATGCCGACGCCAAAAATTCATAACACATTCTTCGATAAAAAACAGCGTCTGCGCAACACTTTCGCACTCGGCTGCGAGGCAATAAAAGTCTCCCGGTGGAAACTATGACGAAAATCGTCGCATTAGAAGCCTTTACATGAGATCTGTTATAATATCGTTCATAACGTAAAAAGCTTTATCGGAAAGTTTTATACGATCGCCGTCTATATAAATAAGATCGGAAAGCACCAACCGCTCTATCTGCTCTTTCCGTTCGTTAAGTATGTCAAATCCGAAGTCGAACAGTCGTGAAATGCTTAGTCCTGCCGCCGTTCGCAGCGACAGCATAATGTATTCTTCGGCGAAGTCGCATTTTTCCTTACTCGCAACAAAATCACCGCCTACATACTTATCGAAGTCGTCGGTATTTGCTATTCGTACGCCTTTTACGAGCGAATGTGCAGAAACGCCGAAGCCGTAGTAGTCGGACAAATCCCAATAAGAACTATTATGTTTACTCTCGTAACCGGGCAAACAAAAATTACTGACTTCGTATCTGCGGTAGCCTTTTTTGTTTAGGATGTCCGACATTACGTCGTACATATCCGCCTCGCCGTCTTCGTCGACGACAAATCCCGACTCTTTTAACACGGTGCCGTCCTCAACGGTAAGCGAATACGCCGATATATGCTGCGGGTTAAGTCCGGTCACAAAATCGACGGTAGACGCAAGGTCCTCTATCGTCTGCCCCGGAAGCCCCATCATTATATCTACGCTTTTGTTTTTTATGGGCGAAAGCGATTCCCATGCACGCAAAAAACTCGATAGATCGTGCGGTCTGTTTACGCATTTAAGCAGTTTGTCATTGGCAGTTTGCAACCCTATGCTGACTCGATTTACTCCCGCAGAAATTATCTCGTCGCAAAATTCTTTATCTACCGAATCGGGATTACATTCTACCGTTATTTCCTTTGCACGCATATCGCAAGCCTTTGATAACGAATCGAATATCTCCTTAAGCATCCCTCTTTCCAACATGGACGGTGTGCCGCCACCCACGTAAACGGTATCGACGCTCACCCACTTATCGAGTCTACTTTCTATTTCTTTCTTTAGGACTTCGACATATTTTCGTCTGCAAAAAAGCGGCGCACCGGATACGAATGCGCAATACGTACACCTCTGTTTGCAAAACGGTATATGTATGTAAATTCCTGCCACTTTTTCTCCTTATGTCTGCGACGTTGACGGTAGCGTAAATAAACATTTTACGTAAAAATATATACCTATACGAAAATCTGCGACAAATGCTACGGCAGCACTTTAACACTTTTAGTATACGGCAAAAGCGTCGCATGTCGAAATTCTTAGCATCGAACTCTTATGTCCGGGTTTCCGCAATCTGCAAAAGCCGTTGTCGCTGCGACATTGTTCGTCTTAATGCCGTTTTTTCCATACAGAAGTTCATTCGTATAGCAGATTAAACCGCTACGCTCATCCTCAAAACAAGTTGTCGGTCTATATCGTTTCGTTGAATTTTCAGATTACTTCTAAAACCGTAATTATTTAATTCCGCAAATGCGCCGAAGTCATAACAAACAGAAAACGGCCATACGTATAAACAATTTCCGCACTATACTATATAACTTGAGCCGTCTGTGAATCTAATTATCAATTATCGTCGTCAAGCTTTAATACAGACATAAACGCTTCGCTGGGCACTTGTACCGTGCCTACCTGTCGCATACGTTTTTTGCCCTCTTTTTGTTTTTCGAGCAATTTCTTTTTTCGGGAAATATCGCCGCCGTAGCACTTTGCCAAAACGTCTTTACGCACTGCTTTGACGGTTTCTCTCGCTATGACTTTTCCCCCTATAGAAGCCTGAATAGGTATCTCGAACTGTTGACGAGGTATGACGTCTTTTAACTTTTCGGCAAGCATTCTGCCCCTCGAATACGCTTTGTCCCTATGAACAATAATACTGAGCGCATCGCAAACGTCACCGTTAAGCATAATATCCATTTTTACCAAATCGCTCGGTCTGTATCCTTTTATTTCGTAATCGAGACTCGCATATCCTCTCGTTCGGGACTTAAGCGAATCGAAAAAGTCGTAAACTATTTCGTTAAGAGGCATAACGTATCTCATCTTAACTCTGTTTTTGTCAAGATAAACCATATCTATATATTCGCCTCTTTTGTTTTGACACAGTTCCATTATGCCGCCGATGTACTCGGGCGGCGTATAAATGTCGGCATTTACTACAGGCTCCTCGATATGGTCTATTTCTTGAGGATTAGGTAAATTGCTCGGGTTTGTTACCGTCAGCATATCGCCGTTAGTCTTGTATACGTTGTAATTAACGCCGGGAGCAGTCGTAATAAGATCGAGGTTAAACTCTCTCTCAAGCCGCTCCTCTATAATTTCCATATGGAGCAGCCCCAAAAAGCCGCAACGGAATCCGAATCCGAGAGCTGCGGAATTCTCTTGTTCGTAATAGAGCGCAGCGTCGTTAAGTTTCAAACGTTCGAGCGCATCTCTCAGGTCGTTATATTTGCTTCCGTCAACGGGGAAAATGCCGCAATAAACAACCGGCAAAACCTTTTTGTAACCCGGGCAAGGCTCTGCGCAAGGATTAAGCGCATCGGTAATAGTATCGCCCGGAGCCGTTTCGGAAACGTTCTTTATACTTGCGCATATGTAACCGACTTCACCGGCGTCGAGCCGCTCCGACGGCATAGCCTTCGGCGTAAACACGCCCACTTCCGTAACGTCGTAAACGGCGCCCGTAGACATCATCTTTACCTTATCGCCCACTTTAACGCTGCCGTCCTTTATCCTTACAAGACAAACCGCCCCTTTGTAATTGTCGTAGTACGAGTCAAAAATCAACGCCTTGAGCGGAGCATCCTCTTTGCCTTTGGGCGCAGGAAAATAATCGACGACTTTTTCAAGCACCTCTTCGATATTTATACCTTCTTTTGCGCTGACAAGCGGCGAAAGCGAAGTGTCCAAGCCTACAAGCTCTTCGACCTCTTGCTTTGCTCCTTCCGGATCGGCAGAAGGAAGATCTATCTTGTTTATTACAGGCAATATGGTCAAATCGTTATCTATGGCTAAATATACGTTGGCGAGGGTTTGCGCCTCAACGCCTTGAGTGGCGTCCACTATAAGCAAAGCTCCCTCACAAGCTGCAAGCGATCGGCTGACTTCGTAATTAAAGTCTATATGTCCCGGAGTATCGATAAGGTTAAGTTCATAAGTTTCGCCATCTTTAACGTAATTCATTTTAACCGGGGTAAGCTTTATGGTAATGCCTCGTTCTCTCTCTATATCCATACTATCGAGCAGCTGATCTTCCATATCTCGTTTTGCAACGGTGCCGGTAACTTCCATAAGTCTGTCTGCCAACGTAGACTTGCCGTGATCGATATGCGCTATAATGCAAAAATTTCTGATTTTACTCTGCCTGTTCATAAACTATGGTAATATCTCCGAAAAAATTAGCTACGAGAATTGATTTAACATTTGCCGATATTTAAACAAAAATAAAGCCTTCGTTAAATCACAACACCGTGATTAAGAAAATTCTTGCGATTAGTATACAATAAATTAGTCAAAATTGCAATTAAAATTTAAAAAAAACAAAATTTTTTATGTCGACTCGCAGATTTTATTTGTATTGACGACATAAGATATGTTAGAATGAATGGAGAAATTTTGATATTGACTTATGGAGATATAAATGAAAGATATTCAATGGTTATTATCTACTCCTGTTGCGCACAGAGGACTACATAACGCCGAACTTCCCGAAAATTCCATAGGCGCATTCGAGAACGCTATCGAACACGGATTTCCGATAGAAATGGATTTGCACATCACGGATGACGGCGAACTTGTAGTGTTTCACGATTCGTCCTTAGGCAGAATGACCGGCAAAGACGGCTTTATAGAAAATTCGTCAAACGCAATGCTTAAGGAACTGAGATTGGTAAACGGAGAAAAGAAGCCTACCGAATTTTCTATCCCCACTTTTGAAGAATTTTTGTCCTGCGTGGACGGCAAAGTTCCTCTTCTAATAGAGATTAAAAGTAAATCCGGCGTAGGCGCATTGGAAGAAAAAACAATTTCACTGTTGAAGGATTATAACGGCAAATACGCATTGCAATCGTTTAACCCGTTCTCTATAGAGTATTTTAAAAACAAGCTTCCCGATGCTCCCCGAGGCATCCTATCTTGCTTCTTTACCAAAGCGGATTTGAAGGGACGTTTTAAACGATACCTGCTTAAGACATTACATTTTAATAAATTGGCAAAACCGGATTTTGTTTCGTACAAAGCGGAAAACTTGCCAAACAAGTATGTAAATCGTTCAAAGCTCCCCGTACTTGCTTGGACGGTACGCAGTAACGAAATGCGAACTGCGCTTAACGGCATAGCCAACAATATTATTTTCGAGAATTTCATTCCGGAGAAATAAACCCTATTCAACCCAATCATAAACAATTATCAGTAAAAGAGCTGCACGCCTGTCAAGAACGAACAGACGTGCGGCTTTTATTATGTTTAGCAATTTTCTGCAAAGTAATATACTCCCCCTATTCCTGGGCGACGGCATACAAACTCTATCCGCCTACACCTTTGCATTAAAATCTCGATTTCGCTATGCTTTTCTTACAAAGCATATATATCTACT
>FR884037.1 GCA_000435495.1 Firmicutes bacterium CAG:552 | reverse complement strand
TATAACAAGATAATAGTCAAGTTAAAGGATAACGAAGGTAATGCCGATTCCGAAAAACTCGATACCGTATACGCTTCCGAGATACTCAAGCATACCGTTTCGGGCAAAATCAGGGCAATAATCGCAAGCAACGCCAATATAAAAGACAGCCCGAGAGCGCACGAAGGTAACGACATTCGCAATCCGTATAAGCAATCGGAAATATTGACGTTGATTAAGTTCGTCGAAGATGATAATACGTTTACCGTAGACAGCATAACTATAGACAAAGTTCTTACATGTTACGGAGAGGGTAGAGAGGACAGTGCGCTTATGACGGCGATAATTTCGGCTGCGGTTCTCGCATTGCCGCAGATAAAGGTGCCTTCATTCGCAACGGAAAACATTTACGAGTATCAAGGAGCTACCGCTTTTGTTACCGAAATAAAATCGGACGAAGTATACCGCATGCTTCTTGCGGTTAACGCTTTGGGAATATCCAAAACGAGCGAAATTAACGATTTGGGCAGCATACAGATTACTTTTACGGACACGGTTATCGATGCGATTAGCGCAAGCGACGTATTGAGAGCCACCGTTTCTGCAAATTTGAAAATAAAATTCGGTTCTACCGAAGTGCCGCTTTTTGTTAAAGCCGAACATTTCGTAGAAGACGCAGCAAAAATGAAAGTACTTACTACCGTCGAACTGAAAAAGTCGTTGATTGCAGCAAGAAAAATTGCAGGACAAACGATACAGGTAAACGACGTTTCGTTGGATCTCAAGACGATAAGCGCATTCAGCGACGAGGATTTGGACATCGCACTCGATTCGGACATAATAAGATACGCTGTCAGCGATAAGATAGACGAGCTTGCGTCTTTTGCTTCGTCAGCAGGCATTACGTTGCCGACAAAGGCAGAAAACGCAGACGTTTACCAATTGTCTAAGGTCGGAGGCACTGCAGTAGCAAAGCAATATTATGACAAATCGCAGTGTAAGTTAATTTTGAAAGCACTAAAAGACAAAATTTCTTAACGTTTTATTTGCGATTGCGATAACCGAAATTTTCAAAAAACGGACACGCTCTTTAATGCGATATCGAGCGTGTCCTTTTCTTTCGCTCTGTGTGGACGTAGGCGGTGAAAATATAATTTTTGTATTCTTTAGCAACCGAGGCAAAATTTTGCAAAAATAAGTTGCGTTTTTTTTTGCCGTGTGGTAAAATAGCAAAAATATAAAGGAGAATATTTATGGCTAAGTTTATAAACGAACCTTCGCATACTTTTAACGAATATCTTTTGATTCCCGGATATACGCCCGCAGATTGCGTTCCGAGCGCTGTTAGTTTAAAAACACCGCTCGTTAAATTTAAAAGAGGCGAAGAACCCGAAATCGCCATGAATATTCCCATGGTAAGTGCGGTTATGCAATCTGTTTCCGACGATCGCATGGCGGTCGCTTTGGCTACAGAAGGGGGCGTATCTTTTATTTTCGGCTCTCAGTCTATAGAGGCGCAAGCGGAAATGGTTAGACGCGCCAAGACGTATAAGGCAGGTTTTGTTATCAGCGATTCGAATATTAAGCCTACCGACACGCTTAAAGACGTGCTTAGCTTAAAAGAAAAATACGGACATAATACCATCGCCGTTACCGACGACGGTACTGCTAACGGAAAACTCGTAGGTATAGTAACAAGCAGAGATTACAGAGTAAGCAGAGATCCGGAGGACAGGCTCGTAAGCGACTTTATGACGCCGCTTAGCAAGCTCGTTTATGCTAAAGAAGGTATTACGCTGAAGGCCGCAAACGATCTTATTTGGGAGCACAAAATAAATTCGCTTCCGATAGTGGACGAAGAAGGCAGATTAAAGTATCTGGTTTTCCGCAAAGACTACGATTCGCATAAGCAGAACCAAAGCGAACTTTTGGACAAGCATAAACGTTATGTGGTAGGTGCCGGCATAAACACGAGGGATTACGAGGAGAGAGTCCCGGCATTGCTCGCCGCAGGGGTGGACGTAATGTGCGTGGATTCGTCCGACGGATTTACCGAAAGACAGCGTAAGACAATTAAATACATAAAAGACACTTACGGCGACGGCGTTAAAGTAGGCGGCGGAAATATAGTGGACGCCGACGGATTCAGATTTTTGGCAGAAAGCGGGGCGGATTTTATCAAGGTGGGCATCGGCGGCGGTTCGATTTGCATTACCCGAGAGACTAAGGGTATAGGCAGAGGACAGGCAACTTCGCTCATAGACGTTTGCGCCGAAAGAGATAGGTATTACAAAGAGACAGGCGTGTATATACCGGTTTGCTCGGATGGCGGCATCGTATACGATCACCACATTACTTTGGCTCTTGCAATGGGGGCAGACTTCGTTATGCTCGGCAGATATTTCGCAAGGTTCGATGAGAGTCCGTCCGAAAAGGTGAGCATTGCGGGAACTTATTACAAGGAATATTGGGGAGAAGGCTCTTCGAGGGCACGGAACTGGCAGCGTTACGATCTCGGTAGCGGCAAAAAACTTTCCTTCGAAGAAGGCGTGGATTCATACGTTCCGTATGCCGGAAGCCTTAAGGATAACGTAGCCATGACGCTTAGCAAGGTACGTTCTACAATGTGCAATTGCGGTGCGCTTACTATAGCCGAACTTCAACAAAAAGCGGTTCTTACTCTTGTATCCGCAACCAGCATAATAGAGGGCGGAGCGCATGACGTTATTCTCAAAGATAAGGCTCATATAAAATAAGTTTTTTCGTAAACGGGCATAAAACAGTTGCTTTTTATTAAAATATAAGATATAATGATAGCCGTCGTCGATTGATGGCGGCTAAATATATGTGCTGATATGGCTCAGTTGGTAGAGCGCGTCCTTGGTAAGGACGAGGTCACCGGTTCAAATCCGGTTATCAGCTCCATTGCCCTTGCTTTGTCGCAAGGGCTTTTTGATTTAAACGGCTGGTAAAAATCATGCGTTAATAAAAGGTGCAAGCGCTGACGAAGTAAGGATAAGAGAGGCACAGGGGCGGCAGACGCTATCCGTGTCTCGGACATGCGCTAAGTGGATTTTCGGGATGACGTCGAAGGAACTCGGACTCATCGGACGTAACGCTACGCTTGCATACTGTGGCGAGAGTAGCGACTAAAACCTAAACCGGGTTTGATAGGAGATTTTGTTGCTTGTCGCAGCGCAAGAGAGCGTAACAGACGTTTTCGCTATAAAATTCTTGACTTTTTTCTTGGTTTTTACTATACTTTTAGATATAACATTTATAAAGAGAGATTTATTTATCATGATAATGCGAACTCACAATTGTAACGAACTGCGTATTTCCGACGAGGGCAAAAAAGTTGCGCTTTGCGGCTGGTTGCACTCGGTAAGAGACCTTGGCGCCGTAGTGTTTTTTGTGCTGCGAGATTTTTACGGGATGACTCAGGTTACCGTATCGGACGAAAACATGAAAGAACAGGTGCGAAACATTCCCAGAGAGTCTACGATCAGAGTACAAGGCACCGTAATCAGACGCAGCAGTCCCAACGAACAGCTTCCTACCGGACTGATAGAGATAGACCCTACCGAAATAGAAATTTTGGGTAAATGTTCGGAAGCTTTGCCGTTTGAAATAACAAATTCTCTTGCGTCGAGAGAAGACGCAAGACTTAAGTATAGATTTTTGGATTTGCGAAATCCCGTCGTAAAGGATAAGATCGTTTTGCGAAGCAAAATAATTTCTTCTATTCGTCGCAGAATGATAGATAAAGGCTTTTTGGAAATAACTACGCCTATCCTTACTTCTTCTTCTCCGGAGGGCGCAAGAGACTTTATAGTGCCGAGCAGACTTTATCCGGGACAATTTTATGCGCTACCGCAAGCTCCTCAGCAGTACAAACAGCTTTTGATGGCGAGCGGATTCGATAAGTATTTTCAAATAGCGCCTTGCTTTAGAGACGAAGACGCAAGAGCGGATCGCAGCCCGGGCGAATTCTATCAATTGGATATGGAAATGGCGTTTGCTACTCAAGAGGACGTGTTCGAGGTGCTTGAGGATGTTTTGCCCGATTTGTTCAGAGAATTTACGGATAAGAAAGTCGACGGAGCGCCGTTTAAACGCATCCCTTATCTCGACGCAATAAGAGATTACGGATCTGATAAGCCCGATTTGCGAAATCCGTTGATTATTAAAGACATTACGGACATTCTGGGTAGCGTTGTGCCTATGTTCGAAGGCAAGACGGTTAAGGCGATAAAAGTCGACAACTTCGACAAACCTCGTTCGTTTATCGAAAAGACGCTCATCGTGCAAGCGCAACAAAACGAAATCGATACGGTTTATTGGTTTAAAACGGACGAAAACGGAGAATTCAACGGCGGCATTGCTAAATTCCTCGGAGACGTTAAAGACGCCGTAAAAGATAGACTTCAGCTCGGGAAAGGCGGCTTCGTTGCTATAGTGGCAGCGAAAGACGGCGCAGCAAAGCAAGCGGGTATAGTGCGCACGATTCTCGGAACAGAGCTTGACCTAATCGAAAAGGACGTTTACAGATTTTGTTGGATTGTGGACTTCCCCATGTACGAAATAGGAGAGGAGTCCTCAAGTATAGAATTTTGTCACAATCCGTTCTCCATGCCGCAAGGAGGAATGGATGCGCTTAACAATCAGGACCCGCTCAGTATCCTTGCTTATCAATACGACATCGTATGCAACGGAATAGAACTCAGTAGCGGAGCTGTCCGCAACCACGATCCGGAGATAATGGTTAAAGCGTTCGAGATAGCCGGCTATGGCAAAGACGTTATCGAAAAGAAGTTTTCGGCACTCTATAATGCGTTTAAGTTTGGAGCTCCGCCGCATGCGGGTATAGCGCCGGGCGTTGACCGTATGGTCATGCTTCTTTGCGATGAGCCGAGTATAAGAGAGATCATTGCCTTCCCGATGAACAAGAACGCAAAAGACCTTCTTATGAACGCTCCTAATTTCGTTACCGAGAAACAGCTTAAAGAGACGCACATCAAAATCGAAACGGAGGAAAAATAATGGAAACGGTTACTCTTACTACCGACGACGGCGAAGATATCCAGTTTAATATAGTTACCGAGATAGCGCTCGGCGAAGATTTCTACGCTCTTATGCAGCCGGTCAAGCCGCTCGACGGCGTAGCCGAGGACGAGGCACTCGTCTTTAGAATTATCGAAAACGATGACGGTGACGAATACGAGCTTGTAACAGACGACGAAACCATAGATTGTGTGTTCGCTTCGTACGACGCAATGTTCGATGAAGATTGATATATGTCAAAAGGTGCAGTCAGACGCTTGATTATCGAGGGCTCGGAGATAGAATACGAGCTTATTCGTAAGCGTATAAGGAACATTTATTTCAGCGTAAAAGGGGGCGGTAAAGTGCTGGTGTCGGCACCTGCATCCGTCCCTATTTGTTATGTCGAAAAAGCTTTGATGAACAGGTGGCCAAATATTCGCAAAGCGTTGGATTCGCAGAGTAATATACCACCTTTGTGGATATTGTCCGAGCAACAAAAATCCGTATGCGTATACGGGAAAGTCAAACAAGTGCATGTTGTAAAGAGTAGCAACGGTATTTCATTGGACAACGAGTCGATGACGGTTTTTTGCAAAGACGAAAATGATTTGAAGTCCATAAAAAAGGTATATACCGAAAAGATAAAAGAAAATTTTAAAAACGTTGTTTTAAAGTTTTGCGAGCGTACGTATGCAACTTTTGGCGACAGAATAGAAAAATTCCCCACTATAAAATTCAGAGAAATGACTTCGAGGTGGGGAAGTTGCAAAAAGTCCGACTGCGTTATAACGATAGCATACGGATTGGCAATAGCGCCGTCGGAGTGTATAGAGTACGTTATTGCACACGAGTTTGCGCATTTGATAAGCCCGGATCATTCGCCTCGATTTTATGCCGTACTTGATTCCGTAATGCCGGATCACCGAAGCCGTCGTAAGAATCTAAAAAAATATAAACTTCTTAAGTCCGATTCGTAAATACAAAACGCAGGCGATAAAATGCAGTGAACCGGGTGCCATAGTTGATATTAAAACGATTACAGAACCGAGCAATGTCGTTATAAAATGAGTTTAATAACGGTAGCAAAAAAGGCGCTCAACGCAAAACATGCGGGAAAGGTAATCAGCCATACAAAAAGTAAGTTTTTTAAGAGACGGACATTGATTTTTTTATAATTTTCCGCAAAAGCGCAACCTACTATCGCAGAGGAAACGGTGTGCGTGGTTGACGACGGCATGCCTAAAAAGGAGCAGCCGAGCAGAGCTATGGATGAAGCCAAGTCTGCCGATAATCCTTGATACTTTTGCAGCGGCGCTAAGGAAAAACCAACTGATTCGATTATTTTTTTACCGCCAAATCTCGTACCTGTTGCCATAATAACCGCAACAAAAATTATCAGCTGCAGCGAAGGCGCATTGTCGTTTTGCATTAAAACGAGCATAAAAAGTCCTAAAAATTTTTGACCGTCCTGAGCTCCGTGCATAAACGACGAAGCGCAAGTTACTGCGATTTGAGTGCGGTCAAACAGCAAGTCGGGTTTTTTCGACGAATATTTTTTCAAGTATTTTGCTATAAAAAAACCGATGACTGCCGCTGATATTACGGATACGGCGAGTCCGCAAACAGTTTTGAGCAATGCAATTCCGTTTACTGCGAACAAAGAACCTTGCATTACGACGCCAGCCCCTGCAAGGGCAGCTACCATAGCGTGACTTTCGCTGGTGGGTATTCCGAATTTCATGGCGACTAAGGCGTAAAGAGCAACCGAAAACATGCATGCCGTTACTGCATATGTTACGGAACCTTGAGAATGGAAATTTACCATTCGATATATCGTATTTGCAACGAACGGGAAGCAAACCGAGGTTATCACAACTCCGAGAAAGTTGAAAATACCCGACAAAATCAAAGCTTTTTTTCGAGAAAGAGCTTTGGTTGCGATTACGGTTGCAACCGAATTCGGGGCGTCCGTGCAACCGTTGACGAATACGGCAATCGAAACGAGAATCGCTGACGGAATCGTCGTGCGAAAAGCGTTGAGCATGGAGGTTCTCCTTTATGATTCGTAAAACAGGACAATATATTTTACGAGGGAAACGAGATTTTTAGCATAACAATATAAACGATGTTTAATTTACGATTGATATGCTAAAAAAATATTAAAAAAATCGGGGGAAAAGTCGGATTTTTAGATGCGCTTTTTCGTATATAGGGTGTAAACATGGACAGAGCTAAGGTAACTTCTTTGGTCTTTAAATTAAAAGAGGGGCAAAAAGAATATTTTGACGAGTTTTATGCACAGACTTCTGCCGCAGCATTTTACCTTGCAAAAAAATATTGCGGCGCATCCGAAGCCGAAGACGTGATGCAAGAGGCGTATTTAAGTTTTTTAGCAAACATTCACAAGGTAGATCCGTCATACAATCCCGTTTCTTATTTGCTCGGAATAGTTAAAAGCAAGGCGGTTGATTACTTAAGAAAAAGCGGAAGGACAGATGTTTTCGACCATACGCAAACGTCGGAATTGTTTGTTTCCGATAATTATGACGAAGGGTATCCGTTGCTTGACAGGTGTAAAAAACTTTTCTGCGAAGAAGATTTTACACTGTTCGAGCTGATTATAGTGTACGGTTATAAGCAAAAAGAGGTGGCTAAAATCATGAACAAGCCGTTAGCTACGGTCAATTGGCGATA
The DNA here is from genome assembly GCA_000435495.1 of Firmicutes bacterium CAG:552. GTDB lineage: Bacteria > Bacillota > Clostridia > Christensenellales > Pumilibacteraceae > CAG-552. Next base: position 20,965 of record FR884037.1, on the reverse strand, counting down.
TCACAGATTGTTAACCAGAGCTAAGGCAATATTCAAGGAGATGCAAAATGAAGATTAAGAGGGTGATAGAAGAACAACTAAACAAGTCTGTGCCCGACCTTTCGGCAAAAATTTCCGAAAAAGCCGATTGGGAGAATATAAAGGAGAGCGGACAAAAGACAGCGCATACCGTTTCCGGGGGCGTGCGTAAAAAAAAGTTTTCGAGAATATGTGCGGCGGTGGCTGCCGTATGTTGTCTGATTGCCGTAATTGCGTTAGTGCCTAAGGAACATCCTGCGACTTCCGTAGGCTACTCGCTCATTCTGGACGTAAATCCCAGCATAAAGTTTTCGGTTGGAGCGGACGACCTGATAACGGCGCAGACCGGGCTTAACGAGGACGGCGTAATACTTTTGTGCAAAAGCAATTTTGTGGGCGAAAACGTCGGCATTGCGACCGAAAAAGTGCTTTGCTCTATTCGGGACGCAGGATTACTCGGAAGTAAAGAAATCCGAATAACTACGGTTGACGATAAAGGTAACGTCAATAAAAAGAAGCAAAGCGAAGTTACCGAAATTATTCAACGAATATTCGACGGCGAAGGTATAAAAATTAATTTCCTCGATAAAAAGCAGCTGGACGAATTAGAGGACTATTACGAGGACAAAAAAATAGGCGAGTATGAAAAACAAGCAATACTTAAACTGCGAGAAGAGCTGATTGTCTTGGTAAGGCAGAAGATGGAAGAAATCGACAATTTGTTGGAAATTTTAAAAGAGTACGAAAAAGACGAAGAGGAGAAAATAATCGGTTTTGCCGAAACGCCTGCTGCCGATGCGATAGCGGCGTTTGTAAAAAAGTATAAACTTAAATTGGAATTTAAGATAGCGTCGGCAAGATACGAAGACATATACGAGTTTTGCGAAGAACTCAGGGATAACAAAGAGGAACTGGCGGAAGGACTGGAAGAAATAAACAAGGCAGGCGAAGAAGGGGATTATGCGGAAATTTTCGAAGAACTTATCGACCTTGCAAAAGAGGAACTGATAAAGCATTAAAAAAATTCAAATATTTTTTTAAAAAGTTGGATTTTGTAATGCGCTCATTCGTATATAAAGCGAAACCGCTTAAGGCTGTGCGGGAAAAGATCGGCCTAAAAATCTAAAAGGAGTTTTTATATGAAGAAAATTTTAACTGTAATTTGTTGTTTTGCGATACTTGCCACTACGGCATTCGCAGCGGTAGGATGCGATTTGTTCGGAGGAAGCAACGTCATAACTGCAGGCGATGAAAATTCGGTTTACGCAGTATCTATGCTAAGCGGAGTCGGTATGTTGGGAGTTATGGACGAAAACGAAAAAAGCGACGAGCGTCGCAACGAAGCGCAGCCGCCTAAAACGGACAAGCTCAGCGAAGGCGCAACCGTTCGCCCCGCAGAGATGAGCGACGAAGTTGTAGAAGGCATAAAGAACAGTCTTGTGATGTTTGAGTCGGCTGTCAGCGACGGCAAGATCGAGCAAAAAATAGAACTTAATACAGACAAGGAAGGCGAATACGGAAGCTACGAATACGTTATGACCGTTACCGCTCCGATGAATCACAACATTACGATGTATTACAACGAGATTAATAAGCGTGAAGAAGTGGAAATCGACGATGACGGTAAGGAGATAGAGATAAAGTCGGATATAAAGGGCGTTATGATATTTAACGGTAACACATACGACATAGAGGGAAAACACGAGACTGAAACCGAAGACGACGAAAAGAGCGTTGAACTTACCGTTATCACACGAAGCAGAATCAATACCGGAAACTACATCGTAATCAAGTACGAAAACGAGGCGGAAAGAGATGAATCCGAAGTATCGTACGAGTACAAAATCTACGAAAACGGTTCTCTTATGCAAAAATACGAAGTCGAATTTGAAAACGAAAGAGGTAAGACCGAGTGTAAATTCAAATTTGAAGTCGGCGGTTCGGACGGCAAGACCGAATATAAACTTAAGCAAGAAAACGACGGTGAGATGCGTATAGAGTACAAAAAAGCTAACCTCAAATGTAAAATCAAAGTTAACAGGACGGAAAACGGTTATAGGTTTGTTTATAACAACGGTTATGTCGAGGAGATTTCCGTAAGCGAAAATATTTAATCGTGTGCCTCATAAATACAAAAATGTTTGTATTTTTACTTAATAACCAACAAACGGAGACGACCTCGCAATTATGTGCGAGGTCGTTTTGTTTCCATTTGCGTTTCAGATACGGTATTGTTAATTTTTGCCGCTTGGGCGAAGGAAGTAACTAAACAATCCTTTTCTTTTTCGGAATAAAGTAGAAATTACAATCATTGCTTGCAACGGTGTGCCGATAAAGAACATCGGCCAGAAGTTATCTATATAGAGTAGTTGCAGATATAATGCTGTAATAAGCGACCACATAAATACAGATAACGTAACCGTACTTGCCCACTTTGCGTTGAAATTGAGTTTGTTAAATCTATATACTATAAGAGCGGACGGGGCAATCGCCCAAACAAAAATTTGCCAGATATTATAGTCTTTTATCATCAGTAAGCCAACGTATGCGAACGTAGCTACCATATATACCGACACGACGGACAAACAAAGCATGGCTATATCGTTCGCTTTTTCGCTTTTTTGCTCGTCGACGGAAAGAGTTTGTTGTTTCATGGCGGCGTTCTCTTTTACGATATCGTCCAGCGTAATTCCAAACACTTCCGCCAATGCGCATAAGGCGTTTATGTCGGGGACGGAGGAGCCGTTTTCCCACTTTGACACCGTTTTGTCTGAGTACGAAATTTTGTCTCCGAGTTCCGATTGCGTCAGCGAGGCATTGGTTCGCAGCTCTTTGATGTTTACCGCTATGTTATGTTCGATGTTATCGTTCATATATTCATTTTACCGCAAAACTCTATATCGTGTCAAGCAAAACGTCGCATTCTCCGATTCGGAGAGTCGTAGTATCCGTTAAAGGGAGAGTTAAAAAGCAGGAAGAGAGTGATTTTAAGCCAATTTACTTGTCAAAGAAAAGCGAGCAGAGTAGAATCTAAAATGCCGTAACTGATATTGCGGCAAAATACATATAGGAGAAAAGAATATGAAAAGAAATAAACTACTGCTTTCGATACTTGCGGTTGTGATGGTGTTTTCCGTTGTTTCCTTCCTTGCCTGCTCGGAGACCGAGCCGTTGCCTAACGTGGTTCAGGGTAAGGATACCGTTGTCGAAAACATCAAGACCGCACCTGCCGAGACAGACGCAAAGACTGCTGTATTTGCGGCTTTGGGTAAGCTCTACGGTGCAGACACTTTTGTAACCGAAACGAAGGGCGAGACGGTAGCGAGTAAAGGTTTTATCGAGTATGTGCAAGACATTACCGCTACCTCGATAAAACACGGCGACGAATATTATTCGCAGTCGATTTCGACGTCTTCGATCGTAAACGTTAAACACGAGGCGTTCGTAAAGGGCGATTTGCTTGCTTACAGAATCGACGACGGCGAAATAGTAAATACCAGCGTTGCGTTGTATAAGGAAATTTACGGCGTAACCCCCGACAAGTTGCTTACGGGACACGTGCTTAATCAAGATACGATTTTGTATGCAAAACTTGCGGAGCAAAAAGACGGACTTTACGTATACACCCTTGCGCTCGACAAAGAAAAAGCAAATTCGCTTTTGCAATATCAGATGAAGATGTTCGGCGGACTTAACGGTTATCCTCAATTTACGGTGGAAACCGAGATGCAGCTTACCGTAAAGCAGGACTTTACGCCGGTTTCTCTTTCGTATGTAAGCGTATACAATATTTCCGTTCCCGTAATCGGTTCGCTTCAATGTACCGAAAATTGCGAAGTGACCGTTTCTAAGGTGGGCGAAGAAGTCGCTATACCCGATACCGATAAGTTTAACGAAGCGCTCGGTTCGGAGCCCAGCATTATCGAGCCTCGACCCGATGTGGAAGTAGACGAAAATCTCGAAGCAGTAATAGGCTCGGTTTTGGCACTCGACATCAAAAACGGAATTTCTCTTACCGGCTCGATGGTAGTGGGAGATTATTACGTACCTCTGAAAATCAGCGCTAAGGCGGACGTGGACGACATAATAAACAATGGCGGCGATATCGGCGCATCGATTGACGTTATGGCACAGGTTCGCATCAACGGTAAAGAATTGGCGTTAATCTATTCGGATAAAAAGCTTTATGCAAATGTGTTCGGTAAAAAATACGGATTGGATTTGAAAGATATCGGGGTTGCAAGCGGAGGTTTTGCGGAAATAGAGATAGAAGACATAATCTCTGTAGAGAAAGACGCAAAGAAGAGTAACGTTTACAACGTTTCGCTTTCCGATGCCGTCGTTAAAGAGTTAAAGCAATTTATCGTAGCTAAGGAATTGATATCCGATACGGACAAGTTCGAAATAAAGACCGATTTTTATGTAGCTAACGGAGTACTCGGTTCCGTTTCGTCATCGATTATAGTCGGCAGCAATACCGTAACCGCTACTTTTGCGGTGGCTAACGAAGCATTGGAATTGCCTTCCGACCTTAACGAATATGCTCTTACCGGAATAAACGCAAAAGCTCTTGCCGTTTATGCGGCTTCAAACCTAATGGGAATCGATTTTGGTTACGGCGTATCGCTTACCGGCAAAGTAATGGTAGGTAACGTGTTCCTTCCGGTTAAAGTTGCGGCAAAAGCAGATATAGATTCGCTTATAAACATGGAAAAAACCGCTTTCGAGGCTATCGAGTGTGCGTTGACCGTAAATATCGGAACTCAAGAGGCTGTAGTAGTATACAGTGACAGAAATTTCTATGTAAACGTCTTCGGCCTAAAATATAAGTTTGCTTCGGACGTTAAAGATATAGAGATCGGCGATTTATCGACTGAAGGTATGTTTGACATTTCGTATCAAAACAATACACTGTCGATAACGTTGACCGAAGAATATACCGGAATCGTTAGTCAGATGTTGCAGATGGCGGGCGTCTTGGGCGAGGAAGAAAGTTGTTTTGTAGGCGCTACTGTTTATGCCCCTATGTACAGACCGAGCTTTATAGTAGCTCAGGTTAAGGGAGAAGAAACTCTTGCCGAAATCGAATTTGCCGTAGCTAACGAAAAGTTCGAGCTTCCTTCGGATCTCGGCACTTATAAAACCGACATAAGATTTGGAGCAAACGTAAAAATTCAATTGAATCAGGATCCCGATTCGGAGGAATTCGCTCTCGGCGTGGATGCGCAGATAGCGGTTACTTATGATACTAACGTAACCAACCCGGCTAAGGCACTCAAGGTTGAAGTTGCGATAACCCTCGATGAAAATATAAAATCGATGTTGGGACTTGCCGGTATGTTTGGTATGGAACTTCCCGATTGGATCGGAGTTGCATCCGGTGCGGACACGCTTAACATTGTGTTCGAAAACGGCGAACTTTACTTTATGGCGGTAAATTACGTTACCGAAACGATTGCCGACGGCGTAGATGCGGAAGGTAATCAAATAACAAAGGAAGTTCAGGTAAGCAGACCTGTTTTCGTATCGAAACTCGAATTGCCTCAGGTTGACCTTGGAGAAATCGGCGATACGGAAATTGATCCCTCGGAAATCATGAGCCTTCTCGGCGCATTATTTACCGTAAATATCTCTAACGATACCGTAGAGATTAAGCTTGTCGACGACATTACATCCTTATTAAATATGTTCTTATCGCCCATGCTTAACGAATTGATATTTAAGAATGTGGGAGCAATGGGCGTAATGGTAATGCCCATCACCGGATTTTACAGACCTATTTCGTACATAGGTATGCAAATTTCGCTTACGGACGGCAATGCGGCTTTGATCATTCGCGGATATGACGTTGAAATGGACGAAGTTGTTATCGAAGGAAAGGAATACGGTGAAACCGAAATTTTGAGAATAGCCTTCAGCGACGCAGATATGAGCGATTATAAGTATATCCATAATGCCGCTAAAGCTTTTGAGGATGACGTAGAAGCCGCTAAGGTGAGAGAAGCTATCGAAGAGTTTGAGTATTTCTTCCCCGCTACGGAGCAAGAATTTAATGCTAAGATTGCCGAGGTAAAGGCTATGTACGAAGCTTTGACCGATTCCCAAAAAGCTCTTGTTTATAATTACGAGAAGGGTAGCTGGACCAAGGAAAGTTTCGATGATTATTATGCGAAATTATATAATACCGACAAGAAAGCCGCAGACAAGTGGGTAGAAGATTACAAAGCGGATAAGGATATTGCCGGTCTTATAACCAGATACTTTGGGTTTACCGATTTGCAAAGAGAATATCTGGACATCGCTTATGCCGAAACAATGAGCGCATTCGTTTTAAAGGCAAGCGAGTCTCAGGCAGAAACCGTTAAGGCATGGAACGAGACTGCTAAAGCAATAGTTGCGCCTTCGGAGGATGAACTTCTCGCCATGACTATGGAAGAGGCGATAGCTTATATGCAGAAAGTTTTGGCGTTAAAGTCGCAGCAAAACAAGTTTGTGGCTGCTGTTGACGCAGACGCTTTGGCTGCAGTAGAACTCGAACTTGCGAGAGCAAGCAAAGTAGTGGCTACAAAGCTTACAGAGCAAGCCGAAGAATATACCCAGACGCTTCTTTCGATGCAGTACGGTTGTCATATGGGCGTGCAAGAAATGATCGATTTGTATAATGAGATTTACGCTTTGTACGATGAAGTATACGGAGGCTTGAGCGACGAAGCAAAAGCGTACATTGCTATTTACAATCCGCAAATCGAAGGTACAATCGCTCTTAACAGTTATTACCTTACCGCCGGCGTAGGATTCAGACAAGGCGCAAGCATGGTTGCAACTGCCGAAATCGCAGAGATATTAAACAGCTCAGCTACGGTTGGCTTAGAAGAGAGAATTGCAAAACTCGACGAACTTATCGAGCTTGCCGACGTTAGAGCGATATCCAATTACGAAGCTTATCTGCAGTTCAAGGAAAACTTAAATAAAGCAGCTGCATAAGGCATTTATGTAAGATAACAAAAAATCCGCTTTCCTTGTCGAAAGCGGATTTTTTTAGCGTTTTAATATTATTCCCGATGAATTTAATAAACAGATGTGATTATGCAAAAGTGTAGCGCCGGGAGAAAGGCAGATAATCACGTTTTATTATTGACCGAACCGTACTTATATGTTACTATAAGAAAAAGCGTAATTTGCTCGCAAATAATTAAAGATTTTTTAACGCATAATCAACCCGAAAAACAACCTTCGGTTTTTGAGGTGAAAGGCATGATAAAAATTCGCAACGTATGTAAGGCGTATACATTGGGCGGTGGCGAAGTCAAGGCATTGGATAACGTCTGTTTTGCCTGCCGGACAAAGGGGTGTTTTTTGTATTAGGAAAGTCGGGAAGCGGAAAGTCAACGTTGCTTAACGTACTCGGCGGATTGGATAAAGCGGATAGCGGGAGCGTAGTTATAGACGGAAACGACGTTCTTAAGTTCGGCGAAAAGGAACTTGACGGTTACCGCAACGGATACTGCGGCTTCGTATTTCAGGAGTTCAACCTATTGCCGATGTTAGACGTAGGAGAAAACGTGCGTTTGGGATTAAGTGTTCAGGGGAAAAAAGATACCGAGCTACGAGTTAAAGAGGCTCTTGCAGCAGTGGAGCTGAGCGGATACGAGGGAAGGAATATAACGGAGTTAAGCGGCGTTCAAAAACAGCGTAAGCAAAGAGTTTCTTCTATAACAAAAAAGCGACGGATATGGTATCCGTCGCTTTACATTTATAAATATAACGTAGTTTATTTAGCGCTCTTTTTAATAACTTCGATAAGCTCGGCTACGTTATTTGCCATAACGTCGTCGGGGAAAGTGAAGCCGAATTTGTCTTCTACTGCCATGAGCAATTCTACCTTATCCAAGGAATCGAATCCGAGATCGTCAAAAGTAGTTTGTTCGGTAAGGGTAATTTCTTTACCCATATTTTCGCTGACTATTTCACTTAAGCTCTTTATGTAATCCATGATTCAGATAATAACCTCCTTTTTTATTATAGATAACGCTTTAAGCGGCGTATCGTCAAAAATTATTTGGTGCCGAAAAGTCTGTCGCCGGCATCGCCCAAGCCCGGGAGTATGTAGCCGTTTTCGTTGAGTTCTCTATCTACCGTTGCCACGTAAATCTGGACGTCGGGATGAGCCGAAGCAAGCGCCTTTACGCCTTCGGGAGCGGCGATTATAGACATCATCTTTATATTTTTAGCCCCACGTTTTTTGAGCTGGTTTATGGCGGCGATTGCGCTGCCGCCGGTTGCGAGCATAGGATCGAGTACGACTACGAGCTTGTCTTCAACGCCGTCGGGAAGTTTGCAATAATATTCCTGAGGTTCTAAAGTTTCCTCGTTGCGGAACATGCCTATATGTCCTACTTTGGCGGTGGGGAACAGTACGTGAACCCCGTTAACCATGCCCAAACCGGCTCTCAGCACAGGAACCAAAACGATGGATTTTTCTACTACAACCGTTTGTTCGGTTTCTTCTAACGGAGTTTTAACCATCACTTTTTTTGTCGGAACGTCTTTGAAGGCTTCATACGTCATAAGCGTAGCTATTTCTTCGATAAGCTCTCTAAATTCCTTCATGCCGGTTTTTTCGTCTCTCAAAATAGCGATTTTGTGTTTTATAAGCGGATGATCGAAAACTGTCACGTTTTTGAATTTCTCCATATCTAATTCTCCTCTATAAGTGATTTCGTAATTCGTAGCCGAATCGCATTTTCCTTATACTGTAGTATAACATTTACTTTACCAAAAAGCAAGCGTATTGCGCTTCTTTGCGTAATTGCGTCTCCGTGCTTTTGCATAATATAGCCGCTCGAATTTATTTGCAAACTCCGGATAATCATTAATCGTAGGTAATTTTGCGGGCGGTTTTATAATCTATTACAGAAAAACTCGGTTTGTTGACGTCGTTTGACAGGCAAAAGACGCATTATTTGATTTTTAGCGAACGTAAATATGTCTTCCGAGCGTCTGCTATGCGGTAACTTTCGATTGCTTTTTGAATTGTTTTGTTATGCGTCCATTTGTCCAGCGAGCCGCTTTCCAATAATTTTATGGTGGAATGATACTGTTTCGCAAGAGTGGTAGCAAAGTACCAGGCACGCATCATGTTTACATAGTACTCTTCGCTTTTTACATTACAAACCTTATTGAGACATTCCTCCGAAAAATATTCGTCGAGAAAGTAACTCATAAGCAAACCTATTGCAAACCGTATTGTATAAGTGTGATTCGAACTCAAAAATTCATCTATGAGAGGCGGTAGCTTTGCGATATTTTTGCCAAAGCATTTAATTTTCAGTTGGTCGCACAATGCCCAATTATCTAAATACGGAAGGAGTTCTTTGAGACGAAATACGGCGGTATCGAAATCGGTTTCTTTTGACAGCACAAACGAATGTAAAGCGAATTGCTCAAAATAAACGTGCGGTAAATCGTCGAGAAATTCGGATATTTTCGTATCCGAGCAAATAATTGCCGCTTCTTTTTTTAACAGAGGCGTTCGCACTCCTATAATCGGATAAGCCGATGTAATAAGAGTGCGCTGAAAGTCGGCATACTTGTCGTCTTTATTGTCTGTTAAGAATTGTAGTATTCGGTCATTCATACGCCCTCCGTTTTTGTGGTGTCCAATCCGTTTAATTATATCACCCTTAGCGCATATAACGCAAGCGCAGTATACCGTCCGGGAGTCTTAGTGCGATAAATATTCGTATACGGAAGACAAACAGTTGCCTATGCCGCACAAAAAATGCTATAATTCCGACAGAGGAGATTATTATGCAGCAAACTGTAGTAATTTTAGATTTCGGCGGACAGTACAATCAGCTTATTGCGCGCAGAGTGCGTGAGCTTAACGTGTACTGCGAACTTTTGCCGTACAATACGGATATACAGAAAATAAAAAGTAAAAATCCTATCGGTATTATTTTTACCGGGGGACCTAACAGCGTTTACGGAGAGAATGCTCCCGTAGTCAGCAAAGAAATATTTTCGATTGCGCCCGTTTTCGGCATATGTTACGGATGTCAGCTTATTGCAAAACTTTTCGAAGGCGAGGTTGTCGGCGGAGCGAGAGAGTACGGAAAACAAACGTTAAAGGGCGAATCGGGCAAAATTTTTAAAGGGATTCCGTCAGGTTCGGTATGTTGGATGAGCCACACCGATTACATAGACAAACTTCCAAAAGGATTCAAAGTAACGGCAAAGACGGACACCTGCCCCGTAGTCGCTATGGAAAACGAATCGAAAAAAGTTTACGGCGTGCAATTTCATCCGGAGGTTATGCATACGCAGTACGGCATGCAGATGTTGAGGAATTTTTTGTACGAGGTTTGCGGTGCGGTCGGCGATTGGACTATGGGAAATTTCGCAGCAAGGCAAATAGCTGCGCTTAAAGAAAAAATTGGCGACAAAAAAGTTCTGTGCGCATTAAGCGGCGGCGTTGACAGTGCGGTTGCTGCGACGCTTATTCACAAGGCTTGCCCCGGTCTTATATGCGTTTTCGTGGATCACGGTTTATTGCGTAAAAACGAAGCGGAAGAAGTAAAAAGAGTGTTCGGCGAAGAGATGGGAATGAATCTTATTACGTTGGACGTATCCGAACAATTCTTAAATCGTCTTTCGGGCGTAACCGAGCCGGAGAAAAAACGTAAAATAATAGGCGAGGAGTTTATAAGAGCGTTCGAGGCACAGGCAAAGAAGATAGGCAAAGTAGATTATTTGGTGCAGGGAACAATTTATCCCGACGTTATCGAAAGCGGATTGGGAAATTCGGCTACGATAAAGTCGCATCACAACGTAGGCGGGTTACCGAGCGTGGTCGATTTTAAGGAAATTATAGAACCGCTTAGAGATTTGTTTAAAGACGAAGTGCGCAAGTTGGGATTCGAACTCGGACTTGACAAAAAAATAGTTATGCGACAACCTTTTCCCGGACCCGGTCTTGCCATACGAATTATAGGCAATATTACCAAAGAGAAATTGGAAATACTCAGAGACGCCGATTATATCTATAGGGAGGAAATAGCAAACGCCGGATTGGATAGCGAGATTTGGCAGTATTTTGCAGTGCTTACTTCCTGCCGAAGCGTCGGCGTAATGGGGGATGCTCGTACTTATGACTATACGGTTGCGCTAAGAGGCGTAACCAGCGTTGACGGAATGACTGCGGATTGGGCTCGAATACCTTTCGATGTTTTGGAGAAAATAAGTAATCGCATCGTCAACGAGGTTAAATGCGTTAACCGAGTTGTTTACGATATTACATCCAAGCCGCCTGCTACGATTGAGTGGGAATAATTTTTATGACTAAGTACATTTAATTTGCGCTTAATATTATATTGATTTATTGCAAAAAGCTATTTCGATTTGATTCGAGATAGTTTTTTTGAGATATATTTGTGTTTGCGCCGTACTTGTACCGGCTGCATGCAGGGGTAAAATTTGCTGCATTGTTGTAAGGAGGTTATAAAAATAATAACTGCGTATAAAACTTAAGTATTGTAGAAATTATAAATTTGCAATTAACGTAGATTTATTGTTTTGCAGCCTTTTGCTTCACGGCTCGGAATCGAAATATGGCAGGATAAAGTCGAGTCTTTTACTGAGGCAACAGAGTTAATCTTAGGTAACGATATAGCTTTGCTTGCAAAAGCGACACATTTACCTTAGCCATGCGCCTAAGGACGGGTTGCGGAAATATTTTCTTTTTAAAAGTGTGATAGTTATAAAAATTTTTAATCGTTATATGATTTTTGCTACCATATACGGGTATTGCAAGAGTTGCGTTAGAATTCAAAAGCTTAAATGCTTGACTTTGTTGTCGTGCGTTTCGTATAATGTGTTATCGACGAAGCGAATAGCGGTATTTTAAGAGAAACGATAGATGAAAAACAAGACTTCAGTAAACGGAATAGTATATCGTATAATCGTATTTTTTTTGATAGTATTCGATGCGATTATTTTTGCCGTTGCCTACTGGGGGCTAAAAACATATAATCTTAACCTTGCGCCGACAGTTTACAGTATCTTCGGAAATAACGAGGGTATGAATACCGGTATTATAAAGGAAGCGTTTTTGTTCTGTCTTCCGTTTATAGTAGGGTCGGCGCTGATTGCCGTAGCGGTGGTTGTTTGCGACAGAATATGGGCGAAGAGTAGCGAGAAGAACGGCGAAAACAGCGGGACGAAGATAAGAGCAATGCGAATAACTAGCTGCGTGTTGGCTATTATGCTCTTCTTCGGAAATATGGCGTATGTTAGCGTCGGCTACGGAGTATACGACTTTGTAAGCGTAAAACTGCAAAAGACAGATATTTATCAAAACGAATACATAGATCCTCGTAACGTAAAGATAGAAGCCGAGAATAAACGAAACGTAATAGTTATATACCTTGAGAGTATGGAAACTTCCGCTGCGTCGAAGGAGGAAGGCGGTTTTTGCAAGGACAATTACATACCCAATCTTACGAGACTGGCGGCAGAAAACGTCAGCTTTTCGGATAAAGCGTATTTCCCGGATAGCGATAAACAATTGCTGGGCGGGGTAACGCAGCTTAATGCAACCAACTGGACTATGGCGACGCTTTTTGCTACGTCGACGGGTTTGCCGTGGGCGTTCAAAATAGGCGAGGATTTCGAGGACGGCTTCGCAGAAGGCGCATACGGCATGGGCGATTTTTTGCAAGAACAAGATTATAATTTGGAATTTCTTTGCGGCTCGGACATAAAGTTTGCGGGCAGAGACAAGTTCTTTAAGTCGCATGGCGATTACGTTATATACGATTATAATACTGCCGTAGAAAGAAAGGTTGTAAACAAAGACGACTTTAAATGGTGGGGTTTTGATGACAAAACGCTTTATGATATAGCGAAAAATGAAATAGGTGAATTGGCAAACAAAGACGAACCGTTTAATTTTACTATGCTAACCGTAGATACGCACCCTATTGGCGGCTACGAGTGCGAGCACTGTCCGAAAATATACGATAATAAGACCGCAAACGTTATTGCTTGCGCTGACGCTCTGCTTAATGAGTTTATAGAGTGGGTACAAGCGCAGGATTTTTATGAAAACACCACTATAGTCATTATTGGAGATCATCTACGATCGGATACATGTATTTTTGAAGGCGTTGCGCAAAGTGATCGCAGAGTTTATAATTGTTTTATAAATCCTGCGATGTCCGTTGATAATGACGCTAAGTATAATCGAATCTTTACTTCGCTCGATTTGTTTCCGACCATTTTGGCTTCTATGGGATACAAAATAGAAGGAAACAGGCTGGGACTGGGGGTAAATCTTTTTTCGGGCGAACAAACGCTTGCCGAAAAGATGACGTTCGATGCCTTAAACAAAGAAACTGAAAAACGTTCCGAATACTTTATAAAAACTTTTTGCCGGACTTATTCGAAATAAGCCTTTGACGACTTTGACAAAAAGTCGCATATTTAAGCGTAATAGGAGTGGGCGATTGCTTGATTGTCAAAAGCGAGTCGAACGCAAAGAAACGGCGCTCGATTGCGTTGAAAAGTATTCGAATTTTCAAATCAACCCATTTTTATCTATACAGTATTAGTCGAGGTGTGTGTAAAATGGCGAAGTATTTTGCGCAATGGTTTTAGTTGAAAATAATATATTAGGCACAAAATGTGCGAAAATAAAAAAGCAATTCGATAATGGGGGCATCCATAACCGAAATTGCTTTTTTTATGATTAAATTATTATAAAATATAGGCTGACACAAGTCGTTTTGTAACGAATAAATACTTGTATACAATTTAATCCGCAGAGTACGGGACTAAAAGGTTTACTCTGAATAACCTTAATCTGCGGTTACGTCAGGCTGCGAAATTTGCATCTCGAATCGCACGTCGCCGTTTTAGTATTGCGAAAGGGGAATATATGTTCTTACTCTAAGTTTTACGCCGAGTTTTTCGCATATCTCTCTGCATTTTTGTATTTTTTCTTCGCCGATAACGTCAACTACGGACATGGCGACCGAGCAGCCGCACTTACCGCACTCTTCGGCAAATTTCAGCAAAGCGTCATAACCTTTTAAGCCAAATTTGCAATGACAAAGTCGGTCGTACTCTTCGGCAGTACAGTCGTTTAGACTTATGCTTATTGAGTCGGCAACTTCGCAAATCTCTTTTGCCGTGCTTCTTCCGTTAATCAAATCGCTTTGACCGTTGGTATTAAGTCTAACTTTGCCGCCCTTGCTCTTTATGAACTTGCCTACTTCCAAAAACGCAGGAAGGTTTTCGGTAGGTTCGCCGAACCCGCAAAAGGTAAATTCTTGTTTGTAGTCGAGGTCTGCAGGAAAAGAGTCGATTATTTTCTGCGCCGAAGGCATTTGGTCGGTAAGCCACAGACGCTGACCGTCCATAGATTGTCTGTCGTGTCTGATACAAAAATCGCAGTCGTTGCTGCATTTGTTAGTGATATTAAGATAGGGTTTGTTGTCTACAAAATATAAATACGTATCCATATTTTTCTCCATAAAGCGGTATTACGCACGTAGCTTGCCGATTACTTTCGGGTAGGTTTTTTGTTTCGCCTGAGATGTTTTATTTTGTATTGTAAGGGGGTGATATCGACGGTCTTTTTGAATACTCTACAAAAATAAGCCGTGTCCGAATAACCGCACTCCTCAGCTATTTCATTGATGGACATCCCGTTATCACTGATAAGTAACTGCTTGGCATGCTCCATACGCTTATAGATCAGATACTTTATAGGGGGCATGTCGATTTGCTCTTTAAAGATATGAGTAAGATAGAATTTGTTAATATTAAGATGTTCACAAACGCTTTCGATGCTGACTATTTTCGTGTAATTTTTGTCGATATAATCTTTGGCTTCAAAAAACGCCTTGTTTTTTGAATACGTTATCCCCATATCGTATACCGAAAAACGTATCGCATTTATCATTATAACGTTAAGCAAATCTTCTTCTATGGATTTGCTGCACGACTGGCGTTCGTCCTCTTCTAAACGAATGGCTCTAAACAACGCTTTAATTATTTCCGCACGATCCTTTGTCGGAGCAATGCAATAGGGTTGTTCGATAATCGTGTTTTCGGGCATACCCATAAGTTCGAAGTCTGTTAGCCCGATAGCATAAAATTCTGCATCGTCCGATTCGAACATGTATATCGAATGTTCGACGTTTTTGCTTATGACTATAACGTCGCCGTTTCTCAGCGGATACTGACCTCCGAATACGTCTATTCTGCCGCTTCCGCCGGCTACAAACAAAATCTCAGGGGAATCGTGACTGACGAAGTTTTTCTCAGGTTCGTTTACCTTAAAATAAGCCAATTTCGGGCGTTTATGAACTAACGGCTTTTTTGCGAAGAAATCGTTACCCATAGGCAGTTACCGTTTGTCCGCTTTTTTTCTAAGCGAACCCATGTTTTCTATCTTTGTGTAGCTGTCGTTGTTGCGTTCCAAAAATTCTTCCGCAAATGCTTTGTACGCCATTGCGCCGGCGCATCGAGGTTCGAATTGCATTATAGGCATACCGTATGACGGTGCTTCTCCGAGTTTGACGTTACGTGGAATTCTGTGAGTAAATACCTTTTTGCCGAAGTATTTCACTATTTCCGAAGTAACGCTTGCTACGAGGTTGCTTCTTCCGTCGTACATGGTAAGAAGTACGCCTTCTACTTCGAGAGAAGGATTAAGATATTTTTTTGCGAGCTTGATGGTGTTCATAAGCTGACTCAGACCTTGCAAAGCAAAAAATTCGCCTTGTATGGGGATGAGAATGCTGTCGGCCGCTGTAAGCGCATTGACAGTCAAAAGAGCAAGTGAAGGCGGACAATCTATAAAAATGTAGTCGTATTTGTTTTTGAGAGGGGAAAGATTTTTGCGCAAAACCTTTTCTCTTTCGGCAACTTCTACGAGTTCTATTTCAGCTCCTGCCAAATCGATATTCGACGGCAATACGTCCATATTGTCTACGCAAGACGGACGAATCGCATCGGTTATTTTGCAATCTCCCACAAGCACGTTATATATGGTAAGCGAGTCTTTCGCCACGTCTGCTCCTACGCCGCTGCTTGCGTTACCTTGCGGGTCTATATCTATAAGCAAAGTTTTTTTGCCCATAGCCGCCACAAAACTGCACAAGTTTATGCAAGTGGTAGTTTTGCCCACGCCGCCTTTTTGGTTAGCTACTGCTATAACTTTAGCCATAACACCTCACGAAATAATAAATATCTTAAATTTATTTTATCATAGGACATAAAAAAATGCAACAATTAAAATAGGCAAAGGTGAATTTTTATTAAAAAATCTTTTTAGCCCGTCTATAACTGTTGAATTTCCCTTTCGGTTATGCTAAAATGTACGCAAATGAGTTTCGTAGAGTTAAAAAACGTGCGCTATGCGTACAACAGAGGGTCTGCATCCGAAGTCGTGGCGATTAAAGACTTGTCGTTTTGCGTCGAAAAGGGGGAGTTTGTTGCCCTTGTCGGACATAATGGCAGCGGCAAAAGCACGGTAGCCAAACTTTTGAACGGCTTATTGCTTCCGCAAAGCGGTACTGTTACTGTGGACGGAATGAATACCGTAAGCGACAATGTGGGCGGCAGCGCAAGCGATAATATATTCGAAATACGCAAAAAAGTGGGAGTAGTGTTCCAAAATCCCGACAACCAGACTGTAGCCAGCATTATAGAGGACGACGTGGCTTTCGGCCCGGAAAATCTCGGATTAGAGCCTAAGGAAATAAGAAGAAGGGTGGACGAGGCGTTAAAGAGCGTAGGCATGTACGAGTACAGAGAGCGAGATCCGTTTCGTCTCAGCGGCGGTCAAAAACAAAGAGTCGCTATCGCCGGAATATTGGCGATACGTCCGGAAGTTCTGGTTTTGGACGAAGCGACGTCCATGTTGGACCCCAAGGGGAAACGGGAAATTATGGACATAGTAACCAGGCTTAATCGAGAAGAGGGCATGACGGTTATAACCATTACGCACTTTATGGACGAAGCGGCGATGGCAGACAAAATTATAGTGCTTGATGACGGAGAGGCGATTCTATGCGGCGGAAAAGAAGTTTTGACCAAAGGAGAACTACTTTCGGGTAGGGGATTGGATATGCCGCCGGCAATAAGAATAGCCGACAGATTACGAAAAGGCGGTATGCCGATCGGCGACGTATATACTGTTAGAGAGTTGACGGAGGAGTTATGTCGATTGTTATAGAAGATTTGAGTTATACGTACTCCCCGAAGACCCCGTACGAAAAAGTCGCATTAAAGAACATTACGCTTACCATAGACGACGGCGAATTTTTGGGCATAGTCGGACATACGGGTAGCGGCAAAAGCACTTTGGTAAGTCATTTTAACGGGCTTATCAAGCTTATGAGCGGTAAGTTGATAGTCGACGGCATAGATTTGTCGCTTAAGTACGATTACAAAAAACTTCGCTCCAAGGTGGGGATGGTGTTTCAGTACCCCGAGTATCAACTTTTTGACGAAACGGTAGAGAGGGACGTAGGATTCGGGCCGAAAAACATCGGACTAGACGACGCAGAGATAAAGAAGAGAGTAAAAGAGGCTGTTACGACCGTAGGTCTGTCGTATGACGACATAAAGGACAGGTCGCCGTTCGAGCTTAGCGGAGGACAAATGCGCAGAGTGGCGTTGGCGGGCGTCCTTGCCATGCAACCGGACATACTTGTGCTTGACGAACCCACTGCCGGACTGGACCCCAAAGGTAAAAAAGAAATTCTTTCCATAATCGGAGACGTGCATTCTAATGGAAAAACCATAATAATGATATCGCACAATATGGAGGAAATAGCCGCAAACTGCAACAGAGTTGCCGTGATGGATAACGGCGAACTTGCCGGGGTGTTTACGCCCGACGAGTTGTTTTGTTCGGACGAACTTGTAAAAAGACTTTCGTTAGAGTTGCCTTGTTACGCCGCCGTAGCGTCTGCTCTTAAGGAAAAAGGGTATGACGTGTCGGCAAAAAACGAAAACGATTTAGGGGAATCCATACTTAAATTGTGGGAGAGTAAGCGAAATGCGTGACGTATCCATTGGACAATATTATCCTGCCAAGTCCGCAGTACATCGCTTGGACGCAAGAACGAAGATTATTCTCGTCATTGCCTATATAGTCATGCTTTTTTTTGTGCCGACGCTTAACAAATACGACGGTAACGTATTTTCGTATATGGCGGTTCTGGCGGCGTGTTATGTACCGGTGCTTGTTTTTTTGATTTTGGCAACAAGTTTAAGTAAAGTTCCTCTAATCAAAGTTCTTAAAAGTCTTAAGACGATAATGACGCTGGTGATAATAACGATGGTAATAACGCTGTTGTTTTACGCAGGCGATGCCGAGCATATGTATTTTAGCTACGGCATAATAAAGATTTCGTTAGAAGGAATAGTGACGGCGGTAGCGATGGCACTCAGATTATTCTTTTTGGTAATAGGTCCGTCGATTATGACGTTGACGACTACTCCGGTAGAGCTTACGGACGGCATCGAAAGTTTGCTGAAGCCGCTATCGTATATAAAAATTCCTGTACATGAATTTGCTATGATAATGAGCATAGCTCTGAGACTTATTCCTACGCTTAGCGAAGAAACGGACAAAATAATATCGGCGCAAAAGGCTCGATGCGCCGATTTCGACAGCGGTAATATTTTTAAAAAAGCAAAAGCGATGGTGCCGATTCTGGTGCCGCTACTGATATCTTCTTTCCGCAGAGCGGACGAGCTGGCAAATGCCATGGACTCGAGATGTTACAGGGGAGCCAAGGGCAGAACCAAAATGAAAATATCTAAGATGAAATTCGGCGATTTTCTTGCGTTTTTTGTTATGGCGGTAATTTTATTTTGCGTGCTTGCTTTGGTGTATGACTTTTTCGGGGTGACGACCTTTTTGCTTTCGGCGGTGGGGTTATGAGATATAAAGTGACCGTAGAGTACGATGGCAGTGATTTTTGCGGTTGGCAATTGCAACCGGGGAAGTCTACCGTACAAGGGGCTATAGAAAATGCGCTTGCGGCTCTTACCGGCGAAAGTATAAGGATAACCGGTTCGGGAAGAACGGACGCAGGCGTTCATGCCAAGGGACAGGTCTTTCATTTTGACTCTGCCAAGGACATGAAAGGTAAATGGCGAAGCGGATTAAATTATTATTTGCCGCAAAGCGTTAGGATAACGGCGATAGAAGAGTCCGACCAAAATTTTCATGCAAGATTTAGCGCCATAAACAAAACGTACAAATATTTGTTTTTGCTCAGGGATGAGTCTGCTTTGTGGCGGAACAGGGCGTATTGCTGCGGCAACCTTAACGTAGACAAGATGAGGGCTGCCGCCGAATTGTTTTTAGGCGAACACGATTTTACAATGCTGCGTAGCGCAGGGTCGGAAGTAAGTTCCACCGTGCGAAACGTAAGCGTGGCAAAAATAAGCAGATGTGGGGATTTGGTAGTGTTTGAAGTTACGGCAGACGGTTTTTTGTACAATATGGTGCGAAAAATGGCAGCTGCCCTTAAAGCAATCGGCGAAGGGAAAGCAGATAAAAAAAGATTGCTGCGCATAGTGGATGCAAAAGAAAGCTTTTCGCTTGTTGCGCCACCGTGCGGTCTGTATCTATGGGAAGTGAAATATGAGTAATACAGCGGTTATGGCATTCGGAGAAGAAACTACGGCAAAGGTTGCGGCAATGATAGCTTCAAAGTTGAATGCCGATTTGATAGTTAACGAAAAAATGCTTGACGGTGCGACAGTTGTTGTCGCAGGAACTCACGTGCGTATGGGTAAATTTAACAAACGTTACATCCGTTTTGTAAAAAAATACGCCGCAAAAGTCAGAATTTATACGTTTATAGTCGGCGCCGAAATAGAGAAAAAACAAAAGTATGTTGATTTGGCGGAAAAGGATTCCGGTGGGAAGGCATGGTATGTATGGGGCGAATTGAACGCAAATAAAGCGAAGGGACTTAAAAAGTTTGCGTTGCAAGCATTTATAGACGGCAGGCGGCAGGACGGATTGCCTACGCCGAGATTGTTGGATAAAGAGATTGCCGCTCTTTGCAGAGAAGTCATGCTCGAAAATCAAATTACGGAGAAATAAATCGGATATGGAAAAGATAGAAAGTTTTAAAGTAAATCACCTTGCTTTGCTGCCCGGACTGTATGTATCGAGAAGAGATAGAGTAGGTGAGGAATATTTGACCACGTTCGATTTGCGTTTTACTGCGCCGAACAGAGAACCGGTGATGGATGTGCCTGCAATTCATACGATTGAGCATTTGGGCGCAACGTATCTGAGAAACAGCGACGTTAAGACCGACATCGTTTATTTCGGGCCGATGGGATGCCGAACAGGTTTTTACCTGATAGTTAAGGGTGCATTAGTCAGCGAAGACGTTTATAAAACGGTTGTCGATATGTGCGAGTTTATTATAAACTTTGAAGGAGAGATTCCGGGAGCGAAACCGGAAGAGTGCGGGAATTACAGCGAACAGAATTTGTCGATGGCAAAATATTATGCAAAAAAGTATTTTAGTACTCTTGCGGATAAAAGATTTTCTTACCCGGACTAATCGAAGATAAGGGACATAACGTTATACCTGTTTAGTTGTATTCTTTTTGAACAATAGAATAACGTCACCGCATTTTTGTCGTTTTGACTTTTTGGCGCTTAATATCGTAAAAATCAAAGAAACCGCCCATTAACCGAGTTTATGGGCGGTTTCAATATTTCAATTTGATATGTTGAACCTCAAAACAGATAACAAATAAACTATTTACAAAAGCAGGATTATAATATATATTTTTACTTTTCTTACAGGGTAGTTACTCCACTAAAGTAACTAAAAACAGAAAACGTGTAGAGCTTTTACTGTCGCTTATAGGAAATCTTTTGACGTTCTTTTGC
>FR884036.1 GCA_000435495.1 Firmicutes bacterium CAG:552 | reverse complement strand
ATAATTTACGTCGTATTATGTTTAAGCGCATCTGTTTCTAATCGCAATCTTTTCCACTGCGGCAACGACGAAATACATGATGCCCGCAAGCAAACAAAGAATAACCGTAGACGTCATGACAAGGTCTAACTTAAAAACTTGACCGCCGTAAATTATAAGGTATCCTAGTCCGGCTCCCGAAACAAGATACTCGCCCATAATAGTGCCTACCCATGCCAACCCGACGTTTATCTTTAAAACGCCTAACAGCGTGGGTAATGCGGACGGAAATACAACCATCGTTAAAATCTGTCTTTTGGTTGCGCCCATCGAACGCATCAGCAAAATTTTTCCCGCATCCGTTTCCATCATCCCGCCGAGCGACGTAAGAATGGTAACGACAATGCAAATAAGCACGGTCATCATAATTATTGCCTTGGCTCCGGCTCCTACCCAGATAATTATAACCGGTCCCAACGCAATCTTAGGCAAACTGTTAAGCACCACGACGTACGGTTCGGTTACCTTCCGTAAAAAGTCCGACCACCACAACGCTGCGGCTATGGCTATGCCTGAGACGGTCGATACGGCAAATCCTATAACGCACTCGCTTAGCGTAGTAAAAATATGCTTCCACAGTCCTTGCTCTCTTAAGCTCAATAGCATTGCTCCGATACGAGAGGGCGAAGACGTTATAAAGCTGTCTATTGCCCCTATACGAGCAGCCCCTTCCCATAAACCCAAAAACGCTACGAGTAACAAAATCTGAGTAACGATAATTAAAATTTTGTATCTTTTTCTCTTATACAGATACTTTTCTCTTTCCGTCCTGAGCTTCACTTGTCACCTCTTTCCACACTTTATCGAACCAATCGGAAAATGCGGGATTTTCTCTTCTTGCCAGCGGACCGCCGGCAAGTTCTACATCGAATATTCTTTTGACTACTGACGGTCTGCGTGACAGCACTATGATTTTGTCCGCAAGGCTGACTGCCTCCGAAATATCGTGAGTCACAAGCAACGCCGTTTTTTCTTCTTGTTTTATTATGGCAAACACATCCTCGGCAACTGCAAGTCTCGTCTGAAAGTCCAAAGCCGAAAAAGGTTCGTCAAGCAACAAGAGGTCGGGTTTTAGCGACAACGTTCTTATAAGCGCCGCCCTCTGCCTCATGCCGCCGCTAAGCTCGGACGGATAGCTGTCCTTAAACTCCCATAAGTCGTATTTTTTTAATAGCGTATATGCTTTTTCCTTTACCTCTCGGCTGATTTTTTTGTTTATTTTCGCACCCAAAAGCACATTTTTTTCAATCGTAAGCCACTCGAACAAAGTATCCTTTTGCAGCATGTAACCTACTTTGGCGTCTTCTTTCGAGCCGAAGCGTATACTGCCGCAAGACGGTTTTATAAGTCCGCTGATAAGTGACAAAATCGTTGTTTTGCCACACCCGGAAGGGCCTACCAGCGCCACGAACTCGCCGTCCCGTACCGAAAAAGTGACGTTTTTTATAGCTTTGGTTTCGCTTTCCGTCGTCTGGTAATTTAGCCCGACGTTTTCCATTGTGAGTATTTCCATAAAGTCCGCCTTAGAAAGAAATAATTAACGTTTAGATAAGCTCCTTTGCTATGCTGTTATCTACCGCTTTGTCAAAATCCGCTCTGCCGCTTAAGTTGCCTGACTCAGTCATTATATTTTGCAAAAAGTCAAACGACTCTTTCTTCATTACCGGCGTATGGCACCAAGCGTCTATCTCCAAATATCTCGTAACCGACGCAGCAATCAGCACTTTGTCAATGCCGACGAAAGAAGGAGCAAGCGCTTCCGTCACTTTCTCGGCAGAATTATCGCAAATATAACGATATCCCTTTAGTACGCATGCAAGAAAACTTTTAACCGTATCCCGATTTTTCTCGATATACTTTTTGGATGCGGCGAATGCGGTATACGGAATTTCGCCTGACGCTTCTCCCACCGAAGCTACGACATAGCCTTTGCCTTGTTTTTCGTAATCGCTTGCAGTAGGCTCGAACATCGTGCAGTAATCTATGGTATCGTCTCCTTCGAATGCGCCGACCATCATATCGAACGCTACAGTAGTATCGAAGTTAAGGTCGCTCAAAGCAAGACCGCCTTTGTTTTTTACCACGTACTCGAGCGTCATTGCCGGCACTCCGCCCTTTCTGCCTGCGAGCATGCGTTTGCCCTTTAAATCCGACCATTTAAACTCCGGCTGAGCCGTCTTTGCTACCAAAAACGAACCGTCCTTTTGCGTAAGCTGACCGAATATAACGGGATAGTTCTGCTGTCCTTCGACATGGCAATATATAGCCGCTTCCGGGCCCATAAGTCCTATGTCTGCGCTGTCGGACGCAATGGCGGTCATAACTTTATCTGCGCCGCCACCGTTTACCAATTCGATTTCTATGCCCGCTTCCTCGAAATAGCCGTTATTTATGGCAACGTATAAGGGCGCATAAAAAATGCTGTGCGTAACTTCGTTTAGCCTGACGACGTTACTTTGACCGCTACACCCCACAAACCCGATCGGCATAATCATACACAGGCACATAAACAGAACTGCTAATTTTTTCATAAATTCCTCCAAAAACTTTTATACCTCATACTATGCCGATAGTCGTTCTTTTGTTAAGCGACGCAACATATTACTTGCATTATAATCTCAAGTGTGATATAATGATTTCTACAATTGTAAAAAGTGATAAATAATTACTCAAGGAATATAATTATGAACAAAACTTACGATCCCAAAGATTTTGAAGACCGCATCTATGCCAAGTGGCTGAAAGGCGGATATTTTAAAGCGTCGAACAAAAGCGCAAAAAAGCCTTTTTCCATCGTTATGCCGCCGCCGAATATAACTGGACAGTTGCACGTCGGCCATGCGTTGGACTGCTCGCTGCAAGACGCAATCGTAAGATACAAGCGTATGAAAGGTTTCGAGACGCTTTGGCTGCCCGGAACCGATCATGCTTCCATCGCCACCGAAGTAAAAATCGTGGAAAAAATGAGAGAAGACGGTCTTACTAAGGAAAGCCTCGGCAGAGAGGGATTCTTAAAGCGCGCATTCGAGTGGAAGGAAAAATTCGGCGGACGTATCGTCGAACAGCAAAAGCGCATGGGCATAAGTTGCGATTGGGATCGCAGCGCATTTACTATGGACGAAAAGTGCAGTAAAGCCGTAAAAGAAGCCTTTGTCACCATGTATAACGAGGGTTTGATTTATCAGGGAGACCGAATAATCAATTGGTGTCCGCACTGTCATACGGCAATTTCCGACGCAGAAGTCGAATACGAGTCGTCCGAATCCCACCTTTGGCACATACGTTATCCTCTCGAAGACGGCAGCGGCGAAATCGTAATCGCCACCACGAGACCGGAAACTCTTTTGGGTGACACTGCGGTTGCCGTACATCCCTCCGATCCGAGATACAAAAAACTGGTAGGCAAAAACCTTATTTTGCCGCTCGTAGGCAGACTTATCCCCGTAGTAGCGGATACTTACGTAGAAAAAGATTTCGGTACCGGCGCAGTAAAGATCACGCCTGCTCACGATCCCAACGACTTCGAAGTGGGAAAGAGACACGATTTGCCGATTATCAACATTATGAACAACGACGCTACCGTCAATAAAAACGGCGGAAAGTATGCCGGCATGGACAGATATGCGGCGAGAGACGCCATCGTAAGCGACCTTAAGGAACAAGGATTCCTGGTAAAGATAGAAAATATCGCTAATAACGTAAGCCACTGCTATAGATGTCACAGCGTAATCGAACCGCTCATATCCAAACAATGGTTCGTAAAAATGGCAGAACTTGCAAAACCGGCTATCGAAGCGGTAAAAAATAAAGATATCCGTTTTATTCCTAAACGTTTTGAGAAATCTTATTTGCATTGGATGGAAAACACTCAAGACTGGTGTATTTCTCGCCAGCTTTGGTGGGGACATCGCATACCCATATTCTACTGCGACAGTTGCGGCAAAAAGTTCGCATCCAAAGAAGACGTCGCCGTATGTCCCGACTGCGGAGCTAAACTCAGACAGGACGAAGACGTACTTGACACATGGTTTTCGTCTGCGCTTTGGCCGTTCTCCACTTTAGGTTGGCCGGATAAGACCGAAGACCTAGACTTTTTCTACCCTACCGACGTTCTTGTTACGGCATACGACATCATCGGATTCTGGGTATCGAGAATGATTTTCTCGGGACTGCACTACACCGGAAAGCGTCCCTTTAAAGACGTGCTTATCCACGGCATAGTTCGGGACGCCGAAGGCAAAAAGATGAGTAAAAGTTCGGGAAACGGCGTAGATCCTTTAGAGGTAATAGACACGACCGGAGCGGATGCCCTTCGAATTTCGCTTCTTAGCGGAATATCGGCAGGCGGCGACATAAGATATTCCTTCGACAAGCTCGAAGGATATCGAAACTTTATGAACAAAATTTGGAACGCTTCGAGATTTGTTCTTATCAATTGCGATAATTTCAAACTTAAAGAAATCGGTTCGTTCCGCCTTTCTCTTGCCGACAAGTGGATACTTGCTGAGCTGAACGCTTGCACTCGCAAGGTAACCAAACTTATGGACAAATACGAGGTCGGACTTGCGGCAGCCGAGATTTACGAGTTTTTCCGCAGCCAGTTCTGCGACTGGTATATAGAGCTGAGTAAAGTCAGTCTTTACAGCGACGACCTCGAAAAACGCAACGATACGCTTAACGTACTCGTTTACGTACTGAGAGAAGCTCTTAAACTTGCTCATCCGATTATCCCCTTTATAACGGCGGAAATTTATGATCAGCTTCCCAACAAAGATGCCGAAGATATAATGATATCGCCCTACCCGTCGGTAAGCGGAATATTGTCGAAGGGAAAATTAATTCGCACTGCGTTTGCTACCGAACGCAAAAACATGGGACTTGTAATGAAGTTGATACGAGACATTCGCACGTCTCGCAACGAAATGAATGTTAGCCAATCCAAGCGCACAGCACTCTATATCAAACCGCTCGGCGCAAATCAAAGTCTTGTTGGAAAAACGGCGGCGCTTATAGAAAAACTGGCAGGAGGCAACAAAACGGAAATCGTTTCCGCTGCTCCCGACGGCAAAAACGTCGTTGTCGTTTCCGAAATAGCCGAAGTTTACATTCCTCTCGGCGAGCTGGTAGACACCGAAAAGGAGCTCACCCGTCTCAACAAAGAGCTTGAGAGCGTGCAATTCGAAATCGATCGTGCCACCGGAAAATTGAACAACTCAGGATTCGTCGCTAAAGCTCCGGCAGCTCTTATCGACGCCGAAAGAGCAAAGCTTGCCAAGTACGAAGAACAAAAACTTACCATATTAAACAGTATAAAAAACTTAGGCTAACGCCGAGGAGATTATAATGTCAAACAAACGATTTATGAGTCTACTCTCAAAAGAGTATCCCGACGAAAAGGCTGCCGCTATGGAAATCGTCAATTTGTCCGCTACGCTATCGCTGCCCAAAGGAACCGAATATTTCTTTAGCGATTTACATGGCGAGCATGAAGCGTTTATACACATGCTAAAAAGCGCATCTGGCGTAATCAGAGAGAAAATCGACTGGATTTTCGGCAACGAATCGCCTGCCAGCCGAGAAGAACTTGCTCAGCTGGTGTATTCACCCGAAAAAATATTAGAGCAAAAGTCACATGAATCCAACTTTGACAATTGGTGTCGCAAAGTTATCGTACAACTTATTGCGGTTTGCAAAGAATCCGCAAACAAATACACGAGAGCCATGGTCCGAAAACGCTTGCCCGAGAGTTACGCCTACATTATGGACGAACTTCTGCACGAAACGGACGAGGCAAACAAGGCTCATTACTACGAAGCTATTATTAATTCGCTTGTAAGCACGGGAATGGCACCGGATTTCATACAAGCACTTAGCGAAACGATCAGCAAACTCGCAGTCGACAAATTGCACATCGTGGGCGACGTATTCGATAGAGGCGCTCACCCCGATTACATAATGGAATACCTTATAAATTACGACAACGTAGACTTCGAGTGGGGAAATCACGACATAAATTGGATGGGAGCGTCGCTGGGAAACTGGGCTTGCATAGCCAATCTTCTTAGAGTAAACATAGGTTATAACAACTTTGACATGATGGAGATCGGATACGGAATAAATCTTCGTCCCCTATCCGCTTTCGCAAGCCAAACTTACGGCGACGACGATTGCAAATGTTTTGCGCCCAAAGTTTTCGATAAGAACAAATTCGATCCCGTAGATATGTCGCTTGCTGCAAAAATGAACAAAGCCATAAGTATTATTCAGTTTAAAGCAGAAGCTCAGCTTACTGCGCTGCACCCCGAGTATCATACTTCGCATAGAGTTTTTCTCGACAAAATAAACTTCAAAAACGGCACGGTTAATATCGAAGGCAAAGATTATCCTATGCGAGACTGCAATTTCCCTACCGTAAATCCCGATAATCCGTTCTCCTTTTCCGACGACGAAAAAGACGTTATGGAACGTCTATCCGCTTCCTTTAAAAGTAGCAAACAATTACATAAACATATACAGTTCTTGCTTTCACACGGCTCGTTATATCGCATATTTAACGGTAATCTGCTCTATCACGGCTGCATGCCGATGACCGAAGACGGAGAATTTGCCGAGATAGACGTCGGAGGCGGAAAAACGCTCAAAGGAAAAGCGTATTTCGATTACATCGATTGCCAGGTAAGGCATTTGTTTAAAAAACCGAGCAATGATATATACGCAGGACATCTTTTGTGGTATCTTTGGAGCGGAGGAAAATCACCGCTGTTCGGAAAAAGCACGATTACTACCTTCCAACGCTTTTTTGTAGAGGACAAAGCCACTCACAAAGAGCCGACGGACCCTTACTACAAGCTTATTGCGGATCGGGAAATTTGTTTAAAAATTCTTAAAGAGTTCGGTTTGGGCGAAAACAGTCATATTATTAACGGACACGTTCCCGTAAAAACCAAACTCGGTGAAAACCCCATCAAGGGCGGCGGACTGCTGTTCGTTATTGACGGCGGCATGGCAAAATCTTACCACAGCACTACCGGTATCGCCGGATACACTCTTATATTCAACTCCCGTTATTTGGCTCTCGCTCAGCATCAGCAAGGCGAAACGGACATAGGCAGCACCCCGACGTTGCAAACGGTAGAATACCTGCCTAAACGTCTTACGCTCGCAGATACCGATGACGCTACGGAGATTTTAGAACAAATCGACGAATTGAAGTTGCTGATCGACTACTATCGAGAACAGAACTGACTTGTAGATTATTTTAAATGACCTTAACCCGGTTTATTTTATATGGATTCTTTTGTAACTAAAGAGGGAGTCGCTTAATGCGACTCCCTCTTTTTCTGCCTTGCTATTTGTAACTTCTTAAACTTTATCCGATAATTTCGTTTTTCTTTATAATGTGAATAACGTTATATCCTTTTGCGTGTCAATTCACTTTAAAAACGTTTTTATTCCGCTTCTCCCGACTTCCGATCTAAGCGGTTTTATTTTGCGACTTTTTTGCAAATGCTCTTTGCTTACGGCATGTGAATTTTCTGTAAACACGTGCGATGACTTGCAAAAAACGTTCGGCTGTTTAACATCGTAACGACTGCAAAAACTGCGTTCAAACGCCACATTTATCGGACTAAATGCCGTTTAAAGCGGCTATGTAAGATTCTACAGCTTTATCAGAATCTCCGCTGTTTCCGCAAACATACTTTATATTGAACTCGTCCAGCATTTTTTTTGCCGCAGCCTTAAGCGTCCCGCAAACAAGCACGTTTACGTTTAGCCTCGATAATAACGATATAAGCGGAAAATACCCGCTGCCGTTGGTAAGTACCAAATCCGTAGTTACTATGCTTCCGTCCTTGATTTTGTATAGTTTAAACTGTTCTGCATAATTAAAATCGATCGCTATATCGCCGTAATTATACGGGGTTGCTACTACCATATTTTCTCCTCTGTTTGGTATTTTATACAAAATCGCTTTTAATGCCGATATGCGCTCGAGCCTCGAAGCGTTTGTATCTTTAGTAATAACTAATATTAATAAGGGTAAGTTCCTAAAAAGAGCGCAGCGGTATGATTCGGTATTCCGCTACGCTCTTAAAATTACTTGTTTCGTTTATAAAAGATGATAACGTACCTGTTAGGCTCGTGTCCTTCGCTTCGAGTTATAATCTGCTCGTTATCACTAAGCGCAGAGTGAATTATTTTTCGCTCGCTGCTGTTCATCGGATCCAGCGAAACTTTGTGATGAGTTCTGATGCACTTTGCAGCCATTCGCTTTGCAATATCTTCGAGAGTACCCTTGCGTTTTTCTCTGTAACCGTTGCTGTCTACTATTACTCGATAATAATTTTCGCTGTCACGATTAAGCGAATAGCTTACTAAATACTCAATAGAATTAAGCACTTCTCCGTGATAACCTATCACCGCACCGTTGTCTGTTTTTATCTCGATATGAAGTTCATTGTCCTCTACGGTAGATAATACTTCGGCTTCGATGCCCATCTTTACCACAAGCTCTTTCACAAAGTTTACCGCTTTTTCGCTGACCTCAGCCGTTATCGGCGCACCCTTTCTCGGTTCTTTAATCTGCTTTTCTTTTTCTGCCTTTTTGTCATCGGAAACGCTTTCCGTCTTTTTCTCTAAAGGCTTACGCTCTTTAACGGTTTCGCTGCGAGAAATTTCTTTTTCGTACTTTTCCG
Source organism: Firmicutes bacterium CAG:552 (assembly GCA_000435495.1). Taxonomy (GTDB): domain Bacteria; phylum Bacillota; class Clostridia; order Christensenellales; family Pumilibacteraceae; genus CAG-552. Next base: position 5,162 of record FR884036.1, on the reverse strand, counting down.
TTTTCTGCGGCTTATCCGCTTTTTCTTCGTTGCGGCGATCGTCTCTGCGTTTTTTGTCGCCAAAAGAATTTCTGTTCTTTTCTCTTTCGCTCTTGCTCGGAATAATTATGCGATCTTCGTCTTTGGTTTCTCTTACCGGAGCGGGCGGTTCCTCCCCCTCTACCGTTATACGCACTTTTGCCTTGCGGAATATTCCGCCGTGATCGATAATTTCCACTTCAACGTCGCTAAGCGACTTGCCTACCTGCGCAAGCCCTGCGGCTATAGCGTCGTTTACCTTTCTGCCTGTTGCTTCTATTACTAACATTTTTACTCCTTATTTGATCATATCGTTAGGATCTCTTCTGCCGTGCTTAATTACCTGCGTTTTCGATTTTCCGTTCTTATCGATTGCTCCTACGATAAGAGAGGTAATGAGGTTTATCAAAAGACTGGCTACCGAACTCACTATCATGTACAGAGAGAACGCCGAGTTTGAAGTAAGCGCAAATACCGCAAGCATAACGGGCATAACGAACATCATCGCCTTCATGGTACCCATGCCCGTATTTTCCATAATCTGACCGCTCTTCTTTTGCTGACGATTGGTGATAAATTGCGACAAAACACTCAAACCTACTACTAAAACCGCAAGCACGAGATAACCGTTGGTGTCGTTAAGAGCCTCGTCCGCCCTGACCTGTGCGGTAACTCTCGCATACGTCTCTTCTTTTGCTAAGTCTTTAAACAAAGTATCGTCGTCTTCGTATACTTTACCTTTGTTTACAGCAATATCGAGATAACCGTCGCTTGACATCGAATTCTTAAAAGTCGAATAATCGGGTATAGCGTCTTTCCACGGAACGTCGGCAACCCACAAACTTTTTATCCACAAAAAGCCCGTACGATTAGCCTTGTAGGCGCCCGTAGTAAATCCCTGAGCGTAAAGCTGCATCAGCTCGCTCATTGCTACGTTAAACTCTTTAAGTTCTAACTTCGTCGTATCTGTATCTTCGCCTTCGCGGTTAAGCGCAGCCGTAAACGCAAGATAATCCTTGTATGATTTTCCCTGATCGATATAATCGGTTTTGTACTTAATCAAACTTTCGAAAGCGTTGGCCCCGAAAGTGTTGTACGAAAGCTCGCCCATCTTTACCACACTGTCTTCTATGGCTTTATTCAAACTTTCGTCGGAAGCAAAAACACCGCTGAGATAATTGTCAATCTCCGCAAAATCGCCGTTTTCGATTTCTTCGCCGCTAAGCGATATTTTGTAATCGCCGCTACCGTTAACTCTCGTCTTGTAGTCGAACCCGGTAGTCTGATATGCACCCACATAAGCGTTGTGCATTTCGACGTACTGTTTAAATTCCATGTACGAGGAAACGTGTCTTAGCGCAGTGTAAAAGGTTATGAATATAACCATCGTCAAAATGAGCGGCAAACACGACGATAAAAAGCTGAATCCCGCTTTCTTCTGCAATTCCGATTGCTTGCGTCTGAGCATTGCGGGATCGTCGGCGTATTGCTTGCCAAGTCGGTCCATCTGAGGCTTAAGCTGTTCGGTAATGTGTTGATTTTTACGCATTTTGTATTTTTGGTAAAAATCGAGCGGCGACAACACTAATTTTAGCAGCGCCGTAAATAGCACTATTCTCCAGCCATAGTTAACAACAAACCCGAAAACCTTGAAGATAAACCACTCCCACATGCCTCCGGGTGCCGCAACTTCTATTGCGGACATTAAAAAAGCCATTCTATATCTCCTTTTGGGTTAAGCGGAACCGGATCGTAACCGCCTTCGCTGAAAGTATTGCACCTAAGCAATCGCTTTAGCCCTAATACAACGCCTTTAAAGCCGTATTCCTTTATACATTCCGCCATGTACACCGAGCAACTCGGGTAATAAATACATGCGGACGGAATCAACGGAGAAATCACTTTGCGATAAAACTTAATCGGCAGCTCTACTATCCAGATAAAACTGAAAAAATACGCCGCAAAAGACTTTTTCTTTTTACGCATAAAGTCCCGCCGACGAAAAAAGTTTTCGTATCTGGTCGCTTATTTCGGAATACGTCAATTTTGTGGCGGCTTGTCTCGCTACCAAGACTATCTGATATTTTTTGAGGGGCATAATATGCCTTACCGATTCTCTCATCCTGCGTTTAAGTTTGTTTCTTACGCAAGCCTTGCCTATCTTGTTGCTTACCGAAAAGCCGACTTTGAGCGAAGTCGAACTAACATAAAAGAGAGAAAACGCCGCCGAAGCCTTGTTCTCTCCTTTGCGATAAACGTATCCGAACGATCCGTGTTTAGTCAGTCTGAAAATGCGTTTTAGCATGCGTATGCTACGAGCAAACGCCCCCGCATATTAGTGGGAGCCAAGCGGCTTAACCGAGATGTTTTTGCGACCTTTCTGACGACGACGAGCAAGTACTCTGCGTCCGCCCTGAGTCTTCATTCTCTGTCTGAAACCGTGTACCTTTTGTCTTGCTCTCTTCTTGGGTTGATAAGTTCTTTTCATAATATAATATTCCTTTGAAAGATATTTGCTGATTATGCTCTATATATTATAGTTAAAATCGGCGATTAAGTCAACTGATTTTGCCTACGTACCGCAAATAGTTGCCAAAATTTCCTTTGCCATGCTAAACTGAGAAAAAATACGTAAAGTGAGTTTGATATGACAACGCAAAAAATGCTGAGTGAATTACGAAAAACAATCAACGTATTCGGTATGATAAAAGACGGCGATCGAATAGCCGTCGGATTATCCGGAGGCAAAGACTCCTTGGCAATGCTGTATCTCTTGCACAGATACGCTATGTTTTCGCCGCAACGGTTTTCGCTCGTTGCAATTACGATAGACATGGGATTAGGCTCCGACTTTTCCGGACTGACGTCGTTTTGCAAAAGCATAAACACAGAACATGTAATCGTTGCCACCGAAATAGGCAAAATCGTCTTTGACGAGCGCAAAGAAAAAAATCCTTGCTCGCTTTGCGCAAACATGCGAAGGGGCGCACTCGTCAACTCGGCGAGCGAGCTTAAGTGCAATAAACTTGCGCTCGGACATAACGCCGACGACCTCATAGAAACGTTTTTCCTGTCCATGTCTTTTGAGGGAAGGTTGTCCGCTCTGCCACCAGTAACTTATCTGGAAGACAAAAACATAAGTATAATACGACCGCTTATACTGACTTTCGAAAAAAACGTCGCCGCTTATGCGACACGTTTTCCTATCCTCAAAAATCCCTGTCCCGCCGCTCATCACACCAATCGGGAGAGCATAAAAAAACTGCTTTCTGCCGTCGGCAAGGACGTTCCGTCTTTAAAACAGCGTATTTTGTCGGCAATCGTTTCACCCGACAGATACAATTTGTACGATAGGTACGAAATTTTCGATAAGTTCGGTAACGCCGTCAATCGAAAACAACCGTAACTTTTTCCTAATTAAAAAACATACAGAATCACATCGGACATGTAAAGCCGCATATACCGAACTAGTTGCGCAAATATTGTGATTTCGACTGAAATAGCGCAGTTCTTACGCCGCAGTCCCCCCCCCACGACGGCTATGCAAAACATATTATTAAGCACATACCGCCGCAAATCCGGTTAGCGCGCAGTCATAAACAAACGACATAATATCCTACCGAAACGCCGACTTACAAACAAAAAATAACGTAATAATAAATAAGGACAAGTATTATTTAATCTCACTCTGCATGTTATATATGCCGCTAGAGTGCATGTCACAATACCTGTCCTTTTTAATTATGTGCCTAATGTCAACAAATCGTTATTTGCTTGTTTTGCCTTATGCTGTTTTAATCGTAAAGAGGCTTTACCTTGGAACCGTATCCAAGCACGCTGATCATCCAACCGTCCGGTCCTGTGCCTAAAATCTTATAGGAAATATCGCATACGCCATACCAATTATTGTAATCGGAAAGATCTTCGTCTTCCAAAAAGTCAATCATTGCCTCCACCCTGCGAGTAAAGCATTCTTCGTATGTATAAACCAACTCGTATATAGTCAGAAGCGATGCCTCCGGCGCAGGGACAGAAACGCTGCCGAAAGAATAAGCGTAAAAATCGTCCGGTGTAAACGAGCATATTAAGTCTTCAAGAAGTCGACAATTCAAATTCAAATTTGCATCGGGGCGCATAATATACACTAATTCCTTGGCATTATAAACAGCGTCGGTCATGCTTATCGTAGTATAATTCTCTAAATTTTTAAATATACCGCCGGGAGATACGCTATAAAGGCGTACGTTATAATTAACCCTACACGCTTGAGCGATATCGTTTAATGACGAACTCTGTGCGTTACACATATCTTCGAGAACATACATAATCTCTGACATTATTTGATAGGAGGTGCGATCGTTCAAGTTATATGTAACATCAGCGTTTTGAGCATCATTATATGCGTCTGCATAATGGCTGTCAAACAATATCATAATTTCCATATCATTAGGCGTATTTGCTTCAATCAACGGCGATATCCTATACATAACGCTATGCGCAAAGGGCGTCCTTATGTCGGTGTTTACGTGTATATCCAAATAGTTAAGGAAAGTTGCGTATCCTGCAAACTTAGATTCGTCCGTATCGCAAATAAATGCTATCTTACAGTGCATATATCCCTTTAAATACCCGAAGATATCTTCCAGTAGTTCAGTAAATGCAGGTACCGTTAAATTTTCGTTTTGTGGAAGTACAGACAATCCGTTCATCATCTCGAAAATTACGTAACTTCCCGGTTATATCAGATCGAACCATCCGCCTGCCAAATTATCCCTGATCCCTTTTTCGAAATTGTTTTCAAAGCTGTTGTACGCCACGATACCGCTACCGCTGCCGTTATACGGTATATACAAACATTGATCCACCGTGGCTACGCTGCCGCTACCTATCGCCGATTGGACGTTAAAATAATCGAAACTGTCGGTTATGTAATAAACCTTTTTACCGTTTGACAGTGCGCTTACATTCATCAGCGGCATACTTGCAAATATAAGACACGCTACTGCAATTAAAACAAGCAATCTTCTTCTTTTGAACATATAATATGTCCTCCTATAAAATATTTTTTATATAATCGGGTTTAACCGTTTATATCGGTTTTAATTTCTTCATAGCTGATTTTTAACGTTTTCCCCACTTTTAGC
>FR884035.1 GCA_000435495.1 Firmicutes bacterium CAG:552 | reverse complement strand
TCTACTTCGTGTTCAATAACGACGCTATACAATGGACTTACCGCATTGACGCCACTCTCGGCATCGTGCTTGAAAAAAGTGAAGTTACGTTGCTTATTTCATTACGAAAAGCGAGAGAAATCGCATTAAACGATGCGGGAATTACAGATGAGACTGAAGCGACGTTTACAAAAGAAGAGTTAAATCGCAGTACGGATCGTCCTTGCTGGATTCTTGAGTTTTACACCGAAAAGTATCAATACTCTTACAAAATCGATGCGAAAACGGGAGAAATAGTTTTCTGTACTCGGTATATAAGTATGGCGAAAGCCAGAACAATCGCACTTTCGGACGCAGAATTTTCCGATAGCAACAAAGTTGTTTTTACTGTGGAAAAATTGGTTGACGGCGGTATAAAAACTCCGTATTATCTGTTCGTATTCAACAACGGTTTCACTCAGTGGACTTATCGCATAGACGCAACGGACGGCAGCGTTATGTATCGTAACGAAGAAGTCTTGATGGTTTCCCTGGATAAGGCAAAAGAGATAGCTTTGGCGGATGCAGAAATTCCGAAAGGCGTCGAAGTCGTGTTTACCAAGGAAATTCTGAGTCGTAACTCCGGTCGTCCTTGCTGGATTTTGGAGTTCTATACCGAAAAGTATCAATTCAGTTACAAGGTTGACGCAAAAACCGGAGAAGTGATTTTCAGCCGCAGATATATTTATATTGAAAGGGCAAGAGAAATTGCCTTAAAGGATGCGGGAATCGAAGGTGTTGACAGAGTTGAATTCATCGTGGAAGAATTGGTTGACGGCGGCATAAAAACCCCGTATTATCTATTCAGATTCAACAACGGTAGCACGCAATGGACTTACCGCATAGATGCGACGGACGGCGGAATTCAGTTTACGGATAAAGAAGAGTTGAAATAAATGGGCTGCGCAACCTGTCGGCCGACGCCTCGATAAACGTAAAAAATGGCGATGATTAAATGCAACAAATAAACACTATAGCAGAGCGTTCGGCGAAAGTTCTTTTCGTTTCCTTGCGTTCTGCGCCTTTTGCGGGGACAGAGATCGGATATATGAAAAAAGAAAAATTATTTAACGCAATCGGTCAGATTGACGAAAACTTGATTGCGGACGCATTTGAAGAAAAAACGATTGCGTCCGCAAAAAGAGAAATTCGGTTAAAACGAAAAAGGATTGTACAACGGATTGCGGCGTTGGCGGCATGCGTCGTTCTAGCGTTGTGCGTCGGCGTGGTAACTCCTTTTGCGATCGGGAATATCGAAGTCGGAACGGTGAC
>FR884034.1:47201-54827 GCA_000435495.1 Firmicutes bacterium CAG:552 | reverse complement strand
TTTGTCTAACTTCTGGGGTGCATTTCAATATGACTGTCGTTTTTCTTTTAAAGTTGTGTGTCGGCTGCTTATTAAGCTTTATTAAATAATGCGAACAGACCGTCTATAATGAATACTGCGCCTAACACGATGAAGAACCAATCGAGGGTAACCCATTTAGCGACTACAAGCAAGATACCTACGATGGCAGTGATTACTGCGCACAGTATTTTGGAAAAATCTTTGCTTTTGCTTTGGCAAGCTTTAATTAGGTCTGTAACACCTTTTACTATCAACAGCGCTCCGAAGACGAGAAGCACTATCTCAACAAACAACCAACCGCCTACGATAATTACCACGCCGATAACGGTTTCGATAATTCCTTGAGTAAGACGTTTCTTAATGATATCGAAGATACCGAGTGCGATAAATACTATACCGGCTATAGTCATAAGCCAGTTAAGCATTCCGCTCTTAAACACGATAAACAATACGCCCAATACTATGTAAAGCAAGGCGTAAACGACACCGTTAGAAACTTTTTTGCTTGAATTTGCCATATTTTCCTCCAATTTTTTATTTCTTAAACGAACTTAATCGCCATAAGACAAGTTAACTATTTGACTTTTCAGTTTTTCCAGACAGGTGCGACACCGCTGTTAAAATGAGCTTCTATAATCACGTTTTAAATTGACGGCAATTGTATAGAATTCGTTTATGTCGCTTCCTTCTTCGCCGATAAGTATCTGCTTGAGAGTTTCGGTAATCGCAATACCCTTTTTTATGTCGGAAGATAACCTGTTGGAGTAAGTCACCGCACTAAGTTGAGCTTTTTGTCGAGCACGCTACAAGTTTGAGCGGTGTTGGACGTTGACTAATATGCTCAGCGCTATTAAACTTGCGATAAGAATAACGAAAGGTATTATTAATTTGCTTCTTAATTTTTAACAATTTTCGCAATCATCTAACCTCTGTCGATAACATAAACTGTCAATGCAATCCCGTAGACAATTATATTACTTCAAAATAAAAAAGTAAAGAAATTTTGCTCAAAAACATTATTGATTTTCATTTAGTAGCGCAAATTTTTTGCAGACGATTCGGAAAAGCTTGACAGCTATTTTGTACAGTAGTATAATAACCTTACAACAGTAAATAAATTCATATGCCCAATCATGGAGGTGACGATGGACATTTTTGAAAAATGCGAAAGATATACTGTGGTAAAAGACATCAGAGAAAAGGGGCTTTATCCCTATTTTCACGAGCTCCAGTCTCGCCAGGACGTCGAAGTCGTTATGGAAGGCAAGCGAAGGATAATGCTCGGCTCTAACAACTATCTCGGACTTACGACAAATCCCGAGGTGATCGAGGCGGGAATAAAGGCGTACGAGCAGTACGGTTCCGGATGTTCGGGGTCGAGGTTCCTTAACGGTACTCTCGCTTTGCATGTAGAGCTGGAAAAAGAACTTTCGGAGTTTTTGCGCAAAGAGGACGTCGTTACGTTTTCGACGGGGTTTCAGTCAAACCTCGGGATAATCAGTGCGATAGTCGGCAGAGGAAATTATGTTATCTGCGACAAAGAAAACCATGCCAGCATTTATGACGGATGCAGGCTCAGCTACGGAAAAATGCTCCGATTCAATCACGGAGATATGGCGCATCTCGAAGAAATAATATCGTCGGTGCCGAAAGATGCGGGAATACTTATAGTCACGGACGGCGTATTCAGTATGGGCGGAGATATTGCTAAACTTCCCGAAATCGTAGAAATAGCAAAAAAATACGGCGCAAGAGTAATGGTTGACGACGCTCATGCGCTTGGCGTAATAGGCGAGGGCGGAAGAGGAACGGCAAGTTATTTCGGCTTAGAAAACGAAGTGGACATTTATATGGGGACGTTCTCTAAGTCATTGGCGAGTCTTGGCGGTTATATGGCGGGGTCAAAGGCGGTTTGCGACTACGTTCGTCATAATTCCCGACCGTTTATTTTTTCGGCGTCGATAACGCCTGCGTCGTGCGCATCCACGATTGCTGCGTTGCGTGTGCTGAAAAGACATCCCGAACTTGTCGACAATCTTCAGAGTATTGCAGAGTATATGCGAACTTGTCTTACGGAAAAAGGGGTAAAAATTCGCATATCAAAAACGCCGATAATTCCTATATACACCTACGATTTTATACGAACGCTTACAATAAACAAAAGACTTTATGACGAGGGCGTATACGCAAACAGCTCTGTTCCGCCGGCAACTCCGCCTAACGAGTGTCTTATCCGTACAAGCGTTATGGCAACTCACGCAAAGCCGCTTATCGACGAAGCGACGGATATAATTGCAAAAGTAATAAAGGAGAGTTGAAAATGGAAAAGAAAATTGCTGTAATTACCGGAGGTTCACACGGAATCGGACTCGAAACGGCAAAGGAACTTTCGAAGACGTGCGTTGTCTACGAGTTAAGCCGAAAAGGAGAAAGTCATGACGGAATAACGCACGTTTTTGCAGACGTTTCGGATGAAAACTGTGTTTCCGCTGCGATAGATTCCGTTGTTGAAAAAGAGGGCAAAATAGACATTTTGGTCTGTTGCGCAGGATTCGGAATATCCGGCGCAGTGGAGTTTACCGACGCAACGGACGCAAAACACCAATTCGACGTAAACTTTTTCGGAACGGTAAATGCGGTTCATGCCGTGTTGCCGCACATGAGAAAGAACGGCAACGGAAGAATTATATGCGTAAGTTCCGTAGCCGGCGTAATTCCGATCCCGTTTCAGACGTATTATTCGGTATCTAAAGCGGCAATAAATTCTTTTGTACGTGCGCTCGGAGGAGAGGTGAAACCTTACGGCATAAGCATTTGCGCCGTTATGCCCGGCGACACTAAAACGGGTTTTACCGCAGCAAGGGAGAAAATCCACCGAGGCGACGAAGAGTACGGCGGTAGAATATCTCGTTCGGTGTCCGGAATGGAAAAAGACGAAATGTCTGGCGGCAGCGCAGCTTCCGTCGGAAAATTCATTGCAAAAAAGGCACTAGCAAAAAATGTTCCGGCGGTGTGTACGATTGGATTTAAGTACAAATTTTTTGTATGGCTTTCGCATATTCTTCCGCAACGTGTCGTTACAAAAATAGTAAACAAGATGTATGCAAAATAAAACGTCCGATTTGTTGACGAAGCGGATGTATATTTTTTGTCTGTAGCGGTGACGAGTGGTTTACAGCAACTTCGATTTTCGGTAACTGTGTTACGGACCTATACTAAGACATCGGGTAATACCGGCAGGATTGTGCCGAACAGGACGGGAAGCGAAAAGGCTTAAACTATTTTAAAAATAAAAGGTTTTCGTTTATGCGGTAATATAGGTAATAATACGAGTCATATTGTAAGCTACTAAGATTTCTTAGCGCAGAAACAGATATAATTAATCAAAACAAAGCAATAATAGATTACATTCTACAAATAAGCAGACTGACGAGAAGACAGTCCAAACGGTTTAGCGTAGAGAGTCGAACTTTTGGTTTTTAGCCGTAAGCTCGGCTCTTTTTTCGCTTTTTATTTTTATTTGTGCAAAGAACCGTAAACAGACGCTATCGACAAATTGTACAATAAATATTAAAGTGATAATAAGTTGTACATTGATTGTTGTTTGAGTGAAAATAGAGGCTCAAGCAAGCAGTGATGTTCAAAAATAATCCAAGTATTGCCGAGAAAGATGAAAGTTTGATGAAAATTTGGCAATTTCATTAAAAATCTTGACCAAAAGTCGATTTTTTGGAGTCTATATTTGCAAAAGGCTATTTAAGCGCATTTAAGGAGGAGACATGAGACAGTTAAGACAGATGAAGAAGGTGTGGTATTTTGTAATTATGGCGGCAGTTGCATTTATTTTAGCTGCTGTAGCATTAGGATGTACAAAGGATGCGCCAAAGGCGCCAACTCCGCAAAATTTAACTTTGCCGAGCAACGAAATTTTGCAATGGGACGAGGTAGAGGGAGTAATGGAATACGTTGTCAGGATAAACGAAGATTATTATACGGTTACCGAAAATAAACTCGACGTGTTCGAACTGACAGACAAAGCAGGTACGTACGTAATAAGCGTTGCAGCGAGAGCGAGCGGCAAGTTGCAGTCGGAGTGGAGCAAAGAGATAACGACGGAAGTGCCGCCTCTAACCGGTGGAATAAGGGCGGCAAAGCTTATGGACGGAAGCGGTTTTGTAGTAGAGGGAGTTCCGGAAAAGCTAAGCGGCAAAGTAGTGGTTCCGTCTTCGGTGCAAGGGTTGCCCGTAGTCGGTTTTACGGCGAAAGGGTTTAAAGACTGTTCTAAGATAACGAGCATAATATTGCCGGACAGTATAAAGACGTACGGGTGGACTGTATTCCAAGGTTGCGCAAATTTACGTCGAATACGATTGTCGAAGGGAGCGCCGGTACTCGACGGGTTATGCAAATGTGAGTCTCTTGAAATGGTGGATATACCGGATGAGGTAGAAGAGATGGTAAACGTGTTTTACGGCTGTTATAACCTTAAGAGTTTGAGGATAGGCAGCGGACTGAAAAAATTTCTTCCTTATGGACTTTTAAAAGATTGTACGCAACTAAATGAGATAATAATATCTCCGGACAATAGGACGTTGAGGATAGAGAAAAATTGTATAATCCGTATAATAGACGATTGTTTGGTGCTGGGCATAAGTGACGGAGAGATACCGTCGAGTGTGGAAAGCATAGGAGAATATGCTTTTGCAGATAAGAGAATAACGACTATAACTATACCGCAAACGATAAAGAGGATATATAGTGGTGCATTTGCAGGTAACGACAGTCTTAGAAACGTAACGTTTGAAGGAAGCCTGGAAAAGCTGCCGGATAATATATTTAAAGAATGCAAGAATTTAGAAAAGATAATTCTGCCTAAGAATCTCAAGGAAATAGGGGAGTCGGCGTTTTACGAATGTGACGAGTTAAGAGAGATAGAAATAGCTGCGAGTGTAAACAGCATAGGGGTAGCGGCATTCGGAGGATGCAATAAAATAAACATACGTATAGACGAAAACAACGAAATATATTCCGACGAGGGCAATTGCATAATACATAAGCCTACATTGACGGTAACGCACGTCAACGATAACAGCGATGTTCCTTTATATGTAAAGATTATAGGGAAAATGGCGGTATCCGCGCTGACGGTAGAGACATATACGGTAGCCGAAGGAGTGGAAGAGATCGGAGAACAGGCATTTTTTAGGTGCGGTAATTTAAGAGAGGTATATTTGCCGGAAGGCTTAAAGAAGATAGGCGACCTTGCTTTTCGTTACGCAGGAGTAAATTTAACAAGCCTGGTAATGCCGGATTCCGTGACAGAAGTAGGTGGCGGGTCTTTGCGGTTAATGACAGTATACACATCGAGGAAACCGTATGTTTTGGACCAAAGCGTCGAATGGACAAAAGTATACGCATTTCATCTCAAATTTTCTTCTGAGGATACAATGTGGCCCGGTGGATCCGAATATACGGTATACGGGTGCGATATACAGTATGACGGAGTATATCCGTATTTAAATTCCATAACGCAAGTAGGGTACGAATTGTACGATAATAACGGCGAATCGGTGTATGGTACAAGAATCGGCTACGTGCGAGGCGTAATGGCGGCGCCGAGCAGAAAGGGATATCGCTGCATAGGCACTTCGTTTGAGGAAAACGGTAAGATCGACCGTGGATTATATTATTTTGAATTATTGGATATGTTCGGATATATAATTAAAAAAGGCTACTCGATATTCGATCGCAGCGTACCGGGTACTAACATTGAGGAAGGGCAGACGATATATATGGTATACGAAAATAACGGCTAAATGCCGATAATATATAAAAAAATTTTTTTTGGAGGTATTTTTTATGTTTTACAAAAGACTAGTAACAATTTTGGCAGTGGCGCTGTGTTTGTTTGCGACAGGCGCTCCGCTGTCTACGGCAACGGCTCAAGCCAATGGGGCTAACGTGTATTAAATATAAAAAAGCGACAGAACAAAAATTCACTCTGTCGCTTTGTCGTATTTGGTTGTACCTTAAGCGGTATCGTTATTTGCTAAGCTCTATGCCTCTGCGAATAGCCGCTTTGTTGAGTTCGATAAACTGAGGTTTTACGTTTTCGGCAAGTATGGTATCCCAATCGATATCGGTAAGATGCATACTGCCGATTATTGTGCCGAGCAAAATCATATTCATAACTTTGCTCGAACCGATTTTTTCAGCCTCGTCGCCTGCGTCGATAACGGTAGTATCCGCATGAGCTTTAAGCTCTTCGATTATTCCTTTCGGGTATTCGCAAAGTCCCATAGCGATGGGCATACCGGGAATTTCGTAATCGTTTACAAATACTTTTCCGCCTACTTTGAGGTAATCGAGATATCTGAGCGCTTCCATTTTTTCAAAAGCAACGATAACATCGGCTTGACCTTTTTCGATAACGGGCGAATAAACTTTATCCTTAGAATATCTGATGTGCGAAGTAACCGAACCGCCTCGTTGGCTCATTCCGTGAATTTCGCTCATCTTTACATCGTAGTCGGCTTTTTGAAGTCCGAGAGTAAGAATTTTGCTGGCAAGAATAGTACCCTGACCGCCAACGCCTACCAAAAGAATGTTCTTAGTCATAATAAACCTCCTAATCTATAGCCTTTTTGGGGCAGATCTGTTTGCAAACGGTACAGCCTACGCACATGGTGTGGTCGATAACCGCTTTGCCGTTTATCAAAGAGATAGCGGGGCAACCTGCCTTTAAGCAAGCTTTGCAACCTACGCATTTGTCCGGAGAAACGGTGCATCTGTTCTTGTAAGCGTCGGGCCATTCGTTTTTATCCATCATGCTGAACTTTTTGAGTACGCACGGATATCTCGTAATGATAACGCTGGGTTCTTCTAGACCGAATGCCCAGTCAAAGGTTTCTCTTACTGCTTTAAGGTCATTGGGGTCTACCACTCTGATGTTCTTAATGCCGAGCGCTTTTACGATTGCTTCGATGTCTACGACTACGGTTTCCTGCATTTTTGCGGTAAAGCCGGTGCCGGGATTTTGCTGATGTCCGGTCATGCCGGTGATACGGTTATCCAAAATAACGGTTATGCTGTTACCTCTGTTGTATACCACGTCGAGGAGCGAAGTCATGCCGCTATGGAAGAAGGTAGAGTCACCCAAAACGCCAACCGCACGTTTTTTGTTGCCGGGGATAGTATTGAGAATCTTTTGGATTCCGTTTGCTCCGGATACGGATGCGCCCATACAGCAGTTGCAGTCCATAGCGTTGTACGGAGCGGCAAATCCGAGAGTGTAGCAGCCGATATCGCCGCTTACTATAGCGTCTTTACGCTTGCCGAGTTCGTAGAAGAATCCTCTGTGAGGGCAACCTGCGCACAAAGCGGGCGGACGCGCAATTATCTTATCGTGATCGAAGTCTATGGTCTCGAGGCTCTTTCCGGTTACCGCTTTACGGATAACGTCGGAAGTAAGTTCGCCGAATGCGGGAAGGAATCTGCTGCCGTCGGGAGCGTATTTTCCGTAGCATACGGACGCAAAACCGAGCATCTTAACTGCGTCTTCAATATATTCGTCGTTTTCTTCGATTACATAAACCTTATCGAGTC
>FR884034.1:9501-47134 GCA_000435495.1 Firmicutes bacterium CAG:552 | reverse complement strand
GGATAGGTAAATCCGAGTTTTAAGTAGGATGCAGTATTGCCGAATACTTCTTTTGCATAGTTTATAGCCATGCCGCTTGCGATAACGCCGATCTTGGAACCGTTATCTTCGATGTAGTTCCATTCGCAGTTGTCGGAGTACTCTTTGAGAGCGTCCAATCTGTTTTCCACAAAAGCTCTGCGAACTCTTGCGTTAGCGGGTACGCATACGTATCTTTTTGCGTCTTTTACGTAGGGAACCACTTCTTTTTCCACTCTGTCTTCTAAGGTTACAAGGCTCTTGGAGTGGCAAACTCGGGTAGTCATACGGATGAGAACGGGAGTCTCGTACTTTTCGCTGAGTTCGAAAGCAAATTTTACCATATTCTTGCTTTCGGTAGAGTCGGACGGTTCTAACATCGGAACTTTAGCATGGCGAGCATAGTTACGGTTATCTTGCTCGTTTTGCGACGAATGCTGACCGGGTTCGTCTGCGGTAAGCACTACGAGTCCGGCATTTCCGCCGGTATATGCGATAGTAAAGAAGGGATCTGCAGCTACGTTGAGACCTACGTGTTTCATGCTGGCGAAAGATCTTGCGCCTGCGATAGAAGCGCCGTATGCTACTTCCAAAGCTACCTTTTCGTTAGGCGACCACTGGGCGTCGATTTCTTTGTAATTAGTTAAATTTTCAAGAATCTCGGTGCTGGGAGTGCCGGGATAGGCTGCTGCAAAGCGAACGCCTGCTTCGTATACGCCGCGAGCGATAGCTTCGTTGCCTGTCATAAGCTGTTGTTTTGACATTATAACCTCCAAAGCTTTATTTGCTGATGTTTAGGTGGCTAACCACCACACGGCATTATACAACAAAGTTTGACGATTGTCAATTCTATACCTACACAAATGGGCATGGGATATAAATTTTGTCATTTGCGAGAAGATATATTTGTACATTTTTTCGTTACGTCGATTAAAATCGTAAAAATATTCTAACGATCGATCGAGACGTCGGTTTAAAGCACAAATCCGATAAGACGAACGACTTACATGTAGTCGCTTTGCCGCTTAACATAATGACAAACTTGCTTTTATCTTGCCGATTCTGCTTAATAATGTTATGAAATACCGAAAAAAAATTGCCGAAAAACGGACAAATCGCTCCAAAACGTTTGACTTTTTTGCCGAATTATACTATTTTTGTCGGGTTAGGAGTAGAGTATGATTAGAAACGATTTGAGAAACGTTGCCATAATAGCTCACGTAGACCACGGTAAAACCACGCTGGTAAACGAGATGCTCAAGCAGGGCAGTATACTGAGAGAAAACCAAACCATTGCGGACAGAGTAATGGATAGCGGAGATATAGAGAAAGAACGAGGCATTACCATTCTGGCAAAAAACACTTCCGCTTACTACAAGGGAATAAAAATAAACATTGTGGATACCCCGGGACATGCCGATTTCGGCGGGGAAGTGGAGCGTATTCTCAAAATGGTAAACGGCGTTCTTATTTTGGTGGACGCTGTTGAAGGTCCTATGCCGCAAACGAGGTTCGTCATGGAAAAGGCGCTTGCGCTCGGACACAAACTCATAATAGTAGTAAACAAAACCGACCGTCCCGATGCGAGACTTAAAGAAGTAGAAGACGAGATATATGAGCTGCTGTTGGATTTGAATGCAGACGAGTCGCAGTTCGACAGTCCCGTGGTTTATTGTTCGGGCAAAAAAGGCACGGCGTCGCTTGACTATACTGTGCCGGGCGAAGACTTAAGCCCGTTGTTCGAGAGTATTATCAATCACTTTCCGCCTATCGAAGTGGACGAGAAGGCCCCGACGCAGATGCTTGTTTCGTCCATCGATTATAACGATTATGTAGGAAGAATGGGTATAGGCAGGATAGAAAGAGGTTGTTTGTCCGTAGGCCAGACGGTAAGTGTATGCAATATGCGAGGCGACGCCGTTCGCAATGGCAAGATAACCGCATTGTTTCAAATAGAAGGATTGGGAAAAGTCAACGTCGATAAGGCAAGTGCCGGAGATATAGTTTGTTTTTCGGGTATTCCCGACGTAAATATCGGAGATACCGTATGCGACGTTTCTTCGCCCGAACCGCTCCCGTTTGTGCATATTTCCGAGCCTACCGTAGAAATGATGTTTATGGTAAACGATTCGCCGTTTGCGGGTAAGGAAGGCAAGTTCGTTACGACAAGACATTTGGGAGAAAGACTCTTCAGAGAGACATTAAAGGACGTGTCGCTGAGGGTGGAGCGCACCGATTCGGCAGACTGCTTCAGAGTTTGCGGCAGAGGCGAAATGCACTTAAGTATCCTTATAGAAACCATGCGCAGAGACGGATACGAATTTGCAGTAGGTCCCGCAAAGGTGCTGTACAAAAAGATTGACGGAAAGATTTACGAGCCTATCGAAAAACTTACCGTAGACGTGCCGGAGAATATGACCGGACCCGTATTTGCTGCAATGGGCGAACGAAAGGGCGAACTTTTGGAAATGAAAAACATGGGAAGCCGAATAAGATTGGAGTTCTCCGTTCCCGAAAGAGGACTTTTCGGATACAAGAGCAAATTTCTTACCGATACTGCCGGGGAAGGCGTACTTAACACGGCGCTTATAGGATACGAGCCGTACAGAGGCGAAATAGAACGAAGATCGAGTGCGTCGCTCGTGGCTTTCGAAACGGGCGAGGCGGTTACCTACGGATTGTTTAATGCGCAAGCTCGAGGAACTTTATTTATCGGCCCGGGTACATCCGTATACGAGGGAATGATTGTAGGCGAGACTATGCGAGGAGAAGATATTCCGGTAAACGTTTGTAAAAAGAAACATCTTACAAATATGCGTGCGGCAGGAAGCGATGACGCTCTCAGATTGGAAAATCCCAAAAAGCTTTCGCTCGAAGAAGCTATGGAGTTTATAGCCGACGACGAAATTCTGGAAGTAACGCCAAAAAATATTCGTTTGCGTAAGGCCGTTTTGGATGCAGAGCAGCGTATGAAACTCAGAGCAAGGGCAATGAAAAACGTTTCCGAAGATTAGTAGAGGCGAAAGCGTTTATGACATTTCTATAAAAGTAAGCGGGTGCCGTAATTATTTTACGACGCTCGTTTTAATATACGTAATTGATATTTTGCGACGTTACGGTGCAAATGTTTGATGCTTTTTTTCGGTAGCGGCGTTTTATGTTATATGTTTGACGACTTATACTGCGAGTCGAACGGAAAACGAATTTTGATATACGGATAGCATCAAAAGGTAGTTATCGTAACTGACCTGCAAAAAAATAATAAAAAACGATTGACCTCTGTTTTTACATTTGGTATAATTTATGGCAGAGTGAAACGAAATGGATAAAAAAGAATTAAAAGTTCTATACAAAAAAAGCGTTTCCGCAAAAATTATCGCATTATGTTTGTCCTTATCGGTTGCGATAATTTTGTTCTTTGTAGACTTGTCGGTCGGGGCGAGCGGCATGAGCTTTTTTGAAATGGTAAGGGCGTTATTCGGTGGCGGCACACCTCAACAGCAACTTATAGTGAGAAGTATGCGATTGCCGAGAGCATTGGCTGCCCTTATCGTGGGGGCAGGATTAGGACTTTCCGGTTGCGCAATGCAAAGCGTGCTGAATAATCCCATTGCATCGCCGTCCACGTTGGGGGTAGGAAACGCCGCCGCATTTGGCGCAAATTTTGCCATAGTCGTTTTGGGCGCCGGTACAATAAATAATACTCACGGAAATTGGCTTAGCGTGTCTAATCCGTACTTGGTGTCAACTTGCGCTTTTCTGCTTGCTTTGGCTGCGGTTGTTGCTATACTATTGCTTACGATAAAGAAAAAGTTCGGTTCCACCGCAATACTTTTGGCAGGAGTTGCGGTAAGCTCGATATTTCAGGCGGGAACTACGCTTTTGCAGTACTACGGAAGTGATACGCAAGTTATATCTGCATTGTATTGGACTTTCGGCGATTTGTCGAGAGCTACGCTAAAAGATTGCTTGGCAATAGGTTCTGTTACCGTAATTTCGTTTTTGTATTTTTATTATAAACGATATGATTATACGGTTATGCTCGGCGGAACGGCAATTGCAAAAAGTCTGGGAGTAAACGTAAAATCCACTACCGTAGTTACGTTGTTTTTAGCATCGCTTATCACTGCGGTAAGCGTATCCTCTCTCGGCGTCATAGGATTTATAGGGTTAATCGCTCCGCACATAACCAGGCGTTTTGTAGGCGGCGACTACAGATGGCTGCTGCCTTGCTCCGCAGTGTGCGGAAGCTCGGTTTTATTGCTTGCCGACGTTTTGGGTAGGGTTGCGCTAAAGGTCAGTGTGCTTCCGGTAGGAGCAATAACAGCGCTTATAGGCGGTCCGATGTTTTTGTGGTTGCTCTTGAGGGAGAAAAAAGACTATGAAATTGCTGGCTAAAAATCTCGGTTTCGGCTACGAAAAGGGCAAAAAGATATTTGACGGAGTGACAATCGAGGCGCATTCGGGGAGATGTTTGTTTTTGCTCGGTCGTAACGGCGTCGGTAAAACCACGTTACTTAATTGCCTTGGCGGCATCGTTGAGGGCGAGGGTTCTCTCTCCGTCGTAAAAGACGACAAAAGCGAGATAGATTTATTAAAACTTAAACCGAAAGAACGAGCAAAAATAGTAGGATATGTGCCGCAGACCGTGGTTTTTCCGCCGATGAGCGTATTCGATGCCGTGCTTACCGGCAGACTCCCGTACATCAAATGGGGGATAAGTAAGGAAGATATTCGGATTTCGGAAGATATTATCGAAAGACTCTCATTGACCGATATGGCGATGCGTAACGTCCTTACTCTAAGCGGCGGCGAGAAGCAAAAAACGGCGATTGCGAGAGCATTGGCGCAAAAGGCCGGGATTTTGCTTCTGGACGAGCCTACAAGTAATCTCGATATAAAAAACCAGATAAACGTCTTGGAGTTTTTGCGACAAACGACAAGGGAAAACAATTTGATTACGGTCGCTGTCGTGCACGATCTTCAATTTGCCGTAAGGTTTGCCGACGATATCGTATTGCTTAAACAAGGAAAGGTATACGCAGCGTGCGAGGCTTCTCGTTTGAGCGACGACGACATAAAACAGGTATTCGATATAGACGCCGAAATAATTAAAGATAATGGCAAATATTCCGTTTTGTATAAGTAAAGCTAAGGAGTATATATTATGAAGATAAAGAAAATAGCTTTTGTTGCAGCAATTATAGTGTTTATCGTTTTCATCGCAGCCTGTTCTCCGATTAATCCGCCTGCCGATGATAAGGAGACGGTTACAGTCGTTGATTTGGCAAATCGCAAAGTCGATGTTCCCGCTAAGGTGCAAAAGGTCGTTTGCATCGGTGCCGGTGCGCTTAGATTATTTACGTACGTCGGTGATTTAAGCATGCTCTGCGGTGTAGAGGACGTAGACAAAGACGGCACGGGGATCGGAAACAATTTATCCATTCGTCCGTATAAGATGAAGAATTCGGATATATTTAACTCGTTGCCTTCGTGCGGAAGAGGCGGACCAAATTCTACGGCAGACAAAGAAAAAATTTTAAGTTGCAATCCCGACGTCATCTTCAGCATGTATAACACGGACATTGAGCTTATCGATGAACTTTACGAAAGTACCCGTATTCCGGTTGTGTCGCTGAGCTACGGTACGAAGGAGGCATTTGATCCTGCGGTGGACAAGTCGCTTTGGTTGATAGGTAAGATTATCGGAGCGGAGGAAAGAGCAAATGCAGTTGTGTCTTACATTGCTTCGCTAAAATCCGAACTTAAAAATATTGCAAGCGAGCAGGAGAACACCACTAAAAAGAGCGTTTACTTGGGTTGTCACAGCAAGTTTGGGGTGCAGAGCATAGGCAGCAGCAGCGCCCAGTATTCCATATTCGATGCGTCAGGTATAAGAAATATTTTGGATGAAAACGGCTATAAGGGTTATCAGTCGGCAATAGATCCTGAAATGCTGCTTACGCTTAATCCTGACATAATAATATTGGACGCAGGGGGGATAGGCGCATTCAAGAACGACTATGTCAAAGATTCTAAGAAATATTCGAGCCTAAAAGCTTTTGTTGACGGCGAAGTATATTTACAAATGCCGTATAACGCATATTTTACTAATCTCGAGATAGCCTATGCGGATGCATTTTTTGCAGCGGCGGTAGCTTATTCGTTTGATGCCGATACCCTCGATTATGTCCGAAAGGCGAGAGAAATAACTGCGTTTTTCTTGGGCGAAGATTGTTACGATTCGATTGCAAACGCAATGTACGGCGGTTATCAAAAAATCGATGTAAGTACTTTCTTTGCTGACTAAAAGTCGCTTTGTGCTAAAAAACTAACATGCGCACGTTATTTTTTCGTACATAGTTTTGCTTGACAAAGTTAAAAGAGATAATATATAATCTTGTTATTGATAAACTTCTGTACATATTCTCGTGCGTGACGTGGCGAGGTAGAAGCAGAGGCAATCAAAATTATTTTTTGCAAATAGCCGACTTTAATTTAAGGCGGCTGTTCGCTACTCAAAAAGGAGGAATTATGGCAAAAAGAAAAAACAAACAGTTGAGCCTTATTATCGATCTTGTAGTTATAGTTTTGGGCGTTTTGGTGGTATGCACGTTATTTATGCCTGTGCTGAAAAGTACAGCATCGACTTCGATAATGGGCGGAGCTTCTACGTCTAGTCCTACTACCGGCGCAGATATAGTTAAGGGGTTCTTTAGCGGAGAATCGTCGAGTGACTTTACTGCGGGGGCAAACGCTATAATAGGACTTAAAAACAGTGACGAAAACGGTTTTGTAACCGTAATGCTTTGTCTGTTTTATTCGATTACGGTGATAGCCGGTGCA
Organism: Firmicutes bacterium CAG:552; assembly: GCA_000435495.1. Classification (GTDB taxonomy): domain Bacteria; phylum Bacillota; class Clostridia; order Christensenellales; family Pumilibacteraceae; genus CAG-552. Next base: position 40,270 of record FR884034.1, on the reverse strand, counting down.
GGCGTAGCCGTGTTTGCGGTTTTGGATTTGGTGGGAATGAGATTTAAGCTTATAAATACCATCCTCGGCATCATTCTTTTTCTTGCTTCTATTATCGCTCTTATATTTGCGTTTGTGGTTGCAGGTAAGTATGTTTCTGTTGATTTGGGGGGCGTCGCAAAAGCAAGCACTAAAGTAAATATAGGCGGTTATATTATGATTGCAGGTGTGCTCGGGGCGTTAGCAAATCTCTACAAAGTTAAAAGCTAATAGATAATTTAATTACACAAATAAAAGGCGCACGTAGATAGTCAAGCGAAATTCGATGGCTTTCTTCGTGTGTTTTTTATTTTTAAATTTTGCGAATTTTATGTAAATATCGACAGATCGCAAGGGAAAATAACCCGATTTATATATCGCAAGCGGCATGCGGCATATACTTTGATAGTCGTACGGCTCGAAATAGCATGGTGTGCAGATTGATTGAATTAGGATAGTATGATTCGTATTGTCAAACAGTGAATGACGGATTTATAAATCGATTTCAATCGTGTTGTCGTAGACAGAAGATAATTTAATTTAAGCGATGTAGCGCTGCTGTGTGCTAAGCATAAGTATGTTGTATACAAAGTTAAGTATTGGGCATCGAGTAGGCTTTATTCGATACGTTATATGCTCTAAGTTTTACAGTTAAGGTTCCTAATTTGCGGAGTTGAACTGCTTTTGGGTGTGACTTAAACTCATAGACTAATTCGAGAATGGTATAAGAGAGCGGTGGAGGCAAAAGACAAAGCGACCATTTAACGACATATTAGTCGGTTAAGAAAATGATAAGTTGATTGTTTTATGCGTGATTTGTATCAGGTAATAATCAAATTCGGTAATAGTGTTATTATATGGAGCAGATACGAAAAAACTTAATTGATATTTTTTAAGATATAAAAAAATCGGTCTTTCGCAAATCGCAAAAGACCGATTTTTCTTTTGTATGTAAGTTTTATTTGTTTTCCGATTCGACAGTTCCGAACATAGTTTCTTCCGTCTTTCCGTCGTAAGATACTTCCTTTTTAACTTCGGGATGCGAGGGACGAATAACTGCATTTACGATAATGCCGAGTATGAGCGCACAAGCAATATTGGAAATGGTTATGCTTCCGAATTTAAGTTCCATATTGCCGAGACCTGCTACAAGAATAGCTGCTACGACGAAAAGGTTTTTACTGTCGTCGAGGTCTACGTGCTTAAACATTCTCAAACCGGATACTGCGATAAAGCCGTACAAAGCAATGCTTATGCCGCCTACTACGCAGCCGGGAATGCTTTCGATGAATACCATTATGGGATAAATAAATCCGAGTACGACACACATAATCGCAGTGGTGACGATGGTGGTGACAGAAGCGTTACCGGTGATGGCCACGCAACCGATAGATTCGCCATAAGTCGTGTTGGGGCAACCGCCTACCAATGTGCCGGCAATCGAACCGACGCCGTCACCGAGCAGCGTGCGATCCAGTCCGGGATCTTTGAGAAGATCGTGTTCGATAATCGTTGAAATGTTTTTATGGTCTGCTACGTGTTCGGCAAAAACAACCAATGCAACCGGAGCAAATGCGAGGAATACAGACAAAACTCCCGAGCCGTCGAGTTTTACCGTTCCGTTGGCAATTTCCTTTATGGCGTCTATCAAAACGATATCAGGCATCCAGTTGCGGAAGTCTGCGATGCTTGCAAATGCGCTGAAGTTTACGAGGTTAAAGTATTCGTTACCGCAGGCGTTATAACCTATAAGGGTAGCGATTACTGCCACAAAATAACCTGCGCCGACTCCGATAACGAAGGGGATAAGTTTCATGCCCTTAGTGCCTTTTACGGAAACGATAACGGTTACGAGAAAGGTTATTACGCCGATAAGTATGCTCATAAGGTTATAATTGTCTGCGCTTACCGAAATATTCATAAGATTGTTCATGGCGGAACTGGAAAGGCTCAGACCGATAAGGGCAACGGTAGGTCCGATTATTACCGGCGGCATCAGCTTGTTTATCCAGTCCGATCCGGCAAACTTGATGACGATAGCAATTATCGTATACACAAGTCCGGCGAACACCGCTCCGAGGATAACTCCGCAATATCCGAAGGCTACGCCCGTAGCCAACGGCATTATAAATGCGAAGGAAGATCCGAGGAATACCGGGCTTTTGAATTTGGTAAACAACAGATAGACTATCGTACCTATGCCGGCGCCTATCAAAGCCGAAGATTGGCTAAGTTGAGCGTCGCCTGCCGACGAATTGCCGTTTACAAGTACGGGTACGAGCACGGTTGCCGCTATAATAGCAAGCACTTGCTGGAAAGCGTACAAAAGGTTTTTGCCGAAAGGCGCTTTCTCGTTTACTTTGTAAGTAAGTTGCATAAAACTTCTCCTTGGTTATTTTATCGCCGAAAGTATAACACTGCGAAGCATAAAAAGTCAAACGCTTAAGCTGCGTTGTATGTAATTACGACGTACAAACTCATATTTTTATAATTGCAGTCATATATTTTTTGTGTCCATATAACGGTAAACAAGCAAACGGAGGAGTTACATGAAAAAAATTTTTAGTCTAATGGCAGCTATGGCAATCCTTTTGTCGGTAACGGCGTTTGTCGGTTGTTCCGACGATTCGAAGCGCAGCAAATACACTATAGAAGGAACTCTCGACGCAGCAAATCGAACGATAAACGCAAAAATGGAGTTGGATTTTTATAACGACACCCAAAGCGAATTGGAAACTCTGGCTTTTCATTTGTATCCTAATGCGTACAAAGAGGGCGGCAGTTTGACGGGAGCAGATACTTCGGCGGCTTTTTCGCAAGGGAAAAGTTTCGGGGGAATAGACGTTTCGGGCGTTACGGTTGACGGGAAAGAAGCTCGCTTTGAGATCGAAGGAGACATTATGACAGTGGCAATTCCTGCCGTAATGCCTACTCAAAGGACGAGCGTAAGTATGAATTTTTCGGTGCTTTTGCCGCAAGCGGCTCATAGGCTCGGATATTTGGAAGGCAAGTACAATTTAGGAAACTGGTATCCGGTTCTTTGCGCTTTCGACACGGAATGGAAAACGCACCCGTACTACGTATTCGGAGACCCGTTTGACTCAACTGTGGCTGATTACAGAGTTTCGCTGTCGTATCCCGAGGAACTGAAAGCCGTGTCGACAGGCGGCGTGGGCGAAAACGGAGTTCTTAACGTCAGTGCAGACAACGTGAGAGACTTTGCCGTAGTTATAGGAGACTTTAATATAAAGAGTGCCAACGTAAACGGCATTAAAATTAATTATTGTACTGAAGGAGAAGAAGATTATACGCCGCTTATAACGGAAGCGATAACGTTTTTTTCGGATATGTTCGGGAATTATGCGTACAAAGAGTACTCGGTTGTAAAAACGGCGTTTTACAGCGGAGGAATGGAATATCCCGCACTTTGCTATATAAGTGACGTTCTTGACGAAAAGGCGGTTGAAGAGGTGATAATCCACGAAACTGCCCATCAATGGTGGTATGCCGCTGTTGGTAACGATCAGGTAAACGAAGCGTGGCTTGACGAAGGGCTTACCGAATATTCCACTACGGTTTTTTACGAAAAACACCCTGATTACGGCGTAAAAAGAGAAAGTCGTATAGCAGATTCGCTTACGTCATATTCGCTTTATTGCGAAATTTACGCACACGGAGAACAGCAGCCTATGCGTAAGTGCGTAGGAGATTACGTAAATAACGCCGAATATACTTTTAACGCATATGTGCGTGGGCAAATAATGTTTGACAGCACACGCATTTTGATAGGCGACGGTGCATTTTTCGACGGATTAAAGCTCTATTACAAGCTTTATAGCGGTAAGGTCGCAAAAGCCGAAGATTTTGTCGGCGCCATGGAAAAGGCGAGCGGGAGGAATTTGCAGTCCTATTTCGAAGGGTGGCTCAGCGGCAAAGCTCATTTGTATTCGGTAAGTTGACATGATTTTTAGTATAAGGCTACGAAATTTGGTGGCAATTGTCATTGCGATTACGATAATCGGCTGTAGTCTTGCGGTAGCCGTTCCGTCGTCTGTAACCGGTTCGAAAACTATAGTCGTCGACGTCGGACACGGCGGCGAGGACGGCGGAGTCGTAGGCGCAAGCGGCGTAAAGGAAAGCGATATAAACCTTGCTATAGCCGTAAAACTGAAAAAATGTTTAATTGACGGTGGTTATAACGTCGTAATGACCAGGGAAAGCGATGTCGGACTCTACGGCGCCGCCACTAAGAACAAAAAGCTTGCCGATATGAAAAAACGTAAAAGCATTATATGCGAAGCGAAACCTGCGCTGATGGTGAGTATTCATCAAAATTATTATCCGAGTAAATACGTCAGCGGTGCGCAGGTTTTTTATGCCCCCGACGGCAAAAGTAAGGTCGAGGCTACGGAAACACAGGGCGTACTCAATCGAATGCTGAATTGCAATCGCAACGCTATGCCGGGAGATTATTACGTTTTGCAGTGTTCGCCTTATCCTTCCTTGCTTATCGAATGCGGATTTGTAAGCAATCCGGAAGAGGAGAGAAAACTAATTTCTGCCGGGTATCAGGAGACGGTTGCATACGCTATTTATACGGCTATAAATTTTTCGCTTACAGCAAGACAAAACTTATAAATTATCGGCAAAAGACATCGAGACAATAGCGGCATGCATTTCCATGGATAGCCGTTATGTCAAACATATATCGGTCATAGCCGAAATCTGGGTAAGGGCAAAGCAATATTTCCGCTCTTACGAATAATAGGTTGATTTTTCCCTCAATCCGTGTTAGAATATAAAAAAAAGTATGCGGAGGAGTTATGAGGTTTTTGACTGCCGGCGAATCGCACGGAGAAGAATTGACGGGAATTATCGAAGGACTGCCGTCCGGACTCAGCGTAAGCGCAGCTTTTATAAACGACGATCTCCGCAGGCGCAGAACAGCCGTAGGCAGAGGCGAACGTATGGGGTTGGAGCATGATGAAGTCAGGATTACAAGCGGGCTGTTTGACGGTGTTACGACGGGTGCGCCGATGACATTGCATATAAAGAACGCCGACAATTCGGGTAAAAGAGATTTCGATTTTTATAGACCGGGACATGTGGATTATGTGGGGGATTTCAAATACGGTTACGGAGATCCGGCACTTGCAAGCGAAAGAGGCAGCGCCAGAGAAACCGCTATGCGCACGGCGATAGGGTCCGTATGTAAGCAGCTGCTCGGCGAGCTTAATGTCACGATAGAAAGTCGAGTGTTGGAGATCGGAGGCGAGAGCGGCGACGATATGCTAAGCGCTGTAGAAATGGCAAGGCGCAACGGGGATACGCTCGGCGGGAAAATTTGGATAGGGATAAAGAATTTGAACGCAGGGATAGGTTCGCACGTCTTTTGGGATCGCAGACTCGATTATCGACTCGGCGGCGCTTTTATGAGCATACCTTCAGTCAAAGCGGTGGAAATCGGTCTCGGAGTCGATTATGCCAACCTGAGCGGCAAAGAGGTCGCCGATGAATTCGAAACGCCGCAAAAACGGTCATCTAACAACTGCGGCGGCATAGAAGGCGGTATAAGCAACGGCGAGAATATCGAGTTTACGATTACTCTTAAACCCGTGCCGAGTTTAGTCGGATTAAAGACGATAAATTCGAGCGGGCAACCTTGTCTGACCGAAAAAATTCGCAGCGACGTTTGCGTGTGTCAGGCTGCATGCGTGGTTGCAGAGAGCGTTGCGGCTATCGAAATAGCAAATGCCGTTATCGAAGTTTTCGGCGGAGATACGATGGACGAACTTAGCGTAAGATATTATGAAAAAGGAAAAGACTGATGTGCAAAAGATAGTAATTGATTCGGGTGAGGCGTTTAACAAGCTCAAAGAATGCAAACTCGTACTTACCGACGACAACTTATATCCGTTGTATAAAGATAAGCTGCCGGAATGTTTCGTAATTCCTGCAGGAGAAAAAAGCAAAACGCTTGATTCCGCAAAAGAGATATTAAACGAAATGGCGTACAGGGGCATAAAACGAAGCGACTGCGTGGGGGCGTTCGGCGGCGGTGTTGTAGGCGATTTGTTGGGGTTTGCTGCGTCGATATATATGAGGGGAATACGATGGATAAACGTACCGACTTCGCTTTTGGCGATGGCGGACAGCTCTATAGGCGGAAAAACCGCCGTTAACCTCGGAGATATAAAAAACGCTATAGGGACGTTTCATCTAAGCGAAACCTATATAGAGACCTCCTTTCTCGATACGCTCCCCGAAGCGGAGTACGAAAGCGGAATGGGTGAGATAATCAAGACATCGTGTCTCGATCCTACGTTGTTCGACATGATGCAAGCGGGCGCAGACATAAAGCAGCTTATTTCGAGATGCGTCACCATAAAAAACAACATTTGCGATAACGATTTTATGGACAAGGGAGTAAGGCGATGTCTTAATATCGGACACACGGTAGGACATGCCATCGAGCTCGTTACCGGGCTTAAACACGGCGTGTGCGTGACTATAGGCTTAAAGCTCGAAACGCTTATGATGCGAGAAAGAATAAGCGAGCCGTTTTTTTACGAACTTCAGGTGAGACTTTCCCGATTTATTAAGGACGTAGACTTTCCTGACGTGGAAAAAATCACAGAAATCGCTATGCACGACAAAAAGAACGATTCCGGCATCGACGTTATTTTTCCGGTTGACGTGGGCAAGTACGAAGAGGTCACTTTGAGCAAGGAAGAGTTTGCCCAAAGATTGAAAAATATATGAAGATAAAATCGTTGAAACAATTTAAGATGATGCTTACTCCTCCGCCCGATAAAAGTATAACGATTCGTGCGGCGATATTGGGCGCAATTGCAGACGGAAAAACAACTGTTATCAATCCTCTTATGTGCGGAGATACCGTTTCGACGTTTAATTGCGTGTCTAACTTTGCTGACTTGTCGATGGACGGCGGGAATATTATAGTCAGAAGGAAGAAATTTTGCGATTGCGTAATGGATGCGGGCAACTCTGCAACCACGGCAAGGCTGCTTATGGGCGTTGCCTCTGGACGAAATAATGTCGTGAAGTTTGTAGGGGACCGATCGCTTTGTTCACGCAACATGCGTTCTACCGTGCAGCCGCTTATAAAAATGGGAGCGCAGATAGAAGGAGAAAGGTGTCCGCTTACAGTTAAAGGCGGCAACTTAAACGGAATCGATTTTGTTCCGTCATCGCCGTCGGCGCAAGTTAAAAGCGCAGTTCTGCTTGCGGGAATAAATGCCGAAGGCGTTACTACCGTAACCGAAACAGTGCAAACGAGAACGCATACCGAAGACATGCTGAAAAATTTCGGCGCAAATATCGTTGCGGTAAATTCTGTCGTCAAGGTAAGCAGAAGCGAACTTAAGGGACAAGACGTTTATGTAAGAGGAGATATTTCTTCGGCAGCGTATCCGCTTGTGTTGGGACTTTTGAAGGGATTTTGTCGGACGACTAACGTGTGTAACAAACGAAGAGCTATAATAGACTTTTTTACAAGAATAGGCGGAGATGTCACCGAAATAAAAAAAGGTGAAGTATCCGATATAATAACGCAAAAATCCGAACTGAAACCCTTTCAAATAAGCGGAGGAGAAGCCACTGCCCTTATAGACGAATTGCCGCTACTGGCATGTCTTGCCGCAACGATAGAGGGACGAAGCGTAATAAAAGATGCCGCTGCGCTCAGGAATAAAGAATGCGATAGGATAGCCGTGACTGCAAAAAATTTGTCGGCGATAGGTGTATCTGTAACCGAGACAAAAGACGGCTTGATAATAGACGGAAAAAGCGACGTAAATTACAGCGGTGCGATTCAGACAAAAGGCGATCATCGGATAGCCATGAGCTTTGCGGTTTTGTTAGCTGCGAAAGGCGGCGGATATATAGACGACGATAAGTGCGTCGGGATAAGTTATCCGTCGTTTTGGGAGCTGTTTCTATGAAAAAATTTTTTGTTCTCGGGAGTTCGATAGCGTATACGCTTTCGCCTGCAATCCATAATGCGTTATACGGAATTTTTAACGACGACGCAATTTATACCATAAAAGACGTACCTGTACGGGACTTTGACGAGTTTATGAATTCGATTAGCGGCTTTGACGGGTTTAATGTGACCAAACCATATAAAGAGCGGATAGTTAAGTATGTCAATACCGATCTTTGTTCGGTCAATACCGTTGTAACAGACGGAATGAGGGGGTACTCTACTGACGGAGCCGGTTTTGCGTTTGACTTTCGCAGAACTTGCGGCGATATAAAAAAAGCTGCCGTTCTGGTAGTCGGGTACGGCGGTGCGGCAACGGCGATTACCGACGAATTAAAGAGAAACGCTTGCGACGTTTATGTATGCGGACGAAATGCGGATAAAGCTGCGGCGTTTGCAAAACGTCGTGACGTATCGTTGTTTTCCGGACAAAAAGTGCAATTTATAGTAAATTGTGCAAGCGGCGACACCGCCGGATTGCCGAGCGTCGAAGCTTATTACGACATAAGATATGATTGCCCGATACCGAAAGTCGGAAAACGCAACTTTAACGGACTGGGTATGCTCGTTGCTCAAGCCATATACTCTTACGGACTTTTTATGAACAAACAATTTGACTTTTGCGACGTCGAAAGGTTATACTTAAAGATAAAGGAGATGCTATGAAACTTTTTGTCGTATTCGGAGCAAATTTAAATAAACTCGGAAGCCGTGAAAAAATATACGGTAATTTTACGATAGATGAATTAAAACAAGTTATAGTCGATTATTGCGGATGTAGCTGCGACGTCGAGTTTTGCGTTTCTAACAGAGAAGGAGAGCTTATAGATGCGATTCAAAACTGCGACGCAGACGCCGTCATATTAAACGCAGGCGGCTTTTCGCATACTTCGGTGGCGATAGCGGACGCATTAAGAATGCTTAACGCATTCAAGATAGAAGTGCATCTTACTAATATTTTTGGCAGAGAGAGTTTCCGTCACGACAGCATAACCGCAGCCGCTTGCGACGGAGTTATATGCGGGTTTTCGATAGACGGATATAAAGCGGCGATAGATTTGATAAAAGCGAGGTTAAACAAATGAGAGTAGCTCTTATAGGAATGATGGGCACGGGAAAAACGGCGATAGGACCGCTCGTAGCCGAAAAACTCGGCTTAAGTTATGCCGATATAGATAATTGTCTTGTGGCTCGCATGGGTATGACTATACCCGTGGCGTTTATAACGTTCGGCGAAAAGACTTTTCACGCATACGAACACGACGTCATGTGCGAAGTAAGCTGGAGAGACGATATGCTTATCTGTTGCGGCGGCGGAGCAGCGCTGTACGAAGAAAATATGGAGCTATTGAAAGACTATGTAATAGTTCGACTTACCGCTACTCCCGAAGTTATCTACGATAGAACCAAAGACGATTTTTCTCGTCCGCTTCTTAAGGACAACAGTCCGAAAAAAATTGCGGAGATGATAGACGCAAGAGAAGAAGCATACGCACGGCATGCCGATATAACGCTTGACACTTCCGATATAGCGGTGGAGGACGCAGCGCAAACGGTTGCCGACGCAGTTATGCAGTTTTTGGAAAACAATAAATAAAAATAGCATTGAGGTGTAATTTGGAGCGCACTTTCGAGAATAAAATTAAGAGAATAAATTATAACGTTTATAAAGCAATAGTTACATACAGTTATAAGGGCAAACTGTCGGATATATACAGAGATGCGCCGCAAGAGATTCTTCCCGGTCCTCAAGCGGAAATCAGATGCTGCATATACAAAGAACGGGCAATTCTGTCAGAAAGATTTAAGCTTGCCATGTGCGACGAATCGGATCGCAAAACCGTCAAGATAATAGATATCGCATGCGACGAATGCCCGTCATCCGGTATAGAAATAGGTTCGAGCTGCAGAAGTTGTATTACGCATAGGTGTAAGCACGTGTGCCCGAAAAACGCCATAAGCATTATAAACAAAAAAGCCGTAGTGGATCACGATTTGTGCGTAGAATGCGGTGAGTGCGTGGGCGCATGCCCGTTTAATGCGATTAAATTAAATCGCCGCCCTTGTATAGTAAGTTGCGAGGCGAACGCTATTTCTCTCGGCAAAAACCAAAAAGCCGCTATCGATTACTCCAAGTGCGTGGAGTGTGGCAAGTGCATAGTAAAATGTCCGTTCGGAGCGATAAGCAACGTTTCGTTGTTGCTCAAAACGATAGATTTGCTCAAAAACAAGCAAGGCAAGGTTTATGCAATTTATGCGCCGTCTCTTGCAGGGCAGTTCTCGTATGCCGTCACGTCTCAATTGGTGGCTGGTATGAAAAAAATCGGGTTTGACGAAGTAATAAACGTGGCTGTCGGCGCAGAAGAAGTACTGCGTGGAGAAGTAAAAGAAGCAGATGAAGCGGGAGTTTTGCTGTCATCCTGCTGCCCGGCTTTTGTTAAATACGTAAAGAAAAACTTGCCTTTTGCGGAAGGTATGTTGTCTAAGCAAAGCTCTCCCATGATTACGCTTGCCCGTCGAATTAAAGCGGAAGATAAGAACGCAAAAATTGTTTTTATATCTCCGTGTACGGCAAAAATAAATGAAATAAAAGACAGCGGCTGTGTAGACAGCATGCTTTCGTTTGAGGAATTGCAAGCGTATTTCGATGCTCTTGAAGTCGACGTTTCCGCTCTACCGAAAAACGAAAAAGACAATTCGTCGTATTACGGACGTATATTTGCTCGCAGCGGCGGACTGGCGGAAGGCGTAAAAACTTTTTCAAAAAAAGGCTTGCGTGTTTGCGTGATGCAGGGATTAAAAAATTGCAAGTACGAATTGCTTAAATTGAAAGCGGGTAAGGCTACTGCCGAGTTTTTCGAAGGAATGGGGTGCGACGGAGGTTGTGTAAACGGTGCATTGTGCAATTGGAGAGATAATCGAAGTAAATCGCTTAACTTCGATTACTCGGTAAAAGGCAGAAAAAACGATTTCCAAGGAGAATAAGTATTAGATAACACAATATAGAAGTGTTTTGTGCGGGAGAATGGGGTTTTCTAAAGATTTGAACAAAAGCTGCAGCATTGGCAAAAGAATGTCGAGTCACTGCAGTGGAATTTAATCGGCTGCGGGAAGTTGGTCAAAATAAATTGCATACATAAAGAAACGAGTTCGGTATTGTGCCGAACTCGTTTCTTTATTGCTTTGATTTTTCGTTAGTTATGGTCGGCGTAATGCGCCGAAAGGTTTTAGTATCGTTAGATTATGGCGAAATGGTCTTGAGAAAATCGACAAAACTTATGACCGTATGCGAGTTTTTGTGACAAAAAATGTTATAATTCGTTTCATACGGCGATGTATAATCGCTTAGACGAGGTGAATATGAAACGAAAACAGGCGATTACTTACATAATTTGCTTTATCCTAACCGTAATACTTTCTTTTGCTAAAATAAAAGAATTTACTCCGCTTAGCGTGGGATTGTGCGTTGCGTTGACACTGGTCGGGCTAAACGGAATGGTCGTTTCGACATTCGCTGTTGCCGCTTCATGTATAGAGTTTTCCGTAGCATCGCTTGTGTATTCGGCTGCTGCCGCCGTAGTTTGTATTGTCTTTAAATTTATAGCGGCTAAGAAAAAAATGTCCAAGTGGGCGTATGTCGGTGCTGCATTGCTCAGTCAAGTCGGTCTTGCGATATATTCAGTTATTGTGAAAATAAGCATTGTCAATGCTTTGGTATGCGCTTTTTTATCGCTAGTGTTTGCATGCATGTGTTACATGTTTGCAGTGCCGTGTATAACCAAACGGTTTAATTACAAGTTTTTGGACAGTGAGATTGCGGCAGGCGGAGTTATTATTGCCGCAGTAGCATATGGGCTGACTAATATTAATTTTCCTTTAGCACCGTTTTTCTTTTCACTTTCTACGCTTATTTCTGTCTATCTGTTCGGATTGTCCGGAGTGGCGTCTGCGCTATGTTTTGCATTAGGCTATTGCGCAGGCAGCGGAACCGAGCTTTTCGGGGCGTTTGCGCTTATGGCTTTGTGCGTATATATATTTATGCCCGCTCCCAGAGCCGTAAGCGCTGCGTCCATGCCGCTTGCGTGTATATTATACACATGTTTTTTTTCTGCGATTCCTTCGTCATACGTTTGGTGGTTAGTGTCACTTACGCTTGGCGGCGCAGTATTCGTCACATTACCGAGAAAGGGACTCGCTCGGCTGAAAGAATTTTTTACGCCGGGCAAACGAAATGCGCTGCGAGCTTTGGTGGACAGGAGCAGGTACGATACTGGCAGAAGACTTAGCTCGATAAGCGAAATTTTTAACGAAATGAGCGTTATGATGGACAGCGAAAGAAGAACGCTTTCGGACACGCATCTCGAAGAACTTACAGATACTTTGGTGGGAGAAACATGCGCACTATGCCGCAAGTACGACGTTTGTCTTGCGAGCGGAACGTTAAGTCAGGTGAAGTCGATTATGCTGTCGAGCATGGAAAAGGGCGGCTCTACTATATCCAATATACCGGACGGAATAAAATCCAACTGCACTAATTTAGCTTCGCTGCTTTCTGCCGCCGGGAAGATAGCCGTTTCTTACGGAGATCGCATGGCAGAAAGAAAAAACATCAACGGCGCAAAGCAAATGCTATCCGTCCAGATGAAAGGAATATCCGATATTTTATCATCGTTAGCACTGAAGGAAGCGGAGCCGCTTTGCGGTGACGAAAACTTGGAGCGACGTATTGCCGAGGAGCTTACTTACCGTTATGTAGTCACGGAAGAGGCGTTGGTTTTCGGGGAGGAAGCACCGTCCGTGATGCTGACGGTAAGAACGGAAACGCTTAACTTCGAGGTAATTTTGTCTTCGTTAAAAAGAATTTTTAATAGGGAGTTTGTTGTGGAAAAAACGGAAAAAGGAGTTAATCCGTCAACGAGTGTAATTTATCTCACTGCAAAACCGCTTTTTGACGTGGTTTTTTCTGCTGCTGCGGCTGCATTGAAAGATGTCAGCGGCGATACTCATTCGTTTATAAAAATAAACGATCATACGTTTATGATGGCGTTATGCGACGGTATGGGTAACGGTGAAAGGGCGGCAGCGTTTTCGTCGTCAACCATTTCGCTGATAGAGAATTTTTACAAAGCCGGGTTTAGTCACAAGCTTGCGCTCAAGAGCGTAAACGATTTTTTGTCGGTGTCCGGCGAAGAAATTTACGCCACGGTGGATATCGCAGTCGTCAATCTTCTCAGCGGCGACTGCGACATAATCAAGATAGGTTCGCCGCCGTCGTATATAAAAACCGCAGATACAGTTCTAAGGGTTGAGGGACAGGCTTTGCCTATCGGCGTACTGGAAGAAATGCGTCCGAGCGTTTTGACTTATACGTTTAAGGGCGGCGAAACGCTTGTTTTCGCATCCGACGGGATAGCTTCGAGCGATGCGCTTATAGACGTTATTAACAACGGAGACAAGTTTCCGCAGCCGCTTTGCAGACGTATGGTGGATTTTGCGCTTAAACAAAAGAAGGAGGACGACTGCACTGCAGTTGCGTTTCACATATTTAAATCGGCTTAATGCAAAAAGGAGATTATATGAAAGATTTAAATCAAACAAAAACTCAGGCAAATTTGTTGGCAGCTTTTGCCGCCGAATGTATGGCAAGAACAAAATACGATTTCTATGCAGAGAAGGCAAAAAAAGAGGGCTTCGAGCATATTTATCGTACGTTTAAAACGATTGCCGACAACGAAAGAGCTCATGCGTATGTATGGTACAGATTGCTGAAAAACGCCGTGGGAACTACGGCGCAGAATCTTGCCGAAGCAAGTGACGGAGAATATACGGAATGGAGTCAGATGTATAAGGGATTTGCAGCGGAAGCTAAAGAGGAAGGATTTGACGAAATAGCCGCTAAGTTTGAAAAAACCGCAGACGTAGAGCAGGAACACGAACAAACATATCGTAAGCTGGCAGAAAATCTCGACAACGGCAAGACGTTTAAAAGGGCAGAGAGCGTAATGTGGATATGTCTTAATTGTGGCCATGTGCATTTCGGACCGAGCGCTCCGGCAGTATGTCCGCTGTGCTCGCATCCGCAAGCGTTTTTTACCGTCAAACAGTAGATGGGACGCAAAAAAAACGACTCGAATCGTTCGAGTCGTTTTTTTGATATAAATTACATTCGTAGTTTAACGCAAAACTTCGTAGACGTTTTCGAATATACATTGAATTTTCTCGTTTATGTACACTTCGGTTGCGTCATCGAAATAGATGTTTTTGTTAAGCGTGGATTCTATTTGCTTAAGGTCGGAACTGAGTTCTTCCATGTTTATTTCTCCGGTTTTTATTTGCAAAGCCTTATTAAGTTGACAGCGCAAGGCGTACAGCTTTAAAAGTCTGTGTTTGTCCGGCTTTGCGTCGCCGGAAAATGTATTTATTTTTGCATTTACTTCGTTAAGGATGGAAGTTACTTCATCCACCGTTTTTGCGCATTTCTTGCCGCAATGCAAGTAGTCGTAGAGCAAACACAGCCAGTAATTGTTTTCCACCCCGTCCATCATCTTGTCGTAATCGGCTTGAGTAATTTTGCCTTTGAGCGAATTAAGAATGTTCTTGGAGGTTTGCAAATACTCGATTACCTTAGGCGAAGTCTGAGTTTTGGAGTCGTGGAAATACCTGTAGGTGTAGTAAGTCGAGCCGAGATGACGATACGCTCTGGCTTTAAAGAGGAGCAGCTTGTATTTTCGGTTAGCCGTATCGCTTTTCATAAGCATGCACAACGAATCGATAAGCTCCTGCTTTCTTTCCTCGAGCTTTTGAATGTGTTGTTCGGAAATTTCGTCAAAAGCTATGTGTTTTTCTATTTCTGCGATTTTGGCTCTCTTATCGTCTGCAATTCGTTCCATTGCCTTGATGGACGGACTCGCAAGTTGTTCGTCGAGAAGCGCTATGCCTTGATGTATTGCCTTTACGCCGTCCCGAGTGTGACCTATAAGAATATTTGACCAGCCAATGAGATCGACAAAACCTTTCGCTTGCATAAGTTCGTCTTCGGCGTAGGAGGAAACGTATTTTCCGAGCGTAATGCGGTTATTATGCTGTTCGAGTTGCAACAACATACGTTCTATGTCGTTTATGCCTTCGATGATGATGTGATTTGTCTTTATTATCTTTTCTGCGCTTGCCTTGTCGAGAATTCTGTATACGATTTCGTAAGGTTTTAACGCAGCGGAATCTGCCAAGGTTTCGGAGTTCTCTCGAATATCTTCGAGAATTTCATCGTGTGTCTCTTTCATTTTATCCACATCGGTGTTTTTTGACGGAACAAGCATATCTGTTCCTGCATGTTTAGCTATGGTTTTTGCCTTTTTCGCATCGCTGATTTTGCGATATTTGTAATCGCAACGGCGAAATTGCTTTTCGTTGGCTTTTGCGAGGCGAATAAGACTGCGGCTGTATTTGCGCGCTTTGCTGACGATGGCGGTACTTGTCATCGTTTTGCTGTTGCGTACCCATCTGGCTATAACCATAGCCAATGCGGCAATGACAAGCAATGCCAAAAGTCCGAGCAAAATATAGTTGCCCGGAGGCGTCATGTCGTCTTTAAATGCGGCTATAAGGATACCGCTGACAGCGGTGAGTAACGGTAATAAATCCTTAAGTTTGTTATCCATCGTATTCTCCTTGGTAAAATTTGACTTTTCGCAAGAGATTATATCACAATTTATTGCCTCATGCAATAAAATAGGGCAAAAAAATGCGGCAACCTAAAAAAAAGTCACCGCTGTTTTTATCAATTTTCGGATTGATCTGCCGACAACGCTTTCTGATACTCGTCTACGATGAGATTTTTGAGCGCTTCCCTCGTTTCGGTGTTAAGCGGATGCACGATATCTTTGTATTCCCCCGAAGGCATTTTCCTGCTCGGCATTGCGATAAAAAGTCCGTCGGTTCCTTCTACGACTTTGATGTCATGAACAATCATGCAGCCGTCGATTGTTATTGTGGCAATAGCCTTTAACTTGCTGTCGTCTTTTGTGACCAACCTTATTCTTGTTTCCGTAATATTCATTTTTGTATCCTCTGACCTATTGTTGATAATCACATTATAGCACTGTTTATTCACATTTGCAAGTATTTTAACACAAAAATCGTACTTATAACAAAATTTCATTTAGTGACATATAAAGTATATATGAAAATTCACTTTATTGGTATTGACGGAGTAGGGATGAGCTTCTTGGCAAAATTATGCGAAGACTTTGCAGACGTTGACGGATCTGACATTAAACGGAAAGGGCATAAAGCGGAGTTTGTGGCGGGCGCCGATTTAGTAGTAAAGAGTATGGCTATAACAGACGACAACCCGGAAATAGTCGAGGCAAAAAAAGAGGGATTGCCGATAGTGGACAGAGCAAGCCTCCTCGGCGTAATCATGGACAGTTACGGCAAGAAGATAGCCGTTTCCGGCACTCATGGCAAAACCACCGCTACGGCAATGATAGCGTATGCGCTGCGTTCGCTCGAACCCACTGCGGCTATAGGCGGCAGTATAGGCGGCAAGGTGGGTATAATCGGCAAAAAAAAGGTGTTCGTTGCCGAGGCGTGCGAATACAAAAGGAGTTTTCTTCATCTGAATCCGACTATAGGCGTAATACTTAACGCAGATTTCGATCACGTGGACTATTATCGTTCGCTTAGCGACGTGCAAAGCGCATTCAGAGAATTTGCCGATAAATGCGAAACTGCGCTAATCGGTGAAGATATAAAACGTTTCGGCATAAAGGGAAGAAAGCAAACCTTGATTTTCGGATTTACCGACGACTGCGATTATGTGGGAAAAATCGATAACGATATACTGTTTTTATTGCGTAACGGGGTGGTTAAGGACAGCGTTAGACTAAAGGTAAGAGGTAAGCATAATTATTACGATGCGCTGGCTGCGCTGGCTGTAGCCGATTTTATCGGCGTGAAAGGAAGCGAAGGGTTATGCGAATTTAGCGGCGTTGATCGCCGTACGGAAACGATAGGTGCCGTTGGCGGCGTTACGTATATCAGCGATTACGCTCACCACCCGGTCGAGATCGAATGTACGCTCAGAGCATTAAAAGAAAGCTATCAAAGGACGGCTGTAGTCTTTCAGCCGCACACTTATTCGAGAACTGTAACGTTTTATAAAGAAATCGCAGCTGCGTTGAAGCTTTGCGATAAGGTTATGGTTTTACCGGTTTATGCCGCAAGGGAAAATTTTGTAGAAGGCGTAGATAGACTTGTTCCTGATGCAGGGGGTTTTATGTTTGTGCCGGACTTCGAGGCTCTTTACAGCCTTTTAGGCAAAGAAACCGTTGATTACGATGCCGTAATTTTTATGGGGGCAGGCGACGTGGACGATTTTGCGAGGGAATACGTAGCAAAGTTGCTTGCGAATGTTGACACCGGCAAAAAAATGTGATATAGTAACCGTAGTTTATTAAGCTTTTTGCGACTACGGGGGAATTATGGACCAGATAGACAAGGTGTTAAAGAACAAAGTTATAGAAGCGTCGGGTTGTACCGAGCCTATAGCGGTAGCGTACGCATGCGCTAATGCGGCGAAACTTATCAAATCCCGACCTACGTCCGTAGAGCTCGAGCTTTCTGCAAACGTCATAAAAAACGCTATGATAGTGTGCTTGCCGGGAACGCATGGCAAATACGGAATAAAACTCGCCGCAGCAATGGGTGCGCTTTACGGAAACGCAGACAAAGGGCTTAACGTAATTGCCGGATTTACTACCGAGCAGATAGAGGAAAGCGAAAAATTTTCAAAAAACGTTTGCATAAAAGCCGTAAGCGGCGTGCCTCCGCTTTATATCAAAGCAAAAATCAAGACCGAAGACGGCAACGAGTCGGTTGTTGAAGTCAGCCATTATCATACCTTTATCACTCGTAAAGAACTCAACGGTACCGTTTTGGATTCGGCTACAGCGACGGAACAGAAAAAGGTAGAGGTCAATTTCGGCATAAAAGATATATTCGATTACGTTGACGGCGGTAAAGGCGATATGGAATTTGTGGACAAGATTATCGACGTAAACGGCTGTATGAGCGATGAAGGACTAACAAAGGATTACGGTTTGCGACTCGGAAAGGCAATTATAGAGCATGACAAAGCCTATGAATTGCTCGGTAAACTCGATTACATACTTGAACGCACCACCGCTGCGGTTGACGCTCGTATGGCGGGAGCCGATTTGCCGGTAATGAGTAATTCGGGTAGCGGAAATCAGGGACTTATAGCGACCGTACCGGTGATGGCGGCAGCCGAGGCTCTCAACGTAGGGAAAGAACTGGAAAGAAAGTGCGTACTTTTGAGCAGTTTGATAGCTATATATATTAAGTCAAAACACGATGTTTTGTCCGCTTATTGCGGAGCTGCAATCGCAGGAACAGGCGTTGCCGCAGCGCTTACCTATATGATGGGCGGAAATGAAAGTCACGTGCGCATGGCGATACAAAATTCACTCGGAAATACGTTCGGAGTGCTTTGCGACGGAGCTAAAGAGACTTGCAGCTTAAAGGTAGCCAATTGCACTTTTTCGGCGGTTTACTCCGCATTTTTGGCGCTTAAGGGAAATTCACCCAAGATGAAAGAGGGTGTAATTTGTCCCGAGGCAGAAGGGACTATAGAAAACATCGCTTCGCTCGGCAAAAAAACCTCTGGTTTTTTGGATAAAGCATTGATGGAAATAATGCTCGGATAATCGGATTAAAGTATGATTTATTAGCCGTCGGAGTTTTGTATATAATCGCATGTATTTTGATGGATTCGGTCGGCTTACGAACCATAAAAAAACGTCGTTTAATTGATAAACGACGTTTTTTTGCTGTTTAGATTTACAAATTTTGCAAAAACCGATGCGTGCGATTAAGCGATTACGCATAATTTAAAAATTCACTAATCCGTGTACGGAGTTTTCGGCGGTTGAATGTCCGGTATCGACCCCGTGTATTTGATAGTCAATTCGTAGTTTTCTTCTGCGCTTTTATAATTTACTTTTATGGCAGAGAGATTATTTCCGCTAAAGACGTAAGTTCTCGTTCTTTCAAAGACGGAATTGCTTTGCATAAGTATAAGCGAATTGTTTTGTGCAAAAACATAATCGAAAAAGCAATCGTCGGTTTCGTAAGTTCTTAAGCAGTGTTCGATGGGCATTTCGCTTGTTATGAACATGGAAACTCCGTCGTTGAGCGATGACGAGGGGTTTTTGGAAAAGTCAAAAACTTCTTCGCGCGGAATGGCAAACATAAATCGGTTTAAAAACGGATAAATTACGGATTTTGCATATGCGGTTGTTTTGCCCGAACCGCTTTTATCACCGCCGTTGTCGTTTTGAGAATATTTATAAGCAAGATAAAAGTCATTGCCGATACACACAGTCGATTCTCGTTGGGTTCCCGATTCTTTGGCAAATCCCGTGATAGAAGGGGATGTAGTGCTTACCTGCAACTTTCCGTTGTATTTGTAGCGTCGGTCTCCGCCGTCCGTTCCGTTGACGTAAGCGTATTGACCGGAAACGGAAAGTTTTGTGAGAATTTTTTTTGTAGCCAGATTGTCTTCCGAGCGAAGATCTTCGTATGTGGTAGAATCGTAATTTAGGCTAAACTTGAATGTTATTGGCGATGTTGAAATATACTGTTTTTCTCGGAGAAATTCGCTGAGTTGTTCTTTGGAAATCGGATTTTTATATTCGGGTTCTCTTGAACAAGCAAACACTACCGCAACGCTGAGAAGAGCCATTAAAATGCAAACGAATTTTTTCATAAATTTATACCTCATTATATTAACGCATTTTATATTTGTCTTTGTTGGACGGTGCAGAAATTCGTCTCGACGTAGACGCACTGATTTCTAATTTTGTAGACGTAGAAGAGGCAAGAGAGTCGCTGCTTTTGTCCGTAAATAGATAAAGCGAAAGAGTTTTAACTCTGGAAGAGCCTTCCATATACGTTACGACAAGCTGTACTTTGTCTGCGCCGCTTAATGAAAAAGCATAACCGTCTGGAACTCTGAAAAAGGACATGGTTTCGAATCGGTAAGAATCGATATATTCGTCTAAAAGGGCGGCTACGTCGAAGTTCTTTATAAGTTCTATAATGTCGTTAATGTCGCTGTTGTCGGTTAACGTATCGCAAAAATACGTTACGTTATCTGATTTTTTGATACCGCCGCTATTTTTTTGATAATCAGTATCCTTTAATTTGGTGTATATTTCTCCGTCTACGCAAGTTACCTGTCCGGACAGCTTGTTCTTTGTTATTTTGGCTCCGTCGTCTTGCGAGTTGAACGATTCGGAATTAACCGAAAAACGGAATTTTGAACGAAATTGCAGAGAAGAGAGCATAACGTTGCCGGAAATGGAAAGGTAGCTGTTATCGGAATTTTTGTTGTCCGAACTTTCCTTGTCGGACAAAGTTTGCATCTTAACTCTGTACCATTGCTCTGATATAAATTGTCTGTCGTTGTACGCTTCTCGCTCGGCGATTTCGGCGAGAAATGCGTCTTTGGAGATCTCGCTGCCGCCTATGTGCAGCGCACTTATCGATATTGCGCTATTGCATCCTGACAGCAAAAAACAAAACGACAAAATCGCTATAAAAGATAAATACATTATCCTGCGTTTCATATTGCCTCCCTCCGAAACAATAATAACATACAAACGGAAAACTGTCAATCGATTGCGCTAATTTGTCCTCAAAGCTTTTTTGCCGATTAAATTTTTGCCGAAGTATTTAAGACGCACGGAGTCGTAACCTCGGGCGGACTGCAAAACGCCTTGGTCCGATTGACTTCAGATCAAGGCGAAAACGATTGCAATCGTTTTATGTCGTAACGTTTAATTTTTCTATAGTCATGGTTGTATCGCTAAACGTTACGTTGACAGACTGATTTGTGTTTATCGCAACGGTGGTTCCGTCCGAAGCGTCGATTACATAACTTCGCGTCAAAGTTCCGCTCGAATTAGCAGTTCCGCTAGCCGATAATTGGGGAGAATTAGTTCCGCCGATTACTGTTGTCATGGTGGGGATGGTGGCGTCGGTAGACGTATAATTAGACGATACCGTGATTCGATACAATCCCTCGGTAAGTGTGGCGGTAGGCGAAGTATAGGCTATACCGCTGTTGGCAGCAGGATAAACGGACGGTGCGTCAAAAGCCAAAGAGGGTCCTCCGTTAGCGGCATAAAAACTGGCGACTGCGGTCTCTGCAGCTGCTCCGGTGGGACCCGTGGGACCGGTGGGACCCGTGGGGCCGGTGGGACCGGTAGGACCCGTAGCGCCTACAGCCCCGTCAGCACCGGCAGGACCGATAGGTCCGATTATACTTAAGCCTGCCGGGCCGGTGGGTCCGATAGGACCGATAGGACCTGCTATTCCTCTCGGACCTGTGGGACCGGTGGGACCCCTCACAGGCAATCGTTTGTTATCCGAATCACAACAATTACACATAATACCTCCTTTGTCGTTCTATACATAATATACAGAAAAAGGCTTTATCGTTACGGTAGAGCTAGGCTTAATCGAACAAGTGAGAATTGGACAAAGCGTACGGGTCGTTTGGCTTTATTCCGAGAGCAAGTTCGTTGTAATATTTTGCGGCTTGCTTATTTCCTAAGTGCCAATAGCATTTACAAAGTCTGATGTATGGCAAGTAATTTTGTCGTTCGGGAACGGGGAAAACGATTTGTTCATCGGCAACGGTGGCTTGCAGGTATGAGTTTTTTGCATGACGATACTGTTTTTCGCGCATATAGCTTTCGCCGATAAGCGTATAAATATCTGCCGAATTGATATGCGCTGCGCCTTCGCCGAGAGCAAGTCTGACGTCCGTTTCGTTCTTTAATAGGTAAGAAAGATAAACGGCGGCTTGACCTTTTTGAGAGTAACTGCCATAGAATTTTATAAATCGCCAAAGCTCGCTTCTGGCATCGCTGCTGCCGGTGAAGTACAGTTCGCTTGCGTAATAAAACAACTCTCTGTCATTGAGCGGTCGAGAGGCGTATACCTTTTTCAGTATACGCAAGTTTCGCATCGGATCGCCGCTTTTCTTTTTATCGTGTATTACCGGACATTCGAGTCGTTTGATTTTGCCTTTTAATTCTATGGCTTCGTGGACTTCTCCTTTAAAAAAGTGCGATCCGTCGTTAAGAAAAATTCGTTCTCTGTAAAAACGCAGATTTCCAGTTTCGTATGGCATAATAACCATGTCGCAATCAAAATCAAGTTTTAACTCGTTTATTTTCTTTACTGTTTCTTGCGGCACAACATCGTCTGCGTCAAGCCATATTACAAGGTCGCACGTACAAAGTTCTATCGCATAGTTTCTGGCTGCAGAAAAATCGTCTATCCACAAAAAGTCGTATACGTTTGCATATTTTTGTGCAATTTGCTTGCTTTTATCGGTCGAGCCGGTGTCAACGACGACAATTTCGTCCGCAAACGATGTTGCCGTGGATAGCAGTCGCTCGAGCGTAAGTTCTTCGTCTTTTACTATAACACATAAAGATAAAGTTTTCATGATATATAATATGCTCGCCGATTTTAAAGTTTTATGCAAAAATTATGGACAAAAGCCGTTTTTGATGGTATACTGAAAGAAAGGAGGCTTTTTTATGAATATGATTTTAGATTGGAAAACGGCAACTGAATTTACCAAAGCTGCTTTTATGGCGGCAGGCGTTCCCGAAAAAGACGCAGAGATCTGTGTGGACGTGCTTTTGGAAGCAGACAGAAGGGGTGTAACGTCGCACGGTGTTAATAGATTTAAGCCTATTTATATAGACAGAATACGGGCAGGAATTCAGAGTCCTACGACCGAGTTCGAAGTAATAAGAGAAACTCCGACTACCGCAGTGGTGGACGGACATGACGGAATGGGACAAGTCATCGCATATAAGTCTACGGAGATTGCCATCGAAAAAGCAAAAAAATACGGAATGGGAATGGTGGCAGTTCGTAACTCTACGCACTACGGAATTGCCGGTTATTACAGCTGCATGTGTGCGAAAGCCGGAATGGTGGGTATTACAGGAACCAACGCAAGACCGTCTATAGCGCCGACTTTCGGCGTGGAAAACATGCTCGGAACAAACCCGCTTACGATAAGCATGCCTACGGACGAGCCGTTCCCGTTTAACATAGACTGCGCAACTTCCATAACGCAGAGAGGAAAAATAGAGTATTTTGCGAGAGAGGGCAAGCCGACTCCCGCAGGAATG
This sequence comes from Firmicutes bacterium CAG:552, assembly GCA_000435495.1. Classification (GTDB taxonomy): domain Bacteria; phylum Bacillota; class Clostridia; order Christensenellales; family Pumilibacteraceae; genus CAG-552. Next base: position 17,005 of record FR884034.1, on the reverse strand, counting down.
GTTATAGGCAGAGACGGAAGCGCTTTGACAGACTCCGAGTATATATTAAAGGCTTTAGTAAGCGGAGATGCGGCATTGGCGCCGCTCGGTGGAATAGGCGAGGAGCTTGCCGGATACAAAGGATACGGATATGCGACCGTGGTTGAGATTCTCAGTGCCGCATTGCAGAGCGGGAATTACCTAAAAATGCTTAGCGGCGTAGCGGAGGACGGCAGCAAAAAGAAGTATCACCTCGGACATTTTTTCATTGCAATAAATACCGAAGCGTTTATGGGCGAAAAAGAGTTCAGAAAAACTGCCGGCGATATACTGAGAGCGCTTCGTAATTCGCAAAAAGCTCCCGGCTGCGATCGCATATACACTCCCGGCGAAAAGGCGTACGAAACCTGGCTCAGCCGCAAGGACAGCGGAATCCCCGTAGGAGAAAGCGTGCAAAAAGAATTGAGTCAGGTAAGAGATATGTATAAGCTCGACTATAGGTTCGATTGGGAAAAATAAAGGTCGATATGAAAAAGTATATTTTGTGCGTCGATCAGGGTACGACCAGTACACGCAGTATAGTGTATGATAATTTCGGTAACGTCGTTTCTTCTGCGTCCAAGGGAATTACTCAGTATTATCCTCATCCGGGTTGGGTAGAACACAATCCCGAAGAAATCTACGATTCCGTAATAGTTACGGCTGTGGACGCTTTGACTAAGGCTGATGTTTCGATAAAGGAAATAGAGGGCATCGGCATTACAAATCAAAGAGAAACTACAGTTGCTTGGGATCGCAGCGGTACGCCCGCATATAATGCGATAGTGTGGCAGTGTCGCCGCACGGCAGGGCTGTGTAAGTCGTTGGAAAAACAATACGGTAGCGAGATTTATAGTAAGACAGGATTAAAAATAGATGCTTATTTTTCGGCTACTAAACTAAAGTGGATACTTGACAACGTTGCCGGAGCAAGAGAACGGGCGCAAAAAGGCGAGTTGCTTTTCGGAACTATAGACAGTTATATTCTGTATAGACTCACGGGTGGAAAAGTTCATGCGACCGATTACACCAACGCTTCTCGTACCATGCTGTACGACATACATAATTTGCGATGGGATAAGAGCCTGTTAAAGATTTTCGACATACCGGAATGTATGTTGCCGAAAGTTTATCCGTCGTCGCATGAATACGGATACGCTACAGAGTTTCGTATACCGGTATTGTCAATAGCAGGTGACCAGCAAGCCTCGTTGTTCGGGCATTTGTGCGTAGGCGAAGGTATGCTTAAGACGACTTACGGCACGGGATGTTTTATGCTCATGAATACCGGAGATAAGGCGATTAGCAGCAAAAACGGACTTTTGACTACTCTTGCCGCATCAATATCGGAAAAGCCTCAATACGCATTGGAGGGGTCGGTATTTATGGGCGGAGCAACCGTACAATGGTTAAGAGACGAACTTAAGATTATCGATACGGCAGCGCAAAGCGAACAATGTGCCTTAAATGTCGGCGATAACGGCGGCGTATACCTCGTGCCTGCGTTTACCGGACTCGGTGCGCCGTATTGGGACGGCGACGCTCGGGCTGCGATAGTAGGGCTTACGAGAGGAACAGGCAGAGATCATATCGTGAGAGCTGCGCTCGAGGGCATTGCTTACCAGGTGTGTGACGTGGCGTTTGCCATGGAGCAAGACGCAGGCAAAAAGATATTATCTTTAGAGGTGGACGGCGGTGCAACCGCAAACGATTTTTTGATGCAGTTCCAGTCAGATATGCTTGCGGCACCCGTAATTCGCCCCGAAAATGCCGAAGTTACTACGTTAGGTGTGTTTTATTTGTCTGCTCTCAAGTGCGGTATGTTTTCCTCGGTAGCGCAGCTTACCGAGCTGACTCGCAGAGACGACGTGTTTTATCCGTCCGCCAACGAGAGAAAGAGAGTTGCGTTGCTGGAAGGATGGAAAACTGCGGTAAAAAGAGTGCGTTAGTGGTAAAATTTAAATTGCTTTAAGCTCGTGGTTGTTGTAGGCTGCGAGCTTATTTTTATGTGCAAGTGCCGGTTGAATTTTGCATAAGTGTTTATTTTTATTATAGGTGCAAACCGTCGATAGGCGCTTGCTTTAATGTTGTATCCGTGTTATAATGTAGCAGAGCTTTAAAGAAATGCGGAGGTTAAAATTATTATGAACGACGGTGGTAACAATAACAAGCCGACCGGCTTAAATGTTGCTTACGAAAGTTTCGATCCTCTAACCGGCGTTTTCGATCAGGATACTTTTTTTAAAATCGCTCGCATGCTTATCGATGGGAACAGCGACGGCTATTACGTATTTTCTTTTTTAAATATAGATAATTTTAAAATAATCAACGATAGATTCGGCATAGGCGTCGGAGATGCCGTACTTAAATATGTGGCTTCGGTGATAAAAGATTTTGCGGATGCGGCAGGGGGAATTTGCGGCAGATTGTTCGCAGATAATTTTGCGTTGCTTTATCCGCATAACTGCGTCGAATCGAAAGAAATGAATGACGCCCATGAACGTATACATCATCCCGATGTGCTTAGTCAGCCTATACGATTAAGAACGGGCAGATATTTTGTAGAAAACAAAGACGATTCGGTAATGACGATGTTCGACAGAGCTCGCATCGCCGCTAATTTTGTGCGAAATTCGTACGACAAAGAAATATCCGTCTTTGACAAAGACATGTTGGACTACCTCATAAGGCGCCAGTTGATTGTCGAAGATATGAATACCGCTCTCGCTTCGGGCGAGTTTAAGTTGTTTTTTCAGCCTCAGTACAATCATGCGACAGGCGCAATAATGGGCGCTGAAGTTTTGGTGCGTTGGCTAAAAAACGGAGAATATGTTTTACCCGGTAAATTTATCTCGGTTTTCGAAGAAAACGATTTTATTTACAAACTCGACAAATACGTTTGGGAGCGAGCGTGCATATTGCTGCGCAAATGGATGAACGAAGGGAAAAATCCCGTTCCAGTGTCTGTAAACGTTTCGAGACGGGACATATTGCACGACGACTTTATAGACGTAATAACGGCCATTACGTTCAAGTACGATATTCCAGTCGACATGCTTAGACTGGAAATAACCGAATCCGCTTTTTCCGAGTCGACGAAGGAGATAATTTCAAAAGCAAACGAGTTGGCAAAACTCGGTTACGTAGTGGAGATAGACGATTTCGGCAGTGGTTATTCGTCGCTTAATTCGCTTAAAGACGTTGACGCTTCCGTTCTGAAACTCGACATGAAGTTTTTTGAGGGCGGCGGCAATGCGCAGCGAGCCGGTAACATAGTCGAGTCTATAGTCAGGATGGCGAGATGGCTCGGAATGACGGTTATTGCCGAAGGAGTCGAGGACGTTAAAGACGCCGATTATTTAAAGTCGGTAGGCTGTTATTATATTCAAGGTTATTTGTACTCCAAGCCTTTGCCGGTCGACGAATACGAAAAACTGTTTTGCAACGAAAACAAAGAATACGTCATGTCGAGATTACAGACGCTCAAAAATTTGAATAACAACGAATTTTGGGATCCGAAGTCCATGGAAACTCTTATCTTTAACAGCTACGTGGGCGGAGCATGCATATTCGAATATCGTAACGGAGTAACCGAAGTTCTGCGTACCAGCGACGAATACGTTAAGCAGTTCGGTTCGATTAAGATAGATCCTGCCGACATAAAAAACCTGACTTTTTCCGATTATTTGTACGCAGACGATAAAATCAGATTTTTAAACGATATCAAAAAATGTATTTCTTCCGACAGACAGGTTTCTGGAGAATATAAGATACATAGCGGAAATGCAGTTGAGTACGTGCGAGTGACGCTTAGAAATATTGCAAAAGCGGACGATACGTTTTTGATGTACGGCGTTATGGTCAATCAGACCGAACAACGCCTTGCCGAAATAGCTAAGCGAGATGCTTCGACTCAACTTGCTTCGATAGTGGATAATTTTGACGGTGGAGTAATAGTTGCCGTTGTACGTTCGCTTTTGGATATGTACGTCGTGTTTGTAAACGACGGTTTTTACAAAATGTTCGGATATACGAGAGAACAGTATCGAGCAGAATCTGTCAGCGTTGCCGATTTGATATTTCCGGATGACAAGAGTTTGTTGTCCGAAAAATTATGTGAACTTTCAATTGGTTCGGGCTGCAAAGTTTGCGAGTGTAGATGTGTTAAGCGAGATGGCACCGTTATTTGGACGAGATGGACAAATGTACCCATGAGTCTGGAAAGCGTAAACAGACAAACGCTGATGAGCGTAGTTCAGGACATTACCGCAGGTAAAGAAGTAGACGGTCAATTAAAGATTCTTAACGAAGCGGCAAACGAGATGTCCGCCCAGCCGGACTGTAATATAGCCATAACGCACATTTTGCAAAAAACGGCATCGTATTTCGGCGGTGACGGGGCTTACGTAATAGAATTGGACAAGAACAAAACGTCTGTCAAAAATACTTACGAAGTTGGCGATTCCGAATCTCAAAAGTACGTAAATAGGCTAAGAACCCTTTCTGCCGATATTGTTTGCGAGTTGGTTAAAAAGACGAGCAGTGAAAAATTCATTTTTGCGGACAATGAGAGCGAATTTTCTGTACCTGCATTGAAAACGCTTTTTGACGGCGGTGCGGTCAGGTCGGTGATACTTTCGGCGTTGATGAGGGACGGTGCTGTAATCGGATTCATGGCGGTAAATAATCCGAGCAAAGAAATTGACCGTATAAAGCATATAGTTCCGTTAGGTGATTACATAACAGTGTTACTAATTCGCAAAGATTTGGCAAAATCCATAGAAAGCGAAAAGCAGTCTATGGCAAAACTGCTCGACGATATACCCGAGAGCTTTATTCGACTTAAATTGATGTCGGACGGAAGACTGATGCCCATATACCTTAATAACGCAACAAAGTCGCTAATCGGTATGACTGACGAACAATTTGCCGAAGTTTACGGGAAAAACGCCATAGAAGGATTGCATCCCGACGATATACCGCTTGCTCGTGAGGCATTTTTAAAGGCGTTCGAGAGCGGGGACGGGATAGGCCGAGTCTATCGTCTTCGTTGCGGAGACGGCAGTTATTTGCCGGTCAAACTTAAGTGTAAAGTTACGGTAGGCGCAGACGACGAGAAATTTCTTAACGTATATTATTCGGGTACGAATACTTCGATAGAAAGACGAGACGTGGAAATCGAATTGCTTAACGACTTGCCGTGCGGCGCAGGATTTTTCGCTTTTAACGGGGTGGATATAGATACGTGGTTTTTAAATAAGGCGTACCAAAAATTTATCGGACGTACCGTAGGCGAGAAAGACGATAAATATGCGCACTTTGATTTTGTGCATCCCGATGACAGGGAAAGAGTTTTAAAGGTTTTAAATCGGGCTACGGTCACCGGCGACAATCCGTCGTATATTTTGCGCATTAAATGCAGCGACGGAAAGTACAAAGAGTTCAAGGCGTGTGTGTCGTTAAGAAAACGTTCGCAAAACAATTGGTTGCTTATGGCAGTATATGTTCCGGTATGAGACACGTATAAATCGGGTAAGTCGGCAATAATCGACGGCAAAGCGTATAACCGTTTTTGCCGTTTTTTATTGTTAGGCATTCGCCGAATGTGAGTAAATCAGTCTGCTCGGTCGTCAAAGAAACCGTAATGCTTGACAGTCTTATTTACAAAGTGTTATAGTTATTGCATTAGCAAGATAAGAGGTTTACAATGGATATAGTTTCAGTAGAACAAAAGTGGAACAAATTTTGGGAAGATAACGGAATAAACGATTTCGATAAAAACAGAACGGGAAAGAAATATTACGTTTTGGAGATGTTTTCGTATCCTTCCGGGTCTAACCTGCATGTAGGACATTGGTACAATTATGCGCCGTCCGACACTTTTGCCAGGTTTAAGCGAATGCAGGGATATAACGTTTTTCAACCGGTCGGATTCGATGCTTTCGGCTTACCTGCGGAAAATTATGCCATAAAGACCGGCGTGCACCCTGAAGACAGTACGCTTAAGAATATAAAGACTATGGAAAAGCAGTTGCGTTCGCTCGGTGCGATGTTTGACTGGAACAGCGAACTGTACACCTGCTCGCCCGATTATTACAAATGGACTCAATGGCTGTTTATCCAGCTTTTCAACCACGGACTTGCATATCAAAAGGAGTCCCCGGTAAACTGGTGTACTTCCTGTAATACCGTTATTGCAAACGAACAGGTTGTCGACGGCAAGTGCGAAAGATGCGGTTGTGAAGTCGTGCGCAAGAGCATGAAGCAATGGTTTTTAAAAATAACCGACTATGCGGACGAACTTATTTCCGGACTTGATACGATTGATTGGCCGGAAAAGACAAAAACTATGCAACGAAACTGGATAGGCAGGAGCGAGGGTGGCGAAGCGGTATTCGATATAGGCGATGATAAGATTACCGTGTTTACTACAAGAGCAGATACACTCATGGGCGTAAGCTATGTGGTGCTAGCCCCCGAACATAAACTTGTAGACAAAATCACTACGCCCGATCGAAAGGCCGACGTGGAAGCTTACAAGCTGCAGGCTAGCAAAAGCAGCGATATAGACAGATTATCGACGGCAAAGGAAAAAACCGGCGTATTTACGGGCGCATATTGCACTCATCCTATAACAGGTAAGCAGATTCCCGTTTGGATTGCGGATTATTGCCTTTCTACTTACGGAACGGGCGCAGTCATGGGCGTTCCCGCACACGATACCAGGGATTTTGAGTTTGCCGCAAAGTTCAATCTTCCCGTAACGAGGGTGGTCAGAGGCAAAGATGAGGAAGGAGAGCTGCCTTTCATCGAGTACGGTATAGTCGTTAACAGCGGCGAATTTGACGGACTTACTACCGTAGAAGCAAAAAAAGCGGTGCTTAATCGTCTCGGAGAACTGGGTAAAGGCGGTATAAAAGTTAATTATCGTCTTAGGGACTGGTCTGTTTCTCGTCAAAGGTACTGGGGTGCTCCCATACCTATCATACATTGCCCGCACTGCGGATCCGTCGCAGTACCCGAGGATCAACTCCCTGTAAAATTGCCTTATGACGTAAACTTTACGCCGGACGGGCAGTCGCCGCTCGGCAAGCACGAAGGATTTATGAATTGCGTTTGCCCAAAGTGTGGAAGAGATGCGAAGAGAGACGCAGACACTCTCGACACGTTTGTGTGCAGCAGTTGGTACTATTTGCGTTATCCCGATTCCAAAGACAAGGATAAGGCTTTCGACAAAAAAATCATTGACGAGATGCTTCCCGTAGACAAATACATCGGCGGAGCGGAGCATTCTTGTATGCACCTCCTTTATGCAAGATTTATAACCAAAGCGCTCAGAGATATGGGATATCTCGACTTTGACGAACCCTTCCTTTCGTTGGTGCATCAGGGCTTGATACTGGGCAAAGACGGCGAAAAGATGAGTAAGTCCAAGGGTAATACGGTTACGCCCGACAGCTATGTTTCGACATACGGATCAGACGTG
>FR884034.1:0-9486 GCA_000435495.1 Firmicutes bacterium CAG:552 | reverse complement strand
AGACGTGTTCCGTATGTATATAATGTTCCTTGCTTCATATACCGAAGGCGGTCCGTGGAACGATGACGGAATAAAATCGATCGGCAAATTTTTGGACAGAGTGGAACGAATTTGCGACGCTTCCGTCGAGCAAAAAGGTACGCCCGTAACCGATGCGGCGCAGGCAAAAGAACTTGAGTATGCTCTTAATTATTGTATAAAACGAGTAACCGAAGACCTTGAGGTTTTCTCCTTTAACACTGCTTTGGCAAGAATAATGGAACTTGTCAACGTAATGTACAAAGTGAGCGGAGTGGGCGGACTTATGTTTGATTCTGCGGAAAGACTTATAAGAGTCATGGCGCCGTTTGCACCGCATTTTGCCGAAGAAATGCACGAACGTATGGGCTTTAAGCCGACGGTGTTCGATTTTGAATATCCTAAATGCGACGAGAGCAAACTCGTTAAAGACGAAGTGGAAATAGTCGTGCAGGTTAACAGTAAGATTAGAGGAAAGATGATGATTTCGTCGGAGCTTACCGAAGAAGAAATTAAATCCGGCGCAGTAAAAGAGGCGAAAGAAAAAGGCTATATTGCCACTGAACCCAAAAAGGTGATAGTAGTAAAGGGAAGACTCGTAAATATAATCGCATGATAAATATAGTATTGGTAGAGCCGGAAATACCGCAAAACACCGGCAATATTTCTCGGACTTGCGCATGTACAGGTTCTAAACTGCATCTTGTCAGACCGTTCGGATTCGAAATAAGCGATAGGACTGTTAAGCGTGCCGGGCTCGATTATTGGGACAAAGTTGACATATCGTATTACGATTCCCTGGACGAATTTTTTGAAAAGAACAGCGGCGGCAAATTTTATTATTGTTCGACAAAAGCAAAGAAGCGTTACAGCGACATAAAGTTTGAAGACGGTTGTTTTTTACTGTTCGGCAAGGAAACCAAAGGTTTGCCTCCGCAGCTTGTTTATGACAATCCAGAAACGGCGTTGCGTATACCGATGAACGGAGTGTGCCGCTCGCTAAATTTGTCTAACTCGGTAGCAATAGTGTTGTATGAGGTGTTGCGCCAACTTGACTTTAACATAGAGCAGCTGCATTAGGCATAATGGGTTTTGTAAAACGATAAGAGGACAATATTTATTGTTTGAAATGTAATATTGGAATAAATTAAAAAGACAAGCGTTTTCGATGCGCTCGCTAAGATTATCTGTCTTAGAAACGAATCGGTTGCGCTTGTCTCTTTTTGTGTTATTATTTGTTTTTATAACGATAACAAACTAACCGTTACCGTTTTTGCTCCGTTTGGTCAAGCTCCGCATCAGGCTGCGATTTGCGAATTTTGCTCGTCGCTATGTAGATCAGATAATTTTATATTAGGCATAATCTCGTTTTTGCGTTTTAATACAAAATACGCTGTTGTAATAAATGCGCCTAATAATACGATTGCTACTATCCAACCTACCCATACTGTGTCCGAAAGTCCGGCTGCAAGGAAGGAAAGCAGGGCGATAGCAGCTATAATCAGCGCAGTCGGCATTTGCGCTTTTATGTATTCGAGGTGATTTGCTTTGCATGCGGACGCAGATAAAATAGTAGTGTCCGAAATGGGAGAAACCTGATTTCCGAATACCGAACCTGACAAAACGGCAGCGATAGTCAACCAGTGTGTGGAACCGCTAAGACCGAAATCTACCACTATGGGTACCATAATAAGGAAGGTACCCCAACTCGTGCCGATGGAAAAAGATATTCCCATTGCGCATAAGAAGAATATGGCAGGCAAAAGCCAAGTCAGACCGAGCATTTTGTCGGCGATCGTTTCGATAAATTCTTTCATTCCGAGCGCCTCGCACATGCGAACCAAAGTCCAGGCAAAGACGAGAATTATTACCACTTCGGCAATCGACTTAAATCCTTCTCCGAAACATGCCGTAAATTGTCTTAAAGACATAAGTTTGCGAGGGAGATAAAGTATCATTGTAAATATTATCGCTATGCAGCCGCCGCATGCGAGAGCGGTATTCGTGTCCGTGTTTGCAAAGAACAACATGCAACATACCGAGACAATAAGAGCGCCGACAGGTAAAATCAAGTCAAGCGGCGTTCCTTTGCCTGAAATTTCTATCTTTTCATCGCTACTTGTGGCTTTTAATCCGCAAGTTACGTCCTTTGTCCTAAGGGCGGTTAATTCTTGTTTTCGTATACCAAACAGGTCTATTCCGAGCGAAATCGATACAAATAAAAAAGCAAGCATAAGGAAGGGGTAAAAATTGCACAGTATTGTGTACAAAAAAGCTTCCGTTCCGTTACCGGCGTCGATTGTGTCGCCGATTACGCTTGCCCAACTCGATACGGGCATAAGGATGCAAATCGAAACGGAAACCGCTCCTACGATATAAGCAAGTTTGCTGCGCGAAACGTAAAATTTGTCTGTAATGGGTTGCATTATCGAACCATTGGCGAGACGACCGAAATAGTCGTCAACAAATAACATACAACCCAGTCCGGTGGCAGCAATTTGAGCGCCTTTACGAGTGGTCACTTTTTTCATTGCCCACTTACCGAAAGCATTGGCTCCGCCGGCTTTATTCATAAGCGCAACCAAAACGCCTAACTCCAATATAAAGATTATAATTCCTCCGTTGCCCGAACCCGCTAAATTTCCTCCGTCGTACTCTGCGCCGAATGCGGCAGCCATTTCTACAAACACTTTTTGAATCGCATGAGCTATATTGAATTCCGTTGCAAACAAAGCTCCTATTATAATACTAAGAAAAAGCGATATGTATACTTCTTTTGTAAGAAGCGCAACTACTATCGCTACCAATGCAGGCACCAAAGCCCAAAAAGTTCCGTACATAACTACCTCCTGAATAAAATTTGTCACAATGCGAATATTATACATTTTTACAAATAATTTTGTCAATGGAAGCCCGCTGATTTTTGTATAACGGCAGTATGCTTGTTTTGTTTGACTGTAAGTATGAATTGTGATAAAATAACAAACGAAAAGGATGATGTTGCCTTAACTTATATAAGACCTAATAAAGCCAAGGAAAAATTGTATGATAAGACGTTTTTTTTCTTATTACAAACCGCATAAAAAACTGTTCGCATTCGATATAGTCTGTTCGTTGATGATTGCGGCTTGCAATATGTTTTATCCGTTTGTCGCAAAAAACGTAATTAACACGTATGCGCCTAACAAAATGCTGTATACGATGCTGATGTGGTGCGGTATTCTGCTCGTAATTTTTTGTATCAAGGCAATATTTAATTATTGTGTACAGTATTACGGACATGTTTTGGGCGTACGTATTCAGGGCGATATGCGTCGTGAATTTTTCGAGCATATCGAGACGCTGCCTTTTTCGTACTTTGACGAGCATAAAACGGGTGCCATTATGTCGAGAATAACCAACGATTTGTTTGACGTGTCCGAACTGGCGCATCACGGTTTCGAGGATACTCTTACGGCAACTATCACGATTATCGGAGCGGTTGCCATGCTTTGCGTTTCCGTAAACGTATATCTTGCGCTGATTGTTCTTGCTATACTTCCCGTAATGATAGTTTTTGCCGTAAAAACAAGAAGAAATATGAGCAAAGCTATGCGTAAAAGCAGAGAAGGAATGGCTGAAGTCAATGCCGAGGTCGAGTCCGCAGTATCAGGTATAAGAGTAGCCAAAGCCTACAACGCTTCCGAAACCGAAGTCAAGAAATTCAACAAACGTAACGGAGAATTTATGAAAGCACGAGCTTCGGCGTATAAAGCAATGGGCGTATTTCAAAGCGGTTTGGGTTTTTTTAACGACTTTTTGTATCTCGCAGCAATTACTGCCGGCGGATTGTTTTTGTATAAAGATTGGATTGACAACGGCGACTTCGTTGCGTATGTTTTATACACAACCATGATAATCAATCCCATTCGTACGCTTGCAAACGTATTCGAACAAATTCAAAACGGTATGACCGGTTTTGTCAGATTTTTGGAAGTGATGGACATAAAAGGCGAAACCGATTGCGAAAATCCGATACCGCTCAAAGATGTAAAAGGGGACGTAAAGTTCGAAAACGTTACTTTTTCATATAAGAGCGACAACGGCAATAATGTAATCGAGAACTTCACTCTCACTGTGCCTAACGGGAAAACCGTGGCGCTGGTAGGACCTTCGGGTGGAGGAAAAACGACTTTGTGTCATTTGTTGCCTCGGTTTTATAAGGCTCAGAGCGGCAAGATAACGATAGACGGTGTGGACATAAACGACGTTTCCGCAAAAGATCTTCGCAGCCTGGTCGGAATAGTTGCGCAAGACGTTTTTCTTTTTTGCGGTACTATAAAAGAAAATATAGCATACGGAAAACCGAATGCGACTATGGACGAAATAGTAGAGGCTGCAAAGCGAGCCGACATTCACGAGTATGTCTGTTCGCTGGCGGACGGGTACGATACTTATGTGGGTGAAAGGGGCGTCAAACTCAGCGGAGGTCAAAAACAGCGGGTTTCCGTAGCGAGAGCGTTTTTAAAAAATCCACCGATACTTATATTGGACGAAGCGACAAGCGCTCTCGATAACGTGACCGAAGCGCATCTGCAATCGGCGCTTAACGAACTTAGTAAAAATAGAACAACCATTGTCGTTGCGCACAGACTTTCTACCGTGCGCAAAGCCGATTTGATAGTGGTTATGGACAAAGACGGAATTGTCGAGCAAGGTACGCATGAGGAACTTATGGCAAAACACGGTGAGTATTACAGACTTTCGGAAGCTGTGAGCGAAGATTAATTTCGTTATCGATTTTTGCGGACGTATATGAGAAATCCAAACTTATTCTTATAAATTAGTAAGGAAGTCGTGCAAGCTTATTTTAAAACGACAGAAGTAAAATAAACGTATTCGCCTAGCTTATGTCCGGCGATTTTGCTCGAATTAGTTTACTTTTCTAATTTATAATCAAGCGGATAAGGATGTAGATGAGTATGGTGCGACTCGAAGTGTTATCAATATAACATTAAACGATATGCCGCTATTTAATGCGCATAAAATTTTGATAACAACGTATGTTAACGTCGCAAAATCAGAATAAAGTATTTTTGAATTATTATAGAAAAGGTGACGACATGCAGCCGCAGGAATTGCTTGGCTTTAAAAACGTTTATCGACAGCTAACAGGACTAAAGTGCGGCAATGCAATTGATTCGGCATTGCCGATTATACCGTGTGTAAAGCTCGTAATACATTCACATTACATACATAATAATCGCCGATTAAATCTTTGACTTTAGGCGTATTTAATGTTAAAATGTACGTATGAGAAAAAGTAAAGAAATGAACATGACGCAGGGTAATTTGTACAAGCAGATTATTATTTATGCTTTACCGCTTATTGCGACTAATATTTTACAGTTGTTGTTTAACGCCGCTGACGTTGCCGTTCTTTCAATATTTGCGCAGGATGGAGATTTGGCTATTGCTGCGGTAGGTTCGACCGGAGCTATAGTAAACCTCGTCATAGGACTTTTTGTGGGACTTTCGGTGGGCGCAAACGTGCTTATTGCAAGGTGTGTGGGAATGCAGGACAGAGAGAGCGCAAAACGCACCGTAGGCATGTCAGTCGTTCTGAGCGTTCTGGTCGGCATCTTTTTGGCTGTAATCGGTACGATAATGGCGAGAAGATTTTTGGAATGGACTCACGTAGATGCGGCGGCATTAGACAAAGCGACGGTTTACCTTACCATATACTTTTTGGGTATGCCCATTATGATGCTGTACAACTTTGCGGCATCCATTCTTAGGGCGGTAGGCGATACTTTCAGACCTTTGATATTTTTGGTAATCGGCGGAGTTGCAAACGTTATTCTTAACATATTCTTCGTACTTGTGGTAGGATGGGACGTCGAAGGCGTTGCTATTGCTACCGTGGTTTCTCAAGCCGTCTCCGCAACGCTGTGCATCGTTACCATAGCGAGAGAAAAAGGTTACTGCAAATTAGAGTTTAAATATATGCGTTTTTACAAACGTGAACTTGTCGATATGATAAAAATCGGTGTTCCGGCAGGCTTGCAAGGCTGCGTTTTTTCGATTTCCAACGTAATAATTCAATCTACCATAAACACTTTCGGATTGGCAGCAATGTCGGCGAATACGATAACCAGCCAAATGGAAGGCTTTATTTACAACGCTACATATTCGGTTTCATTGTCGGCTCTTGCTTTCGTCAGCCAAAATTACGGCGCCGGTAACGTAGAACGAATGCGCAAATCGGTGCGTATTTCCATGCTTTATGCCGTAGGTATAGGGGCGATAATGGGAGCATTGGTAATGGCGTTGCGTTATCAGCTGTGTTCGATTATGTCGTCTGATGCCGAAGTCCTTAAGATCTGTAGCGAAAAGCTGATGATACTTTCGATGTCGTATGTTTTGTGCGGAATCATGGACGTGTTTAGTAATGCCGTTAGAGGATTGGGTAGATCTACCATTGCTATGCTGGTAAGCTTGGCGGGCAGTTGCCTGTTTAGAATAATATGGATTAAATTTATTTATCCGTATAGCCCGACGCTTAATATGATTTTTGTAGTGTATCCGATAAGCTGGGCTTTGACTATAGCGATTTTTGCTTGTATCTATTTCCCGCTTATAAAAAAGACAAATAAAGAGTTTGCAGAAAGCAAACTTGCTTTGTCTACAAGCAATCAGCAATAAAAAAACAGCGAATCGTAATATTGTTTAATATACGTTTTGCGTTTTTATTTACGTGTAAAGACTTATTTGCATTACAGTTCAAAAACTGCTGCTGTTAATAGAATAGTTGCCGCTTTAAATTGCAGCATTGACTCTTGATAGTAGAGAAATCGAGCATAAAACCGAATTATATTTTTGTCGGTTAAGCATGCATGTTACAAATTTTAAATGTAAAAGCAATGGTTCTGCCAAGTCTGAATTAGTTAAACAACATACGGTAGGTACATCGGTATGCCGTCGACACTTAAGCAAAATAAGACTTTGCGTAAAAACATATAGTTTAAAAATTTCCGATATTGGCTTTGCTCGTAATGCGCTAAGTAAAATTTTAACTATGTTTCGCAGAATGTCGGATTGCAGATACGAAAAAAATACTTCAACGTTTTGACCGTTTATGTCATAGATGATAGTTCTATCCTTGACAAGATGTTCGGATACTATGCTTGCCGCCACGGTTTTAATAAAGCGAAATCCGGTTAATGAGCTTGTTTTACGCCAATATCATTTAGATATTAGCTGAAAATAGAGTTTGTCGATTGACGTTACGAATAATAAGTCGATACGATTTTGTCCAATCAAAGCACATGTCAAGGTAAAGGTATTTGACACGGACAGTCGGAAGCAGAGCATAATAAATTATAGTTTACGGCAAAAAACAGTTGACAATTGCCCGCTTTTTTGATAGAATAATTCGGTAGGCTGTGGAGCGGTATCGAAGTGGTCATAACGGCCCTGACTCGAAATCAGGTAACGGGCAACCGTTCGTGGGTTCGAATCCCACCTGCTCCGCCATTAGAGAGTAATCCGAACTTTTTAGTTTAGATTGCTCTTTTTTCTTGCTCTCAAACAAAATTTCACTATCAATGTCTGGTTGCTCTTTAAGTTTAAGTTGTTTAGGCTTATCACCATTTGTGTTGAGATAAATCTCACAATACTTGTCATATAAAACAACTTTATTTATAAACATATCAACAAGTCTTTGACAAGCAAGTTTGTCAGTTAGGTCAATATCCTTAAAAGAACACAAGAACGAATAAATAACATTTTTATCAAGTGGTTTAATAACAAGCATTTCTCGGCTTGTTATTTTTTCTTGTAAGTCTTTATTTGCTATAATATCAATCGGTACTGTTATTATAACCGCTATTTTCATGAATTGGTTATAATATTGAATTGGTAAAAAAATTATGTTTAATGGTAGTAATAATTTGTAAGGTATTAATGCTTTTTCAAAATGTTTTCCTTCTTGTTGAATTCAAATACTTCGTTTCCCGCAACAACGGAAAGAATGTTGGTCGGTATTGTGGCAGATATTTCTAGAATCAGAATAGGTGATAATGTTGTTTTTTATCTGCAATCACATAATGGTACTCCCGGGATGTTTTATGTGATATTTAAAGTTGAATCAGAACCATTTTTTGATGAGAATAACGATTTGAATTATTTAAAAGACGAACTCGGCAAGGGTTTGTCTTTTCGAATATTAATTTAGGACAAGTTTATAGAAAAGGCGTTACTAAGCACGAATACTTAGATTCTTTTCAAGGGAAGAATCATACATCTGATTGTGTTGGAGTTTGATATATAGAAAACTCAAAGGTAATCTTGGGTGCACAATGATAATGGACTATGAATACAAAGACTTAAAAAGAAAATTAGATAAAAAAACGAAAGTATCCATTATCTGAAATTCTTTCGAAGTTAGCATAACTTTACCTTACCTTAAATTAATTAAAATTTTACATCACCGTCTAAAATTTTACAAATATTATTGCCGAACTTTTAAAGAATTTGCTTAAAATATTATTATGATATGGCGTTGTTATTACAGGTTGACAATTCTTTGCATGGTTGTTATAATAGTAAGGGTAAGGAGGGATATTATGAGAAGATTGTCGGCTTGCGTATTATCGTTAGTAATTTTATGCTTTGTTTCGGTTGCACTATACGGTTGCAACAATGT
The DNA here is from genome assembly GCA_000435495.1 of Firmicutes bacterium CAG:552. Classification (GTDB taxonomy): domain Bacteria; phylum Bacillota; class Clostridia; order Christensenellales; family Pumilibacteraceae; genus CAG-552. The sequence continues at coordinate 782 of FR884034.1, read as the reverse complement.
GAATGTCTATACTCTTACGATTGATGTCGAAAACGACTTATTGTATGAACCGCTCGGTAAATCTTATACGGGCGGCGAAAAGGTTGTGGTTAAAACACGGTTAATCGACGATGCCGAAACAATTGCAACAATAAACGGCGAACCTCTGCAATATAAGCCCGTCAAGGAAAACGGGAAGTATACGCATGGAGAATTTACCTTTATAATGCCGAATATGAATTCCACGCTTGTGCTGAAAACGAAAGACGGTTCTTCGTCTATACCTACGGAAATAAACAGTAAAGTCGCTTATTATAATTTTACATTGGGATTTTGCAACGGTCTCCGCCTTAACGCATATGTCCCGTCATTGCAGGATTGGGAAAACGTAAAACAGCTGTCTCCGGCTTTTGAATCTGATTATAACGAGGATTTTTTTAAGAGAAAAGCCTTGTTGGTACTGATAGGAGAAAGGGGCACATGTGAGGATCGTCAGATAAAAAGTGTGAATGTGACTTTATGCGATTATACTTTAACCGTAACGGTATCTGCCAATCAGCTTGACTTCGGGACGGCAGTTCCCCCCGCTATGGCAAACTGGATTGTTGTGTTGGAAATAGAAAACAATTTAGCTTTTTCCGATATCAAGGTCAATGCATATTTCTAAATGAATTCAAGCCGTTTGTTTTTCCTGTACGGTCAAGCTAAAAAGACCGTTACAAGGGACGGCGAAGCTTTTAAATTTATTTACAAATAAAAAAGAAGTCCTTTTGCGTTTTGAAATGCACCCCAGAAGTTAGACA
>FR884033.1:117213-146439 GCA_000435495.1 Firmicutes bacterium CAG:552 | reverse complement strand
TGATTTCGCTTCCTACCGGTACTACTGTGTACGCAAATTGGATAAAGGCGTAGCAGAATAAATAGGGAGGGGACGAGAAAAACACAACAAAGCAAGTTTGTGCGTTTTGAGAGCTAAGCACAAGTATGCGGGTGCGCATATTCGATTCGAGAGAAACGTCAAAATTTATATTTTATTCTGTTATGCACATAGAAAGCCGACAGCCGGTCGGGGAGCTGCGACTTCGATGAGAAATTCAAAACGGCGGAAATATACTTGACTTTAATTCTATTTAATAATTATAATCGAATTGTAACGGTGCAATGAGTAGGGCGAAAAGATTATATATAATTTTTAATCCGTTGCCGACTTGCATATTATAATGACAAGGAGAATTTATGAAAAAACTACTGCTTTTGTTGATTGCAGCCGCATTTTGTTCGTCTGTCACGTTCGGATTGATCGCATGCAAGCCGGATGAGCCGGGTGGAGGCACGCCTACAGAGCCTACCGTAGAGGAAAACTTCGAATATTGGCATGCCGGAATAAAAGATGCGGTTACATGTAAGGACGATTATACATATTCTTATACTGGCAATCAATATTTTACGGATAAGGACGGAACTGCCGAATTCTTAGCGCAGGAAAAAGAGTCTCGAAGCGGGAACAAATATTACCGCTATTATAACGAGTATGAAGTCGGCGAAGATAGCAAGCTAATCGACAAACAAAAAGAACTCGTCGCAATAAAGGTGGTAGATGACAACGGCAAAACACGTACCAAACGTTACGAATACGCCGAGAGATTCGAGCCGGATGCCTATGATGCGAGAAAATTAGGCTATTACGTAGCTCCCGATAACGCTGCGGAAAAAGCGGAATACAGCCCGTACGAGGTAATCGGCGCATTTAAATTCGAGACTGCAAAGAATTTCGATGAGGTATGTTCTGCATTTAAAGCTTTATGGCTGGATGGGGCGGAAGAGAGCGGCTGCAAATTTACGTTTTTGTTAAAAAGACAGGACGGAGCCGTAACGTTTTCGGCAAAAGTCGAAATAAATGTAGAGGAAGCAGATGACGACGGGGTGACTTGCTCGATAAGTCAGACCTCCGATTGCAGCTTTACGGTTAAGGACGGTAAGTTATCCGGTTATCACGTTGCGTTTAACGACGTTTACGCTTACCCTGACGGAAACGGTAACCGTAGCGAGAGAGGCGAAGACTCGGTAGTCTTTACTTACGGCGATTTCGATAATGCGCTTTATGAGTCTATCGACGTTACTACCGAGGTTACGTATCACGAGTACGTCGGCAGCGTTAAATTTTATATCAACGGATACGAGTATAATTCCGGCATGCCGGTTCCCGTAGGCGACAGCGTCGTAGCAGACGACATAAATAGTTATTTTTCCGATTGGAGTACGCACAGCGGCAGCATCAGCCTGTTGGTAAGAGAAGATATAGACGATTCTTTGTACGGTGACCTTACGGACGAAGAGAAAGCCAAGCTGATTAAAACGGCTAAGGAAGCAAATGCAAAGTTTATATCTTCGATGCAAATTTTTTCCGATGCGGAAATGACTAAACCGTTTGACGGCATTACGATAAACGAAGCAAACGAGGAAGTCGCTTTGTATATAAAACTCACTCCGCCAAGTGACGACGCATACGTTTTGTGCGTTGTTCGTTTTTTGGATAAAGACGGCAACGTAAAACAATTTATCCGATATATTCACGGTTGCACTCACATGGAAGACGGAACTTTATATTTCAATTCCAATATGCGATTAGGTTATAAGGTTTTGAGCGTTGACGGCAAAGAACCCAACGAAAACGCCGATTACTATTTTGAGGGCGGAAGCGTTCACGTCTTTGTTTGCGAAAATACGTAAATATAGGCTTGATTGCGTTTAGGCTGTTTTTTGATTGAGATACGTATTATACGTAGTCGATTTATGACGGCACAAACTGATATCGGCAGCCGGCGATACGTTAAACTTTGCCGATAAGTATAAGTCATCGTGTTTATTGAGAGCAAAATGCAAGCTCGTTACTAAATATGTTTTGCCCAAAAAAACAGAAATCATTGCGTAAAAGTCGCACTTTTTTGCAGCCGTCCGATGGCGGCTGTTTTCTTTTGCCTTATCGACTTGTCGCAAACATAAGATTTAATCGCTTCGCAATGCAATGCGAAAATACACGGCGATCTTAAACAATATTAGAGTAAAAGATTGTCTGCTACCCGCAGTTGTCTTATTTCGGACGATAATTTTTATATGCGATATGGCTTTTTGCAAAGGTGAGGTTTATAAAGTTGACTTATACGATTAAATAATGCTAAAATACCGACAGCGGATACTTCTTTGATCCGACTTTGTTTTTAAGTTATTCTAACGGATATCTGTCACGAATCCGATCGGAGGTAATTATGGAAGAAAAACAGAAATTCTTTACGTCCAAGAACATTACGTTTTTGGGCGTTTTGACTGCCCTTATAATAGTGCTGCAGGTGCTCGGCAGTAACATCGTTGTTTTTGGCACTGTCAGGCTGTCTTTCGTGCTGGTACCTATAGTTCTCGGTGCGATAATGCTCGGAGTGAGAGGCGGAGTTTTTCTCGGCTTTGTGTTCGGACTTATTACGATAATAATGGGTGCGGTCGGCGCAGATCCGTTTACGTATGTTTTGCTTAACGAAAGTCCGTTTCTTTGCGTCGCTACGTGCTTGGTTAAGGCTGTTTGCGCCGGGCTGATTTCGGCGCTGACGTATAAGGCTGTTTCCGTCAGGAACAAGACGATTGCTCTTTTCGTTTCAGCGATAGTTGCGCCTGTTGTTAATACCGGACTGTTCATTTTGGGAGCGCTTGCCATGGGTGACGTTTTAAACGATAATTTTGTGGCGAACGGAGAAACTCTTATTCATTTTCTTATAATAGGATGCGCCGGTATAAACTTTTTAGTGGAGCTTTCGATAAACGTCGTGCTTGCTCCCGCTTTGAGAGTCGTACTTAAAGCATTTAAGTTTTGACGGGCAAATTATTTTTGTCGTTTTGCTTTCCTTATATAATATATACATACTACACGTGCGTGCAATGTGACGGTTGCGTGCGCCGTGCTCTATTGACGCTTCGTTTAGGCGTATTTTTGAGAGAAGGAGATTATATGATTATCGTTTTGGACGTGGGTAACACTAATACTAAAATAGGTATTTTCGACGGGGATACTGCGGTAAGAAGTCTTAGACTTTCTTCGTCCGTAAATCAGACGAGCGACGAATACGGTTTTTACCTTGTCAATATGCTCAAGGATTCGGGTATACGTGCCGAAGACATTACGGGTGGAATTATCAGCAGCGTAAATCCCAACCTTAACTATACGTTTGAGCACATGCTCGAGTACTATTTTCATATTAAACCGTATATAGTCGGTGCGGGAATCAAAACCGGCATAAACATAAAATACGACAACCCCAAAGAGGTCGGTTCTGACAGAATAGTCGGCTGCGTAGCCGCTTATAATCTTTACGGCGGACCCTGTGTTGTTATAGACTGCGGTACGGCAACAACTTTTAACGTGGTTTCCGAAAAAGGCGATTTCTTGGGCGGAGCTATAGCCGCCGGGTTGAAGTCCTCTGCCTCGGCTTTGTTTAACGGCACTGCAAAATTGCCCAAGGTCGAGCTTGTCGCACCCAAAACGATTATTAACAAAACCACAATAACCAACATGCAGGGCGGACTGGTTTACGGATACGTTTCTATGGTGGAGGGTATAATAGGGCGTATCCGAAGAGAATTCGGCAAGCCGCTTAGGGTCATCGCTACCGGAGGATTAAGCGAAATAGTCGCAGCCGAAAGCAATGTTATCGACGTAGTGGACAGGTCGTTGACGCTTAAAGGACTTAACGTAATATACCGATTGCAACAAAACAAAACGGTGTAAAGTTCTTACATAAAAATAATTAAATAAGCAAATATTATCGTTGTAATTGTGGCAAAAATGTTTGACAAGCGATACAAACATTTTGTATAATTGTAATGTTATTCGACACACTTTACTTAGAGGAGAACAAACATGAAAAAAATCAAGAGCATATGGATGTACGCTTTGATAGCAGTTTTATCCGTTGCGATGATGTTCGGCAGCCTCAACCTCGTTGCATTTGCAGCCACCGCACCCGATGGAGCATTGCATGAGACGGGCGTTATTCCCGAAGAAGTTTTCTTGGGAAGTACTTTCACATTGCCTGCCGCTACAGGCGAACTCGTTGTAAAAGCACCTAACGGCGAAAAAGTTACCGCTAACGGCGAGGGGTTGTATACGGCAAATAAACTCGGTAACTATTCCGTTGTTTATTCCAAAGACGGCAATAGCTACACTTATTCTATTTTCTGCAAAGAAAAATCCAGTTACAGTATAAAAGTTGCCGACAACGGCGCAACCGTTCCCACTTTCGTTAAGGTCGGCTATGAGTTCGAAGCTCCCGAGTTTTGGCTTGTAGATGCCGATGGCGAGATAGTGGAGTCCGCTGTTTGCAATTATCAGATAAACGGTTCTACGGAAACCGGCAAATACACCTTTGACAAGGCTGCGTCTTACACCGTTACTCTTAAGGCTAACTTCGTTAAGGATTACATCAAAGATTATATCGTTACCGTTCAGCAGGATTTCGAAGATAAAGAAGCTCCTATCCTTAAAGGACTTTCTTCCGTTCCTTCTAGCGCAAGCATTAACAAAGAAGTTACTTTGCCTAAGGCTACCGCTACCGACAATTATGACGAAAACGTTTTGGTAACCGTTTCCGTAAAGGATCCGGACGGCAACGCTATTTCCGAGTCGCTCGATAACATCGACAACATGAAGTTCGTTCCTACCAAAAAAGGACAATATACCGTTACGTATCAGGCTATCGACGACGCAGGCAATAAGTCGTCCGAGCATAACTACAATATTTACGTTAACGACAACACCGCTCCCGAAATCGAAGTAAACGGCGCAGCTATCCCCTCGAAATGGGGTCTTAACGGCGGTCGTAACCCCAACGGCGGCGAACTTAAGAGCATTACTGCGCTTCCGCTTCCCACCGTTACCGATAACTTCGACGCACCGGGACAAATAAAATTGAGAGTTACCGTTAAGAATCCGAGCGGTTCTATTGCTTCTCGTTTCAGCAACGTTACTTTCGAGACCGCAAGCAGCGAAACCGGTGTTTCCGCAGATGCTTCTTACAGCAATAACGTTGTAGACGGATACTCCTTGCACATGGACGCAAGAGGAATCCACTTCGTTAACACCTCTACCGATGCTACCGGCGGATTTAACTTCAAACATTTCAAAAACGCTAAGACCGGTGTTTGGAACATCGTGTACGAAGCTGTAGACACTTCCGGCAGATGGGCGAAATCGGTTACCTTCAGCATTGACGTTAAGGACGCTGAGTTCGAGGACGAAACCGCTCCGGTTATCACCGAACCCAACCTCCCCAAATACGTGATTGCTGACGCAGATCGCACTTTCGCAGTTCCCGAAATCACGGTTAGCGATGACAGCGATACCAGACTTGACGAGCAGTTCTATCTCGCAAACATGGACGTTAAGCCCGAAGATGCAGACAGCGCCTATTCGAGAATGGACGTTAAGGGCGGCGACGAACTTAAGTTCGAAGTAGAAGGCGGCAACATTTACCTTGTAAAAGAAACCGATGAGTCGGTTGTTAAGATTCTTCTTATAGACGACATCTACTTCAAGTACGAAGTTACCGACGACGTAGGCAATAACAGCACCTTCTATAAGACTATCGAAGTTCTTACCGCAGAAGACGGAATCGTTAATTCGGATATTACCGTTGACATCGATACCGCAGCCGAGAGGAAGAGTGGCGAGGCGCAAAATATCGGCGGATTTACCGTAGACAACATCGTTAGACCGGAATTCGTCGGCTTCGAGCTTTCCATTCTTGACGCTAAGGGAGAAGTTATCCCCACCGTTTCTTGCGATTTCTATTACAATGCTAATTCGCTTTTCGTTAAAAACATCACCTTCAATCCCGCAGAAGCCGGAACTTACACCGTAAACATCAGAGTGGTTGACGTAAGAAACAACAGCGCTGTAGTAGTAAAGAAGTTGACCGTTGCAGAAGGCGATATCAACAATAACTATCCCGTTAATTCGTCTGCTTGGGTTTTTAACGCAGTAACCCGTACCGGCTATATGTTCAAAAACGAAACTCTTTACACCGGATACAATGATTGCGTAAGAGTTTACAACGTTAAGGGCGGACAGTTCAAAGTAATAGGTTATGAGTTCTTCCCCATTTCGCAGGGTACTTACAATATTACCGAAAAGGCTGTAAGAGAAGCTAACTTGGCTACGGATCTTAGAGCAGAAGCTTCCAGCGCATATACGCTTAGCGCAACCGGCAGCAACGAGACCAGATTTGAAGTATACGGAACGATTCCTGCATACACCGAAGTTATTCCCGGACCTACTAGTTCCAATAAGTATGAGAGCGGAAGATATTTCGAGCTTGAGCCCATTGTCGCTTATTCCGAGTTCGGTCAGTACGACGTAACCGTTAAGTACACCGATCCCGACGGAAATACTTCTGCTGCTAAGAAGATTTTTGAAAACGGCTCCGAAAGATTGTTCGAAAACGAAATTGGAACGAGAGTCGGCTTCGAATTCTACGGAAGATTTGCGCTTATCCTCGATAACGACGGAACTTACACCGTTACCGTTAGCGCTAACAACAAGACTAAGACCTACACCATTAAGGTTGGCGACGTAATTGCTCCGCAATTCGTTCTCGATACCGAAAAGGTTACCGGCGCTAAGGTTGGCGACGCATTCTCCTACAGAGCAGTTACTCTTAAAGAGGGCGAAGTTGCTTCTGACGTAACCGTATACTATACGCTTACCGATCCCAGCGGCGCTGAAGTTGCATCCGGCGATAAGTCTTACAATGCTTACCGTGCAACTCTTACCAAAGACAACGGAAAAGATGTGCTTGCTTCTGACTATAAGTTTGCTAAGTCCGGTGATTATACCGTAACTTACACTCTTACCGACGAACACGGCAACTCTTCTACTCTTAAGTACACTATAAGCGTGTCTACCTCGACGAGCTCTACACCGACTTCGCTTACTGCTCTTAGCACCGTTCTTATCATTATTGGCGTGTTGCTTATCATTGGCGTTGTAATCTATGTAATCAGATCTCGTAAAGGCGCAAAAAGAGCGTAGTTCTAATCGATTTAAGTAAATTGTTAAAAAATATCTGTCTCGACTGAGGCAGATATTTTTTATTTGATTGTTAAAAAAACACTCGCTGAGCGAGTGGATAAAAAGCATAGAGCTATGGATAAAAAATACTCTTATGGTAAGATGAAAACGACTGACAATCGCAAGGAATCTAAAACAAATAGGAGGCAGTCCAATGCAGGAAATAACAAGTTTAGCACATACAAAGTGGAGATGTCAATATCACTAAAATACGTATAGATGCTTTTGCGTTTCTTGAAGTTAAATTATATCGTTAACATAAAATGTAATAAAATTATAAAATACGTAGAGTCGCTTGCTACGGATTTTTACTGCGCTTAATTTTACAGAACTGTTAAATATTTTGCATAAGTTCGTCAAACGATGGGCGATTCTTATCCCGCCACGCTGATATGGCTATATCTATAAAATCTTCGGCGGCTTTGCTTAGATATCTGTCTTTTGCATAACTTACGACAATCGTTGCCATAGTGTCTTCGCTTGTCAAAGGAAATAAGTCTACGCCGTGGTAAGTTCTGCTTTTAGTCATAAACATCTCCGGATAAACGGTTATACCCATTCCCTCCAGTGCCAAAGTGTAAGCGGTTTCGGTATTTTCGGTCTCCAAAACTATATTAGGATGTATTCCGACCTTTTCCAAATAACTGTCTATTATCATCCTAATGCGATTGCCCTTGTTAAGAAGCAAGAAAGGGCAGTCTTTAAAGGCGGTTATGTCTGCGGATTGTAAGAACTTTTTGCGCATGTCTTCGGTTTTATTTCCGAAAAGCTGTTCCATAAATCGCCTATGGACTACAAGCAGTAACCTGTCTGTAGTAAGTTCTATGCTTTCGATACCTTCTTGATTTCTCGGGGTAAAGGATAGAGCGACATCGACTTCACCGTGCCTTATGTGGTTTTCTAACATTTCGGAGTTGCCTTCTATTAGTGTCACTTCTACTAACGGATATTTCTCTCTGAACGCAGGCAAAATATACGGAAGCAGTATTCTGCCTCTCGTATGCGATATTCCGATACGTAGTTTACCTTTTTTGTTGTCTTTTATGTCTTCGATTTCACTCAGCATCTGATTGTGCAAATCCAAAATATGTCTTGCGCTTTTATATAATCTGTCACCTGCATAAGTAAGCTTTAGTCCGGGATTTCGTACGAATAATTTGACGCCGAGCTCGTTTTCTAGCTTAATTATCTGATTTGACAGAGATTGCTGCGAAATGTACAGTTTTTCGGCGGCTTTTGTTACGTTAAGTTCATCTGCTACCGTAACGAAATATTGCAAATTAGAAAAGTTCATTTTTTACCTCGCACTTAGTATAACGCATTTTTGCCTCAATAGCAAGCATAAATCATTTGATTGTAAGCAAAAAATGATATTACAACTTTTTGGTTGTAGTTACTCAATCATAAAAGTGTCGTTTTTTATGCAAAAAATGTTATACAAAAAAAAAATTAAGTGGTAAAATATATTGTGTCCGAAAGGATAAAAAGTATAGAGGTAAAAACATGGCTAAAAAATTAATTGTAGAACAGTCTTGGTGCAAAGGCTGCGGAATATGCGCAGAGTTTTGCCCCAAACAGGTTCTTAAAATCGTCAAAGAAAAAGTTGTGGTTGCAAATCCCGACGCTTGCATTAAGTGCGGCCTTTGCGAACTTCGTTGTCCCGATTATGCTATATATCTGGAGGAAGACAAATAATGAAAAAAAGAATTCTTATGCAAGGTAACGAGGCCGTAGTAGAAGGTGCTATTCGCGCCGGCATGCGTTTCTTTGCAGGTTATCCTATAACTCCGTCCACCGAAATCGCAGAGCAGTCTGCAGTAAGACTTCCGCAAGAGGGCGGTCACTTTATCCAAATGGAAGACGAGATAGGCAGTATGGCTGCGATTATCGGAGCGTCGGCAGTAGGCGTAAAATCCATGACCGCAACCAGCGGACCGGGTTTTTCGTTAAAACAGGAAAATATCGGTTACGCATGTATGGCAGAAATTCCCTGCGTAATTGTAAACGTTCAGCGTAGCGGGCCGTCCACCGGACTTCCCACTTCGCCTTCGCAAGGTGACGTTATGCAAGCAAGATGGGGTACGCACGGCGATCATCCCGTTATAGCTATTTCTCCGTCGTCGGTCGAAGAGTGCTATATGCTTGCAATCAAATGTTTTAATCTCGCAGAGAAATATCGTACTCCGGTTGTGTTCCTGCTTGATGAAATCGTTGGTCACTTGCGTGAAGGCGTCGAAATCGACGATGAGCAACCTATCGAAGTAATTGACAGACGAATGAAGGAACGTCCCGATACCATGCACCTTCCTTACCACGTAGACGAAGGCGAGGATGTACCTCGTTTCCATCTTACCGGATACGATATAAGATACAATATCACAGGTTTGGCTCACGGCGAAGACGGTTTCCCGACCAACAACAACGAAATCGCCGGCGCTCTCAATGCACGTCTTATGCAAAAGATCGATAACCATGTAGACGACATTACTTTGGTAGAAGAGTACAAGTGCGACGACGCAGACACTGTTATAGTTTGCTACGGCGGCACTAAGCGTAGCGTAATGACTGTAGTGGATACGCTTAGAGCTAAGGGCGAAAAGGTAGGCTACTTCAGACCCATAACCGTTTGGCCGTTCCCAGAAAAACAGCTTAAAAAGGTTGCAGCTCACGCAAAACGTATTTTGGTTGTAGAGCATAACTATGGACAGATTTTGTACGAAGTAGAAAGAATAGTAAAAGACGATTGTAAGATAGATTTCCTCGGCAACGTAAAAGGCACGGTAATCACGCCTGCCGAGATTATCAAAAAGATAGAGGAGGTACGTTAGTATGCCTAGTCAGCTTATTATAGATTACATGCGTGAAGAACATCTTCCGCACATTTGGTGCCCCGGTTGCGGTCACGGCATTTTGATGCGTGACGTAGCTCAGGCAGTAAAAAATCTCGGAATCAATCAAGAAAAGATTTGTCTCGTTTCCGGTATCGGTTGTGCTTCCAGAGCTCCGGGATATATGGACTTTCAGACAATGCATACAACGCACGGAAGAGCGATAGCTTTTGCTACCGGCGTTAAGATGGCTCGCCCCGACCTCGAAGTAATCGTTATAGCCGGTGACGGCGACTGTGCCGCAATAGGCGGAAATCACCTTATACATGCGGCAAGAAGAAATATCGGCATAACCGTTGTCGTATTTAACAACAATATTTACGGTATGACCGGCGGACAGTATTCGCCGACTACGCCTACCGGAGATTTCGGAACTACCGCACCTTACGGCAATATCGATCGTCCGTTCGATATTGCAGCTTTGGCAGCAGCAGCAGGTGCTTCGTATGTTGCTAAAGGCTCGGCTTACCATGCCGCACAAACTACGAAGTTTATTCAAGACGGTATTGCTCATAAAGGCTTCTCACTTATCGATTGTGCCGGCGTTTGCGCAACTTACTACGGTAGAAAGAACAAAAAAGGCAGTGCTGTTGACATGATGAAATATCAGAGAGATAACGCAATCACCGTAGAAAAAGCGAGAGAAATGACTGCCGAAGAAAAGAAAGGCAAGATTATTATCGGTAAAGTTTGCGAAGAAGATTATCCCGAACTTACCGAGCAATATCAGAAGATTATCGACAGACTTATGGAGGCGAAGAAATGAGTAAGTTAGAGATCAGACTTGCCGGCAGCGGCGGTCAAGGCATAATCCTTGCCACTATTATTTTGGCAGAAGCAGCCGTCATAGCAGGAAAGAATACGGCTCAATCCCAGTCGTACGGTCCCGAAGCGAGAGGAGGTATGTGCAAAGCGGAAGTTATTATTTCGGACGAACCCATCGGATTTACGAAGGTTACTTCTCCCGATTTTTTGCTCGCACTCACCCAATCGTCGCTCGATAAGTTTAGTAAAGGTCTTCCTTCCGACTGTATCTTGATGGCGGATTCGTCACTTACCATACCCGAGGGCATAAAAGCTAAAAAGATTTATTCGTTGCCCATACTGGATACGGCAAAGAACGAAGTAGGAAAGGCATTTACCGCTAACATGGTTGCGGTAGCCGCCGTAAACGCAGCGTTGGAGCTTGTTCCGACCGAGCAACTTGAACAAGCGGTGTTCAGCCATATTCCCAAAGGAACGGAAGAAATAAACCGCAAAGCGCTTTATGCCGGCGAGAAACTCGCTAAGAGCATCAAATAAGGAGTAAGTATGAAAATTCACGAATATCAAGCCAAAGAGCTTTTTAGAGTATACGGAGTTCCCACTCAGGAAGGATATGTCGCAACTACCGCAGACGAAGCGGTAGAATGTGCAAAAAAGCTGGTTGACGAAGCCTACGTAGTAAAGGCACAGGCTCATTGCGGCGGCAGAGGTAAAGCCGGCGGCGTTAAACTTGCTCGCAGCGTAAAAGACGTAAAGGCAGCTGCTGAAAGCATATTGGGCATGAAAATAGTAAATAAACAGACCGGAGCGGAAGGAAAACTCGTTCGCAAAGTTTTGGTAACCGGCGCAGTAAATATCAAAAAAGAGTATTATATTTCTTTGGCGATCGACAATGATACCGCATCCGTAGTTATCATAGCTTCCGGCGCCGGCGGCACCGAGATAGAAGAAGTTGCAGCTAATCAGCCCGAACTTATCGTAAAGCAAAATATTAAGCCCGAAATCGGCGTAAGAGATTACGAGATAAGATACGTAGCTAAGGCAATAGGTATTCCTAACGAAAACATCAAGGAGTTTATCAAAACCGTTAAGAGTATATATAAGCTTTTCACCGAGAAAGATTGCTCGCTTGTGGAAATCAACCCGCTTGTGCTTACGGAAGAAGGTCACCTTTGCGCTATAGACGGTAAAATAAATTTCGACGATAATGCTTTGTTCCGTCATCCCGACGTAGTAGAACTCAGGGATATAGACGAAGAGAATCCCAAGGAGTACGAAGCCGGAAAATACGATCTTAATTATGTTTCGCTTGACGGCTCTATCGGCTGTATGGTAAACGGCGCAGGCTTGGCAATGGCAACCATGGATATTATCCATGCATTCGGCGGCGAACCTGCAAACTTCCTTGACGTAGGCGGTAGCGCAACTACCGAAAGAATTACCGCAGCTTTCAAAATTTTGGTTTCCGACGCTCATGTAAAAGGTATATTGGTAAACATTTTCGGCGGAATAATGAAGTGCGACGTCGTAGCCGAGGGTATTGTTATTGCAGCTAAAGAGGTCGAACTTAAGGTTCCTCTTATCGTTCGTCTCGACGGTACCAATGTAGAGAAGGGCAAGCAGATTCTCGCAGCCTCCGGACTCAAGATTTATGCATGCGACGATCTCAGATCTGCGGCAATGAAAGCAGTAGAGTTGTCTAAATAAGGAGTTTATTATGAGTATTTTAATCAACAAAGATACAAGACTTATCGTTCAGGGCATAACCGGCGGACAGGGACAGTTTCATACTGCGCAGATGATGGAATACGGCACGGTTGTGGTTGGCGGCGTAACCCCCGGTAAGGGCGGTCAAATGTCGCTCGGTGTACCTGTATTCGACACAGTAAGAGAAGCTAAAGAAGCTACCGGCGCCAATACGTCTGTTATATACGTTCCTGCGGCATATGCTGCCGACGGTATAATCGAGGCTGTAGATGCAGGTATGGATCTTGTAGTTTGCATTACCGAGGGTATTCCCGTGCAGGATATGATGAGAGTAAAGAATTACCTTGTAGGCAAAAAGACTCGCCTTGTCGGACCTAACTGTCCCGGACTTATTTCCCCGGGTGAATGTAAAGTAGGCATTTTGCCGGCAAGAATTCACAAGAAAGGTCATATCGGCGTAGTTTCCAGATCCGGAACACTTACTTACGAGGCAGTAGATCAGCTTACTAAGCGTGGTTTGGGTCAGTCTACCGCAGTAGGCATTGGCGGCGATCCCATCAAGGGTACCGGCTTTATTGACGTTCTCGAGATGTTTGAAAAAGATCCGGAAACGTATGCAGTGGTTATGATTGGCGAAATAGGCGGATGCGGCGAGGAAGACGCAGCCGAATGGATAAAAGCAAATATGACTAAGCCTGTGGCTGCATTCATAACCGGAAGAACGGCGCCTGCCGGAAAACGTATGGGACATGCAGGCGCAATAATATCTGGCGGTAAGGGTACCGCAGCCGGTAAGGTCGCCACTTTGACTGCTTGCGGAGTAAAAGTCGCTCCTACTCCGGACACAATCGGCGAAACGCTTGTGGACGCAATTAAGGAGGCCGGCATTTACGAAAAATGCCTTAACGACTAATGAATCCGATGTTATGTACAAAAGGGCTGAGCTTTTTTGAGGAGATGTGGTTTCAATTATGCAAAGTAATGGTAAGCGACATTTTCGGTGTTTTCCTTATACTTTTATTGGGATATTTGCTTGGTCGTATAAAGATTAAGGGCGTTTCGCTCGGTTCTGCCGGCGTGTTTATCATGGCTATTGCAGTCGGTATAGCGGCAACTTACCTTCAAGGAAGTATCAATGAGGCGTTGCTTGCAAGGTTCGGAACTAAAGCAAACGGAGACGCTTTGTTAAAAATGTCCTGGTTTTCGGGCATTGGAGCAGCTACTTCGGTTTCCGCAAAGTTTTCGCTCGTAAAATCGATGGGCTTGGCTTTGTTCGTTACTGCAGTAGGTTTGATAGCAGGACCTAAATTTTTTCGTAATTTTAAGAGTAAAGCGGTTGCATACATAGCATTGGGTGCGGTAATAATATGCACCGGAACGGTAACTGCAGTACTCATTACGATTATAGGCAATGCCGACCCCGCAATTATCACCGGACTTTTGATGGGTTCGCTTACTTCGACGCCGGGATTTTCGGCTGCGCAAAACGTATTTTCGGAGCAGCAAGCCATGGTAGCGGCTGCAAACGGCGCTGCGTACCCGTTCGGAGTAATAGGCGTTGTATTGTTTGTTCAGCTTGTTCCCAAGATGTTGAGAGCCGATATGTCGAAAGAAAGAGAACTAATGGCTTTGCAGGGTGCGCCCAAGGGCGGAGACATCGATGAGGTATCTGAGGTTGCTCAGCCTGCGAAGAAATTGTTCGAGATAGATAAATTCGGAATTTGTATATTTGCGTTGACGGTTATTCTCGGCAATATCATAGGCTCAATCAGCTTTAAGTTTTCGGAAAGCATAGTGTTTAATCTTACGGCTACCGGTGGATTTTTGCTTGTAGGCTTGTTATTCGGTCACTTCGGCAAGATAGGAAGGGTTTCGCTCAGAGTTCCCGACAGCACGCTTAAGGTTTTTAGGGAATTGGGTTTGGTAATGTTCCTTACCGGCTCCGGATTCGAAGGCGGACTTAAGTTCTTAGAGTTGGTTTCCGATATGCCGATAGTATTCCTCTACGGCGTAATTATGACGTTAGCGCCCATGATTGTCGGATTCTTTGTTGCAAAGTACGGTTTTAAGCTTTGCTTGCTTAACAATCTCGGTTCCATAACCGGAGGTATGACGTCGACTCCGGCGCTCGGTTCGCTTATATCCGTAGCCGAGAGCGAGGACGTAGCTTCCGCATATGCAGCAACCTACCCGATTGCGCTTATATTGCTTGTTTTTGTTCCGCAAATAATGAATTTGTTGTAAAAGAACGCTAAAGAAAAAAATTTGTTACCATAACGTAACGATTTACAATCATTACAAAAAGTCGTCGTTTCCAAGAGAAACGTCGATTTTTTGTAATATTAGGTCGAAATAAAGCATAAGATGTACGGCTATGGTAGTAGAAACATTTCTTGCATTTTTAAGTAAAATATTTTGCTTTACGTCGTTTGTCGCAGGCAAAAACTCTTTTCCGCAACCGCTTTCGGCGTCCGAGGAAAAACGGTGCGTCGAACTGGTAAAGGAAGGGGATTTGGCTGCAAGAGAAAAATTGATTCGCCATAATTTGCGTTTGGTCGCTCACGTCGTTAAAAAGTACCATTCGGCAGGAGAAGCGGACGACCTTATTTCGGTCGGAAGCATCGGACTAATAAAAGGCATAGAGACTTTCGAGTACGGGAAAGGGAGCCAGCTTGCGACGTATTGCGCAAAGTGTATCGATAACGAAATTCTTATGTACATACGTGCCAACAAAAAGCACAAAGCCGCAGTAAGTCTGAGTGAGTCGGTAGGCACGGATAAAGACGGCAACGAGATTACGCTTATGGACATATTGCCGTGCTCAGGCGAAACCGTCACACAAAAAGTGGAATCGGAAGTATTGTACGGACAGATAATAGCTCTGATGGACAAAACGTTGACTCGAAGAGAAAAGACGATAATTTGCTATAGATACGGAATCGGCGTGGATAGGCTTACTCAGTCGGAAATAGCCGAAAAACTGAGAATTTCCCGTTCGTATGTGTCCAGAATAGAAAAAAGAGCGTTAAGTAAGTTGCGAAAAGAATTTGCGAATTGACGCAATGACTTTTTGTGTGAGTAAACGCTTGATTTATTTTTTTTGCGGTGATATAATTAACTTACCGAGATAAGCAGACGATCGCGTGATTTCACGAGGAAAGTCCGAGCACCGCAGAACAGAATGCCGGCTAACTACCGGTGAAGGCGACTTCAAGGAAAGTGCAACAGAAATAAACCGCTGCTTTTATGCGGTAAGGGTGGAAAGGCGAGGTAAGAGCTCACCGGCGCAGCGGCAACGAGGCGCGCTCTGTAAACCCCATTCGGTGCAAGACGGTAAGGGAATATAAGGTTGTTCGCCCTCCCTTCAGTGTCGCTCGAGCGTATCGGCAACGATTCGCCTAGATAGATGATCGTCAAATACAGAACTCGGCTTACAGCTTATTCTCGGGATTTTGCGCTTAAATGCTTTCGTTTTTCGGCGAGAGCATTTTTTATTTCAGCGGTTGACTATCTCTTATCGATGTAGTATAATAAGATGGTATTTTTGTAATAATGGTGGCTTTGGACGGGTACTATCTACGTATGGACATTCATCGAGATAATACGATATGTCTTCAGTCACGGCGTTGCGGAGAAGATTATGAGAATTATAGTAGTTGGATGCGGAAAAATAGGTAAAACGATAATAGGAAGCCTTATAAAAGAGCGCCACGAAGTGATAGCCGTGGATAAAGACAGAGACGTAATCGAGAAGATTGCTACGGAATATGACGTCAAATGTATCTGCGCTAACGGCGCAGAGTACGACAGTCTTGTAGAAATAGGCGCAGAGACTGCCGATATTTTTATAGCGGTAACAACGTCGGATGAGTCTAACATGCTTAGTTGTTTTGTTGCCAAAAAGTTGGGTGCAAAGCACACTGTCGCAAGAATACGGGATATAGGAAATTCCGACGGAAAAGGTCTGAGATTTTTGAGAGAGCAGTTCGGCTTGTCAATGACGATAAATCCCGAACGTCTTACCGCATCTGCCATATATAATGTGTTAAAGCTTCCTTCCGCAGTAAAAGCGGAAGTTTTTCCCGGCAGTAAGTTCGAAATTTCAGAAGCCGTAGTAAAACAGAATTCATTACTCTGCGGAGTAGCGCTAAAAGACGTAAAAAGCAAGTCCAAGGAAAAATTCCTCGTGTCGATAGTCAATAGAGGCGGCAATATCTACATTCCGGATGGCAGATTTACGCTTGCAAGCGGAGATAAGGTTGCCGTAATAGCCGCTGAAAGAAATATGGACGGAGCTTTGCGCGGACTTACTACCGAAACTCGTACCGTAAAACAAGTAATGATTTTAGGCGCAAGCAAGATTTGTCATTATTTGTGCGAAAAACTGACTGCGGCTAAAATATCGTGTAAGGTTATTGACGTTGACAAAGAGAGATGTTTTAGCATGTGTGAAGAATTTCCTTCAGTCTCTGTCATTTGCGGCAACGGAATGAACGGCGATTTGCTTTTGGAGGAAGGAATAACCGATTCCGACGCATTTGTGTCATTGACGGGCAGAGATGAAGATAATATACTGATTTCGTTTTACGCAAGCAATCACGGAGTTAAAAAGGTTGTTGCAAAGGTTAATAACGAAGAAATGTCGGACACGGCATCCGGGTTGGGTTTGGATTGCATCGTTTCGCCCAAGGATATAACTGCAGATTATATTATAAAGTACGCACGCTCGCTCGAGAACGCTACCGAGGGCGAAATAAACGCTTTGTATAGTTTGGCAGGAGGCGGCGCCGAAGCCGTAGAATTTTGCGTAAAAGATTTTGACGGCGCAGGTATTCCCCTTAAAAATCTTAAATTAAAAAATGACGTTCTTATCGGCGGCATAATACGAGAAGGCAAAAACATCATTCCGTGCGGTGACGACGTAATCAGCGAAGGCGACAGAGTTATTGTCGTTGCAACGGGAAAAAGATTGACCTCGCTTGGCGATATACTTAGATAATATGAATTATAAGGCTGTATTTAATATAATAGGAAAGGTTTTGTTGCTTGTCGCAGCGTTAATGGTATTGCCAGCCGCTACTGCGCTTATTTATGCGGAGTACCGAGCTGCAGTTTCCTATGTTTCGGTAGCTGTGCTGTCGGCGGCAATTGGTTTTGCGTTGTCGTTTCTCAAGCCCAAAGATTCTATTATTTACGCAAAAGAGGGACTCGTAGCTGTTGCATTGGCGTGGATTGCCGTTTCGGTAATCGGAGCAATCCCGTTTGTGGTAAGCGGCGACATACCTAATGTAGTAGACGCTTTGTTCGAATCCGTGAGCGGTTTTACGACCACAGGAGCGACGGTCGTAGTCGTGACTGAAGATCTTACGCATGCGTCCTTGTTGTGGCGTGCGCTTGCGCATTTTGTAGGCGGCATGGGGGTAATAGTATTTGTTATCGCCGTGGTTTCTCGATCTCCCGGACGGTCGATGAATATTCTCAGAGCCGAAATGCCCGGACCGATTGTCGATAAGTTTGTACCGAAAGCCAGAGATACGGCGAAAATATTATATATGATTTACGCAGGTATGACGCTTGTGATGACGGTTATGTTGCTTTGCGGCGGTATGCCTTTATTTGACAGCATAGTACACGCTATTTCGACGGCAGGAACGGGTGGATTCGGTGTAAAGACGAGTAGTATTGCGACCTATAACGACTATTCTCAGTGGGTTATCGCCGTATTTATGCTACTTTTCGGCGTAAATTTTAACGTTTACTATCTGATTATAATAAAAAAGTTTTCTCAGGCTGTAAAAAGCAGTGAGCTTAGGTGCTTTCTCATAATAATTTTAGTTTCTACAGCGCTCATTGCATCAAATATATATTCGCAGGTAGGTAACTTATACACAGCGATTAAAAATGCATTTTTCCAAACGACGTCATATATTTCCACGACGGGCTTTGCGATTGCGGACACTTCACAGTGGCCGACTATGTCAAAGACTGTGCTGATAGTATTGATGTTTATAGGCGGCTGCGCAGGTTCTACCGCCGGCGGCTTAAAAGTATCTCGTCTGATGATCGTTTTCGGTAAGATAGGCAGCGAATTAAAAAAAGCGGTCCACCCGCACAAGGCTACCATAGAAAAGTTGGAAGGAAAGAGACTCGACGAGAAAACGGTAACTCAAACGCACAGCTACTTTGCTCTTTATTTCGTAGCGTTTTTTGCAATTCTTCTGCTCGTAACTTTTATAGAGCAATTTTTTACCGATTTTAGTTTCGAAGCTAATTTTGCTGCGGTAGCGTCCTGTTTTAATAACGTCGGACCTATTTTCGATAATGTAGTCGGTTACGGTACGTTTGCAAACTATTCCGGGTTAAGTAAGGTTTTACTTACTCTCGCAATGCTTCTCGGCAGACTGGAAATATATCCGTTATTGCTAACGCTTGCTCCGTCTACCTGGGCAAAAAGATGAAAGTTACTTGGTTTCTTATTTAATATGTAAAGCAGAGCTGCCGCTACGGGTTCCACGACTTATATCAAACCGGCGGCAGTATTTTTTTGCAGAAAAAAGTTTTGAAATTTTTTAAAAACCAATTGACAAATATAAAAAAAGTGATATACTATTATCGAAGGTCAAAGTAAGTCAAACTTTACGGGAGCGATTTCGATGGCAAACATAAGCGACGTTATAGAAAAATTTCTTATAGACGCCATTGGCGGAGATCGAAGTATCGTTATCAATCGTAACGAACTTGCCGATTATTTTTCGTGTGCTCCGAGCCAAATCAATTATGTTTTGGCAACAAGATTTACTTTGGACAGAGGATACGTAATTCAGTCTCGCAGAGGCGGCGGCGGTTACGTTACGGTAATTCGTATTTCGGACAGAGCCGCTTCGTTAATCGAAATAGCCAACTTGGACGTAGTAAAAGGGTTAGATGCGCATAGAGCGGAGCTTATAGTAGACAGACTTGCGGAAGAGGGGCATATTGCCGACCGAGAAGCCGATATTATAAAGTGCGTGCTTTCGGACAGAGCATTGTTGGCGCCTACAGCAAATAAAGATACGTTGCGAGCGTCGATTTTAAAGAACGTTGCAGCCATTCTGAGCTTAAAGGAGAGTGTAAAATGATTTGTCAAAAATGCAGAATGAGAGAAGCTACCGGCTATATGGAGCAAACAATAAACGGTGTAAAGACTCGTATATATCTTTGTCCGAACTGCTTTAAGCAGGCGCAGATAGAGATGTTTGCGTCACTTGGCGAAAGCGATTTGTTGGGGTTTGCGGCAGATCGCTACGGAATGGAAAAGTGTTCGGTCTGCGGCAAGACGTTAGCCGAAATAGCAGACAACGGAGAAGTCGGATGTCCCAATTGTTATGATCAGTTCGCAGACAAACTTAAGCCGATTATTCGCAACCTGCAATCTTCGGTAGCGCATGTCGGAGCCAAGCCGGGTGAGTCTGCTGTAAAATTAAACGATCTCGAGCAGCGTTTAAAAGAAGCGGTTAAGAGTGAAAATTACGAAGAAGCTATGGTCTTAAGCGAAAAAATTAAAAGTCTTAAAGGAGAGAACAAATGAGCGAAACGATTTTATCATCTTCGGTGACGCTCAGGCGTAATGCTTGTTTGCCGTTTAAGAGAATAGACGCATCGTCTGTGGCGAACAAAATCGGGAGCGTTTTAAATGCGCAGGTTACAGACGGCGTCGGACCTCTAAGCAAGGCGCTTTCCGCTAAGGGACTTATACCCGAACCCACTTCCTCTTCCGCTCGGCTTATTTACGACGGATCGAGATATTGCGTGACCGTAGGCGGCTCCGATCACTTTATTATTTGTTCTTCAATTAGGGAAAATAATCTGAAAGAGGCTTACGCAGTAGTGAAAAACTTGGATGATAGGATAGCTGAGTGCGTAAAGTATGCTTTTCATCCTACTTTCGGATTCGAAACCTTGTCGCTTTCCGACGTGGGTACGGGTATGAGAGTAAAGCTTAAATTGTTTACTCCGGCATTGCTCATAAGTAAGACAATAGGTAGATATATGCGTTCGCTCATGGCGGAAGGAGTTTTGATGGAAGCGACGGAGACGGAAGACTTTACCGTTTACTTGTCGAACAAACGAACTTTAGGCGTTACCGAGAGCGAAATTTGCGAAAGCGTTTTAAATGCCGCTACGTACTTGGAAGCTGCAGAAAAACAGATGCTGCAAAAACTTATCGAGTCCGAGGCTCCTGCAATAAAAGATAAAATTCTGCGTGCATACGGAACTTTGACAAATTGTGCTATCCTTTCCGAAAACGAATTTTTCGAACATGTCGGTTACGTCAGATTAGGATTGCATATAGGTTTGTTAAAGTGCGTTTCGACGGAAGCGTTCGAAGATTTTGCCGTCGGACTTAAAGGCTTAGAGCTGAACCGTTCCTCCGACGCTTCGAAGGAAGAAGCTATAGCTTTATATGCGAGATCGCTAACCGAAATTTTGACAAGGTGATTTAAAAACTTATATACGTTAAGGAGATTTTAATGCAAATTAAAGTTAATGACGAATTAAAACGCACGCTTTTGATAGCAAAAAACTGTGCCATAGAAAATTGTAATCCCGGGGTCGGCACCGAACATGTTTTATACGGAATGTTAAAAAACGAAAATACAGCCGTATCGAAGTTGCTTATAGAGTACGGACTCAAGGCTTCTATAATGGAAATGTATTTTCGTAGCGAGAGCAGGAGACTGCTCGGTGAACCTAATTTTACCGACAGAGTAAACAATATCATAATAGAGGCGTATAGACTGGACATAAGTATGGGAAAAGAGGCTGCGACCAATGAGCAGTTATTGCATTGCATGTTGGTTGATACGGCAAATACTGCAGTCAGCCTAATGGCAGGTCAATGTCGTATAGACGTGAGATCTCTTCTTTCGACAGTAGACGCTTTGCTAACAAAAAATAATCTTACACCCGATGTCGCAAACGGAACGTTGCCCGAAAAGCTGAGAGATTTGGGAGAAGATATCACGCAAAAAGCGAAAATGCGTAAAATCGATCCGATTATAGGAAGAAACGAAGAAATCGAACGCATTATACAGATATTGTGCCGTAAGACAAAGAATAATCCCGTACTTATAGGCGAGCCCGGCGTAGGCAAAAGCGCAGTGGTGGAAGGACTTGCCCGAAAAATAGTTTCGGGCGACGTGCCGGAGCTGCTTCGCAACAAAACCATATTTAGCCTTGACATCGGCAGCATAATCGCCGGAACAAAATATCGGGGAGCAATGGAAGAAAAGTTAAAAGATGCGATTGCTGCTATAAAAGAAAGCAACAATATCATCGTATTTATCGACGAATTGCATACGCTGGCGCAAGCCGGCGGCAAGGAAGGCGAAGTATCTCCCGCAGATATTCTCAAGCCGTACCTTGCGCGCGGAGAATTGCAGACTATAGGCGCTACCACTACTGACGAGTATCGTAAGTACATCGAAACGGATAAGGCGCTCGAACGCAGATTTCAACCTGTTGTAGTCGCACCTCCTTCCGTTGAGGAAACGATAGAAATTCTTAAAGGTTTAAAAGAAAATTACGAGGCTTTCCATAAGGTAACGTTGTCAGACGAGGCGATAGAGGCGGCGGCAAAGCTTTCGGACAGGTATATTACCGACAGATTTTTGCCGGATAAAGCCATAGATCTTGTCGACGAGGCTATGAGTAAAGCCAAAGTAAGCGGCAACACCGTTCCGCAATCGGTTAAAAACATGGAAGCGGAACTGGAAGTCATCAATCAAAAAAAAGAAGAGGCGGTAAGAAACGAAGACTACAAGTCTGCTATGGAGTTGCGTGATGAGGGGCAAAGGCTTGCCGGCGAGATTGAAGCTGCTAAAATAAATTGGAGCAAAAATAACGAAAGCACAATCGGCGCTATAACAGCCGACGACATAGCCGAAGTCGTTTCAAAATGGACGAAGATACCGCTTAGCCGACTCAGTGAGACTGAGACGCAGAGACTAATGCATCTCGAGGACGTTCTACACGGAAGAGTTATAGGACAAGACGGTGCGGTTACCGCCGTTTCCAAAGCAATAAGAAGAGCAAGAGCAGGGCTCAAAGACCCTTCAAGACCGATAGGAACGTTTTTGTTCCTAGGTCCTACCGGCGTAGGCAAAACAGAGTTGACAAAGGCACTCAGCGAAGCAATGTTCGATGACGAAAATGCAGTTATTCGTCTCGATATGTCCGAATATATGGAGTCGCACAGCGTAAGTAAATTGATAGGTTCTCCTCCGGGATACGTCGGTTTCGACGACGGAGGACAGCTCACCGAGCAAGTCAGACGCAGACCGTACAGCGTTGTGCTTTTCGACGAAATAGAAAAGGCGCATCCGGATGTGTACAATCTTTTGCTGCAGCTTATGGATGACGGAAGGCTTACCGATTCGCAAGGCAGAACCGTAAGCTTTAAAAATACGATAATAATAATGACGTCTAACGTCGGAGTTTCGGAGCTTAAAACGCAACGAACTTTGGGATTCGGAGGCGGAAGAGCTGAAGAAGAACGCAAAACGCAAGAAATTCTCGATGCGGCGTTGAGACGAAGATTTAAGCCGGAATTTCTTAATCGTATAGACGTAATATGTACGTTCAATCATCTTACCAAAGAAGATATTTCCAAAATAGCCATGCTTTTACTTAAGAAGGTGGATAAAAAATTGTCCGAGCGAAATATAAAGCTCTATGTTACGCAAAATATGATGGAATATATTTTGGAGAAAGGGTACGATCCGGAGTTCGGTGCTAGACCGCTGCGCCGAGTTATAGAACAAAGCGTAGAAGACGCAATAGCCGAAAGTCTGCTTAGCGGTCAGGTAAAGGACGGCGATAAAGTAGAAGTGGATTTCGATCAAAAAGTTTGCGTTCGCTCCAAAATGTGAAATTTATTATTTTTGTAGATTTGCTATTTACAAAACTTAAAACTTATGGTAAACTAAAATAAATATTCGACATAATTCGCCGTACGGCGGTTATATATTGTAAATTCGGAGGAAATTATTATGATTATTGAATTTGTTTGCAAGAACTACGATCCGAGCGATAAGCTCAAAGACGTCATCGACAAAAAAGTTCAACGTCTCGATAAGTTTTTCGTGGACGAAGATACTCGCATTAAAGTGTTGCTTAAGCAGGTAAAAGAAAATGCCTATACGCTCGAACTTACCATTGTCTTGGACAATACCGTGTTGAGAGCGGAAATAACGAGCGACAATATGTACAACAACATAGATTTGGCTATACCTAAGATAGAGAAACAGATTATCAAATACCATAAGAAATTGATAGGCAAAAGCAAAAGAGTAAGAGAAAAGCTTTTGGTTGAGGAACCGGAAAAAGAAGAAACCGCTCAACCTAAAGTTGTTAGAACTAAAGTGTTTAATCTTACTCCGATGACCATCGAAGACGCAATTGAAGAACTCGAACTTACTCAACACAGTTTTTTCGTTTTCCTCAACAAGGCGGACGCAAGAATAAACGTGCTTTATAAGCGTGTAGACGGCGATTTCGGTCTTATAGAAACGACCGTATAAAAGGTTAGTGCAACTCGATTACTCTTTTATGACAAAAAAATACGTAAGCGGCGGGATCGACGAACTTATCGATTGTTCGGCAGCTTACGACAACGTTAATAGTAAATTCGGCGAGGAATACCTTAGATGGTGTTCCTTGCCTTTTGATACGCCGGATTTGTCCGATTTGATAACATACGGTATGCAGGTGCGAGAAAATGTCGAATACTTGGTTGTTTTAGGCATAGGCGGTTCTTCTCTCGGATTGAGCATGGTTGCAAATGCAACTTTGCACTTAAGACATAACGAGTTAAACAGATTTGCCAGAAAAGCTCCGAAATTGTATGTAGTGTCCAATACGGATCCCGATGAAATGAGCAATTTGTTCGACGTAATAGATTTGCGAAAAACGCATTTTTGCGTAGTTACGAAAAGCGGCGACACGGGAGAGACGCTCGCCAATTTTTATGTTTGTTACGACAAATTAAAAAGAGTAGTCGGAGACGACGCCAAGGGTAAAGTTTGTGCCGTAACCACTATAGGCAAAGGGACTTTGTATGATTTTGCCGTAAGAGAAGGAATAAGAATTTTCGGGATTGATAAGGGCGTGGGCGGTCGATTTTCCGTGCTAAGCAATGCCGGACTCGTGCCTATGAGTATATTAGGGATAGACATAAGAAATTTGTTATACGGAGCAAGAAGAGCCACGTGTGGCTGTATACAAAAAAATATTTATAAAAATCCTGCGCTTATAACGGCGTCTTTGCTTGTCTTGTCAAAGAAAAAAGGTTATAATATCTGTGTACTTATGCCGTATTCGGACAGGCTTAGATTGCTTCCTGACTTTTTTGCTCAGCTTTGGGCAGAGTCTTTAGGAAAAAGGACTACAAAAAGCGGCGCTACGGTCAACGAAGGTCAAACGCCGTTAAAAGCGTTGGGCAGCGTGGATCAGCATTCGCTTTTGCAACTGTTGGTAGAAGGTCCACAGGATAAGGTCGTTATTTTCGTCGGAGTGAGGGATAGGCTGAAAGGCTTTGCCGTTTCGCAGTCGCATGACGGATATCTTAATGGGAAAGAACTCGGGGATATTCTGGATGCGTCCATGCGAGGGACCGCAATGTCGCTAGTAAATGCGGGCAGACCTAATATGACTATAACCGTAGATGAGATTAACGAAGAGAGTGTAGGCGAACTACTGACATTTTTTATGTTTGCTACGGCATATGCCGGCGAGCTTCTGAGCGTGGATGCTTTTAATCAACCCGGCGTTGAGTACGGCAAAAATATGACTCGCAAGTTGCTTGGCGAAAATATGCGAGAAGTATCAGACAAAAACTTTATTGTGAGGTTATGATGAACAAAAAGACTATAGAAGACGTATGCGTAAGAGGCAAAAAATGTCTTGTAAGGTGTGACTTCAATGTTCCAATGAAAGACGGAAAGATAACTAACGACAACCGTATTACTGCGGCGTTGCCGACCATAAAATATTTGCTTTCTCACGGAGCGAAAGTGGTGCTTTGCTCTCATCTCGGCAGACCTAAGGGAGAGTTTAACATTAAGTATTCGTTAAAGCCCGTAGCCGACAGACTTAACGAATTGCTTGGCGGGGCGGTTACGTTTGCCACCGACGTAATCGGTGAAGACGCACAGGCAAAGGTCGCTGCGCTCAAGGACGGTCAGGCTGTTCTTTTGGAAAACTTGCGTTTTCATGCTGAGGAAGAAAAAAACGACAAAGAATTTTGCCGTAAACTTGCTTCTTTTTGCGACGTGTATGTAAACGACGCTTTTGGCACGGCACACAGAGCGCATGCTTCCACTGCCGGCATAGCGCAATACGGGTTCGTTAAGGATGCGGTAGCGGGTTTTCTTATCGAAAAAGAGCTTAAAATTATGGGCGGAGCTTTAGAGAATCCCGTTCGTCCGCTTGTAGCTATTTTGGGCGGTTCCAAAGTATCCGACAAAATCGGCGTTATAAATAATCTTATAGATAAAGCGGATTGTATAATAATCGGCGGCGGAATGGCTTATACGTTCCTCAGAGCGCTCGGATATAATACCGGGAAAAGTCTTTGCGAAGAAGACAAGCTTGCGCTTGCCAAAGAACTTATGGACAAGGCTAAGAAGATAAAGTTTATTCTTCCTGTAGACGTAGTTACGGCGGACGCTTTTCCCGATCCTATCGACGCTCCCGTCCAAGCGCATGTGCGAAAAATCGACGAAATAGCCGATGAAATGGGTTTGGACATAGGACCTCAAACAGTTAAGCTTTTCCGTGAGCAGATAGCTACTGCCGGAACCGTTATCTGGAACGGCCCCATGGGCGTATTCGAAAACCCGGTTTTTGCTGCCGGAACAAAGGAAATTGCTGCCGCATTGGCTCAAAGCAAGTGCATTTCGATCATCGGAGGAGGAGACAGTGCGGCTGCGGTTCAGCAAATGGGCTATGGCGACAAAGTGACTCATATTTCTACCGGCGGCGGCGCAAGCTTGGAGTATCTTGAAGGAAAGATTCTTCCCGGCATTGCCTGTCTTAATGACAAGGGTTGATATGGTAGAAATTAGAGAAGTAAAAAATCGCAAAGAAATTAAAAGATTTATCGAGTTTCCTTTAAATTTATATAAAGGTAATCCTTATTTTGCACCTCCGCTTTATTCGGACGAAAAAAAGCTCTTTAAACGTAATCATGTTTATTCGGAACAGTGCGACACAGTTTATTACAATGCATACAAAGGCGGTAAAATTCAAGGAAGAATATCGGGGATTTTGCAGAAAGCGAGTAACGAGAAGTGGAAGCAAAGCAGGGTCAGATTTACACGATTCGATTGCGTGGATGATATAGAAGTTGCAAAGGCGCTGTTCGACGCCGTGGAATCCTGGGCAAAACTTAAAGGTATGAACGAAGTTGTCGGACCGTTGGGTTTTTCCGATCTCGAAAGAGAGGGGCTGTTGGTCGAAGGCTTCGACTATATGTCTACGTTTGAAGAACAGTATAACTACGCTTATTATCAGAATCTCATAGAGCGTTGCGGCTATGCCAAAGAAGTCGATTGGGTAGAGCGAAGAATCTATCCGCCTAAGGAGCCAAACGACAGATTGAAGAGATTAAGTTCGCTTATGTTGAAGAGATATGGCTTACATTTGTGTTCAGTAAAAAACATAAACGAATTTATAGAAAAATATGCGGATGCCTTTTTTGATATACTGGATACGACCTATTCCCAGATTTACGGAACTGTACCGCTGAGCGACAAGATGCGAAAAATGATGGTGTCTAATTTTAGATTGCTTGTAAAAAAGGATTTTGTGTCGGTTATTTTGGATAAAGATGAGAAAGTCGTATGCTTCGGCGTTTGTTTTCCGTCTATCGGAGAAGCGTTGCAAAAGTCGGGAGGACGACTTACGCCGGTTGCGCTGATACGGGTTTTAAAGGCGATAAAGAAGCCTAAAATGATAGAGCTCGGTCTTGTAGGCGTTTTGCCTCAATACGAAAGCAAGGGAATAAGTTCTGCGTTGTTTGCGGGCATTTTCGATATATTTAATGCATACCCGTCTGTTCGATATGCCGAAACAAATCTTAACATCGAAGACAATAGTAAGATCATAAATCAATGGAAGAATTTCGAACATATTCAACATAAACGTAGACGTTCGTATTTAAAACAAATAATTTAACTTAGGCGAAGGCAATGTGGCGACGCATTGCCTTTAGTCGATACATATGAGAGTTAAATGTTCGTTGTCAATCAAAGTTTTAACCGTATTACTTCCTATTTGTGCGCTTGTTTCCGATATGTCGCCAAAGGCAATTCGCATTATGGACGGTAATGCGTTGTTGTTTTTTACTACTCAATCCAATATTGCCGTTGCGGCGGTGAGTCTTGCCGGAATCGTTACATTTTCTTTTGGATATCTAACAAAAAAGTGGATGCGTATAGTAAAACTTGCGACAACTACATCAATAATGCTTACTATGGCGGTGTATTGTTTTTTACTTGCGCCGGCGGCTATGGCAAATGCGTACGACGGGGTGTGGAGTCTTAGCAGCATATTGCTGCACGTAGTAGTGCCGGTTTTGGCAATAATAGATTATTTGCTGTGTTACAAAAGCGAACGATACTATTACGCTCAAAGACTGTGGACGATAGTTCCGCCGGTAGTGTTTATGACGTTTTCGGCAATAGGATATGCTCTGAAGTGGGATTACGGTCTCAATCAGAATTATCCTTATTTTTTCATGAATTACGCTTCCGAGGCAGGAGTTTTCGGCTTTAGTAAAAGCTTGCCGTATATGGGCGTTGCGTATTATGCTATTATTATAGCCGCATCCGTGTATTTTTTCGGCATAGTAATTACGTTCGGTTCTTTAAGAAGGAAAAAAATATGATATACGTAGCAATAACGGCAGCAATAATCGCCGTTTTATACATAATTTTGTTTATAATGTATTCTAAAGTATTTGTTAACAAGGACAAATACGCCGATTATATGACGATGCCGCCGCAAAAAAAACAATATGTACGGTATGCGGAGGCTGTTAAAAGCGAGTATTTTGAAGCTGCCGCAAAAAAATTCGAAGGCGTTTTTGTTAAATCATACGACGGTAAAAAATTGTATGCGAGATTTTATCGTAGCGACGATAGCGCTCCTACCGTTGTTTTGATACACGGATACAAAAGTACAGGATTACGAGATTTGTGTTTTGCGTTGAATTTACTGTGTAAACTGAGTTATAACGTTTTGCTAATCGATTTAAGGGGACACGGATTGAGCGACGGAAAAACGCTTTCAATGGGTGTAAAGGAAAGTCGTGACATAGAAAAGTGGACGGAGTTTTTGAAAAAACGAGGCGCTCGGAAGATAATTTTGTACGGTATATCCATGGGGGCGGCGACTGCGCTAATGAGTCTTAAGCGTGTAAAAGTAGACGGCGTTGTGGCTGATTGTCCTTTTGATTCGCCGTTTTCCGCATTCGAGTATACTGCTAAAAAGCATAATGCTTCAATGTTTCGTGTGTACATGTTGGGGGTTGCAGCGGCGATTATAGGCGGTTTTTCGATAAAAAAGGCAA